>NZ_JANUDV010000001.1:0-890481 GCF_024810055.1 Rhizobium sp. BIGb0125
TTATAATCGTCCAGAACAGACACAAGTCTGCCCGCTTCAATATCTTCCTCCACATGAAAACCGCCAACACGCCCCAAGCCTAAACCCTCAAGGCATAATCGCCGCATCGCCAACCCGCTGTTGACAGCCGCATTGCCTGAAACGGCAAGACGGTAGACATCGTCAGATCCAGGATTTCTGAACGGCCATTCGTTCAGACTTCGGCTGAAATTGAAACTGAAGCAGTTGTGGTGTGCGAGGTCTTGCGGCGTTTTAGGCATACCATGTTTGTCGATATAGGTCGGCGACGCGACGATGACCCGTGGCACTTCAAGCAGTTTGCGGGCCCTCAGGGAGGAATCCTGCAGGGCGCCCGAGCGGATCGCGATATCCGTTCGTTCCTCAATAAGGCTGATAACGCCGTCTGTCAGTGAAATATCGAGTTGAACTTCTGGGTATAGGTCAAGGAATTTTGGTGCGAGTGGCAGCAGATAACGTTCACCGAAAGCGAGTGTCGCATTCACACGCAGAAGTCCGCGGGGAACCACTTTGCCGCCGCTGGTGATGATCTGTTCGGTCTCTTGGATGTCAGCCAAAATGCGTTTTGCTCTGGTCAGATAAATTTCGCCTTCTGGGGTCATGGTGACGAGGCGAGTTGAGCGTAACAGCAGACGTGTCCCCAGACGGTCCTCAATACGGGTTACGAGTTTGCTGACGGCAGAAGGTGAGAGCTTCAGTTTGCGTCCGGCGGCAGAAAAACTTCCCAGTTCAGCGGCTGCAACGAAGACCTCCATTTCGCCGGTACGATTGTCCATACGTGCTACCTTGTGAATTCAATTCAAAGGTATTTATCCATTATTGCAGATTATCAGGCAAGTCGTCTTCCCCCATATAGGGTGCATCAATCAGTCAGACGACCAGCAGAGTTGTCGTCAGCGCCCCGATAGATTTCGAGGGTAAAGAGGAAGTCACCATGCCTTTGGCTATATTTGCTTTGACGATCGCCGCCTATGCGATCGGTACCACCGAGTTCGTAATTGTCGGATTGTTGCCGACTGTTGCGACGGATCTCAACATCTCATTGACGCTCGCTGGTCTTATCGTCAGCGTTTATGCGCTTGGCGTGACCTTTGGTGCGCCGGTCCTGACGGCGTTGACTGGCAGGATAGAAAGAAAGCCGCTGCTGCTTGGCCTTATGGCGCTGTTTATTGTTGGTAACGGGCTGGCGGCATTGTCATCCGGTTATGAGTTCCTTCTTGTGGCACGTGTACTGGCCGCTTTTGCGCATGGCGTTTTCTTCTCGGTCGGTGCGACCATCGCTGCAGATCTCGTGCCGGAGAACCGTCGTGCTTCAGCAATTGCCATGATGTTCATGGGCCTGACGGTTGCCATCGTCACCGGTGTTCCACTTGGTACATATATTGGTCAGGTTTTCGGCTGGCGCGCTACCTTCTGGGCGGTCTCGATGCTCGGTGTCATTGCTTTTCTGGCAATTGCAACACTTCTGCCAAATACGCTCAAAAAGGCAGCGCCTGCACGTCTGGTTGATCAGGTCCGCGTTCTCGGTTCAGGTCGCCTGCTGATCGTCTTTGCCATGACCACTTTCGGATATGGCGGCACGTTTGTCGCCTTCACCTTTCTCGCGCCAATCCTGCAGCAAGTGACCGGCTTCTCCGCATCCAGCTTCAGTCTTATCCTCGTACTCTACGGTATCGCTATTGCTGCTGGTAATATTGGCGGCGGCAGGATCGCCAATCACAATCCGGTCAGAGCGCTTGTCGGTCTGTTCCTGGCGCAGGCAATCGTGCTGCTGGTGTTTTCCTTTACCGCTGCGTCACCTGTTCTGACATTGGTGACGTTGGCTGCACTCGGTTTCCTGTCCTTTGCAAACGTGCCAGGTTTGCAGCTCTATGCGTGCAGTTGGCCAAAGAGCATCGGCCGGGAGCCGTTGATGTCGCCTCTGCACTCAATATTGCTGCCTTTAACCTCGGCATTGCCATCGGCGCGTGGCTGGGCGGTCTAGTTGTGGAATCGCCGCTCGGTCTTGTCGCTACGCCTTGGGTTGGTGCCATTCTTGTTGCCGTTGCCCTGCTTCTGACAATTTGGAGTGGTGCGCTCGACCGTCGTGCCGCGTCACCGGCGTTGAACATTGCCTGACCGTTATCAGCCCGGCCGATTTGCGGCCGGGCTTGCCGAACCGACACTTGATGTCTGGTCGGTTCTCAAGTCCAATCATTCCCGGCGAAAATCGCTGCGGATTAATCAAGGAGTAAGCCAATGCACACTGTTACCGCAAATGGGGCGACCATTCCCGCGCTCGGCTTTGGTACGTTTCGTGTCCCCGGCAGTGATGTCCTCAGGATTGTGCCGAAGGCGCTGAAGACCGGATTCCGCCATATCGACACTGCGCAGATTTATGGCAATGAAGCGGAAGTTGGCGAGGCCGTCGCCGGTTCCGACATTGCGCGTGGCGACATCTTCCTGACCACAAAAGTCTGGGTCGACAAATACAAACACGACGCCTTTATCGCTTCTGTCGATGAAAGCCTGAAAAAGCTGAAAACCGACTATGTCGACCTGTTACTTCTCCATTGGCCAAACGACGCGGTTCCATTGGGTGAGCAGATCGGTGCGTTGAATGAGGTCAAGGAAGCCGGCAAGGTGCGTCATATCGGCGTTTCCAACTTCAACACGGCTTTGATGGCGCAGTCCGTTTCACTTTCAAAGGCGCCGATCGTGACCAACCAGATCGAGTATCATCCGTATCTCAATCAGGATGTCGTGATCGCCGAAGCCAAAAAGTCCGGCATGTCGATTACCAGCTATTTTGCCATGGCGGATGGCAAGGTGCTTGCAGACCCAGTTCTGAAAGATATTGCTGCCAGCCACGGCAAGTCGGTTGCGCAGGTCGTATTGCGTTGGCTCGTCCAACAGGACGGCATCATTGCGCTTTCCAAGACGGTGACTGAAGCTCGTCTCGCCGAGAACGCAGCGATTTTTGACTTTGCTCTGTCTTCAGAGGAAATGGCGGCCATTCACGCGCTTTCCAAAGCAGATGGCCGTATCGTGTCCCCGGATGGCCTCGCACCGGTCTGGGATGCTGCTGTGTGAAAACAACAGGAGGGGCCTGCGCTCCTCCCCAAATGCCTCTTTACATTTGTCGATGGCGTTACTCGCGCGCGCCATCCGCAAGCTGCATCAGCCCCGGCATGTTGCAGACCAGAAGTTTCTGGCGGCCTCCCTGCACAAGACCCTTGGATTCCCAGCTGCTCAGAATGCGCGACACCGTATGCAGTGTCGTTCCGGTCATTTCAGCAATATCCTGTCGGGATATCGGGAAATCGATCCGAATACCTTCGCTTTCCTTGCGCCCGGCCTGTTGTGACAGACGAAGCACGGCGTGGGCAACACGGCGCTCAACTTCCTGCGTGGACATTTCGCGAATACGGGTATGGGCTTCTTCCAGCCGCTGGCCGATGGTCTGCATGGCAGACACTGCCAGATAAGGGTTTTGCTCAACAAATTGTGGCCAGAGGTCTGTCTGCCAGGACAAAATAACGCTTTCAGCGGCGGTGGTCGCCGTGCCGGGGTAATCGGTTCTTTGAAGAGCCTTGGCAAAACCGAACAGATCGCCGGGATGCACTACGCGTACAATGATCTGCTGGCCATCCTGCGTCACCTGGGTGACCTTCAACCGGCCATGAATCAGCAGGAAAAAATGGGATGCGGCCTGTCCCTGCTCAAAGATCGCTTCGCCGGGTGGCACAAGCCGGGAATTGGCATGGGACAGAAGCTTGTCGAGGTCTTCGTCCAACATTTTACTGAACAAAGGCAAAGCCCGGATGACGCTGCGGTCAATCTTCACCAGATGTCCTCTCCAGACACCCTGTTTCCGCTTGTCTGCGGTAGTCGACGCTTCTGATCGAGCGGTGACGGCAGGATTAGTCTCGTTAAATATTTCCGTATTGTTTCGTCGCTGTCTTTAGCACGTGTCGAGGGTTGTGGAAAGGTTGTCGGGTTCTTAAACCGACCAACCATGGTTGCGCAGCCTTGCTGCAAGTGGTGCATACCAACGTGTGTCTTTGACCAGCCGAAAGCCGAGATTATCCGGAGGTACGCCCACTGCGCAGCCGCCACCCTTCGGATTGCGCACAAAACCGCTAAGCGCTGCACGGTGTTTGCCCGAAGCAACCGGAATACCACATGAAGAGACGGCGCTCGTTACATTGCCGTTGGCATCCAGATTGACTCGGCGACTGCAGGTCGCCGTCCATTCCCATATGTTGCCACCAAAATCCGACAGGCCATGCTCATTCTCGCCGAACGTGCCGTATGATTGCGGTACCGGATTGCTCGAGGCTTTACGGCTGGTCTGGCGTTCGTAGTCTGCCAGCCAGCGCGCGGCAGGGTTGGTCGAATCCGTATCGACATCCAGTTTTTCATCAGGAAAGATCGAGCCGGCAGCGAAAGCCAGTTGCGCGTCACTTGGCAAGGTCCAGACCTCGCCGGTGCGAGCACTCAGCCACGCAGCATAGGCTTTTGCATCGTCGTGGCTGATGCCAGTTGCCGGCGTTCTCACATCAAGTGCAACGGTAAAGCCAGGCTCTGGTGCAGCACAGGCACCATCCGTTACGCAACGGTTATAATCGCTGCCCGAGACCTGATATTTCATGATTGTCAGTGCACGGTTCATTGTCATGGTGCGCATTGGTGCGTCAACGGCGTAACCGTTTTTGAAATATTCGCCGTCTTCACGATAACTAAAAGTGCCCGTCGGAATGACAATGGTTTGTGGTGCGTCAACGCTCGCAACAGGTGTACTGTCTGAACCGATGATGCCCGCTTGGAGAGCTGCTGTTGCGGTCAGCACCGCAATAATTGATAGCGGAATCGCAATCGAGAGAGCTTTCGATGCAGGTTTTAGACGAAGCGCGGTCATAGCAATCTCCTTGCGCCATCAGTCGTGAATATGTGCAGCTTGTATTCCGTACACCCACGGGGTGGGCCAAGGGGCCGGGCTGTTTCCGGTCCCTTGGCTGTTGGTCATGTTAGATGCTCGATGGTGCGAGAACCGCAGTCATCAGGTCGTAGTTCCAGTCACCAGTGACCTTGAAGTGAGCGGCCGCGCCCAGTTCGAAGGCTTCGATGAGGTTGTGGTTCACATAGGCGTAAATGCCTGGCTGCTCGAAGGTGTAGAATGCTGCACCTGCCGTGCCGCCTGGAATGAACCAGGTTTCCTGATCGACATCAGGAATGTTGCGGAACTTGCCGGTCGCCCAAACATAGTCGCCGTGGCCACCGATCAAGTGTGGACGGGTATCACGGTTGGCCTGCGAGTGCACAATCAGGACTTTTTCGCCAACTGCTGCCTTCAGCGCGTTATCACCTGTCAGAGCACCGACTGCCCCGTTAAAGACGATATGGCTTGGGGTCAGCGTGCGCATGACTTCCAGCGTGTCGACCATGGCATCGCCAGCACTGTCATACTTCTTGAAGGCACCCTTCTCATCACGGGGCACGTAGAAGTCCTGCTCACCGACGTAATAGACGCGGTCATAGGCCAGTTCCTTACCGTGACCATCCGTCAGACCGTCGCGTGGTAGGACCATGATGGCGCCATTCATGCCCGAGGTAACGTGCCAAGGCACCATGCCGGGAGGTGCGCAGTGGTAGACAAATACGCCAGCCTTGGTGGCCTTGAAGCGCAGGATTGCCTTCTCACCGGGGTTGACGATTGTCAGGCCGCCGCCACCCAAAGCGCCTGTCGCCGAGTGGAAGTCGATGTTGTGCTGAAGTTCGTTGGTGTCAGGGTTAATGAGCGTCAATTCAACATAGTCATTCTGGTGAACGACCATCAGTGGGCCGGGAACCGAGCCATTGAACGTCATGGCGTGAACTTCAGTACCCTTGTCATCCAGTACCATCTTCTTTTCTTCGATGGTCAGTGTGAACTCGACAATTTTTGGTCCGCCGACAGCTTTCTGGGTGTGTTCATGCACGAAAGGTGGTTTCGCCAATTCCACTTTAACGCGAGGTAGTGCCGAAATCTCGGCGGGTGTCAAAGCCTTCTCAGCTGTCTTTGTTTCGCCTGCTGCATGCGCGGTTGCTGCGCCGATGACAGGTGCCATCGCACCAGCAAAAGCCGCACTAGCCAGTATGTTCCGGCGTGTGATGTTGAAGTTGTCAGTCATCGGGTTTCTCCTTCTCCGATAGGACAAGCCTTGCTTGGCCCTGTCGTGATCGTTTTTAGCTCAACTCGCGAATTACAATTTGAGATGGAACAAAGAGCCCGTTTTGACGGCTGCGACATTTTGGCTGGGGGTGTCGCTGTCTTTGCCTGTTCGCAAAGACGGGGTGGCCAGGGGTGGTTAGACAGATGTCAAGAATTCACCACGAAGGCTAATCCCAGGAGCAATATCATGAGTGGTACAGAAACAATCCGGCAAGAAGGACATGCCCGTCCAAAAGGCGGAGTTCCAAGAGGTTTGTCACGCACCGGACCGGTCATTTTTTCTTATGGTTTCCGCCCGTTCTTTCTGGCGGCGGCCATTTGGGCAATCGTCACCATGGTCCTGTGGATTTCCGCACTGAGCGGGTTCATCCAGATCGGCGGCGATTATGGCGCGCATAACTGGCACGCGCATGAAATGCTGTTTGGTTTTGCCTCGGCTGTGCTTGCCGGATTTTTGCTGACAGCCGTGCCGAACTGGACAGGCCGATTGCCGGTGTCCGGGTTGCCACTGGTGCTGCTGTTCGGGTTATGGTGTTTGGGACGGTTGATGTTCCTGGTGCCTGGCATGTTTGGCATGACATTAGCTGCGGTGATCGATGGTCTGTTTCTTCCGGCCCTGCTGGCGATATGCGCAAGAGAAGTCATTGCCGGGCGCAAATGGAAAGACCTGAAGGTACTGGCGGGCTTGTTGGCGCTTTCAGCCGCCAATATCGTCTTTCATTTTGCGGCGATCAGCGGCGATCACAGCCACGTTGCCACACGGCTTGCGGTTTCGGCCTATACGGTTCTGGTGATGATCGTCGGTGGACGCATCGTTCCAAGTTTTACCCGCAACTGGATCAACAAGTGTGGCCGTACCGATTTTCCTGTTCCTTATAATACCTTCGATACGGCGGCGATTTTAACGGGGGTTGCCGCCCTTGGTGGTTGGACCCTTGCACCCGAGAGCCCATTAACGGCCATTGTCGCTGCAATCGCTGGGTTCATGCATGCGGTCAGGCTTGTGCGGTGGCGCGGTTGGGCTACATGGCCGGAGCAATTGCTGGTGGTTCTGCATGTGGCTTATGCCTTCATACCGCTCGGCTTCATGGCCATTGCGCTGGGTGTCTATGAGGGGATGGATGCCCGCTCGGTGCTGCATATATTTACCGTCGGCGTTGTTGCCTGCATGATGCTGGCGGTGATGACGCGCGCCAGCCTTGGTCATACCGGTCGCAAACTCCATGCAACGAAGATGACAGTTGCCGCCTATCTGGCGCTGATTGGAAGCGCAGTGCTGAGACCAGCCGCAGAGGCCTTCCCGGATGCCATGATGCACCTTTACGCCTGCTCGGGCGCCCTGTGGATCATAGGCTTTCTGTTGTTCTGCATAGAATTCGGGCCGATCCTGACACAGGAGCGCAAACCGTTGCGGGCTTGACGGTTCGCAGCGGTTTTATCTTTCAGAATGAACCAAAGAAAATGCCCCGCTTGTTGTCACAGGCGGGGCATTTTGATGGAAGTATGCTTTGTTGCCGAGATTACGCTGTCAGTTCGGCGGCATGCCAATCCTGATGAACATACGGAATGCTGTGCGGCCTTCGTCGAAGTTTCCTGCCCATTGATGGCCATTCGACATCAGGTCAGCATAGAGAAAAACCGGTTCCTGCTGCATAACGGCAAAAATGACCGAACCCGGAGGGTGGCTCTTTGTGGCTTCCGTCAGCCGCTTGATTTGCAGTGGTGGAGCGAGTTCGACGAGATCAAGATATTCGCTGGGATCCGGCCATGCTTCTGGTTCTGCGGCATCATGGACCAGCGTTGGTGACACGGAGAGTTCTTCGCTTTTTTTATGCGGAATGAACTGGACCTCCCACTCACCATTGCCAAGCTCTTTTTCCAGATGATCGAACCCGCGGCGCGCCATGACATTGAACAATGGCACCGGGCGAAAGGTTGTCATGATCGTCAAACCTTCACCCGGAGCCAGCGATGCCACAGTCTCCATGATGGCGGGGAATGGTTCGATGCCACTGCGCAAAAGTGGACGCAGATCCAGTTCTTTCATGCTGCCATTCATGGTTCACCTTTTATCTTTGAAACAGCTTTTGCCGATTTTTGCAGACGTCTAGCATGGAGGCAGATTGCTCTTAATGGTTTGATCCACAGCAACAATCGCAGCCGGAATGTTCTTCTTCACTGCCTTCGCTCTCACCTTCCATACGGTTGATGTCAAGGCGCCAGACTTCCGGACCCTGCTCGAGATATTCCCAGCCAAACTCGCCTGGGAAATTGGTGGCCAGTTGGTACAGCAGCGGGCGCGGGTCATGATCACTGGTGATCTGCAGCGACTGGCCGGCGGTTAATGCGCCAAGAGCACCAAAAATCTGCGGATGGCGTTCACGTGGCGGAATGACCCTGACATCAATGTTGGTAACGGGTTGAGCTTCGGACATAATCTGTTTCCATCGCCGCAAGACAAGGATTGCTCATGCGTGCGGCAGCCGCTTAAGCAGCCCGCAAGCTACCTATTGTCACAGCGGGCAACGTTGACGCGGCTCAAATAAATCTGAAAATTGTCATGTATGCGCTTTTACGCAAAGAAGGGCGCATTCTTCGTGGGCAGGATACGGGCACATTTGTAACCGTAAAGGAGTGCCCCATGCATCAGCCGCTTATCGAGAAATACGGCGAAGCGCGACTGCCGCGTTACACCAGTTATCCAACTGCACCGGCCTTTTCGGCCTCGATAGGGGCCGGAACCTATTCGGACTGGATTACCGAAATTCCGCCGCAGGATAAAGTCTCGCTTTATCTGCATATTCCGTTCTGCCGGTCGATGTGCTGGTATTGCGGCTGTCACACCACGATCACCAGCCGCGATCAACCAATCCTTGATTACCTCGACGTCCTGCATGCGGAGATTGATCTGGTGCGGGCGCGGACATCTGGTCGCCTGAAGGTTGGCCATGTGCATTTTGGCGGTGGTACACCCACCATCATGCAGCCGGAGGAGTTCCTGCGGTTGATTGCATTGCTGGGCAAAAATTTCGTTTTTGACAAGACCACCGAGATGGCTGTCGAGATCGATCCCAGAACATTGACACCGGACATGGCGGTTGCGCTGGGTGAGGGCGGTGTCAGGCGTGCAAGCCTTGGAGTGCAAAGCTTTGACCCTATCGTGCAAAAGGCCATCAACCGCATCCAAAGCGAAGAACAAACGCAGACCGCCGTCACGAGGCTAAGAGTTGCCCGCGTTCCCCGTATCAATTTTGACCTGATCTACGGCTTGCCACATCAAACCGTGGCGTCCTGTATTGCCACGGCCAAGGCTGCGATCAAAATGCGGCCCGACCGGTTTTCGGTGTTTGGCTATGCGCATATCCCGAGCTTCAAACAGCATCAGAAACTGATTGATGAAAAGGTCTTGCCAGATGCCATGGCGCGGGCAGAGCAGGCAGATGCTATTGCCGCCACTCTCGAGCGGGCAGGTTATATCCGCATCGGTCTCGATCACTACGCTTTGCCCGGTGACGACATGGTGATTGCACAAAAGTCAGGACGTCTGCATCGCAATTTCCAGGGCTACACGACGGATGCCTGCCAGACTTTGATCGGTCTGGGCGCTTCCGCCATTGGACGCATGCCTGGTGGGTATGTGCAAAACGAAGTGCCACCTGGCATTTATGCGCGGCAGATTTCCAGCGGGCAACTGGCGACCGTCAAGGGGTATCGTTTGACCACCGAAGACCGGATGCGCGCCGATCTGATTGAACGGTTGATGTGCGATTTTCGCGCCGATGTGGCGGGGATTGCTGCAGGTCATGGTTTTGATGCTGCCATGTTGCTGGAGGACAATCGCCAGCTCTCCATGCTGGAAGATGATGGCGTCGTTGACATCAGAGATGGCATCGTCAGCGTCAAACCGGATCAACGCTTCATTATTCGTGCCGTTGCGGCCTGTTTCGATGCCTATCTGCATTCATCGGGCCGCACGCATAGCAAAGCGGCCTGATCCTTACCTCCTTAAGGTGGATACCGCCTTAAGGAGGACATTCTGCAAGGTAATGAAGACTGAAACAAAACAGCCCCGTTATTTGGCGGGGCTGTTATTTTGGTGGTATTTGCTGCGGTTAACCGGCCAAGCTGCGATAGATGGCGGGCAAGGCCGAGGGCAGTTTGGAAATCCTGTTGACGATGGCGTAGCCATTCTTGCCAAAGATCGCCGGAATGTAGGACTGGGCTTGCCTGTCCACCGTCACACCGAACACGTTGACGCCGGAGCGCCTTGCCTCGGTGATGGCCCGGCGGCTATCTTCGATGGCAAACCGGCCTTCATAGTGGTCAACGTCGTTGGGTTTGCCGTCGGTCAGCAGCAACAGCAACTTGCGTCTGTCAGGGCGCTTGCGCAACTCCGCAGCCGCATGGCGAACCGCAGGGCCAATACGGGTGTAATAGCCAGGTTTCAGTGCGGAAATGCGTCGCTCCACCTTGTCGCCCATTGGCTCGTCAAAATCTTTTACCGTTTCCACCCGCACCCATGAGCGACGACGGGAGGTGAATGTCAGAATGGAGTGGCTGTCGCCGCAGGCGGACAGTCCGTTTGCCAACACCAGCAGGGCTTCTTTCTCGACATCCAGAACGCGGCGGTTATCAAACCACGCATCAGTGGACAACGACACATCGACAAGAATGGTGACGGCAAGATCATGAGCCTGCGGTCTGCTCATCATGTGAATGCGATCACTGCCTTGACCGCCGGCAGCCATGTCGCTTCGCACACGGACTACGGCATCCAGATCAAGATCGTTTCCGTCGATCTGGGCTTTGAGTATTTCATGGCGAGGACGCAGAACCTCGAATTGTCGTTTGACACGACGGATCAAGCTCTTGGTTTGTTCATCGGCTTCTGGCGGTGTTTCCGAACCAGCGGCCGCCGAAGCAAGCACGCGGCAATGGTTGGGTAGATAGGTGCCGCTGCGATAATCCCATTCCGGGTAGGTCAGATCTGCCGTCAACGGGGTGCGATCCAGTGCTTCCGGTGGAAGGTCAAGATCGAAACGGAAGCGGGCGGATGGTCTGCCCTTGCGTTCGCCAAGCGTCATCTCATCGAGTTCATCGGCGGCGCTGGCGTCATTATCGTCACTATCGTCTCCGGGGCGATCGACATTCACCATTTCAGCCATGGCCAAGATCTTTTCGAACCGATTGAGAATGAACGGGCTGCGTTCGGTCTGGCGATTTTCCGCCTTTTCTCTGACCGCAATGTGCCGGGCGGTGGGTGCACATTGGGGCTGAGCACCGCTGGCGGGCTGGTCTTCATTGTCGCGCGGTTCGGAGGCTTCGCGCAGCAGTGTATCGGGCCAAAGGGGAACCGGCAGCATCGGCAGATAACCAGGCGGTGCCTTGTATGGGAACTGGAACGGCGCGACTGGCGCATGGTGTTCGGCACCATTTGCCAGCATCGCCAGAATACGGTTTTCAACCTGCTGCTCGACCTTGGGAAGTGGTCTTTTCTGACGCACGGCAAGGATGGCAGCACACAGGCGACGATAGCGATTTTTCATGCCGGGAAAGGCTTCCATGACATGGTCGGCCAACTTTGATGCCCGATCAAGCCGGGTGAGATCGTTCAGCAGCAAATCATCTGATGGAAACTGGTCGAGTGGCAGGCAAGCCATCGCGGCTGCGAGCCAGACATAGAGGTCACGGTTAAGTCCTTCGTCCGGGAACAGGTCGATGACTGGAGGCAACATCAACGTGGCGTGGTCACGGCCCGGCTGGGCCAACTTTTCCTCACCAAGTCCCATGCGTTGACGCAAACGCAAGCGGTGGGTGGACGTGCGGGCACGGGCCGGCGCGATCTGCACCGCCCGCTCACCACCAAAACCGCGAAAGCACACAGCCAGCAACGTTTGCACATCGTCCAGTTTGACGGCATGTTCAGGAAAACGCAGCCATGTTGCAGTTCCGCCAATCAGGCGATGCCATGCACGGCCAACGGTTTCTTCCAGTTCCAGAAAATCCAGCATCGAACTATCCTTGCCGCATCGGCGCGAAATCCGGTTTCGAATTTCGCAATGACGATACGTAGCTTCAGTGTGTCGGAGGGTCTTTTGCGCCGTTGAAGACGCAAAGTGCCTTAGCGGATCATTGCGTCCGCGATCTCGAACAGAGCCGCCTTGACATCCTGCTCGTCGGTCAGCGGTTCAATCATGGCTGCGCGGACGGCGTCACGATTGCTCATGCCGGCATCGATCAGGCTTGCGCAATATACGACAAGGCGGGTCGAGACACCCTCTTCAAGGTCATGGCCTTTCAGGGTGCGCAGACGCTGCGCCAGATTAACCAGCGGTTCGATGTCGGATTCATCAAGACCACTTTCCTTCGAAACAACTGCTATTTCCTGGTCCTTCGGCAGGAAGTCGAATTCAATGGCGACAAACCGCTGCCGGGTGCTGGGTTTCAGGCTTTTCAGCAGGTTCTGGTAGCCGGGGTTATAGGACACTACCAGCATGAAGCCGGGAGGTGCGTCGAGCACTTCGCCGGTGCGTTCCAGCGGCAGAATACGCCGGTCATCCGTCAGCGGGTGAAGCACGACGGCGACATCCTTGCGGGCTTCAACAATTTCGTCGAGGTAGCAAACGCCGCCTTGACGAACCGCTCTGGTCAGCGGGCCATCCATCCAGACCGTATCGCCACCTTTCAGCAGATAACGGCCGGTCAGATCGGCGGCAGCCAGATCGTCATGGCATGAAACGGTGGAGAGCGGCAGGCCGAGCTTGGCGGCCATATGGCTGACAAAGCGGGTTTTGCCGCAACCGGTTGGACCTTTCAGAAGCAGCGGCAGTTGCCGGGTCCATGCTCTTTCAAACAGCTGGCACTCATTGCCGGACGGGCTGTAGAAAGGAATTTCCGTGGTGGTCTTTGGTCCGTCCCTGAAGATCGTGTTCATGTTTTTCTCTCCATGAGATTCTGAAAAAGGGAAGCGCCGGCCCCTGGGGTTTAAGGGCCGGCGCGTTTCTCATTCGGCAGGCTGCACTGCACGGGTGACGTCACTCCGTCGTTCCTTGCCGGGCACCAGGACTGCCCAGGTGAACATGAGAGCCGAAATGAGAACTCCAGCGCCCGTCGCCAGGCGTATCCAGTAGAACAGCGACAGCTGTTCCTGCACGTCCATGTAATTGTCGCCGAGCACGCGCTGCAGGTGCACCTGCACAACACCAGCAAAGGTAAGGGCAAAGGTCATCAGGAACATGGCGGTGCACATGATCCAGCAGCTGGCCATTGACAGCATCTGGTTATACGGTGCGCGCTTGCGCATTTCCGGCATGGCATAGGCCATCATGGCAAGGTTCAGCATCACATAGGCACCAAAGAAGGCGAGATGGCCGTGCGCGGCCGTGATCTGCGTGCCGTGGGTGTAGTAGTTGACCCATGACAGCGTGTTGAGGAAACCCCAGACGCCAGCCCCGAAAAATGCCATGACCGAGCAACCGATCGACCACAACAGGGCGGCGCGGTTGTCGTGCTTGCGTCCGGCCTTCCAGGTCATCACGAAAGTAAAGATGACCATGGTGAAGAACGGTGCGACTTCCAGCGTCGAGAACAGTGAACCGATCCACTGCCAGTATCCGGGAGCGCCGATCCAGTAGAAGTGGTGGCCGGTGCCGAGAATGCCTGAGAACAGTGCCAGGCCGACGATGACATAGAGCCACTTCTCAACCACTTCGCGGTCAATGCCGTTGAGCTTGATCATCAGGAAGGCCAGGATCGAGGCCATGATCAGTTCCCACACACCTTCGACCCAGAGATGGATGACGTACCACCAGTACATCTTGTCGAGTGCCAGGTTGACCGGGTTGTAGAAGGCAAACAGGAAGAAGATCGCCAAACCCCAAAGGCCAAATAGCAGGATGTTGATGACGGTGGTCTTTCGGCCTTTCAAAGCTGTCATGGTGATGTTGAACAGGAACATCAGCACGACGATGACGATGCCAACCTTGATGGCAAAGGGCTGTTCCAGGAACTCGCGTCCTTCATGGATGCGGAACAGGTAACCGACCACGGCAACAGCGGCGGCGACGAGGAACAGCCAGAACTGGATGATCGCCAGTTTCGGGCTGTAAAGCTCGGTTTCCGTCTCTTCCGGCAGCAGGTAATAAGTCGAGCCCATGAAACCCATCAACAGCCAGACAACAAGGGCGTTGGTGTGGATCATGCGGACGATGTTAAAGGGTAAAAGCTCGGAAAGCGTGTTGGGCAGCACGTAGATTGTCGCTGCAAACACACCGAATATGACCTGCGCAATGAACAGGCCAATGGCGCCATAGAAGTAAAGCATGGCGACTTTTTGCGTCTGGTATTTCATGTCTTCTCTCCTTGCCTCACATCTCACCCGGCATCATTCGGTGGCCAGTTCTGGGTCTTGATGCGGCTTGCCCACTCGAGGAAGTCGACAAGGTCATCAAGTTCCTGATCGGTCAGGTTGAACTGGGGCATCTGACGTCTGCCTTCGATGCCGGTCGGCTGTGCGGCCATCCATCCCTTGATGGAATCGCGTGCGGACTCCTTGTCCTCAACGCCGCCGTAACGCTTCCAGACATTGCCAAGCTCTGGTGCGAAATAGGCACCTTCGCCGAGCAGAGTGTGACAGTTGATGCAGGAGTTTTTCTCCCAGACATGTTTGCCGCGGGCGACACTTGCCGTCAGCGTGCTTTCATCCGTAGAAACGGTGCGCATGTAATAATGGCTGTGGGCGGTAAGCCCGACGAAAATCGCAAAGAAGAATATGGAGCCGCCATAAAAGACGTTGCGCGCTCCTGTCTTGGTCAGGCGTTCTGCCATGCCATGGTCCTTTCCATTCCGGGGAACCGCCAGCGCGGACCGGCTTGATCGAACCCTTTTCCGGGGTGTTTGGCTGTTGGGCGGCGCACTGCGGTAGGGCTGGGACCTTTCTAGAGGCTGGGGCAGAACCGTCTTTGCCATTTGGCAAACAACAGGCACGCTATCGGCCCCAGGTTGCTTTCAAAGATGGTAGACGCCCTGCAGAACAGCGCGCAGCAGCGCTGCTGCGGCGAAAAGCACCGGCCATGCCAGCAGGGCATTACGCAAAAGACCCGGCTCGCCGCCAAGGCCCAGAAACTCATCGATAATGCGTCGGGATTTTAACAGCGCAAACAGCAGCACCAGGCACGCCGCAGCAAGTGCAGGCATGTAACCGGCCTGTCTTGCCGTCACCACGGCCATGCCGGCCAGCACCAGAATGCTAAGAATGACAAAGGTTTTGCGCAGTTGTGAAGATGTACGATCAAGCATGGGTCTACACCAGATAGATAACGGGGAAAATGACGATCCAGACAAGATCGATGATGTGCCAGATGGTCGTGACGAGCGTGACGTTTTCATCTTTCGGTTTCACGGCAACGATCAGCAGCAGCCCTGCAACAAAGATGACGTGGAAAAGATGAAAGCCGGTGAGCATGAAATACAGCTCGTAAAAAGCGCCGTAGGCCGCATCTGATGCGAAGGCGATTTCGGTGCTGTATTCGTAGAGCTTCAATGCGGTGAAGACGAAACCCAGCAGGGCCGCCAAAATCAGCGCCCGCCTTCTTAGTTGCACCGGGCTATTACGACGGGCGGCAATCGCCGCCTGCCAGCCGCTACCCAACAGTACCAGTGTATTGAAGCCGGCAATTTGCGGCTGCAAATGGCCCCTTGCTGCGATAAATCCTTCTTCGTTCAGAGCAAAGGCGATCAGAAATGCCGCCAGCAATGCCCCAAATACAATCAACTCACTCCATACCAGAATCCACATCAGCAGATTGCCGTTATCCTCGTCTTTTGCCGCCATGACCTCATCCATATTTGCCGAATAGCAAGTCAGAGATAGGCGGGTGCATCATGTGCTTCTTTGCTGCCGATCAAAGAACGCCGTCAGTAAACGCTTATGGTCATGACAAAGCGCAATTACCATTTGATGGAGCATAAGCATGAACGACGCTCAGGTCGGACTCATTGTCGCAACGCCTATTATTATCGGCTTTTCTATCCTTCTTTACCGAATGGGGGTGTTACAGGGACCGGGCACCATTTCGGCCGTGCTGGCCTCTGCTGCCATAGCGACCGTGCTGTTTCTGGGGCAGTAAGAGAACAAGCGAGGATCCTGCCGTGATAGAACTTTTAGCCGCGCTGGCATTGTTCGTTGCCCTGCATTCTATCCCAGCCGTGCCATCGGTGCGTGGCAAGCTGGTTGCAGCAATGGGCAGGCCCGCATATTTCGGTGTCTATTCTCTGGTGTCGCTGGCCGCCCTTGGCTGGGTTTTCCATGCGGCCCTGATGGTGGACTATATTCCCCTGTGGGACACCGCGCCCTGGCAAGCGCATGTGACATTTCTTGCTGCGCCACTTGGGGTGTTTTTTGTTCTTGCCGGCCTGTGCAGCGTCAACCCGCTGTCCATCTCGGTGCGGCAGGGAGAGAAGGCCGGGGCGATCGTCACCATTACCCGGCATCCGGTTTTATGGGGTTTTCTGTTCTGGTCAGCAGGGCATCTCGTTCCCAATGGTGACCTGCGGTCGCTGATCCTGTTTGGAGGTTTTGCCCTGTTTTCGCTCGGCGGAATTCCAATGATTGAAAAACGCGCCCGCAAGAGACTGGGATCTGGCTGGGGTGAGGCGACAGCCCGTACCTCATCCATTCCTTTTGCAGCTTTGTTGTCCGGCAAGGTGCGACCAGCCTTTGATGCACCATTGCTGGTTGCTGCCGCTTTGACGGGACTTATCACTTGGTGGTTGCTGGCTGGCGGTCACGCCGCACTCTTCGGTGCCGACCCGATGCTTTACATGTAATCGCAAGACGTCAGGAGGCCGCAATCACATGCGGCTCCCATGCTTTTGCCTGTGGCGACGCCGATAGGCCAAGCTGGTCCATTGCGCGGGCGGCAAGTTGATCGACAATATCAGCCACACTTTCCGGAAGATGGTAAAATGCAGGCACGGGCGGCATGATCATTGCGCCCATTTCGGTGGCCGCACACATGTTGCGCAAATGGCCTAGGTGCAGCGGTGTTTCCCGTGCCATCAAAATCAGTTTGCGGCGCTCTTTCAAATGCACATCTGCTGCCCTGACAATCAAATTGTCGGAAAAGCCATGGGTGATTGCCGCCAGTGTCCGCATGGAGCAGGGGGCAACAATCATGCCCGCCGTGTGGAAGGAACCGCTGGCGATAGCAGCGCCAATATCGGTGACCGGATGGTTGAAATGCGCCAGCGCCGAAATTCGCTCTACGGCGGCCGCGCCGACTTCATGCAGCAATGTTTGACGGGCAGAGGGCGAGATGACCAGATGGGTTTCTATTCCCTGCATGTCTGCAAGACGCTCAATGATGCGCACGGCAATAGCGGCGCCGGATGCACCGGTAATGCCAACAACGACCCGTGATATGGTCATGGTTTTTCTCCCAATCCGAGCTCACTCCACATGGCGTCGACTTTGGCAATCACATCTGGCGTCATCGACAGCACGCGGCCCCATTCCCGCTCTGTTTCACCTGGCAGTTTGCGGGTGGCATCCAGTCCCATCTTGCCGCCAAGACCGGCCTTAGGAGAGGCGAAATCGAGATAATCAATGGGTGTGTTGTCGATGATCGTCACATCGCGTGAGGCGTCAAAACGGGTGGAAAGTGCCCAGATGACATCCTCCCATTTGCGAACATTGATATCGGTATCCACGGCGATGATCAGTTTGACGTAATTGAACTGCGGCAGCATGGACCATAAGCCCATCATGATGCGCTTGGCCTGACCGGGATATCGTTTGTCGATGGAAACAACCATGACGCGGTAGGAACAGGCTTCCGGCGGCATCCACAGATCAACGATTTCGGCAAACTGTCGTTTGACCAGTGGCAGGAAGATTTCCAGCATCGCCTCACCCAGAACCGAGGGTTCATCCGGCGGCCGGCCGGTATAGGTGGAGAGGTAGACCGGCTTTTGCCGCATGGTGATGGCCGACAGGGTCATGACGTGGAACGGCTCAACCGAATTGTAATAACCGGTGTGGTCGCCATAGGGACCTTCTGCTGCCGTCTCATTCGCCGAGACGGTTCCCTCCAGAATGATTTCCGCATTGGCGGGGACCGGCATCGGTACCGTCACTGCCTGCGCGATGCGGCTTCGCATGCCGCGCAGCAGGCCAGAAAAACCAAGCTCGCTCATATGTTCCGGCAGGGGCATGACGGCCGCCAGAATAAGGGCGGGATCGGCGCCGATCGCAATGGTAACCGGCATATCCTCTCCGCGATTTTGCCACATACGGTGATGTCGTGCACCACCACGATGGGCAAGCCAGCGCATGATCAACCTGTTGGGTCCGAGCACCTGCATGCGGTAAATCCCGACATTGATGTCGGCGGGATTATCGGGTGATCTGGTGATGACAAGCGGCCAGGTTATCAGCGGCGCAGGTTCTCCCGGCCAGCACCATTGCACGGGTAATTTTCCGAGGTCGACCTCATCACCCTGCAGAACAATGTCCTGCACCGGTGCCCGCGATACCTGTTTCAGGCGCATGGAAAACGCCGCCTGCAACATCGGCAATTTGTTCCATGCATCCTTGATGGAGTGTGGAGGGCGTGGCTCGCGCAGTTCGGCAAACCGCTCCGCAAGGGCTTTCAGGCCGCCGGTCTCAACCCCCAGGCCCCATTCTATCCGTTGCTGCGTACCGAACAGATTGGCCAGAAGCGGTATGTCATGCACCTTGCCGTCTGCGGCCACCGGCTTTTCAAACAGCAGGGCAGGCCCACCATTTTGCAACACCCGGCGGTGAATTTCTGTCACCTCGTGCACCAGCGACACGGGCTGTTCAATGCGCTTCAACTCACCACGTTGTTCTAGCATGGCAAGGAAGTCGCGCAGATCACCGGCGCGGGTCGGCGTGGTTTTTTTATCCATCATGGGTTCTGTCTGGCGGCTGCAAATCATTCTGTCTTTGCGCTCGGTCAAACGGATTTGCGTCCGGTGCGGTTAGTTTGCCGCACACTGGTCCATAGAGTTAGAGACGCCCATGATGACTTTCCCCGCCACTCTTGCGAAACCGATGCGTTACCTGCCGCTGCCGATTGTGCAGCGCATGACCGCGCTGATGCTGACGCAAATCATGAAGCAACATGCCGATCTGTTTGGCCGCCTCGCGGAACATCGCAACAAACATTATGCGTTTCTGCCAAACGATCTGCCATTTGCTTTTGTGGTTCATCCGGCACGTTCGTCAATCATCGTCAGCCGTAAAAGCCGTTCCTTGAAAGCGGACGCTTCGGTCACGGGACCGCTGTTCATGCTGCTTGCCCTGATGGAGGGACGGCAAGACGCGGACGCACTGTTCTTCTCGCGTGATCTGACGGTCACCGGAGACATGGAGGCCATGCTGGCGCTCAGAAATGCGCTGGATGACAGCGGTGTAGATCTGCCAAACGATCTGGGCAGCATTGCCGGGCCGCTTGGTCCATGGGTGACCAAGGCTGCAAGCAACCTGCGTGGGCGCATCCTGTCTGAAGGCGGGGGTGCGGCATGGAACTGATCTGTCCTGCAGGAACACCCGCCGCCTTTCGTGAGGCCGTCGATGCGGGGGCTGATGCCGTGTATTGCGGTTTCCGTGACGAGACCAATGCCCGCAATTTTCCGGGTCTGAATTTTTCGCGTGAAGAACTGGCGGACGCGATTGTCTATGCCCGCAAACATGGCACACAGACCTTCGTGGCGCTCAACACCTTCATGCGAGCAGGCAGCGAGGAGATTTGGTATCGGGCTGCGGCCGATGCCGTTAAGGCCGGCGCCGATGCGCTTATTCTTGCCGATTTCGGTTTGATGGCCCACGTGGCGGAAACCTTCCCCGAGCAACGTATCCATGTGTCGGTACAAGCCTCCGCTTCCAATGCGGATGCCGTGAACTTCCTCGTCGATGCATTTGGGGCAAAACGGGTTGTGCTGCCACGAACCTTGACCATTCCGGATATTGCCCGTTTGGCACGGCAGATCCGCTGCGAAATTGAGATCTTTGTATTTGGCGGTCTGTGCGTCATGGCGGAAGGGCGCTGTTCGCTCTCGTCCTATGCCACGGGAAAGTCGCCGAACATGAATGGCGTCTGTTCTCCGGCCAGCCATGTGCGTTACCGGCAGGACGGCAAGGACCTGGTGTCGGAGCTTGGCGACTACACCATCAACCGTTTTCCGGATGGTGAGGCGGCGGGTTACCCGACCCTGTGCAAGGGCCGTTTCGATGTGGCCGATGACAAGGGGTATGCCTTTGAAGACCCGGTCTCACTTGATGTGATGGATCAGATTGACGCCCTGCGCGATGCCGGCGTCAGCGCGCTGAAAATCGAAGGCAGACAACGCGGCAAGGCCTATGTGGCCGAGGTTGTGTCCACCCTTCGCAAGGCATTGGATGCCAGCGCCGATGAACGCGGCAAACTTCTGTCGCGGCTCAGGCTTTTGAGTGAAGGCCAGCGCACCACGTCGGGCGCATACGAAAAACGCTGGAGATAATGGCATGTCACAAATAGCAACGCTAACGCTTGGGCCCGTTCTCTATTTGTGGGAAGGGGAAAAGTGGCGTGATTTTTATTTCCGCATCGCTGATGAGGCACCGGTCACCCAGGTCTTTCTCGGTGAAACCGTCTGTTCCAAGCGCTTCCACTTTACCGAACCGCATCTGGCCGAGGTTATCGAACGGCTGGAAAATGCCGGCAAACAGATTGTTCTGTCGACCCTTGCCTTGGTGACGCTGGAGCGCGAAAGCCGCCATGTTCGTGGCCTGATCGCCGACAGCCCTTACCCTGTGGAAGCAAACGACCTTTCGGCCTTGGGCATGTTGCGCGGCACGCCGCATGTCATTGGTCCAATGGTCAATGTGTATAATGCTGCAACGGCACGACTGCTGGCCTCACGTGGCGCCACCGCGATCTGTCTGCCGCCGGAGTTGCCGGTGGAATCGGTCAATCGCATTGTTGCTGACACGCCTGATGTTGAGTTTGAGGTATTTGCATTCGGCCGCATGCCGCTCGCCATTTCGGCGCGCTGTGCCCATGCCCGCTCCAAGGGCAACATCAAGGATAATTGCCAGTTTGTCTGCAAGGATGATCCGGACGGTCTGGCGGTCAAAACGCTTGATCAGCAGTCGTTTCTGGCGCTGAACGGCGTACAGACCGTATCGCACACCTGTCAGTCGCTGCTCGGAGAATTGCGTGATTTGGCGCAGGCGGGTGTTTCCCGTTTCCGTCTCTCGCCGCAGGACTGTGACATGGCGGCGGTTGCCAGGATTTATGATGATGTGCTGACTGGCCGGTGCGATGCCGATGATGGCATCACGCAGATGCAGCGCATCTATCCCGGCGTGCCGCTTTCTAACGGTTTCCATCATGGACGCGAGGGCGCCGCATGGGTTGCCCGCGCCCGCAACACAGCACATGGAGCAAACCTCTGATGATCGATATGCAAAACCCGGTTGAAAAAATGCAGCCGAGAACCCTAAGCGTGAGCGACATTCCCGACGCCATTCATCTGGTGCGCAGTGTCGTCATGAAAAGTGCACTGGACTGTGAGTGTCGCGACAAGGTGGATGCGGCCCTGCAGCAGCTCGAGGCGTTTGAACAGCAGCGCAATCAGGCGAAACTATTGGCGACGGCGCGTGAGGAGCGCCGCAAGATCGGTATCCTCCTGGATATGCTGGGGGATTTTGCCGAGGATGACGAGATGGACAGCGGCATTATCGAAGCGGCTAGCCTGCTGTTTGCAGACATTGCTGCTGCCGCGCAGGAGGGCTCCCGAATTCTCAAGGAAATAACCTCTCCAGAAACATGCGTCTAATTATCATGTTTTCTCTGTTCTTTGTTCCAGAGCAAAGAGCGGGTACTTGCAAAATGTCATCTCCGGGACAGTAAAGTCTATCAAGGGATGAATGGCGTATGCGCTTGTTGGGGACTGGGTTATTTACGGTAACGGCATTGCTCGCCGCCGGGGTTTCGAGTGTTGCGTTGGCACAATCGGCGGCGCCAGGCTCTACGACAGTTTTGGACACCATAACGGTTGAAGGCAAAACATTGTCGGGCGTGGAGCAGGCGCGCAGACGTCTAAAGGCCGTTCCGGGCGGGGTTTCCTCTATTCAGCCGCAGGCGGATGCCGGTCCAGCCGTGCCGACATTGGCCCAAGTGCTGTCTTCGGCTCCCGGCGTTGTTGTTCAACGGTTCTTCGGTGGCAATGACCAGCCGCGTATCCAGATCCGCG
Source organism: Rhizobium sp. BIGb0125 (assembly GCF_024810055.1). Taxonomy (NCBI): domain Bacteria; kingdom Pseudomonadati; phylum Pseudomonadota; class Alphaproteobacteria; order Hyphomicrobiales; family Rhizobiaceae; genus Rhizobium; species Rhizobium sp. BIGb0125. The sequence continues at coordinate 22,472 of NZ_JANUDV010000001.1, forward strand.
GCTCCGGTTTGCAGCAAAACCCGGTTGAACGCGGAATTCTGGTGCTGAAGGATGGCCTGCCAATCAACCGCGCCGATGGCTCCTATATTGTCGGCCTGGCCAATCCGGGGCAGGCCAGTCTTATTGAAGTCTACCGTGGTTACACAGCAAACCGCCTGGGTGCGAGTGTGCTGGGTGGGGCGATCAATTTCGCTTCGCCGGTCGAAAAGGGCACGACGATCTCCGCGGGCGGTGGCAGCTTTGGGCAGGCCGATGTTTCCGCAAGAACCGGTTTTGACGGCGAACGTTTCGCAGCCGGATTTTATGCCGATGTCAGTCGCCGCGACGGTTTCCGCGATTACAACGACTCCCGTCGGGTTAATGTCGGCGGCGTGGTGGAAGCCGAGCTTTCCGACATCGTGAAAACCCGTATCTTTGCCAGCTATACAGATCTTGGTTTTGACGTGGCTGGACCGCTGAACAAGACCGCGATGGAGGCCAATCCGCAACAGGTTTCACCAGGTCCACCCACCAGTCAGGGACCCAATGTCATCCGCGACAAACCGCGTCGTGAAGCCAGCCAGTTCCTGATCGGCTCTCGTACATCAATCGAGCTGGAAGAACATCTGTTCGATATTGGTCTCGGTTACACCTACACCAAGGACATGTTCCGCTTTCCGGTGTCGAGTGGCGTAAGACGCACCGAAGGTGGCGATGTGACCGGCCTGTTGCGTTACGCCTATCAGCCGGATGCTTCTGCCCTGTTGCCGCTGTTTGAAACATCCGTGCAGTACACGGTCGGCTGGTCGGACCGCACCTACAATATCAATCGCGCCGGTGGTGATGGCCCGGCTTTCTCCAGCAATGATCTCGATGCTTCGACGTTATCGTTGAATGCCGGATTGAACATCCCGCTATCCGATACGGTGACGCTGTCGCCTTCCTTGTCCTACACCTATGCAACGCGTGACAGTGAAGATCTCTGGACGGCAGCGACCCGGCCACGTCTGACCTATGGTGCCGGTGGTGGCGTCCTGTCGAGTGTGGCAGCTGTCGATACCAGCTATGAGCGCAGCTACAGCGGCTGGTCACCGGCCATTGCTGCCAGCTGGCGGCCAGATGAAAACAACATGCTGTTTGCCGCGTTGAGCCGCAGCTTTGAACCACCGACCCATGATGATCTTCTCGGCACCACCGGAGGCACACCAAACGCCTCGCCGACAGTCTTTTCGACGCCTGATCTCAACGCGCAAACCGCAACAACGGTGGAGATGGGCTGGCGCGGTGAACGTGGCCTGTGGACCTTCGATGCGACAGCCTATTATTCCTGGGTCGACAATGAGCTGTTGAGCCTGCGCGATAGCAGCGGTTCCTTACTGGCAGCCTTCAATGCCGACAACACGACCCATGCCGGTCTTGAACTTGGTGTGTCCGGCGAAATCATCGACGGGTTGACGGCGCGCGTGGGCTATTTGCTGCAGGACTTCCGGTTCCATGACGATCCGGTGCGTGGCAACAACCGACTGGCCGGAGCGCCGCGTCATGTCGTCAATCTCGCCCTGCAACATGCCCTGACTGAGCAGTGGGACATTGTTGCGGCCTTGCAATGGGTGCCCTTCAAAACCCCGGTTGATAATATGAATACGGTGCTTGCCGATCCTTACGCTATTGTCGATGTGAAGAGCGAATATAGCATCAACGATACGCTGTCGGTCTATGGCGCAGTCACCAATGTCTTCGACAAGACCTATGCCTCCTCCACGCTCATTCTTGATCAGGCAAGCGCCGGCCAGGCGGTTTACCTGCCTGGTGATGGACGTGCGTTTTATGCCGGCATCAAGGCACGTTTTTAACGAAAGGACTGGATCATGACTTTGTTTACACGCCGCCAAACCCTTTCGGCACTGTCAGCCTTTACGGTCGCCGGTCTCGCCGCACCCTCGCTGCTGAGGGCTGAGGCACCGCTGACCTTTTATGGCCCACCGGCGGCACCATCAGCCGTGCTTGCCCATGCGGTTAAGGGTGGTTTTCTGAACGAGGTTGCGCCAGGTGCGATCTTCAAGGCGTGGAAAACACCGGATGAAATGCGCGCGGCCGTCGCTTCCGGTTCAATGGGGGCGGTCGTCATGCCAAGTTACGGCGCGGCCAATCTTCACAATCGTGGGCTGGGCATCGGCTTCCTGAACGTTCTGACCACCGGGCTTCTCTACATCGTGTCGAAAGACGAAACGCTGACGACACTGGAAAGCCTGAAAGGCAAGACAGTTGCCTTGCCGTTCAAGAACGACATGCCCGACTTCGTGCTGGCCCGACTGATCGCAGAACAGGGCATCAAGCCAGGGGAAATCGCACTTGAATATGCCGCTTCCCCACCGGAAGCCGTGCAGCTGTTGTTGACGGGCAGAGTGGATGCCGCGTTGCTCAGCGAACCCGCGGCAACCGCCGTCTTGATCAAGGCCAAATCCTTTTTCATGACCGTGCATCGCACCATTGATGTGCAGAAGGAATGGGCCAGGGTGTCCGGCAAAGCTGAAATTCCGCAGGCTGGTTTGGCGCTGACATCGGAGTTTCAGCAGAAGCTCGGCAAGGCTGGCATCGCTGCATTGCAGACGGGTATCGAGACAGCGCTGGCAAGTGCCATTGCCAATCCGCAGACCGCCGCAGAGGCCGCTGCCGATGCGCTGGGCTTCCCGGCTGACATTATCGCTGCTTCCTTCCCGACCAGCCACCTGTCGGCATTGAAAGCCAGTGCAGCGCGGGCTGATCTCGAGGCCTTCTATGATGAGCTTGCCAAGGCTAACCCCGCCATTATCGGTGGTAAAAAGCCGGATGACAGCTTCTATCTGGTGTGAATGACATGAACCGTATTCTCGAAGGTTTCGGCTGGACTGGGCGCTATCTCTGGGCGGGGTGGGCCGGACTTTCGGGAATATTCTGTTTTCTCGCTGCCTGGCAGGCCGGGCATGAAATCTACGGCTCGTTCATTCTGCCGTCGCCGGGAGAGACGTTTTCCGCGATTGCGCAACTGGCAGCTCGGCCAGATTTCTTCGACATTCTGTCGCAAAGCGCGGTGCGTGCGCTTGCCGGTTTTGTGATCGCGGCTGGCATCGGCACGACAGCTGGACTGCTGGCAGGTTATTCCTTTGCGGCCATGCGATTGATGAAGCCGGTGGTGACGGTGATGCTGGGCGTGCCGCCGATCGGCTGGATCGTGCTGGCGCTGATCTGGTTTGGGTCATCCGGCGGCACGGCTGTCATGACCGTGGTAATTGCCTCCGCTCCGGTGTCCTTTGCCGGTGCACTGGAAGGGGTAGCCAAACGTGACCGGCAGTTTGAGGTCATGGCGCAGGCTTTTGGGGCATCGTGGTTTTATCGCCTGCGCACGGTCACGCTTCCCCATGTGTTGTCCTACCTGTTTCCCGCTTGGACCACGACGGCCGGCAGCGCATGGAAGGTCACCGTCATGGCAGAGCTTCTTTCCAATTCTGGTGGTATTGGCGGTGAACTGGCAACGGCGCGGGCCCTGTTCGACATTCCGCAGGTAACGGCGTGGCTGGCGATCACCGTAACGCTGGCACTGCTGACCGATTACGGATTGCTGCATCTGCTGCGCGAAGCGTTGGAGCGGTGGCGGGCCGCCGGGCTGCCATGGGGTGTGAAACGATGAATGGCACTGTTGCCCTGCATTTTGAGCGTGTCGGTCACGCCTTTCTCGGACGGACCCTGTTTGAAGATTTCGATCTGGATGTCACCAAGGGTGAAACCGTTGCTCTGCTCGGTCCTTCCGGTAGCGGTAAGACGACCATCCTGCAAATTGCCGCTGGCATTATCGAACCGGTGAAGGGCCGTCTGCAGAGAGGCTATCACCGGCAGGGGTTGGTGTTTCAGGAACCGCGGCTTTTGCCGTGGATGACATTGATCGACAATATTGCCTATGGTCTTGCGGCCGAGGGCATGTCGAAACGCGAACGCCGGCAGATTGCCAGTGCCTTTGCGCTGGAAGTCGGGTTGGAAGAAACCGATTTTACAAAATACCCGGTTGAGCTTTCCGGCGGCATGCGTCAACGCGCCGGAGTGGCACGGGCGCTTTCCGTAGATCCGGATATGCTGTTTCTCGATGAGCCGTTCAGTGCCGTGGATGTCGGCTTGCGACGCCATTTGCAGGATTTGTTGATTGCGGCAGCGACCAGACGCGGTTTCGCCACCCTGCTGGTGACGCATGATCTTTATGAGGCGCTGCGGGTCGCGAACCGGCTGATTGTGCTTTCCGGGTTTGATGGTCGGGTGCTTGCCAATTATCTGCCTGACGGGCAGCCGGGGCAGCGTCAGGAACGGATGATCTTTGAAGAGGCAGACCGACTGTCGCGTGATCCGGCATTCGGTGAGTTGTTTTCGGCACGGGAGCGGCGCCGATGAAACGGCATCCGATCCTGTCCGAAGCGTTGCGGTTGTTCTTTCCGCTTGCAGCCCTGCATGGCGCCCTCTGGCCTTTCTTATGGGTGCTGGTGGGCGGTTATGACCTGCCATTTGCTCACGATATAACCCCGTCGCAATGGCATGCGCATGAGATGATTTTTGGCACCTATGGCATGGCCTTGGCCGGATTTCTGGTGGCCGCCGTGCCAGAATGGACCGATACCAAAACCAGCACCGGCAATACGCTGCTCTGTCTTGCCGCACTTTGGTTGCCCGCCCGGATTATCGGTGCTTTGGGAGCTGATGCTTTAAGCCTGCTCGCAGGTGTGTTTGATCTTGCATTTCTGGTTGGCATCGCCGCTATCATTGGCAGGGCGATGCTGGAGAGGCGCACGACAAAACATCTGGCATTTCTGGCTTGGCTGCTTTTGTTTGCCGGGGCTGAGGCCGGTGTTCGTTATGCCTGGCAGGTTGGCGATGTTGAACTGGCATCTCGTATGCTGGAAGCCGCCCTTTGCATTTTCATCGTGTTGTTTTCCTTGTCGGCCTCGCGCATCAATGTCGTTGTCATCAATCTGGCGCTTGATCCCACGGGCGAAAGCTCGCCTTACCGGCCGCATCCCGGACGCAGACACATGGCGGGTGCCATGGTCACGCTCTATCTGGTGGCAAAACTCGCCTTCCCAGACAGTGACGTGTCTGCATGGCTTGCTCTTGCTGCCGGCGCTGCATTTTTCGACCGGCTGGCTGAATGGTTTGTCGGCCGCGCTGCGTTCAAAACCGAGGTTCTACTGCTGGCTTTTGGCAATGCGTTTGCGGGCATCGGTTTTCTGGCGCTTGGGGCAACCCGTCTTAGTTTTAACCTATCGTCAGCTGCCGGTCTGCACATGTTGTCGCTGGGCGCGCTCGGCTGCGCTGTAATGGCGGTGTTTATCATCGCCGGTCTTCGTCATACGGGGCGCAACCTCGACCGTTTGCCATGGCAGGCGCATGTTTCTGCTGGTCTGATGATCCTTGCCGCACTGGTTCGGGTGCTTCCCGAGTTTGATGCACTATCCACTATAGCGCCCTATCATCATGGTCTGAGTGCTGCCTTGTGGGCGCTGAGTTTTGGCGTGTGGTTGCATGGCTTCATGCCATTCATGCTGCGACCGGGCGTCGATGAGCAGGGGGCTTGTGGCTGATCTGAGTGTGTTACACCTCTGTGTTCGCCCCTGAATTCACTGCCCGTTGTGTAGGCATGGCAAATTGATGCTGCCGATTTTTGTGCCTTGAACCTAAAATCAATCCCAAGCGTGGACCCGTGTGCGGGCATTTTTCGCTGCAATTACAATCCCGTTTTTATTTGGCACGCTTGTTGCTTCGTTTTGAAGGCGTCCAACGGCGGGCGCTTATAGCAAAGCTGCTGATCTGAAACTGACGTTCCTAAAGGAGCGGCAATTTTCGATCTGCAGCTTTTTTGTTTTTGGGATTTTTAAAAGATCGGAAGGTCTTGCTCGAACCGGGTGATGTGTATGCAGGTTTTGCCATGACAGATACCAGAACGGTCAAAGGTTCCTGTCCCTATTGTGGTGTCGGCTGCGGTATCGTGATGCAAGTCAAGGATAACCGCGTCGTCAAGGTTTCCGGCGATAAGACCCACCCGGCAAATTTTGGCCGGCTTTGCACGAAGGGCAATAGCTGTGCGCAGGTTATCGCTGATCCAGGCCGGATGGATAAGGCGCATATGCGCCATGGACGCGACCAGGACCAGGTTCCGGTTGCCGTTGAAAAGGCGATCAAGGAAACCGCACAGAGGCTGAATGCGATTATTGAACGGCACGGGGCGGATGCGGTTTCACTCTACGTGTCCGGCCAGATGTCGCTCGAGGCGCAATATCTGTCCAACAAGCTGGCCAAGGGATTTATCCGCACCAAACATATCGAATCCAACTCGCGCCTTTGCATGGCAAGTGCTGGCAGTGGCTACAAACTGTCACTTGGCTCTGATGGACCGCCCGGTTCTTACGAGGATTTCGACAAGGCCGACCTGTTTTTTGTGATCGGCGCCAATATGGCTGATTGTCATCCGATCCTGTTCTTGCGGATGATGGACCGCGTCAAACAGGGTGCCCGTCTTATCGTGGTTGATCCGCGCCGTAATGGCACGGCGGTCAAGGCGAACCTGTTTCTACAAATTCGGCCGGGAACCGATCTGGCGCTGCTCAACGGTCTTCTGCATCTGATTGTCAAAAACGGCCATACAGACAGCGGCTTTATCGCCGAGTTCACTGAAGGCTGGCAGCAAATGCCTGCTTTTCTGGCCGATTACACGCCTGAAAAAGTCTCTGACATTACCGGGCTTGCAGTCACAGATATTCTGCAGGCTGCTGACATGATGGGTGCGGCGCGGGAGTTGCTGAGCTGCTGGACCATGGGGCTGAATCAAAGCACGCATGGCACCTGGAACACCAATGCGATCTGCAATCTGCACCTCGCCATGGGCAAGATCTGTCGGCCCGGGAGCGGACCTTTCTCGCTGACCGGCCAGCCCAATGCCATGGGTGGGCGTGAAATGGGCTACATGGGTCCGGGTTTGCCGGGCCAGCGTTCCGCACTTGTTGAAGCAGACCGAACCTTCGTCGAAGATCTATGGAACATTCCGCATGGCAGCTTGCGGGCGGAAGCGGGTGGTGGGACGGTTTCGATGTTTCAGGAGATGGCGGACGGGCTGATCAAGGCCTGCTGGATCATCTGCACCAACCCGGTTGCCAGCGTTGCTAACCGCGACAATGTCCTGAAGGGTTTGAAGGCAGCCGAGCTTGTAGTGGTGCAAGACGCGTTTCTCGACACGGAAACCAATATCTACGCCGATATTCTCCTGCCCGGCGCGTTATGGGCCGAAGGCGACAGCGTCTTGATCAATTCGGAGCGCAACATCACGCTGACACCAAAAGCGGTTGAGCCACCGGGCGATGCGATGCCCGACTGGTTGCTGATTACCCGTGTTGCGCAGGAAATGGGATATGCCGAGGCATTCAGCTACACCTCTTCAGCGGAGGTTTTTGAAGAGATCAAACAGGCCTGGAACCCGAAAACCGGATACGATATTCGTGGGGCAAGCCATGAACGGTTAAGCCGTAGCCCATTGCAGTGGCCGGTGGCATCGACAGAAAGCCCGTCGCGTAACCCGATCCGCTACCTTTGTGACGGCCAGAGCCAACCCCTCAATATGGACGAGTCTGGAGCTCCACGGCTGGTGTTTGCCGCGGCCAGCGGCAAGGCTGTATTTATCCCACGGCCGCATATGAAGCCCGCTGAAATGCCGGGGGCGGAGCGACCCTTCGTTCTGAATACCGGCCGCTTGCAGCACCAGTGGCATACGATGACCAAGACCGGCAAGATCGCTACGCTGAACAAGCTCAACCCCGGTCCGTTTGTCGAGATCCATCCTGAGGATGCTGCCGAATTTGGCATTGAAGACAAGGACAGGGTGGAAATCAGAAGCGCACGCGGACGGGCTATTCTACCGGCTGTGGTCACCGACCGTGTTTTGCCCGGTAATTGTTTCGCGCCATTTCACTGGAACGATGTGTTTGGCGATGATCTCGCCATCAATGCTGTGACCAGTGATGCGGTTGATCCGATCTCCCTTCAACCCGAATTCAAATTTACGGCCGTTTCAATTCGCCTCAGCGAAAAAGCCAACAAGCCCGCATCCGCAAAGGAGACCTTCCCCGTGAACGCCATTGCAGATCCAGCCACCGCCTTTTCTCTTTCTCCCGTGTCGGAAATTGCCGCTTTCAGCAGGATGACCGGTGTCAGTCTGGCGCCTGCACCGGTGTTGACCACTCCCGAGCAGACCTATCTGCAAGGCTTTATAACTGGCCTAAATGCGGCAGCGACTTTGGGTACTATTGAAACACCGGTTCTGCCTGACAATGCGCCCTTTGTGCAGGAACGCCGACTGTTAATCGATGGCATGCTGGCGGGGCTTTTTTCACGCAGTCGCCTTAGACAGGCTGATACGGTGCCGCTGGCGCCGTTTCTTGTGCCGACGGACAGTGTGGAAGGCGCAGGTCAAAGCATTGTTATTGCCTGGGCATCGCAGACCGGCAATGCGGAAACGGCAGCGATTGCTTTTGCCAAACAACTGGCTGCACAGGGCAAACATCACCGGCTTGTTGCCTTGGAAGACCTGTCAATTGAGGATATGGCGAGTAGCGGCATCTGCCTGTTTTTCGTCAGCACCTTTGGTGATGGTGATCCGCCCGATGGAGGCGAGGCGTTCTGGACGATGTTGAATGCGGAGAACGCCCCGCGACTGGAGAGGCTTCACTATTCTGTCTGTGCATTTGGCGACAGCAATTACGACCAGTTCTGCGGTTTTGGCCGTAAGCTGGACCAGCGGCTGGCGACACTTGGGGCGCAGCGCCTGACTGAGCGGATGGATTGCGAGCCGGATTATCAGGACGTCATTGTCGAGTGGGAAACACGTGTCCACGAACAACTGCAGCCAAAAAAGGAGGCGGCAGTTGCCTCAGCCTCATCATCGGTCGGTTTCGTTGAGACCGCGAAGTCGGATGCCAAACCGGCTTTTACGCGCAAAGCTCCCTACACGTCTCGGCTTCTGGTCAATCGATGCCTGACGAAAGAGGGCGGGGCAAAGGACGTTCGCCAGTTTGTATTTGATCTTGGCGAAAGCGGTATGGTTTACGAGGCCGGGGATGCGCTGGGCGTGTGGCCTAGTAACTGCCCGATGTTGGCGGAAGAAATTCTGACCTCACTTCACTTGGATGCCGATAGTCCTGTGACGCTTGATGGTCTGGGCGAGATGTCAGTTTTCGAGGCGCTTCAACGCCATCTCGAGATTGGTAAGGCAAGTGCTGATTTTGCAAAGTCGTGGGCGGCACTGTCCGGCAACAAAGCCCTGACCGACATTCTGGCTGGTGGGAAGGCGCAGCTGGCGAACTGGCTGTGGGGCCGGCAGATTGCCGATGTGGTGGCTTTTGCGCCTTGTTCCCTTGGTGCTCAGGATCTGGTTGGCAATCTCAAACGGCTTCAGCCGCGGCTTTATTCGATTGCGTCCAGCCCGAAATTACATCCTCACGAAGTTCATCTGACCGTCTCTGTTGTTCGCTATCTCAATGAAAGGATGAGCCGTTCAGGTACAGCCTCGGCATTTCTGGCAGATCGTGCCACGGACTGTCCGGTGCCGATTTTTGTGCAGCCTTCCGCGCATTTTCGTCCACCGCACAATTCAGATGCCCCCGTGATCATGGTGGGGCCTGGCACCGGCATTGCGCCGTTCCGGGGCTTTCTTCAGGACCGGCAAGCTACGGGCGCGAAAGGACAAAACTGGCTGTTCTTCGGTGAGCAACGGCAAGCAACTGATTTTTATTATCGTGAGGAATTGGAGCAGTGGCAGAAAACCGGCCACCTCAACCGTCTTGATCTGGCCTTTTCCCGCGATCAGGACGCAAAAATCTACGTTCAGCACCGCATGCAAGAGCAGGGTGCCGCGCTGTTTTCCTGGTTGGAGGAGGGAGCGCATTTCTACATTTGTGGTGACGCAAGCCATATGGCACGGGATGTGGATACCGCTCTTAGGGATATTGTTGCCAGGCATGGCAACATGGATCGTGATGCCGCCGAGGCATATGTGAAGCGGCTTTCATCCGAAAAACGTTACCTTAGGGATGTCTACTGAGCAGGCTGCCGTAGCGTGCTTGTTCGTGTCCGAAATGGACAAGCGCAGCGGTCTATCAAAAGAATGTTGGCAAGCCGCGCGATTGTTCCTAAGAATCGCTTCTGCGGCATTCATCACCAATCCTGCCGTATCGAAATCACGAAGTGGACGGCAAGCTTTGGGACTGGATAATACTTTTGATACAGCCAGGGATCGCGCCTTGCTGGAGGCTCTGTTCAAAGCGGCAGTTGAGGCTGCTGACCCGTTAATCGGCATTAAAAAACATCTGCCGTCACCGCCGAAGAATGGCCGCACGGTGGTTATCGGTGCCGGAAAAGGCGCTGCACAAATGGCCGCTGCTCTTGAAAGTCTGTGGCCTGAACCGCTGAGCGGTGTGGTGGTGACCCGCTACGGATATGGTTGTAAGACGCAATCAATCGAGGTTATTGAGGCCGCCCACCCGGTGCCGGATGAAAATGGGCTTGCTGGGGCCAAGCGGCTTTTCGAGACCATTTCTGGGCTTTCAGAAAATGATCTGGTGATCGCACTGATCTGCGGTGGTGGTTCGGCTTTGTTACCTGCGCCGCCAGAAGGTTTGACGCTTCAGGACGAGATCGCCCTCAATGAGTTGCTACTGGCGTCGGGGGCGCCAATCTCTGCAATGAATATCGTGCGCAAACATCTTTCCACCATCAAGGGTGGTCGTCTTGCCGCGGCGACAAAAGCCCGGGTCGTCAGCCTGATCGTATCGGATATTCCCGGCGACAATCCAGCATTTGTGGCATCGGGCCCAACCATTCCGGATGACACGACGCGGCAGGATGCGCTTGAGATCGTCAGGCAGTACAAACTTGCCCTGCCGGAGGCCGCATTGCGGCATCTGAATTCGCCAGCAGCGGATGCGCCACATCCCGGTGATGTCGTTTTTGCACGCAACAGCCAACACATCATTGCCTCCGCCAGCGTTTCACTGGAGGTCGCCGCAGATGTTGCCCGGTCGCACGGGCTGGAGGCTCATATCCTGTCTGACTCGATTGAGGGCGAAGCGCGTGAGGTGGCGTCGGTGCATGCCGCATTGGCGCGCGAAGTGGCTGTTCGCAACCGGCCTTTTCGCAAACCTGTGGTTCTGCTGTCCGGTGGAGAAACCACCGTCACCTTGCGGCAAAAAGGTGGGCGAGGCGGCCGCAATGGTGAGTTTGCGCTTGCCTTTGCCATTGGCATCAACGGCGCTGATATCAGCGCACTTGCCGCAGATACCGATGGGATCGATGGTTCCGAAGATAATGCCGGTGCCTTTGTTGATGGTAGAACCGTACAACGGCTGCGGGCTGCCGGACTTGATCCACGGGTCTTGCTGGATGGCAATGACAGCTTCAGCGGCTTTTCTGCTATTGGCGATATATTTCACACCGGTCCAACCGGTACCAATGTCAATGATTTTCGCGCCATTCTGGTCCGCTGACCCCTACGCGCAATGAGAGCATGTCCATGATTCTGTGTTTTGATATTGGCGGCACCACGATCAAGGGTGCCTTGGCGTATTCGGTTGAAGACATTCGCCTTTTGCCGCGCGTCACAACGCCGAAAGATGATTTCACAGCGTTCGTCGGCGTGCTCCGTCAGGCGGTTGAAGACTGCGAAACGAAGCCTGAATGTGTGTCGATTTCGATTGCCGGTGTTGTCGATGAAGACAATGGTTGGGCAACCGTTGCCAATATTCCCTGCATTCACGGGCGTGATCTGAAAGCTGATCTCGAGGTCGAGCTTGGCCTGCCGGTTATCGTTGCCAATGATGCCGACTGTTTTGTGATGGCGGAAGCCGGCATTGGTGCCGGCAAAGGCCACCGGGTGGTTTTTGGTGTTATCCTCGGGACAGGTGTTGGCGGCGGACTGGTGATTGATGGCAAGCTGATCAATGCCAATGGCGGGTTTGCCGGCGAATGGGGGCATGCTCCGGTCGCTGCGACACAAGCGGGCAATCCACCGGCTCATATTCCGCCGTTCCGCTGCGGTTGCGGTCTTCACGGCTGCATCGACGCAACCTGTAGCGCGCGCGGTCTGGAGAAATTGCACGAGCTTCTGCATCAAGAAGAGAAGTCCAGCCAGCAGATCATTGATCTCTGGTGTGCGGGCGATGAAAAAGCCAGCCGTACCATCGATGTCGAGGTCGATCTGCTTGCCTCGCCGCTTGCACTGGTGGTCAACGTTACGGGCGCTAGCATCGTGCCAGTTGGTGGCGGTCTTTCGAATTCGCAGGAATTGCTGTCGGCGCTTGATGACGCGGTGCGCAGTCGTATCCTGCGCAAAATTTCCCGACCGCTTGTGGTCAAGGCGCAGTGCGCCATTGAGCCGGGACTGGTGGGTGCTGCGGTGCTTGGGCTCGCGTCACTTGGCGACTGAAAGCACACGTACTTATTGCAAATAGATATCAGCCGGGCCATCGCCGCGCCCGGTGGTTAGCCAGTTGCGGGTGACGCCAAGAATACTGGCAATGGGATCGAGATAATTTTCCGGCGGTTCATCGCGGTCATTTTCCCAGTGCGACCAGACCAGTGCGGAAATTCCAAGCTTTGCAGTGACGATTTCGGTTGAAAGCTGTGCTGCATCACGGGCCAGCGAGAGACGGCCACCGATCGTGTCGTCATGGGCGGAGAAGGTCGGGAAAGAATGGATTGTCACAAGATATCACCTGCCGGTCATCACGGTAACAGCCGGGCGATTTGGACCGCCCGGCTGTAAAATTATCAGCCTTTTTCTTCGCCGACCCATGCGGCGATCTGATCGGGATGATCTTCAATGTATTTGGCAACGGCCTCGTCGTAGGAGGTTTCCTGAGCATTGAACATCGCGGCTTCCAGATCGGCAATTGGCAGCTTCATGCGTGACAGGAACTCGGCGACCTTAGGGTTTTCTTCCTTCAGGCCTTTACGAGCCAAAATGTCGACATGTTCTGCTTCGCCAAGCGAGTTTTTAGGATCGGCGATGTAGCGAAGCTTGTATTTGCCAAACATCCAGTGTGGGCTCCACGAGGTGGCGACAAACCATTTTTCAGACCGCATGGCGCGGTCGACAGTGGTCAGCATGCCGGCTTCACTGGAAATCTGCAGCTTGTAGTCGCTCAAGGCGTAGTCTTTCAGTGCCTGTTCGGACAGACGTGTCAGGCCCGCGCCAGGATCAATGCCCTGAACGGTGTTAGCCAGCTGTTTTTTCACGTCATCCTTGGCCAGATCTTCGATCGAGGCGATGGCATCTTCCGGAATGTAGTCGGGAACGACCCATCCGAGCTTTGCACCTTCGTAAACGGTGCCAAGGGTCTCAACCTTGTCTTTGACCTTGTCATAATAATCCGCATGGGTCTGCGGCAGCCACGCCATCATCATGGCGTCAATGTCACCACGGCTGACACCCTGATAGAGCGGTGCAACATCTGTCTGCACCAGTTCAACCTTGGTGCCCAACTTATCTGTGATGACCTTGGCGGCAAGTTTGGTAACAAACTCGGCATCCGACCATGCTGCCCAGCCGATTTTGACTGGCTTGGCATCCTGCGCGACGGAAAGTGTCGCCGTGCTGCCAAACATCATGGCTGCAAGGCCAAGGGTTGCGATTGTCTTGAACATATGTGCTCCTTTTTTGAAGGTTCGCATGGGGCGGGTTTGAGCCCGCTTATGGGGAAAGTTAGTTGGTGGCAGTGACCAGTTGTGGTTCGCGGGCGTTCTTGTGAAACAGCACACGCCAGAAGGCAGGGCGTTCCTTGCCAAGGCTCTGGGTGATGCGGTCCAGAATGACAGCAAGAATGACGACGGCGATGCCACCTTCAAAACCGGTGCCAACATCAAGGCGCTGAATGCCTGTCAACACGGTATTACCGATGCCGCCTGCGCCAATCATCGAGGCGATGACCACCATGGAAAGCGACAGCATGATCGTCTGGTTGATGCCGGCCATGATGGATGGCATGGCGTTCGGTAACTGTACCTTGAGCAACAGCTGCGAGGGCGTGCAGCCAAAGGCGAGACCTGCTTCGATAAATTCTGCATGCACCTGGCGAATACCCAGATTGGTCAGGCGAACGACCGGTGGCATGGAGAAAATGACGGTGGCTATAGTGCCCGGTACCGCGCCAAGACCGAAGAACATGGCAGCGGGAATAAGATAAACGAAGGCTGGCATCGTCTGCATGAGGTCCAGCGTTGGACGGGCAACCGCGGCGACCTTGTCATTGCGCGCCATGGCAATGCCCATTGGCAGGCCAAGCAGCATGGCGATGATGGTCGATGCCAACACCAGCGACAGGGTCTCCATCATTGCTGACCACAGTTGCATATGGTTGACGAGATAAAGCGACAGGGCCGTGAAAACCGCAAAACCTGCGCCGACGCGCCAGAGAGCCAGCGCGACAAAAATGGCCATGCCAAGTGGCATGGGAATGGCCAGCAAGCTGTCCTGAATGCCGCTGGTTACGAAGCCGATTGCTGCGGCGATGAAATCCAGTGCAGGGGAAAAGTTATCCAGAATGTAATTGACGGCAATGTCTATACCGTCTCCGATATCGAAATTCATGAGAGGGTCCAATTGTTGCGGCGACGACGAAGAACGGCGTGAGCTGTTCCATCCGCAATCGCCGGGATAAAAGGCGGCATGTCCTTAAAGCGCAGCTTGTCAGGACATGGGGTTGCGATGGTCATCAGTTGGTGCGGTCAAGCGTTTCCAGCAGCGTGGACTTGCTGATCGAACCCAGGTAGCGGTTGCTGTCATCGACGACAGGCACAGGCCATGGGCTGCCTGCAACCTTGCTCATCACATTGGACAAGGGTTCGGATGCGGCAATCGCCTCGGCTTCTGGCAGGAAGGCGTTGCGGTAAGGATCGCTCGCGCCAGCCTTGACCTTTTCCACTACGGAGGTCTGGCTGACCATGCCATGGTAGGTTTTGTCGCGGCCGAGAATGATCGCGTATTCTCGGTCAAAGCTCTTCATGCGCTCCAGCGCTGCGGCGGCTGAAACGCCCTGCCGTTCGATGATGGTGACCTGCGTTTTGCGGGCAATATCGCCAGCCTTGAAGACGTGCGAGACATCGACGTTGCGGAAGAACGAACGCACATAATCATTGGCTGGGTTGAGAACGATTTCGTCAGGTGTGCCGACCTGCACAACATTGCCGTTTTCCATGATGCAGATACGGTCGCCGATGCGCATGGCTTCGTCGAGGTCGTGGCTGACGAACACAATCGTGCGGCTGTGTTCAGACTGAAGCCGGACAAGCTCGTCCTGCATTTCTGTGCGGATCAGCGGGTCGAGTGCCGAAAACGCCTCGTCCATCAATAGAATTGTGGGTTCACTAGCAAGAGCGCGGGCCAGACCGACACGCTGCTTCATACCACCGGAAAGCTGATCGGGACGGCTGTTTTCATAACCGGCAAGACCAACGGCAGCGAGGGCGGCCATGGCTTTTTCGTTGCGCTCTGTTTCACCAACGCCTGCCACTTCAAGACCGAAGGCGGCATTGTTCAGCACTGTGCGATTGGGAAGCAGGGCAAAGGACTGGAATACCATGCTGATGTCGCGTCTGCGCACGTCAATCAGGTCACGCTGCGACATGCCGGTAATATCGCGTCCATCGATTTCGATCGAACCGGATGTTGGTTCGATCAACCGGTTAAGAAGGCGCAGGAGAGTGGATTTTCCAGAGCCCGACAGGCCCATAATGACGAAAATTTCGCCAGAGCGGATGTCGAAACTGGCATCATTGACACCGATCGAACAGCCCGTCGCTTTGTGAATTTCGGATTTTTTCTGCCCCGACCGGAGCATTTTCAAGGCTTTCTCGGGATGGTCACCAAAAACCTTGTAGATGTTTTTCAGACTGATCTTGGTCGAGTGCTGCTGCACAGACGTCTCATTTTCAGTTGTCAAAGCCATACAATATGAGCCGCGCTCAATAGCGCAGGCATTCTCCTTGAGTTGAAGACTGTAACGTCAAAGAATAAATATCCTTATACGTAGTCTTTCTTGCGTTATTATTGGTTGTCCGGTTTCACCCGAACATTATGGATTTTTTATCGTGCAACTTGTTCAATAACGAAGTCACGCACGCGAATTTAGCGGCCATGTTGCACGCAGTAATATTGAGAATTACGGTGCTTCCGCGATGAAGTGTGCTCATCATATAATTCAATTAACTTGAATTGTCTACCAAAAAATCAAATTTGTGGAAATCCATTGCTAAAATTGCCTTATTTTAGGTTGAAAGTAGCTCAAAATTGTCTTCGCGCTTAAGGTTGTTGGAACGATAATCTGCGCGCGCGCTTTTTGTTCCACACCCCCTGAAAAATAACGGCTTTTCAGGGCGCTTTCTGTGCTGGCTTGGATCAGGAATGAAGCAGTTTTGGCGTCGCCGGAACGGGTGGCAATTTCGACAGGCCAATTCCCAGACTTCCCATCAATCGGTCAAAGGCCAACTTGGCTTTTTCAGTGTATTCCCGATGAACAGGATTGTCGGAATAATATCCCTTTAGCGTCGAGAATATCTCCAGTGCTTCGACTGTATTTCCAGACGCGGTCAGTGCAACGCCACGTTTGTAGAGCGCCTCGCGGTTAAATGGCGACAGTTTGGTGACTTTCTGGAAGGTTACCGATGCTTCTTCGTAGTGATGCAGCGCAAGCTGTGTTTCACCCAACCGCATCAGCACAGGAACGGGGCTATCGACCTGCCTGGCGAGAGTGGAAAAGGCAACTTCCGCCTGCGGGAGTTTTCCTTTTTCAAACAGCAGATTTGCCAGTCCAAAGCGTGCGCCGTAATGTTGTGGCGCTGCGTCTACCACTTGTTTGAAGGCAACCTCGGCATTCCCCTTCTTGCCCTCTTTGTACAATTGCAGCGCCTTTTCATAGACGAAGCGAATGCTACGAGGATGTAAGGTGCCGCCGAGATTTTCCCCGGTGCGGGAGCGAAACAACGTGCAGCTTATCTGGCGTTCATCCGGCCCGAACATATATTTGTAGGGCTCGTTGCCACGCAGGAAGTCATAATAGTGGAAGCCATTATCGATCGCACGTCGTATGCAATAACCGTGCAGAACAAAACCCGGTGAAGGGGTTTTCCAGTTTTCATCTCGGCCCGTGACATAAAACAGGACGGCCATTTTCTGCCGATCAACAATATTGGCAAGTGCACCCAATGGTTTGCCCTGATACCACAAAACGGGCACATCCAGATTGCCGTCAACAAAACAATCCATCAGCATTTCGCGTGATCCCGCGATCAACCTTTCGGTGCGCTCCTTGCCCTTGAAAGGCGCCCATTTTATGCGCCACAGGTCGAATAGGATTGTAATGTCGCGTTTGATGGTTTGCGGGGTTGCAAAGGTGATTTGCCAGTCCGCGTCGCTTTCCACCTTGCGCAGGAAACGCCGTAATTTCTGTCGTGACTGGCTGCTCATACGACTATCGAGATAGGCGTCAAAAGTGTCCGGCAGCGGTACGCCCGGGCACACGCAATTGTCGATGTCATTCAGGCTCTTGGGCGTGCTGTCCCGGAACATGACGTCCGGCCCTTGCAGTGCCCGTATCATCGCTTCGCGGCGTCCGGGAGGACCGTAGAAATATTCTATTTTCAGGTTGGTCCAGTTCTGCTGGCGAATATAGGAACAGAAGCCCTCAACGGCATGCTGCTCATATTCGGCCATGGTCAGGAACCCGGTATAGTCAGCGGCAAAATTCCCGGCCATGATCATTTCATCATAAAAACGACCGGTCTTTTCATTGAGGATCGTGACAATGCGCAAGGGGAAAAAGGCGACGTAGGGAGAACCTTCGGCCTTTTCGCGCAGGGCCAGAATAAACCAGCGCTTGCGGCGGAAAAGATAGCGTTTCAACCACACCCAAGACAGGAAATGCTGTGCGAAGGGGTCGCTCATGAAAACGCGATCCCAATTCTCACGCACATCGTCAAACGCCTGATCCGTATCGATTACATCGATGCGCATGGTCCCCTCCCGTTACGATTTACCTCTGTCGGGAGTGTTCATTGTATTGGGAATTATTCGGCTTCAAATATTCCCTATGGGTGAAAATCGGCCATCAATAGGGATTAGGCTCACGCCCATGTCACCGAAAAGACGTGGCCAAATGATCAGAATTTTTTCTTGAGGAAGTAACGGCCGATGGCATTTGGTGCGCCTTCCAGTTCACCAAATACGGTGTAGCCCATCTTTTCGTAAAACGGTTTGGCCTGAAACTCGAAAGTATCCAGCCATATGCCGATATAACCACGGTCTCGAGCAATTTTTTCGGCTTCTTCAATCAGGTGTGAGCCGAGTTTCTGGCCACGGAACTGTTCGGGAACGACGAGGTATTTCACAAAAGCCCAACCGTAGCTGTCGGTGCCGTAAAGGCCGCCCAGTACCTCACGAGTGCCAGGGTCACGTACCAGCACGGCAAAGTCCGGCTTATCCTCAATCATACCGCGGTTTGCCCGGTTAAACTGGCGCAGTGGTGCGATGATTGCTGCACAATCCTGCTCGGTCGGGTTTTCGGTAACGATGTCGATGATGGGCAGGCTCATGGGGAAATTATCCTTTGAATTTTCCCCGTATAAGAGCGCCTGCTTTTCGCTTGTCAATATGAGTGGGAGGCTTGAGATGGCTTTACAACTCGCCTGACACATGAGGGCTGGCGTGAATGAAATTCCAGATGGTCTTGCTGAGTTCGACTATCGCGCCGATCGATTTTTCAAGGGAGTCCAACTCCTTCTGGTCCATCTGCTCAACCTTGCCGTAGCGGACTTCCTTGTCATCGTCGAACAGACGCATCAGTTGTGTGCTGGAAATCTCGCCGTTTTCGTCAAACGAATAAATGCAGTGATTGTATTTGTTGCGCATTTTGGATTCTGACTTCAACCGTGCCATCATACCGAGAATGGCCTTCCGCTCGGCCGCAGGCGTTGCGGAAAGCTTGGCAAGTCGCTCGATGAGATCGATGCGGGCGCGCGTTGTATTAAGTGTCAGAAACACCACAATGGCTGCTTCTTTTTCAACGCGAAGCAGATGAGCGATGATGTAGATCAGCAGGCTTTCCGTATTGGTCCAGACGTAATTTAAACGTCCGACACGTAACAGAACATCTGACATGGCTGCCATTGTGGTCCTCCCATCTGGCATGACAGCACGATCATATGCTTCCGTCTGACGATCATCAACGTTCCTTGAAGGCGCGTGACATGCTGTCCGAAATCGGTTTCGTCAGATACTCGAAGAAGGTACGCTCAGATGTCTGGATCAACACATCCGCCGGCATGCCGGGAACAGGATGAAAGCCATTGACGCGGGCAATTTCCTCATCGGGAATGCGGACACGCACAATGTAGACATCCTTGGTCGAAAGACCGCTGCTTTCTTCGATACTGTCGGCAGATACGTAGAACACTTTGCCATGCAGCACGGGTGTGGTTCTGCGATTGAGGGAAGACAAGCGGATCGCCGCTGTCTGACCTTCATGCAACTGGTCAATGGAGGTGCGTAGCACCTGTGCCTCAAGGATCAGCGGAACACCCGCTGGCAGGATTTCCATGATCGGTTTGCCGGTGGTAATAACGCCACCTGCGGTGTGGTAATAGGAACGTATGACTGTGCCGGTCACCGGTGAGCGGATAATGGTACGATCAAGCACTTCGGCCGCTTCGTGCAGCTGTTGGCGAATACTGTCGAGGTCGGATTCGGCCGTTTCCAATGCGTCCAGTGCTGCCTGTTTGTTGGAGTTGATCGCGATGATTGCTTCTTGCCGGAACTTGGCAATCTCTGCCTCGCTCTGGTTCATCTCGCCACTCAGCCGGGCAATATCGCCCATAGCGTCCGCTATGGCCCGTTCCAGCGCAAGCATATCGGTTTTGCGGATGACGCCCTCCTTGGCGAGGCGCACCTTTGAATCCCGTTCCTGCGTCAGCAAAGATAGCTGACGATCAAAAGAGTCTTTTTGACCCTTGTAGCCCTCGTAGCGGAATTCAAGGGATTTGATATTCTTCTCTATAAGGTTCAGTTGTTCTTCAAGCTTGATCTGTTTGCTGTGAAACACAACATTCTGGCTTTGAATGATCGCGTTGATATCCGGGTCGGCGGCTTCTTTCAAAACGATATCCGGCACTTTGAAAGTTTTCTCACCTTGCGCTTCTGCCCGCAGTCTGGTGACGATCGTTTCCAGTCGCAGTTGGCGCAGTTTCAGCATCCGTTCGTTAGAAAGAGCTGCGGTCTTGTCGAGGGTGAGGAGTACATCTCCCTCATGCACCACATCACCTTCACTGACGCCGACATCCTTGATAATGCCGCCTTCCAAGTGTTGGATGATCTTATTGTTGCCGGTGGCAACGAAACTGCCTTGCGCGATGATGGCAGATGCCAGCGGTGCGGTTCCCGCCCAGTAGCCAAACCCGCCAAATGCGGTGAAAAGCACGGCCAGACCAACAACGCTGTGTAAACGTATCGAGCGTGGCACCTCGCTATACCATTCAAGCTGGCCTTGTTCTTTTATATCCTGCTTTTTGCCTTTTTTCCGGAAAGTCATTTGCGTTCTCCCTCAATGCGTGGAGCAGGGCCATTTTGTTCGCTTTTGTTGCCGCGCGACAGCGCTTTAAGGACGTCCATCCGCTCGCCGAACATCGCCACGGTGCCGTCTTTCAGGACCATGATCTTGTCGACGCATTGCAGAAGAGCAGGGCGCTGGGTAATCGTGACCGTTGTGATGCCCTGCTTCTTTGCGTGTATAATGGCTTTTGCCAGGGCAGCCTCGCCTTGCGTATCAAGGTTTGAATTCGGCTCATCCAGTACAACGAATTTCGGATCTCCGAAGAAAGCGCGGGCAAGGGCAATACGTTGTTTCTGGCCGCCGGAGAGTGGTGCGCCATCGGCCGCCACGACGGTTTCATATCCTTGCGGGAAACCGGCGATCAATTCGTGCACATCCGCCAGCACCGCAGCCTCAAAAATCTGGCGATCCTCGACATCGTCACGCATGCGGCAGATGTTAGCCTTTATGGTGCCGGGGAAGAGCTGCACGTCCTGTGGCAGATAGCCAATGCTTTCTCCGAACTGCCGCTGGTCCCAATTGCGCAGATCCATGAGGTCGAGGCGCACATTGCCTGAGGTTGGCATGATCGAGCCGACCAGCATCTTGCCAAGGGTTGTTTTGCCGGAACCGGAATTGCCGATGATGGCAAGCGATTCACCCTTTTGCAGAGAAAAGGAAATGCCGTTGAGAATAACCTTCTTCTGTGGTGGTGGCACAAACAGCAGGCGTTCTACATCCAGTCGCCCTTCAGGATTGGGCAAGCGCAGGCGTGGGAAATTAAGCGGTGAATTCAACAGCAGCGCCTTGATGCGTCCGTAGGCCGTGGCCGACTTGTTGAACTGGTGCCAACCTTCGATAGCACCTTCAATTGGTGCCAGCGCGCGGCCGGAAATGATCGACGCAGCAATGACCATGCCGCCTGTCAACTGATCGGTCAGGGACAGATGGGCCCCCCAGCCGAGCAAGGTGATCTGGGTGATCATTCGGCAGGCTTTGGATATGCCGGAAAAGATAATGTTGCGATCCTGTGCTGCAACATGTGACTGCAGCGAACCGGCTGTCTCACGCCCCCACATTTTCACAGCTTCCGGGATCATCGCCAAGGCGTTGATGATCTGCGAATTGCGCGACATAGAGTCGAGATGGAAGTTGGCGCGGCTGAGATAGACATTTGCTTCGGCAAACTGACGGGCTGTGAACTTTTGGTTCAGCCATGCGATCAGAAACAGGACCGCACAACAGACCATGATGATGATGCCCAGATGCGGATGCACCAGATATACGACCACAACAAAAAACGGCATCAATGGCGCGTCGAGAAACGCAATCAGCGTGCCCGAGGTGATAAAGGACCGCAGTTGCTGCAGGTCCTGCAAAATCTGGTAGTCCTTGCCATTACCATGCATCGATGCGCGCGCGGCGGCGCTAAGAATTGGGGCGCCCAGACGTACCTCAAGTTCAACCGCCGTGCGCATCAGGATGAAGCGGCGAATGGAATCGAGGAACGCCTGCAACAGAACCGCGCCAAGGACTGCGACGGACAGCATGATCAGCGTATCCATTGAGCGGCTGGTCAAAACGCGGTCGGAAATTTGAAAAAGATAAAGAGGAATGGCAAGCAGCAGTACATTTATGGCGATTGTGAACAACATCACGATGATCATGTTGCGCCGGATTGCCGCAATTCCCTTCGCCAGGCTGACCGCAAAATTCACCGGTTCGCTGCGTTTGTGGAAGCCGGTATTGTCGCCGCCGCCACCACCGCCGCCACCGCCACGAAATTCCGGGTCCTTGCCATTGCCGCCACCGCCGGTCGCCACGCGGCGTTCATTGTCACGTACAGGGCCGACATTGCTATCGATTGTTTTGGTGAAGGCTGGAACCTCTGGTGCTGATTTCAACTGTGGTTCTGGCTCGCTTGTTTCACGGTCGATGGGCCGTTGCGGAGGAACCTGTTCTTCAGGGGCTATACGTGCAGTTTCCTGCGGTATGGGTTGAGGCGTTGGTGCGACTGGCACTTCTGGAGCGGAAATTGTTGTTGTTGGCCGGGTCGGTTCGACCGGTGGTGGAGCGGTAAGTTCCACCTTTTCATTGCTTCTTACCTCTTCAACGGGTTGGGACAGTGTGCGAAATTTTTCAACGGCATCATTGATGGCCGAAATGCATGCCTCGGTTACCTCGTCTTCGGTTTTTGCCTTTCCGTCGG
Organism: Rhizobium sp. BIGb0125; assembly: GCF_024810055.1. NCBI lineage: Bacteria > Pseudomonadati > Pseudomonadota > Alphaproteobacteria > Hyphomicrobiales > Rhizobiaceae > Rhizobium > Rhizobium sp. BIGb0125. Next base: position 45,296 of record NZ_JANUDV010000001.1, read on the forward strand.
CAGTTAGATTACGCGAAAACTGGTTCATCTGCTTCTCCTTCGGAATGCTATTTACGCGACGACGGATTGCATGACGTCGACTGGATGTGCCGACGACCAGGACAGGTCGTGACCGGCGTTAATAACGCCGTCGGTATCGTCCACCGCAGGGTTGTCATCATGGAGAAATGCTATGACCTCGTTTGCGAGGCCGCTTCCAACGGGCGTTGGCTGAGAGGTATCATGTTCGATGATGCCGCCTTGAATGAGGATCGCATCTGAATAGAGGTTACCTGCCAGGTAGGTTGTGGAACCGAAACTGTCGTAGTCAACAATCTGGGCGATGTTGACGATGGCATTGCTTCCGGTGTCGACAGTCACGGTCGCATCGTGATTGCTCTCAAGAACCTTGGATATGGCCTGGGTCACATCGTCGGAATCTCCTAGAATGCTAACCTGTTTGATGATGTTGACGTCGAAGAGGTTGCCCGTGATGTAAAGGACATTCAGTCCCGCGTAGCCCGCAAAGGTCGGGTCGGTCGCAAAGCCATCAGGAAGGTTTCGATCGCGCTCATTGATGGCATCAACCGCTTTGCCAATGTGGTCCGGCATTGCCTCGAAACGATCGTTGCTGCCAATATTGTGGATAGATGCCTGGTTCCAGATGAGGTTGTTGCCGGATTGGGCAACGGCACCATTGGTGCCGCCCAAATCGGCCGTGGCGCGCACCCAGTCATTATCGTAGAGTACGGCGATCTGACTGATGATGCTCATGTCAAGCACATTGCCGCCAACGATGATGAGATCGAACTGCGTACTCATGCCTAGGAACGAAAACAGGTTGATGGCGGCATTACCGCCTGTCAGCACACTGACCTCGGAGCCGGTGGTCGTGATGGTCATCGTGTCGTTGTCGGAAATGAACTGATATTGTTCCAGCCAGTTCACAAAGCAGACATCGCCATCAACAACGCTGACGCGCCAGGCGGTTGGGAATACCAAGTCTCCATGCTCATCAACGGCAGAAGGGTTCGTCGAGTATTCGTACGCGCCTCTTTCGAATGTCGCGATATTGTATGCCGCAGTTGCAGAATGGTTTTCTGAAGTTGTGAGTGCGCTGTCTATTTCGTCGCGGTCGCTATAAACAAAGGCTTGGGTTATCGCATCGATCTGATGGTAATCGCCCATCACAGCCATGACTGGAGCCATGACGCCGGTATTGGTTAGAGTTGTAATATTGGCGACGATATTGGCGCCCGCTGCAACATCCACACTATTGGGATGTGCTGCGTCGCTTTCCAGTGAAACTTCACTTTTTTCTGGTTCTTCAGCAGGTTTGGCGATTCCGCGCTCCGGCATGAAATCATTGACATCGGGTGCCTCTGCGGACAGCGCGCCATTGATGTAGACACCATTAATTTGATGGGCAGCCAAAACGAAATCGACTTCTGCACCGGTATTTAGGGAGGTAATGTCATTTTCGCGGGCATTGTCGACGTAGTCATGGACATCCTTGGCAATGTCTTGGAGTTTTGCGTATTCATCCGTGCGGGTGAAGCCCGAGAACGGAATATAACCCTCGGCCTTGTCGTAAAACTCCATCATGCGTGCCGTGACAAAGGTCGTGTCGCGTGGAATGTTCACACCGTCAGTCATGTTCAGATAGTCATCGTCCTGAAGCAGATTGACCTGCGCGGTGTGCGCGATGGTGGAGCCAGGGCCGCCGTGGATTACGAGTTCCTGTTCTTGCGAAAACGGCCCGACCCCCGGATGGTGGATGCGCGGTGCGCTCAACCCGAGAGCATGACCGGCGTGCAGTCGGTCGAGAGCGTCGTTGAAATCTCCGGCTGGTCTGTAGCCGAGGTAATTCCAGTCATAATAGGGAGCGTGGTAATTGACGCCGGGTGCATAGTCCTGCAAGGCAAGCCGGGAATCGAAATCCCGATCCTGTGTTTCCTCTGTCTGCAGGGCAGGATTTTTGTCCGGGGTGCTTCTGCCGTCGAGAAATTTCTGGCGCATGCGTGCTTCTTCTGTTTCGGTCTCGAACAGCCCGATGAAGTGCGCGATCATTTCCGAAATTTTGTCGTCATACACATACATGGTGAACCCCTCCTTTTAGAGCGGCATCACGAACAGAAATCGCAGGCTGGTCACTTCAGGGGAGACTGGGAGCGTGCGATTTCTGCTGCCACCGGATGCCCTTTGCCGGTTTTCACAACCGCCAAACTGCACCGGCGGGTGCCGGTGCAGCCTTTTCATTGTCGAGGGAGCATCAGTGACTTGAGGTATCTTCGCCCACATCGGTGATGTGAGAGTTGCCACCGATGATGCTGACATCAACGGCATTGCTGAGCATGTTGGCACCCTGTACCAGTTCCATGTGGAAGCCGGAATTTGCCAGGATCGCAGATGCATCGGCTGTGCTCGTGCCTGCGACGTCGTCGCCTGCCTTGAGGTCCCAACCCTTGCCGTCCATATCCACACCTTCAGCACCGTAGGCTGTGCCTGCATCGGCCTTGAGGTGGTTTTCAGCGCCGCCGTTGTTCATCTTGACGTCATAAGCGACGTCTTGATCAGCAAGGTGGTTGGCCTGCACAAGGCTGAAGCCTGTGTTATGGCTGCCACCGTTGAGGGAGCTGTTCAGTACATTGTCGACATCCAGTGTGAACGAGAAGTCGTCACCGAGGTTGAATGTGAGGTCGCCACCGGCAATACCCAGATTGCCAAAGTCCTTCACATCATCAAGAACGGCAAAGTCGGTGTCCGACTTGTAGAAGCTTTCGGAAGAATTGAAGCTTCCTGACGTGTTGGTTGTGTCGTCATCTGATATGTTCTTGATGTCCGTGTCGGTATCGGTAACGGTGGTTGTCTTGATGTTGGTGTCGTTGTCCGACATGCTGACTGTTTTGCTGTCATAGCTCCAGTCATAGTCAACTTTGGTGTCTGTGTCGGTGATGGTCGTCGTCTTGGTGTTGGTGTCATTGTCCGACAGGCTTACAGTTTTGCTGTCATAGCTCCAGTCGTATTCATTGTCGCGGTTGTCGCCATTGCCAACGGCAACGTCGACTTTCGCATCAATGTCCGTGTTGGTGCTGTTGTCGCTATTGTCGTTGTTGCGGTTGTTACCATTGGCTGCGCCGACATTGCTGTCTTCTACGCTGGTGTCATTGGTCGCTGTGTTGGCAAAGCCGTCTGAAAGCGCGCCGATTTTCGTGATGTCGTCGTCGCTGCCGCTTGGCGATTTGTGATCGTAAGCACCCATTTCATTTCCTCCAAAAGAAATTGGAGCAGCTTTCGACATCCCTTTCATCTAAACGGGATTTTTCGTCTGTGCATGCTCCGTAGCGGTTACAGTTGGGCAGATGTGATCAATACAATTCATCTGCGGTTCATCCCGACCTGTTGATCAGGCCTTATTATCCGGTTGCGCCGGGTTTTTGGGATTGCACGTTACAAAATACAAAGGCGTACAAATCCGTTCTGGCAGCTGTTGCCGGCTGCAAGTCATGCGTTCATATGATTGTCGTTTAAGAAGGAAGGGCTGCTTACGTGCCAAACACAAATGCATTTCTGCGACGCTTCCGTGCTGCCCTGTGGCAACGGTCAAACTGTGTCTGATAAGGGAATGTTTTGATAGATACCAATTCGGGTTACGTCGCCGCGGGCTATTGCGGGAGCAATATTTTCCGACTTATCTATTTGTAATAAAAAGTTTTTTTAGTTTTTGACTTGTTCTGCGAATGGATGTGCGGAACTTTTCGGGCGCGAAATGATTACTACCCTTCGTACTTTGGCCGCATTGATAGTTATACCAACACAGACAACACGTATGGATATTTTTATTTTGTAAATAAGGTTCAGGCTTATTTTAAACGTCCGTCAAATTGATGGCTTAAACTTATCACGTAACAATTCGAGCAAGGCCATTCTGGCTGTATACCGCACAATTGACCGAAGAGATTTGGTGAGTTGACATTCTGTTGTGCGCCGCACAAGATTAACGAAAAGTTACACCGTCGCGAATGGAAACAGGCAATGGCTGAGCACATAACGGACAGTTCGACTTTGAAATCGAAACTTATTGCATCTGCGTCATATGACGAGGATAAACGCATGCTGTCCGTGACATTTCACGATGGTCGCCAAAGGACAATCGCTGTTCCTCGTGCCATGTATGAGAACCTTATTACGGCACAATCTCCCGGCTGGTATTACACCCGCCACATCAGCCCGCTCCGCAAATTGTTATGAGGAACGGCTCTGTCTTTTCCGTCTCCCGGCGGAGGGGCGCAGGCTTATGGTGACGAGCGGCACGAGCAGCGCTGCGAAACTTGTTGCCATGCCCGGTATCTGCACGGAAAAATCGATTGCCGAGTGAATGGCGACCAGAACGATAGCCGCAAGGCCGAGCTTGGGTGCGAAACCGTAGTTCTTTCTCTTGAAAATGCCTCGTATGAAGATGGTTGCGAAGGTGACGACAAAAATCGCAACCAGAATGGCAAACACGATGCCGAACGTCAGCAGGCCTTCCATGTAAACATTATGGGCACGGGTCCATACACGGGATATGCCGCACGCGGCTTCATGATATCCGGCATAGACGGATTGGAAGCTGGACAGGCCGCTGCCCCAAGGCAAATGATCTGCAACCGCGGATTTGATAAACGGCATGACGCAGAAACGGCCGTCTTCACCGCCAGCGGCTTCGATGCGCAGAGATGCACGTCCGGCAAAGGCCGAGAACATGATCATCACCATGAACATTGCAGCGCCCGTGAGGGCAAAGGGGCGAATGCGTGTCCACAGCGTTGGTCGGGCGAAACTCGTGGCGGATGATTTTTTCGAACCAAACACCAGCATAACGGCAAGCATCATCAGGGAAATGAATGTTGCAGCGGTTGCGCCACGCGAGCGGGTCAGCATCAATGCAACGAAGGTTGCAAACAGCAACAGAGTATAAAAGCCGGTATGCAGAAGTTGTTTTTTCTGGTTGTCGGTCAGGCCTGTGCCATAGGTGATGCGTCCCCAGATATGGCGAATTTCCAAGGGCTCAAGTGTGCGCCATGCCAGCGTAAACAATGCTAGCAGCAACAGGCCGAGGAACGTTCCTGCGGTGTTTCTGTTAATGAAGAAGCTGGTGAGGCTGTCGAGATAAAATTTCTTCTGCCCAAAGCCGAGAGTGCCGGGCAGAAGCAGAAACTGCAGGATGGACCATATGGCAATGATCCCGCCACCGATGCCGATGATCTTGAGTGCTGACAGTGCGCGCTCATCCGTATCATACAGCATCAGGCCAAGCATGAAGATGCCTGCACACAGCGCGATTTTCAGAAAACCGCCCATGTCGTCCGCCGGGGTCAAGGATATCACTGGCACGGTATCAGGGTTGAGTTTGACCACTTCCTGCCAGGCGGGGTGCGCCAGCATATGGCCGGGCAGCGGGCTGGTCTGGAACGTGATAAAACCCAAAATAGCTATCAAAACAACGGCCGTTCCGATTATAACTGAACGGGAATATTTCGGCAGACCTGCCGTTGCCAGCATCATCGGCAGCAGTGCAAAAATGCCAAGACAGAGGATTGGAACAGTTTTTGTACCCGAGCCACCGTAATCAACGACCGACAGCAAGATAATCAACCAGTAAATTACTGAACAAATGCTCCGTGCTTTACTTATGACGAGGCTCACTGGCAGGGAAAGCGTACTCAAGACAGCACCTCATGCATGGCAAATGCATTTTCTGAAATTTTTTAAGGTCATAACGTGGGTGTTATAGAATTGACGCCCATAAACCATTGAACAGTTCTATGAAACAATAATTTTCGGTATGATTAATGCAAGAAGTCACAAGACTTGTTTTCCGTCTGTTTTGCGCTGTTGGTTTTTTCATGCTGGCTATGATGGTGGTTGCACAAATTGTCGCGCCACCAGAAAGTGATGCATCATCACATTTGCTTGAAAAGGGGCTGTATTCACCGGATCAGCGGGCCGTTTGGACGACGGAACCTGTAAAAGTACAGCGCCGCGAACCGGATATTCCTTTGATCGATGAATTTCCCTACAAGTTCCGTGCACAATTCAACATGAAAATCCACGACAGTGCGTCCTTCTCGACGGACGAAGGTATTTTCCTTCTGGAAAATGTCGTTGGAATACCCTCACGCAAGATTTGCATTGATAAGAGCGGCCAAAGAAATGCATGTGGCGCAAAGGCATCGGTTGTTTTGCGGAATATTCTGGCCAGAAAGTTTGTGGAATGTCGTAGAACTTCCATCGCACTCAGGACATGGCTCGTCGATTGCCGTATAAATGGACGCAGCGTTTCTGATATGTTGTTGGAAAAGAATGCTGTAACGCCTTTGGAGCGGGCCGCGGCTGGCAGCCCCAAATGAATTGGAATGCTGTGCAGGAAAGTTTTTCGATAGAATGATACCGTCATTGCAAAGACTGTTCGGGAACAAGGCTGCACCACAGGCAGCGACCGAGCCCAGAAGGCAGAGAATCGATCTTGGTCCGCAAATCCCGCATTATCCTATCTACGCCATCGGGGATGTTCACGGTCGTATAGATCTGCTGCAGCATGCCGAAAGCCTTGTGGCAGGTGATCTGATTGCAAACGGACAGGCAGGTCTCGTCATTCTTTTGGGTGACTACATCGATCGTGGCAAAAACTCCGCGGATGTGATGAACTATCTCTGTGCACCGTCTTCTTACGGCCTGCAGCGCTATATCGTCTGTGGCAATCACGATGATGCGTTTCTGCAATTTCTGGATGACCCGGCACGCCATATGAACTGGCTGGACTTTGGCGGCCGCCAGACATTGCTGTCCTACGGCATCGATGCCGATTACATGCTGACGCGTGGCAAAAAGGGCATTGATGATCTGAAGCGGGCGCTGGCTGACACCATTCCTTCACAGCACGTGGAGCTGCTGAAAAATATGGTCGGTTATGTCCGGATCGGGTCTTACGTGTTTGTCCATGCCGGCTTGCGGCCGGGCGTGGCACTGGAGGAGCAGGATGACCGCGATCTGTTGTGGATCCGCGAACCGTTTCTGTCACGCGGGCCGGAACTGCCGTTTCTGGTGGTGCACGGTCATACGGTTTATGAGCGGCCGGAAACAGGCCCAAACCGCATCGGAATTGATACCGGTGCTGTTAACAGCAACCGTTTGACTGTTCTCAAACTTGAGGATGGTAAAGGCTTCATTCTGTCCTGAAGCCAGTTTTCAAAATTGCTGTCTATTTTGTAAGGTGAACGGCAATACGGTCTTTCCCGGCTTCAATGACATGGCGCATCGCAACCGTTGCCTTTTCTGGATCACGCAGGGCAATGGCGTGGGCAATACGCAAATGGTTGGTTGCGATTTCCTCGATGGTTTCTGGCGAAGCGGCTGGTGACGACAGCTTGAAGGAGATTGCCAGCGCTGCTTCGATCAGACCGCTTGCCGAACGCATGAATGGATTGCCGGACATGCGGGCAATTGCGAGATGGAAATCAAGGTCCACCTTGGCAATGGTTTCCGGTGTGTGGCTAAGGTCATCAAACCGGGCAGCAATTGCATAAAGCGCTGCAATATCGTCGCTTGATGCCTGAGTGGCGGCAGCCGCTGCGGCTGCCGGTTCCAGCGTCATGCGGATTGTTGCCAGATGTTCTACAAATTCCTGATCTAGCCCAGCGTCGCAGCGCCAGCCAAGAACATCAGCGTCAAAAAAGTTCCAGCTTTCACTGCCCAGAACTCGGGTGCCAACTTTCGCCTTGGGTTCGACCAGCCGTTTTGCGGCCAATGTCTTCATTGCTTCCCGGAGAACTGTGCGCGAAACACCAAACCTCAGCGACAGATCGGCATCTCCCGGCAGGATCGATCCCTCGGCAATGCTGCCCGAGACTATTCCGCTGCCTAGTTCCGCAACAACATGTGCGTGGCTACTGCGTCTTTTACGTCCTGTGATCGTCGTTTCAAGCAGCCCCACGAAATCTCCTTGGCGTTGGCCCATTTCTGCATTTCGTTAAAACTGTACGTCAAAATTCAGCCATTTGCGAGAAATAGCTTGGTCGTCTCCTGACACAACAGGGCGATGAAGATTCAGCATATAGTATGATTATTGCACTCATGTTTGCTTTGCAATAAAAAACATATGTGTCTTTGTGGTAAATTAGCGTATTAAAAATAATGCTGTTTAGCTCTTTTATACGAGAGTGCCGTGTTTGGTGCCAACGACTCTTGACAAGCGTTCCCCTCGATAAATAGTAATACAAATAACGGAAGCGTGGACCGTAGTGGCATAGCTGCGTGCGGATACCTTCCCAGACAGAGCATTGACGCGGCTGTCGTCTTATTTTTGTTTTGAGGCAATCACCATGGGAAATTCCGATAATCTTCCGTCCACTTCCGGAAAACTGCGTTCTCGCGCCTGGTTCGATAACCCGGCCAACGCGGATATGACGGCGCTTTATCTCGAGCGTTACATGAATTTCGGCTTGAGCCAGGCGGAATTGCAGTCAGACCGTCCGATTATTGGTATTGCCCAGACCGGTTCTGATCTTTCGCCTTGCAACCGTCACCACCTTGAGTTGGCCAATCGCCTGCGCGAAGGTATCCGTGAAGCTGGCGGCATCGCTATCGAATTTCCAGTCCACCCGATCCAGGAAACCGGCAAGCGCCCGACCGCTGGTCTCGACCGTAACCTTGCTTACCTCGGCCTCGTTGAAGTGCTGTATGGTTACCCGCTTGACGGCGTTGTTCTGACCATCGGTTGTGACAAGACCACGCCTGCCTGTCTTATGGCGGCGGCCACCGTCAACATTCCGGCAATTGCACTGTCCGTCGGCCCGATGCTGAACGGCTGGTTCCGCGGTGAGCGTACCGGTTCTGGTACCATCGTCTGGAAGGCACGCGAACTTCTCGCCAAGGGCGAAATCGACTATCAGGGCTTCGTGAAGCTGGTTGCTTCCTCTGCACCTTCAACCGGTTACTGCAACACCATGGGTACGGCCACGACCATGAACTCGCTGGCTGAAGCACTCGGCATGCAGCTGCCAGGTTCTGCCGCTATTCCGGCTCCTTACCGTGACCGTCAGGAAGTTTCCTATCTCACCGGTCTGCGCATTGTTGAAATGGTCAAGGAAGACCTGAAGCCTTCCGATATCATGACCAAGGATGCTTTCATCAACGCAATCCGCGTCAATTCGGCAATCGGTGGTTCTACCAACGCACCGATCCACCTCAACGGTCTTGCACGTCACGTCGGTGTTGAACTGACGGTTGATGACTGGCAGACATACGGTGAAGACGTTCCGCTGCTGGTGAACCTGCAGCCAGCCGGTGAATATCTCGGCGAAGATTATTACCATGCCGGTGGCGTCCCGGCCGTGGTCAACCAGCTCATGACGCAGGGTCTGATCAAGGAAGACGCCATGACGGTCAATGGCAAGACCATTGGCGACAACTGTCGCGGTGCGATCATTGAAGACGAAAAGGTTATCCGTCCTTACGAACAGCCTTTGAAAGAACGTGCCGGTTTCCGCGTACTGCGTGGCAACCTGTTCTCGTCTGCCATCATGAAGACCAGCGTTATCTCGGAAGAGTTCCGCAACCGTTACCTGTCCAACCCGAACGATCCGGAAGCCTTCGAAGGTCGTGCGGTCGTGTTCGATGGTCCGGAAGATTACCACCACCGGATCGACGATCCGTCTCTGGCTATCGATGCCAACACGATCCTGTTCATGCGTGGTGCAGGTCCGATCGGTTATCCGGGCGCAGCTGAAGTTGTGAACATGCGTGCACCAGACTACCTGCTGAAGCAGGGCGTCAACTCGCTGCCTTGCATTGGTGACGGCCGTCAGTCTGGTACATCCGGGAGCCCATCTATCCTCAATGCTTCGCCGGAAGCCGCCGCTGGCGGTGGTCTTGCGATCCTGAGAACCGGTGACCGCGTTCGCGTTGACGTGGGTCGCGGCAAGGCTGACATTCTAATCTCCGGTGAAGAATTGGCTGCACGTTACGAAGCTCTGGAGAAGGATGGCGGTTACGAATACCCGGCTCACCAGACTCCATGGCAGGAAATCCAGCGTGCCATTGTTGGTCAGATGGAAAGTGGTGCCGTGCTCGAGCCTGCGGTGAAATATCAGCGTATTGCCCAGACCAAGGGTCTGCCGCGTGACAACCACTAAAATACAAGCTGTTCTCCGCAATTTTTTGTGGAGAACACTCCCGCTCTGAATATGTGAGCGACAGTATATTTGCTGCATCATCGTGAAAGCCGTCCTTAAGGGGCGGCTTTTATGCATTTTTGATAAGATTCTTACTTATGCGTCGTAATCATTCTATTTCATTAATTGGTTCTCAATACCCCCCGTTGATGATGGTTTTCCATGGGGTGAGGCCTGTGAGAAAAATACAAACCGGACACAGTGCCTTCGTATGACTGGGAATTACTTTGTCACATGGTTCAGAAAATTATCCGTTCGATTGAAACGGGGGTGCCACAACAGGCAGGCGCTCATATCCGCCAGCCGACACTTTTCATGCGTGTGAACGCGTGGAGGCGTTCGCTTGTTGGTAAAATCACCCTTGTTTTTCTGGGCGGAGTAATTTTTGCCTATGGCGCCGGAGCTTTTGTCGGCTGGTCGATGTTTGTGACTGCCGCCAGTGAACAATGGCGTAACCAGGCGCGGATCAATACCCAAATCGCCAGTGCTACCTTGCGCAGCATCTACACCTACATTGCTGTCAGTGTGGATGATGGCGGGCAGGTCGATCGCATTGTCACCGATCAGCCGATCGGCGATGACGAATCCGTCCTGGTGACCGGTTTCAGTCCCATCGATGTGCTGGCGCTGGTCAGTGCGCAAACCAAAAAGACCACGTGGCTTTACCGTTATGATACCGAGCAGGCTGCATTTGTCAGCGTTGCCGTTGCCTATGATGGTGGTTCCGGGTCAGACGTATTGGCACCGATCCATGATCCGATATTTCAGGATTATGGTGGCAAAGGTGAGTTTGCCACCGGCTTTGCGCAAATCGACGGCGTCAAACATTATATTGGGCTGCTGCCGATCGTGAAAAACCAAGGTGGCGAGGTTATCGGTGCGGTGGCGACCAGTATCGGCACGGCTTCGGAGCTTTACAATGTCCAGCAACGGTTGCTCCGGAACTCCCTGTTGGTTCTGCTAGGGGTTTTTAGCGTCACAGGCATCATCGTCAGCTTTGTTGCCAAGCGGTTTCTCAAACCCGTTCCGGCGCTTATTCAGGCGACGTTGCGTATCGCCAACGAAGAAACCGATGTGGAAACACCGTTTCGCAACCGCAAGGACGAAATCGGTGCGATGGCCACAGCCATTGAAAGCCTGCGTGAGGCGGTGGTCGAAAGAGGCCGGTTGCGACAGGTGCGCGATATGGCGCTGCAAATGGAGCATATGGCCCACCATGACGGGCTGACCGGGTTGCCCAACCGTGCCTTGCTAATGAAAACCATGAATGCCTGCCTGGAAGAGACCGCCCAGACCGGCAAGATGTTCAATGTCATGTTGCTTGATCTCGACCGCTTCAAGACGGTCAATGACACGCTTGGCCATGCGTCAGGCGATGCGCTTCTAGTGTCCACCGCATCGCGTGTTCGTTCCGTACTTGGTCCTGATGACATCGCGGCACGTCTCGGTGGTGATGAGTTTGCGATTGTGCAGAGGGTGAGCCGCAATCCATTGCGCGAGGGCCAGAAGCTGGCTTCGCGCATTCTGGAATCCATCTCCACCAGTTTCATGCTGGATGACCATGAAGTGATGGTTGGCACCAGTATCGGCATTGCCTGTGCGCCTGCGCATGGCGTGTCTGCGGGCCAGTTGCTGCAAAATGCCGATCTTGGTTTGTACCGTGCAAAGGCAATGGGGCGCGGCATTTCCGTGTTCTATGAAGAAGGCATGGACATGGCCGTTCAAGACCAGCACGCGCTGGAAATGGACATGAAATTTGCCTTGCAGAATAATGAATTCGAGCTGCATTATCAGCCGATCATCAATCTGCATGATGGCAGGATTGCCGCTTATGAAGCGCTTGTGCGCTGGCGTCACCGCAAACAGGGGATGATCCCGCCCGACAAGTTCATTCCGCTGGCGGAAGAAACCGGCTTTATCATTCAGCTCGGCGAATGGATCCTGAAACAAGCCTGCACCGATGCGATGAGCTGGCCTGATAACATCAGGCTGGCTGTAAACCTTTCTGCCGTCCAGTTGCGACAGAGCAATATCGTCGGAACGGTTGAGCAGACCTTGCAGGAAACCAGATTGTCACCTGAGCGCCTTGAGCTTGAGGTGACGGAAACCGTAATGCTGACCGGTGCGACCAGCATTGCGGCCCTGGTCAAACTCAAGGAAAGTGGCGTGCGTATCGTTCTTGACGATTTCGGAACGGGTTACGCCTCGTTCGGGGCGTTGAGAAACGTGCCCTTCACCAAATTGAAGATCGACCGCGAATTCGTGGCTGGCTTGCCGGATGATGCGACCAGCAACGCCATTATCAGCGCCATCACCACATTGGCGCGGCAGGTGGATATGGAAGTAACGGCCGAAGGTGTTGAAGGGCCGGGGCAGGTAGCGGTGCTGAAGGTTGCAGGTTGTACGGAAGCGCAGGGTTATTACTTCGCGCGGCCGATGCCTGCGTCGCAACTGTGCCATGACCTGTCGACAGGGAATGAAGATTTTTTGAGGAAAGCAACGGCTCACGGTTGAGCGAAACAATACCTTTTCAGATGTTTAGGTAAATCAGCAGGAGACTTGGAATGCGTAAATTTGCGTTGTCTCTTATTATGCTTGGCAGCCTTGTGTCCTGGTCGACAGCCAGCGCGGAAACGACAAGTGTGACATTACAGGCCATATCCAAATCGGGAAAAATCCGCATTGGTTATCGTGAGGCGGAACCTCCGTTTTCCTACCGCTTGCCGTCCGGTGAGGTGGTCGGTTTTTCCATCGATCTCTGCAAAAGTCTGACAGACCATATTCGACAATATCTGAAGCTGGACAAGCTGGATGTCGAGTATGTCATGGCGACACCGGCCACTCGGTTCATTCTCGTCAAAACAGGCAATATCGACATTGAGTGTGCGGCAACCACCAACACGGCAGAGCGCCGCAAAACGGTGGACTTTTCCTATTCGAATTTCATGACCGCAACGCAGTTCGTGTCACGGACCGAAGACGGCATTTCCAGCATGAAGGATTTGACAGGGCGTTCGGTGACCTCGGCATCCGGCACGGTCAATATTGATCAGCTGAACCAGATCAACCGCGAGCAAAAGCTGAACATCGCGGTCATTCCAACCAAGAATAACGAAGAGTCCTTCGAACTGGTGGCCTCGGGACGAGCATCAGCTTTTGTGATGGATGGTATTTTGCTGGCGGCAATGATCGCCCAGTCACCAGACCCGTCGAAATACAGGCTGTCTGAGGAAACACTGAGTGAACCGGAGCCTTATGGTCTGATGCTTCGCCATGGAGACACAGCCTTCAAGACGCTGGTTAATGACAGCCTGAGGGAGATTTTCGCGGGAGATGAAATCAAGGCACTTTACAGCAAATGGTTCACTTCGCCGATACCGCCGAGCAACATGAATATGAACCTGCCGATGTCTGCAGCTTTAAGAAAAGCCTACGCAGCGCCAGTGGAGTTTAACGATTAATCCACATGCTGTTGTTTGATGATGAAATGAAGCTCATGCTTTCAGAGGATCACCATGTTGCGACTTAAAGCTCTGCTTTTTACCGGCTTGATGATGGCGTCGTCCGGTCAGGTTCTTGCGAATGAACCGGTGCCGACACTGGAGAGAATGACACAGTCAGGCACTATCAAACTGGGATATGCGACGAAAAACATTCCGTTCTCCTATCTCGATCACAAGGGTGAACCGGTCGGTTATACGATTGATTTATGCAGGCGGGTTGTCGATCTGGTGAAGCAAAAACTTTCCCGGCCTGACATCAAAATTGAGTTTGTTGAACGCACTGCCAGTAACCGCGTGGTGCTGTTGAATGACGGGTCTATCGATCTGGAATGTGTTTCGAGCACCAATACCGAAGAACGCCGCAGAAGCGTGTGGTTCTCCTATAGCCACTTCATTACATCGACGCGCTTCGTGACGCTTAAATCCAGCGGAATCAACTCGATCAACGATCTGGCCGGACGTACGGTCGTCGTTACCAAGGGTTCGACCAATATTGCCCAACTGAACACCATCAACCGTGAAAAGAGCCTCTATCTGGCGCTGGTGCAGGGCGTCAGCATCAATGATGCGTTTGATATGGTCACACAGGGCAAGGCATCTGCCTTCGTGATGGATGGAATTCTGCTGGCGTCTCTGGTGGCGAACTCGCAAAATCCGGAGAACTATGCGTTGTCTGCGGACACGTTGTCAGAACCGCAACCCTATGGGCTAATGTTGCGTAAGGACGACGTTGGCTTTCGTGATGCGGTCAATGACGCTTTGTTGACGATCTATAAAAGCGGCGAAATCAACAACATCTACAACAAATGGTTCATGACGGATATCGGACCTGATGGCGTCAACCTCAACACGCCGATGACTGACGATCTGAAGGCGGCATTCGACAATCCTGTCAATCTCGGCGGCTAATACTCAAACTTTTCAAAATGTTGGCGGCGTGCACGCGCTGATCACTTCGCAGGGAACCACTCCCACGCAGCGAAAACGGTGCGGGCGACGGCTTTCAAAATAATAGGCATCACCCGGCCCGAGAATGCGCCGTTCATCTTCCACGATGACTTCCAGCCGACCGCTTAAAACAATGCCGCCTTCTTCCCCTTCATGGACAAGTGGCACTTTGCCGGTGTCAGCACCGGGCTGATAACATTCTTTCAGAATTTGCAGGCTGCGGCCAAACAGGTTGTTGCCCACCTGGCGAAAAGAAATCGCGCCCTTGCCGATTTCAGTCAATTCTTCCGCTGCGTAAAAGAACTGCCTTGGTTTTTCCGGCTGAAACGCGAAGAATTCGGCAAGGCCGATGGGGATTCCATCCAGAATGCGCTTTAATGCGCCAACTGACGGGTTGGAGGCGTTCGATTCAATCAAAGAAATGGTGGAATTCGTGACGCCTGCACGTCTCGCCAATTCTCTCTGCGAGAGGTTGTGAAGCGTTCTTAAATGTCGCAACCTGTTGCCAATATCGACTGACATGCCTCAACCCTGTTGTCGTTGTTCGAAATATCGAAACATTAGCTCTTCGGCATCAGTTTTTTCAATAGGTTGGCTTGTTGAAGAAAAAGGCTTGTTGAAGAAGGGGAAATATTTCACAAATTGGCAAACATGGAGAGCATCATGAACGCGCATAGCAAACCCAATACACCCGTGCTTGAAAACTTCTGGATGCCATTTACTGCCAACCGGCAGTTCAAGGCAGCGCCTCGTCTGTTGGCCAGTGCCTCGGGCATGTATTACACCGACGTTGACGGCAACAAGGTTCTGGATGGCACCGCCGGTTTGTGGTGCGTGAATGCCGGTCACGGCCGTGGGCGGATTGCCGAAGCCGTCGAGCGTCAGCTTCGCACCATGGATTTCGCACCAACCTTCCAGATGGGCCATCCGATTGCCTTTGATTTTGCCGAAAAGCTGGCCGCCATTGCACCCGGCGGTGAAGCTGCCCAGCTGGACCGCGTGTTCTTTACCGGTTCCGGTTCTGAGTCCGTCGATACTGCGCTGAAGATTGCTATTGCCTATCAGCGTGCCATTGGGCAGGGAACGCGCACCCGCATCATCGGTCGTGAAAAGGGTTATCACGGCGTTGGTTTTGGCGGTATCTCGGTTGGTGGCCTCGTCAACAACCGTCGTGTTTTCCCGCAGATCCCGGCGGACCACATGCGCCATACACTGGATGTGGAGCGCAATGCATTCAGCAAGGGCCTGCCGCAGCATGGTGTCGAACTGGCAGATGATCTGGAGCGGCTTGTCGGCCTGCATGGCGCCGAAACCATTGCTGCCGTGATCGTTGAGCCAATGTCCGGTTCTGCCGGCGTGGTGCTGCCAGCAAAGGGTTACCTTGAGAAGCTGCGTGCCACGGCTGACAAATACGGCATCCTGTTGATTTTCGATGAGGTGATCACCGGCTTCGGTCGCCTTGGAACACCGTTCGCCACGGATTATTTTGGCGTTGTTCCTGACCTCGTTACAACGGCCAAGGGCATTACCAATGGCACGATCCCGATGGGCGCGGTGTTTGCAAAGCGTCCGGTTTACGATGCACTGATGCAGGGACCGGAAAACCAGATCGAACTGTTCCACGGTTATACCTATTCCGGGCATCCGGTTGCCTGCGCGGCTGGCATTGCAACGCTTGAAGTCTATGCTGAAGATGGCCTGTTGACCCGCGCAGCAGAGCTTGCCGAGTACTGGCAGGAGGCGCTGCACTCCTTCAATGGACATGCAAATGTCGTTGACGTGCGCAACCTCGGTCTGGTTGGCGCGATCGAACTTGCACCACGCGAGGGTACGCCGGGTGCCAGAGCCTATGACGTCTTTGTTGATTGCTTCAACAAGGGTCTGTTGATCCGCGTGACCGGTGATGTGATTGCGCTTTCGCCGCCGCTGATTATCGAGAAGGAACAGATCGATACGCTTGTGTCGATTATAGGGGACGCAATTAAAAGAGCCGCCTGATCAATCCTGAAAAAAGGCGCCAGTCACTGGCGCCTTTTTTGTTGGCTGTTTCGAAACACCATCATTGTTTGTCGTCCGTGTCCTGTCTTGCCGAGCGGGAGCGGAGCAATGTATGCGCTGACCGTTTTGGCTCCGGCAGCTTGTCTTCATCCAGTGAGGCGTAAAGCCAGTCGATAAACACGCTGACGATGGGAGCGTTGCGCATTTCGTGACGACAGGCGACGTGAAACGCGTCATCAGCCGGCACAGTCAAATCGAATGGCAGGACAAGCTCACCCTCGGCAATCAGGTTTGCAGCGGTGATGGTGTCGCCCAAGGCAATGCCCTGTCCATAAAGGGCGGCCTGTGTGGAAAGATGGGCGTCACTCATGAAGTGCTGGCGCGGGCGAGGTACGGCAGTTGCGTCTGCCGCCGTCAGCCAGGTGTTCCATTCCCGGCCGGTATCCCCATGCAGCAACACGTGATCCGACAGATCGCGTATCGAACGCAGTGGCCGGTTGTTGAGCAGGGTCGGGCTCGCCACCGGAAACAGCCGGATTTCGCTCCACAGGCTGCTCCATATGCCGGGCCACCGGCCGTTTCCATAGAGAATGCACAGATCAATATCGGACGAGTTGAGCATCGCCGGATCATTGCCGGTCATCAGCGTCAGGCTGATATCCGGAAACTGTTCCGAGAACCTGTTTAGCCGGGGGATCAGCCAAAGGGACAGAAGGCCAGCCACGCTGCCGATCGTCAGTTTTCCGCCGGTTGCAGGGCGTGCCATCAGCGCCGTGGCTGCGGCAATACTGCCGAATGCCTGTGTGACGACAGGTAACAGCAGTGCACCTTGTGAAGTCAGTTTCAACCGTCTGCCGCCCCGTTCAAACAGCACTGTGTTAAGCGACTCCTCGAGCGACTTGATCTGGTGGCTGATGGCGCCATGTGTCACGTTCAACTCCCGCGCGGCGGCTGATACGGAGCCACGTCTGGCAGTTGCTTCGAAAGCCCTGAGAGGGTTGAGAGGGGGCAGACGACTGGACATTGAGCATTGTCCTTGTGTGAGAAAAATTCACATTAATTGCTACAACAATGTGAATTGCTTTTTCAATTGCCTTGCGTTGAAATGACGAAAACATGGGCAGTATTTTTACAGTCCAAAAAATGTGCGGCGCACTTGGATGCGTTGCCGGTCAATGTGAATGGGAACCACAAGATGACATTCGACGACAAAAAGCTGCAAGAACTGAAAGCGAAGTATGGCGAAAGCCATGGCGGAGAACTGTTCGATCCCAAGTTCAGCAAGGTGGCGAGCAAGATCTTTTCCAAGAGCGGCACACGTGTTGCGCCCTATGCTGGAATGCCGACGCTGCTGGCTGCGCCGCATATGCCCGTCGACAATGACGAGCCGGATTTCGGCAATCTTCAGGTTGCCCTGCTTGGCGTGCCGATGGACCTTGGTGTGACCAACCGCACCGGCTCTCGTTTCGGGCCGCGCGCGTTGCGCGCCATCGAACGTATTGGTCCCTACAATCACGTTCTCAATTGCGCGCCGGTGCATGATCTGCGCGTTGCTGACATTGGCGACGTTGCATTCCGCAGCCGTTACCGTCTGGAAATGAGCCATGACGATATCGAAAAGCGTCTGAACCAGATTGTCGATGCCGGTGTTCTGCCGCTGTCAGTGGGCGGCGATCATTCCATCACCCATCCGATCCTCAAAGCGGTCGGGAAAAACCGCCCGGTTGGCATGATCCATATCGACGCGCATTGCGATACTGGCGGTGCCTATGACTTGACCAAGTTCCACCACGGCGGTCCGTTCCGCAATGCGGTCCTCGACGGTGTTCTCGACCCGACCCGCACGATCCAGATCGGTATTCGCGGCTCGTCCGAATATCTGTGGGAGTTCTCCTACGAATCCGGCATGACCGTTATCCACGCCGAGGAAGTAACCGGCCTCGGTATGCCCGCAATCATCGAAAAGGCCAAGGCAATTATCGGTGACGGCCCGACCTACCTGTCTTTCGATATCGACAGTCTTGATCCATCTTTTGCGCCCGGTACTGGCACACCGGAAATCGGCGGACTGACGACGCGCGAGGTTCTTGAGTTGGTTCGAGGTCTGAAGGGCATGAACATCGTGGGTGGTGATGTGGTTGAAGTGGCACCACAATATGATGCCACAACCAATACCGCACAGGCTGGTGCGCAAATGTTGTTCGAAATCTTGAGCCTGATGGTGTTTAGTCCTTCCGTCAAAAGCTGATGATGACTTATTATCCGTAACAAAAACTGGGGACGGTCTGATAAAAGAAGACAGGCCGAACAATAAAGGAGAAGTCGATGTCTGAAAAAATTACATTGCCGGTCAGTCGCCGCACGGTTCTGGGAGCCGGTCTTGCTGGCGCATCCATGCTGGCTATGCCTTCCATCCTGCGCGCGCAGGACAAGTCGTTGAAAGTCGGTGTTTACGGTGGTTACTTCAAGGATTCGTTCGACAAGAACATTTTCCCTGAATTCACCAAGGCCACCGGCATTGCTGTTGAATCCGTGGCTGAGCCGACAGGTGAAGCATGGCTGGTACAGCTTGAGCAGGCCGCCAAGGCAGGTCAGGCTCCGGCCGACGTTTCCATGATGTCGCAGGTGGCGGTTCTGAAGGGCCAGGCGACTGATCTGTGGGCACCGCTTGATCTTGCCAAGATCCCAAGCTCTTCCGGTCTGATCGATCGTTTCATCAACAAATATCCTGACGGTCGCGTGTCCGGTATCGGTGCGGTGTCCTGGTACATCACGCTGGTGACCAACACGGATGTCTACAAGGAAGCACCAACCTCCTGGGAAGCCCTGTGGGATCCGGCCAATGCCGACAAGATCGGCCTTCTGGCACTGGTGTCCAACTCCTTCCTTCTGGAAGTGACAGCCAAGACATATCTTGGCGGCACCAATGCACTCGACACCGAAGAGGGTCTTCTCAAGGCGTTTGAAAAGCTGGCGGAAGTGAAGTCCAATGTCAGCCTCTGGTACCGTGATGAGGCGCAGTTCGAACAGGCGTTGAAGTCGGGCGAAATCCCGATGGGTCAGTACTACCACGACGTAACCGGTCTTGCCGCTTCGCAGGGTCAGCCGGTTCGCTCGACCTTCCCGAAGGAAGGCGGCATTCAGGACGCCGGTTCGTGGGTTCTGTCACGTGCATCCAAGAAAACCGAAGAAGCGCATGCCTTCATCGAATATATGAGCCAACCGGCAACGCAGGCCGTGTTGTCGCGCAAGGTTGGCACAGCGCCAACCGTAAAGCGTGAACTGACCGACCTGACGGAGGAAGAGTTCGCGGCAGTGTCTTCGGATATCGATCCAGTTATCCCGCGTTACGATCTCTACCAGACCAAGTCTGACTGGTTGAACCAGAAGTGGACTGAGATGATTGCCGGTTAAGGCACTCATTTACAAAACAACATCCGGTCCGGGGGAAACCCGGATCGGCTTTCAAAAAAATAACGGGGAATGTATGTCCGGTCTGGCCCTGAATAACATCGTCAAGCAATTCGGCAACTTCACGGCCGTGAATGGCGTCAGCCTGAATGTTCCGCACGGCACATTCGTCTGTCTGCTTGGCCCTTCCGGCTGCGGAAAAACGACATTAATGCGTATGATCGCCGGGTTGGATTTGCCAACCAGCGGCACGATCCGCCTTGATGGCGATGACATTACAACCGTGCCGACGCACAAACGCGACCTTGGCATGGTGTTCCAGTCGTTGGCCCTGTTTCCGCATCTGACGGTGGGCGAAAATATCGCCTACCCGTTGCGCATCCGTGGTGCTGGCAGGGAAGAGCAGAAAAAGCGCGTTGACGAGCTTCTGGCGATGATCCATCTGCCCGGTTACGCCGATCGCCCGGTTTCCAAACTATCTGGCGGCCAGCGCCAGCGCGTCGCCATTGCCCGTGCCCTAACAATTTCGCCAAAGCTTTTTCTACTGGATGAACCCCTGTCGGCGCTGGACGCGAAATTGCGTGAGGCGATGCAGGTTGAACTGCGCCAGCTCCAGCAGCGTCTGGGCATTACCACCATTGTGGTAACCCATGACCAGCGTGAAGCGATGACCATGGCCGACACGGTTGTGGTGATGAATGGCGGCGAAATCCGCCAGGCTGCAGCCCCGGTCGATGTCTATCGTAAACCGGCCGATACCTTCGTTGCCGACTTTATCGGCATGACCAACCTTATTGATTTTTCCGCAGACAGTGCTGGCCGTGCTGTTGTGCTTGGCGAAGCTGTCGAGGGATTGGCACTTTCGTCCGGCCCGTCAAAGGGCGTGATTTCGGTGCGCCCGGAAGATGTCGAACTGACGGCGCCTGGTCATGGCACGATATCCGGAACCGTTACCTTTGTGCGTGATCTTGGCGGTACGATCGAAACCTTCGTCGAGGCGGGCGGCAAGCAGATTGTTGCCGTGTCGACACCGAGCGCCCGTCCTCAGGTTACTGTCGGGCAAAATGTCGGCGTGAAGCTCGGCGCTGATGTCTGCGTGGTGTTGAAATCATGAGACGGGAAGCGCCGCAAAAACTGACCGATTACGGGCCGCTGCTGTTTCCAGCTCTGATGCTGATCATTTTCTTCGTCGTTCCGTTTGGCACGATGATTTCGGTCTCGTTTTTTCAACGCTTGCAGGGGGCGTTTTACGAACCGGCCTTCGTTCTAGACAATTACGCCCGGTTCATGAGCCTGTTTTTCGGGCGCGTGCTTGGCTTTTCACTGATGCTGGCGGTGCTTGTAGCCATTTGCTGCGTGGTGATCGCCGTGCCCTTCACCTACCTGCTGTCGCGCTCGGCGCGAAAGGTGCAGGTACTGTGGCTGGTGACTTTGTTGTCGGTGTTGTCGCTGTCTGAAGTCATGATCGGCTTTGCATGGTCCACGTTGTTTTCGCGCACCGCTGGTATCACCAACCTGTTTGTGGCGATCGGATTGATGGAGCAGGCAAAGGCTCTGACCCCGAGTTTTGGCGCTGTGTTGACAGGTATTGTCTACCAGGCACTGCCTTACACCGTACTGGTGCTTTATCCCGCACTTGTACGGCTTGATCCGACATTGACCGAGGCTGCGCGCACCCTTGGTGCCTCTCCAATCAAGGCATTCTTCACAGTCGTGGTGCCAGCGCTCAGAAGCACGATCATGGCAACCTCGATCATGGTGTTCATCTTTGCGCTCGGTTGTTACCTGCTGCCTCAGCTGCTCGGTCGTCCGCAGCATTGGACCTTGTCGGTGCTGATTACGGATCAGGCGATCTACCAGTCCAACATGCCGTTTGCAGCGGCCATGGCGGTATTCCTTGTTCTCGTAACCCTTGGACTTGTCGGCTTGACGCTGTTTCTAGGACGTAAGGGAGAAGCGGCATGACTACGTTTCTGAAACGCCTTTTCTTCACACTGTTCGGCCTGTTTCTGGCAATGCCGCTGATTGTGGTTGCCGGTGTGTCGGTCAATGAAAAACAGACGCTGGCATTTCCGCCGCAGGGTTTTTCACTGTCGTGGTATGGCGAAATTTTTACCAATGTCGAATGGCGTAACGCGCTGTTTGCATCGGTAACGCTGGCTGCTCTTTCGGCTGCCCTTGCGTTGTTGATCGCTTTGCCGCTGGCGTGGTTTCTGTGGCGTCGTATCGCGCCATGGGCAAATGTTTTTCAGGTGCTGGGTGTTGCGCCATTTACGCTACCACCAGTTATCACAGCGCTTGGCCTTTTGACCTTCTGGGCAACAACGGGCTTTTATGGTCAACCCTGGACGGCAGTTGTCAGTCACGCCATCTTTTTCGTGACACTGCCGCTGGTGACGATTTCACTCGGATTTTCCTCGATCGATCGCTCGCTGGTCGAGGCTGCATCGACGATGGGCGCCAATGACCGTACCATCTTCAGGACTGTAGTATTACCATTGATCCTGCCCTATCTGGTGTCAGGTTATGCCTTCGCATTCGTGCTGTCGCTCAACGAATATATCGTCGCCTATATGACTGTCGGTTTCACCATGGAAACCCTGCCGATCAAGATCTTCAATGCTTTGCGTTACGGCTACACCCCGACCATGGCCTCGGTGACCGTGTTATTCCTGACAATTGCAGCTGTGGTCTTTGGTCTGGTGGCCCGGTTCGGTGACTTGCCGAAACTTCTGGGTGCCATGTCCTCCAACGACAAGTGAGTATCATGAAGATCGCAGCTTTGCAGATGCAATCGGTTTTGGCAGATGTTTCGGCCAATCTGGCGCGTGTTGAACAGGCAGCAAAGGAGGCAGCCTCTCAGGGTGCCGCATTGCTGATTGTGCCTGAACTTGCAGTCACCGGTTACGGGGGAGGCGAAGCCATGGCGTCACTGGCATCTCCGGCCGGTGGCGAGATTGAACAACGCTTGGCAGAGATTGCACGCGTCTATTCGATTGCCGTTGTGGCGGGGTTTGCAGAACGTGCCGGGGACAAGGTTTATAACAGCGCGATCTTTGTCGATGAAAAGGGCAATAGCCGCATCTACCGAAAATCCCACCTTTATGGCGATTACGAGCGTGGCCTGTTTTGTGCTGAAAAACCATCGGCCGTTCTGGTTGAGTATGGTGGCATCACTTTCGGTATGCTCATTTGCTACGATGTCGAGTTCCCGGAAAATGTCCGCCGTCTTGCACTTGCCGGCGCTGAGCTGGTGGTTGTGCCGACAGCCTTGCCCAAGGGGGCGTCGGGCAGCTTTATTGCCCAGACATTGATCCGCACGCGTGCTTTTGAAAACCAGGTTTATGTCGCTTACGTCAATCACTCCGGGAGCGACGGCGCCTTTGATTATGCCGGACTATCCTGTATTGCAGCGCCGGACGGCCAATTCCTCGCACAGGCGTCCGCGGACAATGACGCCCTTCTTTACGCTGAGATAGAGCCCGGGGCCTACGCGCAATCCCGACAGGAAAATACCTATCTGCGCGATCTCATTCCACTCACATAAACAACCCGACAGAAGCTTCGAGCATCTGCCGGGTTATGGAAAGAAGCACGTTGCTTCAGGTGATCTGAGCAACGTGCTTTATTTTTGGTGGTGTCAGCCGATTGACATCAGGCTGGCGTTGCCGCCGGCAGCTGTGGTGTTGACGCTGACAGATACCTCTTCAACCAGCCAGTTCAGGCAATAGGCCTGCTCTTCACCGGCCAGTTCAGCGCTCGATGCGGCCTGTACGAGCACAAGCGGGCCAGGCAGGGCAGCAATAAGCCCGTTTGTCTGCTTGATCTTGTCGACATTGCCTTCAATCAGCGCGCCAGCAAATGGTCCTGCGTTCTTCCAGTCTGCAGACCATG
This sequence comes from Rhizobium sp. BIGb0125, assembly GCF_024810055.1. NCBI lineage: Bacteria > Pseudomonadati > Pseudomonadota > Alphaproteobacteria > Hyphomicrobiales > Rhizobiaceae > Rhizobium > Rhizobium sp. BIGb0125. The sequence goes on from NZ_JANUDV010000001.1 coordinate 69,243, forward strand.
TGATGCGATTTGCGATCGCCTGCGGCACGCCGGAAAGCGATGGCTGCAGGTTTGCAGCCGTATCAATGACCACGTTGTTACCTGTTGCCAATGCTGCCGACAGTTGCTGGTAGAGACCGCTTTCAGTTTCCGGAACCAGCAGGATGCGACCGCGCGGATGCAGAGCATAGACGTTGCGTTCGCCAACCGGGCCTTCCAGTTCGGTTTCAAAACCGACGGCGGACAGGTCTGCGGTGTTGCGGGCATTGGCGGCGGCTGATGTCTTGCTCTTGCTATCCAGCCACTTTGCAAATTCGGCAATCGCCGGATCGGCTTTACCGTTGTGCTTTTCTGCAAAGACCGGTGCCTTGGTCGACAGACGGCCAAGGTAAAGTGGTCCACCTGCCTTAGGACCGGTGCCAGATAGACCGCGACCACCGAATGGCTGCACACCGACGACCGCGCCGATGATGTTACGGTTGACGTAGAGGTTACCTGCCTTCACGCGAGACAAGACATGGGCGATGGTTTCATCAAGGCGTGTATGAAGGCCGAATGTCAGGCCATAACCGGTTGCGTTGATGTCATCGATCAGCTTGTCGAGGTTGTCACGCTTGAAGCGAATGACGTGCAGAACCGGACCAAACACTTCGCGCTTGAGGTCGGATAGGTTTTTCAACTCGATGATGGTCGGCGGTACGAATGTACCCTTGCCAGTTTCGCCAGCCAGTTCGATCTGTTCGATACGATTGCCAATCGAACGCATGCCCTCAATGTGGCTTTCAATGATGCCCTTGGCTTCAGCAGTGATAACAGGGCCGACATCCACGGACAGACGGTCGGTACGGCCGATGCTGAGTTCGTGCAACGCACCCTTCAGCATGGTCAGCGTGCGGTCCGCCACATCTTCCTGCAAGCACAAGACACGCAGTGCCGAGCAACGTTGACCGGCGCTGTCGAAGGCAGAAGCAATCACGTCGAAGACAACCTGCTCTGCAAGGGCAGAGGAGTCGACGATCATGGCATTCTGGCCACCGGTTTCCGCAATCAACGGAATTGGGCGGTTGCCTGCCGATACGCGCGTTGCAAGCTGGCTCTGGATAAGGCGGGCAACTTCGGTGGAGCCGGTGAACATGACACCAGCTGTCTGCGGCGCACCAACGAGGGCAGCACCAGTTTTGCCGTCGCCAGGCATCAGCTGGACGGCATCGGCCGGAACGCCTGCTTCATGCAAAAGGCGGATGCCTTCGGCGGCGATCAGCGGGGTTTCTTCCGCTGGCTTTGCGAGAACCGGATTTCCCGCGACCAATGCTGCAGTCACCTGACCGATGAAAATCGCCAGCGGGAAGTTCCACGGGCTGATGCAGACGATTGGACCGAGTGCCTTCTGTTCGCTTGCAAAGTTGTTGCGGGCTTCTTCCGCGTAATAACGCAGGAAGTCGATGGCCTCGCGCACTTCTGCAATGGCGTTTGGCAGGGACTTTCCTGCTTCGCGCACAATCAGGCCAAGCAATATTGGCATTTTTGCCTGCATCAAATCAGCAGCGCGTTCGATGATTGCTGCACGTTCTGCGACTGGCAGGTTTGGCCAATTGGACGCGGTGGCAGGCTCGAATGCCTGCTTGACGTCAGCTTCGGACGGTTCGGTCACGTAGCCGACGATATCGGTGTGGTCGCCAGGGTTCAAAACCGGTCGGCTTGCACCCGTCGATGCCGGGAAAGCCGCCGTCCACTGCATGGCTGCACTTTCCGTCAGTGCGGCGCTCAATGCCGACAGAGAGTTTTCGTTGGCAAGGTCAATGCCGTCGGAGTTGCGGCGCTCTGTGCCGTACAGGCCGGCTGGGCTCGAAATCTTGTCATGCTGAGCACCCGGAACCGGCATTGCCTTCACAATGGCAACCGGGTCGGTCAGCAGGTCATCGACCGGTACAGCGGGATCGGCAATACGGTTAACGAAGGACGAGTTGGCGCCGTTTTCAAGAAGACGGCGAACGAGATAGGCGAGTAGGGTTTCATGCGTTCCGACAGGTGCGTAGAAACGGCACGGACGGTCAAGTTTGTCCTTGCCGACAACTTCACTGTAAAGCGGCTCACCCATGCCATGCAGGCACTGGAATTCATAATCGCCAATTTTGAAGTCCGGTCCGGCCAGGTGGTAGACGGTCGCCATTGTCTGGGCATTGTGCGTGGCAAATTGCGGGAAGATCACGTCGCGTGCAGCAAGCAGCTTGCGCGAGCAAGCAATGTACGACACGTCGGTGTGGATCTTGCGGGTGTAAACGGGGAAGTCATCCAGACCATCCAGTTGCGCACGCTTAATTTCCGCATCCCAGTAAGCGCCCTTGACGAGACGCACCATGATACGGCGGTTTGAGCGACGGGCAAGATCGATGATGTAATCGAGGACAAACGGGCAGCGGCGACCATAGGCCTGCACAACGAAGCCCAGACCTTCCCAGTTACCGAGATCAGGATCAAGCGCCAGCGATTCCAAGAGGTCGAGCGAAAGCTCCAGGCGGTCTGCTTCTTCGGCGTCGATATTGAGGCCGATGTCGTAGTTTTTCGCCATCACCATCAGCGCTTTGACGCGTGGCAGCAGTTCAGCCATGACGCGGTCTGCCTGCGAGCGCGAATAACGTGGATGCAGTGCGGAAAGCTTGATGGAAATGCCAGGCCCACCATAAACCCCACGGCCGGCAGATGCCTTGCCGATGGCATGGATGGCTGCCTCATAATCCTGGTAATAGCGCTCCGCATCCTTGCCGGTTGTGGCTGCTTCACCCAGCATGTCGTAGGAATACTGGAAGCCCTTTGCTTCATAGGGCTTGGAACGCTGGATGGCTTCGCCAATCGTCTGGCCGGTCACGAACTGTTCGCCCATCATGCGCATCGCCATATCGACGCCACGACGAATGACTGGTTCGCCCGCGCGGGCGATCAGACGGGTGAGGGCGGAGGAAAGACCAGTATCGTTGACGGTCGATGTCAATTTGCCGGTGATCACCAGACCCCATGTGGCGGCATTGACGAACAGCGAGCGACCGCCACCGATGTGAGACTTCCAGTCACCATTGGCAATCTTGTCACGGATCAGTGCGTCACGGGTTGCGGTGTCGGGAATGCGCAGCAACGCTTCTGCCAGACACATCAGCGCCACGCCTTCTTGACTGGACAGCGAATACTCCTGCACCAGACCTTCCACGCCGGTGCCTTTTGCCTTGGAGCGCAGGGCTTCAATCAGCTTGCGGGCGATGGAGCGGATTTCTTGTGCCGACTGTTCGGTGACAGTGGCGCGTTCCAGAAGAGGAGCAATGCAGTCCTGCTCAGAGCGGCGATAAGCCTGGGTAATGGCCTGACGGTATGCATTCTGTTCGCGTACAGGCGGTGCAAACCGCTCGAAGACGCCTTGAGCAGTCGTATTTCCATTCACACCCATGCTGCCTGTGACATCCGCCATCGGTTCGTCCTTCCAATTCTCAATGCATGAAATCGTTTTTGCAAAGGTGCACAGAAATATTTCGCGCACCTTTTCTCTGCTGAGAACATAACATTTCGCAGGAAATTGCATTGTCCTTATTTTTGCAATAAAATAGGCAAAACAGTCTTATTAAATCATAATGAAAGTCTATATTGATGGTTCAAGGCGTAAAATCAGGCGATTTGGATCAGTTCGATATGAAGATCCTCGAAGCTCTCAGCGATGATGGCCGCATGTCGGTTTTGCAGTTGTCGAAACAGGTCGGCCTGTCGAAAACGCCGTGTCAGGCGCGACTTAAAAGACTGATCGAAGACGGATATATTCTGGGTTTTCGCGCAACACTTAATCCGGCCAAGCTTGGACTTGAACATATTGCCTTTACTGAAGTGAAATTGTCCGACACCCGCGAAAAGGCGCTTGAGGATTTCAACTCGGCTGTACGAAAAATCAAGGAAGTCGAAGAATGCCACATGATCGCGGGCTCGTTCGATTATCTTCTCAAAGTCAGAACAACGGATATTCGCAAATATCGCCGGGTGCTGGGTGAAAAAATCTCCAGCCTTCCATCCGTTTCCAATACATCGACCTATGTCGTGATGCAGTCCGTGAAGGACACCGGTATTTAAGGCGCAAGCGCCTGTGGTTTTCATGCAAAAGGAAAAGGCTTGAGAGTGTTGAACTCTCAAGCCTCGATATCAGCGAATGATAGCGCTTGTGGTAACCGCAGTCATCTGGGCATCCGGCCCAAACTCCCGCTCATCCTCAATGCCGAGCAGTTCCTGCAGGCGCAGACGCGCGCGGCTTACACGGCTTTTGATGGTGCCAACAGGGCAGCCGCAAATTTCGGCGGCTTCTTCATAGGCAAAACCTGATGCACCAACCAGCAGAATGGCTTCACGCTGGTCATCCGGCAGCAAGGCAAGTGCCTGCTTGAAATCCTGGAGGTCTACTGAACCGTTCTGTTCTGGTGGCACTGAAAGCTTGGATGTGAAAGCACCGTCGGTGTCCTGGACTTCACGGCCTGATTTTCTGATCTGGCTGTAAAATTCATTGCGCAAAATGGTGACAAGCCAAGCCCGCATATTGGTGCCAGGTTGATAGCTGTCCTGTTTTGCCCACGCTTTCATGATGGTGTCCTGAACTAGATCATCTGCGCGATCGCGCGATCTAATCAGGGAAATGGCGAAGGCACGCAAGTTTGGCAGCGCAGCAAGCATTTCACGCTTGAAGTCGCGCTCGTTCTGATCCGAGGAACCGGTCATCGCGCCTCCGATGTACCGGCGTTACGCTCGGCTTCATCCAGCTTTTCCAGCAGATCGAGAAATTTGTCCGGAATACCTTCGTCTTGAACAGTGTCGTAGAGTTCTCTTAACTTGCGGGAAATAACAGTACGTCCGGAGGCTGGAACAACTGGTCCATCCGCCTTTCCTACAATATCATCATCTGTCTGAAAATCACTCATAACTTAAAGTAGTCCTTTCATCGCCGTACAATAAAATGCGGCAAGCAAAAAAGAGTTCCGGCAGTGTGGAACTTTTTTTTAAGTGTTGTGTTTACACACGGATTTGCAGGGCAAATCGCATGTAAGGGGAGAATTATTAATGTCAGTTTCCACTCGTATAGCGCCTCATCTGCCTTATTTACGCAGGTTTGCGAGAGCCGTTTGCGGTTCCCAGACCACAGGTGATGCCTATGTTGCTGCGAGCCTTGAGGCCTTGATCGCCGATGTCAGTATTTATCCCAAGACCAGCAGCGACAGAGTTTCAGTCTATCAATTGTTTGTCTCTATTTTTGGTTCCGTTAGCATCAATATAAACCCCGAAGAACCACTGAGTGGTTGGGAAAAGCAGGCCTCTGCCAATTTGGCAGCACTGCCGCCTCTTCCAAGGCTGGCATTTCTGCTAACCACAGTGGAAGAGTTCAGCGCCAGTGAAGCTGCGGAAATTATTCAGGTTTCGGAAAAGAAGCTTGGCGAACTGATCGACACAGCCGCATCGGAAATCGCCCGCCAAGTGGCAACCGATATCATGATTATCGAAGATGAGCCTTTGATCGCCATGGATATCGAGCAAATGGTGACAGACCTCGGTCACAATGTTACCGGCATTGCTCGTACCCACAAAGAAGCCATCGAGCTGTTCAAGACCACCCGTCCAAAGATGGTTCTTGCAGATATCCAGCTGGCCGACGGAAGTTCCGGTCTTGAAGCGATGAATGAAATCCTGCAGTCCACATCGCTGCCAGTTATCTTCATCACGGCATTCCCGGAGCGACTGCTGACTGGCGAACGGCCAGAACCGACCTTCCTGGTTACCAAGCCATTCAACCCAGATATGGTGAAGGCACTGATCAGTCAGGCGCTCTTCTTTAATGAAAATTCACGTGCTGCTGCATAGGTGATTTGCCCGGTCATGACGGGTGAAGGGTAAGGCTCTTCCCCGGACATGGTGTTCGTCACAACCTTCACGAAGCGGTTGTTGTGACATTGTTTAAGGAGATCATGAGTGCACCGTCTGGCTTGGTACACGCCTGGGCAGGATGAGCAGGAATTACGTGAATCGCTGATACTCGCTCTGCTGGATTCCGGCGAGACTGTCATGCTTCAGGATTGTTCCTCAAACTACATCTTCATAGCCAATCTCCCGGATCTTTGGCAGGTTCCCGCCGGGTGCGAACCGACTGATAAAAATCTTTTTGGATCGGAGTTGGCCCTTCGGCTTTCAGATTTGAAGCAAGGGCTCAACGTGTCCGGTGCCAGCGGTATGCTGGAGGTGAATGCGGGCGAAGACCGGATTTTCCAGTTTGCTGCCTACACAACCGTCACGCGCGGTGAGCAGCTTGTAATCAAAACCACGATCCGTGAGGTCACTGCAGAACGCAGGCGTGAGCAACTATTGCGCTCTTTATTGCGTGAAGTGAGCCACAGGTCGAAGAACCTGATGGCGATCATTCAAAGTCTTGCTTCGCAAACGGCACGTTTTACGCTGTCTAAAGACGAGTTCCTGCGCAAGTTCAGGGGGCGTCTGCATGCGCTGTCGCAGGCGCAGGATCTGATTACCGATTCCGATTGGCGAGGCGCTTCGGTTTTTGACCTATTGCGTCAGCAGTCCAATCTCTATCTGCCGGAATATCCGCATCTGGTTCGCATGCATGGCGATAATGTGCTGCTGAACCCGAATGGTGCTGTCTATGTCGGGTTGGCGTTTCATGAGCTGGTGGTTAACACCATCTCTCATGGCGGTAATTTGGCAAGCCATCTTCCAGTTACCTTGCACTGTACCCGTTCGCAGACGGATGGGGAGGATCGGCTGGAAATTCTATGGGAGGAGCCACTCTCAAACCGGCCTATCGAACCAAAGCCTGAGGGGCATAAACACAATGCCCATTTTGGCAGTGTTGTGCTTGAAAAGGTCGTCCCGGCGGCTTTGGCTGGCGAGGCGGTTTATGAAATTCATACCGACCACATCCGCTATCGTCTGACGTTCCCTATTTAACAGTGGTTTCTTCTGCCAGTTTTGCGGCCCTCCCCAATTTTGTTGCGGGAGGGTTATTCATGTGGGCAAGTGATCGACACTCAGGAAATCAGCCATAAAAAAAGCCCGGTTCGGGGGCTGAACCGGGCTTTTTTATACAGGTCTTAGGGCGGGACCTGCATAAGCCAAGGGAATGACGGGGGACGGGGTAACATTCCTGGCTTGCAGAAAGAATGCGTGAGCATTCATTTCGTTCCCAAGAAATTTTCATTTTTATTCTGCCTCGGATGTTTTGCTTGATTTGATGAAATAGCGTGTTGGGGCAGTGAGCGTCCAGGCAAAGCCAGAGGTGGCGTAATCCATGGCGACAACGCCCGAAAACGCGCCTTCTGCATGACGTTTGACAATGGTTGAGCCAAATCCTTTGCGGCTTGGTTGTTCGGCCGCCGGCCCATTTTTCTCGCGCCAGTAAATCGTCATCATCTCCTGACCATCATCTCTCTCAGAGTGCTGCCACTCAATTTCAACGATACCGTTTTTGACAGACAGCGCACCGTACTTGATGGAGTTGGTTGTCAATTCGTGCAGGATCAATCCGAGATTCTGTGCTGCCTCTGGCGAGAGCATGAAGTCTTCACCCTTGTTGACGACTTGCTGGCTTACACTGCCGAACACATCAAGATGGGTTTCGATCAATTTCTTGATTGGCAATCCCTGCCACTGGGTTTCTGTCAGGGCACGAATAGACATACCAAGGCCACGCAGTCTGTGATCGACCTCTCTCTGGAAATCAGCAATCGACGTGTTTTCACGCGCAAGCTGCCGCATCATCGCTTGCACAAGTGTCAGGATATTTTTTGATCGATGAACAAGCTCGTGCAGAACCAGCAACATATGGTCTTCAGCCTGACTTCGGTCGAAGGAGGCATTGGACAGAGCAATAGCCACCTGGTTCGCTTCGGTGATCTTGGTCTGTACCGGTGCAACAATTTCGCCCTGGCCGATGCGCTCCGCCATATCGGTTATTTCCAGTATCGAGCTTCGCAGTTGCCGACCGACGATATAGGCGCCGGTGATTGCGGCCAGCACCATCAGCACGCTGCCTATCATCATGTTGCGCCAGGTGCTGACCAATGCGACTTGGCTAGAGGATGCCGGACCCCAGATAACGGTTTTCCATGACCAGCCGAGAAACTGGGAATAGGCGAAGACGTTGCCGTGATCATCGAGAAAGTTGCCACTGAAACCGCTCATGCGGCCGAGCAGATTTTCCTCGGTAAATGCTTCTCCAGGCACGACCTTGCCTGGTTCGCTTGAGATAATCACCCTGTCTTCATCGTCCAGCACGGCAACAGACCAGTCAGCAGGCAGGTTCTCTGTCGAGATAAGCGGGCGAAGATCAGCGGCATTTTGCGTCATGATCAGTGCATCGCCTGTGCTTGCAAGTCTCGACGGTAGCGGCAATGTAACGTTAAACACCCATTGCTTGCTGGTGTTGCCAAAAAAGATATTCGATACGGTTATGCGGTTTTGAGACAGCGATTTCGAGAGGTCTGCCTGCTCAGGAATTTTTCCCAGCGTTTCGCCTGATGGCAGGCGCGTGTTCAGCTTCTGCTGCCCGTCTTTGGTGGCGACAATAACGTAAAGACCTTCTTGCGCGAGGCTTGAATGAATACGGCGCTGAAAGGCGGGAAGATCGTTGCTTTCAAGTTCTGGAAACTGTGCCAGCAAGTTGAGGGATGTTGCCATTTCCTGTAGGCGGCGTTCAATGCTGCGGCTTATCGCTCTGGCGTCGTCTACGGTTTCACGTTGCAGGTCGGAACGTTCGTCGGCCTCGAGTTTGAACATCAGGTAGCCGGTAAAAACAATCAGCGGCAAGGTGACGACAGTGGTCATCACCACAATATAAGCTCTTAGCGAAGCGACCGGGAACAACCGTCCAAGGTTTGCTTTGAGTTTCTCGATCATCCCGTTCCTTGTCGGTCATGCGACTGATTTCACTTTCAGGCGATGAGAACGATTGCCAAACTGGCGATACATTATGTCATGCCGGATCATTTTAAAAGCATGATTACACCCCGAAATTTAGGGCGTTAGAATGAAAAAGCAAAGACATTTCCGTGTGTTGAGCAACATTCTCGATAAAATAAGGAACCATCTCCGCCCTTGTGCCGTTTCCATACCGAACAGCAAACACAACCGAACATACCGGTTATTGCAAGTTCTTGATGTTACGAAAGGAAGGTTCGATATGAAGAAGACACTCACCATGATCGCATCCGCTGCCCTGTTGGGTTCAACTGCTTTCGCACCACTTGCGATGGCGCAAACCACACCGGCCCCGGGTGCTCCAGCAAGCCCTTCGGTAGAAAGCCCTGCGGCTACACCCGCAACTCCTGTTGCTCCTGCAACACCTGATGCGACTGTTGCCCCAGACACAGCCGCTTCCGCGTCGGGTGAATATTTGACCGAGCAGTCTGAGCAGCAGGTCAGTGCCAATGACTATATTGGTAAGTCGATCTACACCTCTGGTGATGAAAGCATCGGTAACGTGACCGACCTTATTATTCAGGAAAACGGTGGCATTGATGCAGTTGTCGTCGGTGTCGGTGGTTTCCTTGGTATTGGCGCTAAAAACGTAGCGCTGCCAATCGACAAGGTAACTGTAACGCGTGACGCTGAAGCTGGTACCGTTCGTTTGACGACGATGGAAACAGCTGATGCCCTGAAGGCGGCACCACAGTTCATGACGCTGGAAGAAAAGCGTAATGCACAGAATGCCCAGGCGCCAGCAATGCCTGATACCTCGACAACCTCGTCAACCACCCCGTAATGGTTGGTTGAGTTCAAATAAAAAGGCGATGCTGTTGGCATCGCCTTTTTTGTTGCCTGTCTATCAGAGACATTTCAGCCGTTATGAGTGGAATGCCATTGCCAGGCCGAGCTGATAATGTCTTTTAACGTATATTGTGGGTCCCAACCCAAAACTTCGCGTGCCTTGTCATTATTGGCGACCAGTGTGGTGGAGTCACCCTCGCGACGATCGGCATAGGTCACCGGAAATGGGCGTCCGGATATGTCGGAAATTGTATTCAGCAATTCCTTGACCGTGGTGCCCGTGCCGGTGCCAAGGTTCAACTCAACGGTTGAGCCTCCCGCCAGCAGATAATCGACAGCACGAACATGGGCGTCGGCCAGATCGAGCACGTGGATGTAATCACGAACACAGGTGCCGTCGCGTGTGTCATAGTCTGTTCCGAAGACCTTGAAACCTTCACGGCGGCCAAGTGCTGCGTCGATTGCCAACGGAATGGCGTGGGTTTCCGGCGTATGCCATTCGCCGATACGGCCTTCAAAATCTGCACCTGCTGCGTTAAAGTAACGCAGGATAACCGACCGCAGATTTTTGTAGGTGCCAAAATCCTTCAAGGCTTGTTCAATGATAAGCTTGGTGCGGCCGTAGGGATTGATCGGTGCTTGTGGGTGTTGTTCATCCAGCGGCACCCGTTCCGGAAGACCATAGGTCGCGCAGGTGGACGAAAACACAAATGCATCGATCCCGGCATTTAGCGCGCAGGAGAGCAAGGTCAGTGCACCAATGACATTGTTGTCGTAAAAGGCGACCGGTTCCTTGACAGATTCTCCGACTTCGATCAGCGCCGCAAAATGCATCACCGCCTTTGGCTTGTGCTTTGCAATGACCTCGTCAAGGCGTGCACGGTCTCTGATGTCGCCCTGCTCGAATGGGCCCCAGCGCACAAATTCTTCATGTCCATTGGAAAGGTTATCGTAAACTACGGGCTCGTAGCCTCTTTCTGCAAGCAGGAGGCATGTGTGCGAGCCAATATATCCGGCCCCACCGACGACGAGAATTTTTTCTGGCATCTATTGTCTCTCAATTACTGCACCACGCGTTTCATTGCATGGTTTCCAGATCGAGGCCAGAGACGCAGACAGTTGTTACGGCAATATTAGGGGAGAACGGTATCCGGCCGTCCGATAACAGCCGGATAGATTTGTTACTTGCGCACGATTGGCCGCGCAGCCAGAAATGCTAACACACCGGCAACCGCTAGGGTTACATAGGGCCGGGACTGCATGGCGTTGCCAACCAATGACTGCACAACAAGCGGCGCCATGGCGACTTGCCCCATTCCAGGCGGAGGGCCGTAGGCACGTGGCCGGCTCATTACAGCCAAGATTATCAGTGCGATAACACCAAGCAAGAAGGCGATGCCTGCAATCAACAAAGCTGCAGGGCCGGCGCCCATTTCCCGGGCCAGATAGATGGCGCCAGCAATGATGCCGAAGATCAGAGCGACCAGAAAACTGAACAAGCAGAATGCCCACAACATGGCCTTGCAGCGCATGCGGCGGGTTATAACTCTGCCCTCACGCTGGCTGTCGCTGAGGTAAACGAGAAGGGTTTGGAGCATGGCGATTATTAGCGACGGTTGATAACGGCAAGCAAAAAGCCGACCGCAACAGCAATGCCAATAGACTGCAGGGGCTTTTTTTGCACCTGTTCTGTCAGGATCTGGTTGAGGGCGGAAAACTCGTCGCGAACATTTTGCGCTGCTTGGGTGGAGGCGTTGATTGCCTCATCTGTGACACGACTTGCCTGCGCTTTGATCTCATCTGTTGCATCAACGCCAAGCGCTTTCACACTTTTGGCGAGGCCGGCAAGGTCTTCTCGCAAGCGTGCGAGTTGCTCGGCAATCTCCGCAACATTCTCATTTTCGAGCGCCTGATCGATCTTTTCATTCACGTTGCGTGGTCCAGCCATGTGTTGTCCCTTTCAGTTGTTGCCCTGTAAAAAATAGGTCTATTGCGTGTCTCACATATAGCCGAAGAAGTAGAGAAGGATAATGACTGGGATAGGAATACCCACCAGCCAGAGAAGAATGCCTCTCATATTTATCTCCATTAGGGCGCTCGCAGGTACGCTTCACGCCAACTTTACCAACTACGGCTGTAAACAGCTCGAGACTGCATATTGTTCCATGACAAAAGGAATTTGCTGGCGATGACAGCCTATTGACGGCTTTTTTTGGCAAACAGGGTTTGCACACGCACAACATTTCTGCGTGGTTATTTGTTTTCCTGTCACAAGCATCATATAAGGCCCATCAAAATCCTATAGACGAAGATGTGACACCGCGATGATTCAGACACCTTATTACATGATCGACAAGTCCAGACTGCTCCAGAACATGGAGAAGATTGCCTATGTGCGGGAGAAGTCCGGCGCCAAGGCTTTGCTGGCGTTGAAGTGCTTTGCCACATGGTCGGTGTTCGATTTCATGAGCCAGTATATGGATGGCACGACATCCTCATCGCTGTACGAGGTTCGTCTTGGCCATGAGAAGTTTGGCGGCGAAACTCATGCTTACAGCGTGGCCTATGCCGATTACGAGATCGATGAAGTCATCTCGCATGCTGACAAAATTATTTTTAACTCGATCAGCCAGCTTGAGCGTTTTGCTGACAAGGCTGCTGGTATCACGCGCGGACTTCGCCTCAATCCTCAGGTCAGCTCGTCCAGTTTTGATCTGGCGGACCCGGCCCGTCCGTTCAGCCGTCTCGGTGAGTGGGACGTCGCCAAGGTCGAGAAGGTCATGGATCGGATCTCCGGCTTCATGATCCACAACAACTGCGAAAACAATGATTTTGCGCTGTTTGACCGCATGTTGACGCAGATCGAGGAAAAGTTTGGAACGCTGCTTTCTCGCGCCGAATGGGTAAGCCTTGGTGGTGGCATCCACTTTACCGGCGAAGGTTACCCGATCGATGCATTCTGTGACCGCCTCAAGGCGTTCTCGCAAAAATACGACGTGCAGGTTTATCTGGAGCCAGGCGAGGCTTCGATCACCAAGAGCACGACGCTCGAAGTGACGGTTCTCGATACGCTTTATAACGGCAAGAACCTGGCAATTGTCGACAGCTCGATCGAAGCCCATATGCTCGATCTGTTGATCTACCGCGAAAATGCCAAGGTAACGCCAAATGAAGGCGATCACAGCGTTATGGTCTGCGGTAAGTCCTGCCTCGCCGGCGATATATTCGGGGAGTTCCGTTTTGGCTCCGAGCTCAAGATCGGCGACCGGATTTCGTTCCAGGACGCTGCTGGCTATACTATGGTCAAAAAGAACTGGTTCAATGGCGTGAAAATGCCGGCCATCGTCATCAAGGAACTGGATGGCTCGCTCCGTTCGGTCCGTGAATTTGATTTTGCCGATTACGAGCAAAGTCTTTCATAACATGAGCTGTGATAAGGGCAGCTCCTGTAAAACCTAATCCAACAGTATCTTATCCCCGTGGGGAAAAGGAGGCATCACCTGAAATGAAGAAGAACGTTCTCATCATCGGCGCCGGTGGCGTGGCACAGGTCGTGGCGCATAAGTGCGCCCAGAACAGCGATGTATTGGGAGACATTCATATTGCGTCACGCACCGTTGAAAAGTGCCGCAAGATTGTCGAATCCGTACGCGAGAAGAAGAGCCTCAAAACCGAGGTGAAGCTTGAGGCCCATGCGCTTGACGCTATGGATGTTGAGGCAACAAAAGCCTTGATAGAGAAAACCGGTGTTGAGATTGTTATCAACGTCGGTTCGGCTTTCGTGAACATGTCCGTTCTTCGCGCCTGTATGGATGCAGGTGTTGCCTATATGGATACTGCAATCCACGAAGATCCGGGTAAAATCTGCGAAGCACCACCGTGGTACGGAAACTACGAGTGGAAGCGCGCCGCAGAGTGCAAGGAAAAAGGTATCACTGCCATTCTCGGCGTCGGTTTCGACCCGGGTGTCGTGAACGCCTATGCACGTCTTGCCAAGGATGAATATTTCGACAAGGTGACCTCGGTTGATATCGTTGATATCAACGCTGGCAGCCATGGTCGCTGGTTCTCCACCAACTTTGATCCGGAGATCAACTTCCGCGAGTTTACGGGCGTTGTTTACTCCTGGCAGAACCAGCAGTGGCAGACCAACAAGATGTTCGAGGTGGGTCAGGAATTTGACCTGCCGGTTGTTGGCAAGCAAAAAGCCTACATGACCGGCCATGACGAAGTGCATTCGCTGTCCAAGAACATGGACGGCGCCGATGTCCGTTTCTGGATGGGCTTTGGTGATCACTACATCAACGTCTTTACCGTGCTGAACAACCTTGGTCTTCTGTCTGAAAAGCCGGTTAAGACCGCCGAAGGTCTTGAAGTTGTGCCGCTGAAGGTGGTCAAGGCCGTTTTGCCTGATCCGTCATCTCTTGCACCTGATTATGTCGGCAAGACTTGCATTGGCGATATCGTCAAGGGCACCAAAGACGGCAAGGAACGCGAAGTCTTCATTTACAACGTGGCTGACCACAAGGAAGCCTATGAAGAAGTCGGCAGTCAGGGCATTTCCTACACTGCTGGCGTGCCACCAGTTGCTGCGGCGATGTTGATTGCGACCGGTGAGTGGGATGTGAAGCAGATGGCGAACGTGGAAGAACTGCCGCCGCAGCCATTCCTCGACATCCTGAACCGCATCGGCCTGCCGACGCGCATCAAGGATGAGAACGGCGATCGCGCGCTGGACTTCTCTTGAAGATAGACAAAAAAAGCCCCGCAATTGCGGGGCTTTTTTATGGCCTATTCGGCCGGAACCTTGATCTTTTTCGGTTTGGCAGGTGCGGCAGCCTTTGCAGCGGTTTTTCTTTTGACGGCCGGATGGGTGGCAGTGGATTCGTTCAAAAGTTTAAACTCCCGGGTCGCTTGACCCCAATGTTCGGCATCCCTGCCATTTGGATGTCCTTCTGCCTCCCACAGGGTGTAGGCACGCTTGCTGATCCATTCGTATTCCGAAGACTGCATTTCAAATCTCCTGTTGATGATCGTTGCTTGTGCAACGCGATACGCATGGCCGGCAGGACGCTGGACAGGGATTGCGCCGGCAATCTGAGAGGTCATTACAAGGCATGATTCGGCAGGCGTCAAGCGTTCTTGCTGCGCTGCAAGAACGCCATGGTTGCCATTTGTCAAATCCATGCGATTTTTGGGACGAAAGTTGTATCGATCCTGGACCGGCATTGGTGTTTATCAATGCATTGCCACCTGTAAAATGTACTTTCACAATGAAAACCGAACAGCGCTTCCTGGCATTCAATTTTAGGTGATCAGATGAATGACATGACCGGTCCCGACAATCAGCTCATGGTCGAGCGCAAAGGTTATCTTGGGATCATCCAGCTTAACCGGCCGCGTGCACTCAACAGTCTGAACCTGAATATGGTGCATCATATGAGGGAGGCATTGGCCACCTTCGCCGATGACCCTGAGATAACCAGTGTTATTGTTACAGGTGAGGGCGGACGGGCCTTTTGCGCCGGCGGTGACATCCGCATTATCCATGACCTTGGCAAGGCAAACGACCCTGATGTCGGCCGTTTTTGGCGGGAGGAATTTCCGCTCAACTATACTATCGCACATTATCCCAAACCCTATATCGCTCTAATGGATGGCATTGTCATGGGAGGTGGCGTGGGGCTTTCCGCCCACGGTGCGTTCCGTGTGGTGACGGAGACGACACGTCTTGCGATGCCCGAAACCGGGATAGGCTATTTTCCAGATGTCGGGGTCAGCTGGCTTTTGCCAAAGGCGCCCGGGGAAATTGGTACATGGATGGGTTTGACCGGCAATGAGGTCAATGCTGCGGATGCGATATTTGCAGGACTTGCGGATGTGCACGTTCCGTCAGAGCGATTGGAGGAGTTGACCAAAGCAATCTCTGCACTTGGTCCATCGCATGTGCATAAGGGCATTGAGATGCTGTTGGCGCAATTTTCAACGCCGCCAGCACCGGGGATGTTTGAAACCGGTCGCGAGCTTATCGATGCCGTGTTTAGCCATGATACGGTTGAAGAGATTATTGCCACGTTGAAGGCCAGGGATGATGCTTTTTCGCAAACGACACTACAGACCCTGCAGAAGAGATCACCAACCAGCCTGAAAATCACCTTGCGTATGTTGCGGCTGGCCCGTGACAGTTCCGGTCTGATCGAATGTTTGGAGCGTGAATTCGCGGCTGGATTAGAGGTTTTAAAGGGCTATGATTTTTATGAGGGTGTGAGGGCGGCGATCATCGACAAGGACCGCAATCCCCAGTGGCAACCGGCTATGCTCAGCGATGTCACAGATGAAGATGTCGCACGGTATTTTGGCCAAAATCCCCACCCCGTTTTTGCCAGCCACAGGCTGTAAACTTGCGAAAGCTTTAGGCAATACTTCCTCCTATTTGCCTGAGAGGGAATATTAATCGCATACCGCCAATTCATTTGGCGTAAAATTCTCCTTTCCGTAGAGGTGTTGGAGGGGGATTCCTCGCATGAGCGGGCTGCTATCTATAGTTTCATCCTCAGTTCATTTGTGGGGAATTCAATGAAGCGCCTTCTCATTCTCGGTTCAGCACTTGCTGTTCTCTTCTCCGGTCAGGCTTTTGCCGAAGCGCCGAAAACGCTGCTCAATGCATCCTATGACGTTGCGCGTGAAGTCTTTGCTGCCGAAAATGAAGCCTTCATCAAGGCGCATCCGGGCGTAACGGTTGACCAGTCTCACGCTGGTACATCCAAGCAGGCGCGCGCCATTGTCGAAGGTCTGGAAGCCGACGTTGTGACGTTCAATCAGGTAACGGATATCGATTTTCTGGTGAAGCAGGGTTTTGTCTCTGCTGACTGGCAGAAAGACTTTCCGAACAACGCTTCGCCATTTTATTCCTTCCCGTCTTTCCTCGTTCGCGCTGGTAACCCGAAGAATATCAAGGACTGGGACGATCTGGCCCGCGATGACGTGAAGATTGTTTTCCCGAACCCGAAAACCTCCGGAAATGCCCGCTACACCTATCTGGCTGCCACTGCTTACGCCAAGGAAAAGTTCAACGGCGACGAGGCGAAGGTTGAAGGTTTCGTCAAGAAAATCTTTGAGAACGTTCCGGTTTTTGACACCGGAGGCCGCGCTGCCACCACCACCTTCGTTGAACGCGAAATCGGTGACGTGATCATCACGTTTGAAGCGGAAACCCGTGGCATTGCCAAGCAGTATGGCACAGACAAGTTCGAAAGCGTGGTGCCGTCGGTCAGCCTGCTTGCAGAATTCCCTGTTGCTGTCGTCGACAAGGTCATTGACAAGCGCGGCTCGCGTGAACTGGCAAAATCCTACCTCGACTTCCTCTATACGGAAGAAGGTCAGAAGATCGCCGCTGAATTCGGCCACCGCGTCAACAACGAAAAGGTCGCTGCAGAATTCAAGGATCAGTTCCCAGCAATTCGCCTGGTGACAGTGGACGATGTTTTCGGTGGTTGGGATAAGGTGCAGAAGGAGCATTTTGCCTCCGGCGCCGTCCTTGACAAGCTTTACGGCAACCGTTGATAAAAATCGAACTGAATACGGATTCAACCCGGCAGGGCAAACCTGCCGGGTCAATTTGTTTGGGGGATGCCGTTTGAAACGCAATGTCTTGCCGGGGTTAAGCCTCTCACTCGGCGTAACCCTTTTTTACGTTGGCGTTATCGTTTTGCTGCCGCTGGCGGCGCTGGTGTTCAAGGCCGCCAGCCTTGGGCCTGTTGAATACTGGAGCATCGTGTCGTCGCCGCGTGCGGTTGCAAGCTACCGCGTTACGGTTTTGTGCGCTTTGGCGGCCACGTGTTTCAACGTGGTGTTTGGATTGGCGCTGGCTTGGGTGCTGACCCGCTACCGTTTTCCTGGCTGGCGTTTTGTCGATGCGATTGTCGATCTGCCCTTTGCCTTGCCGACCGCCGTTGCCGGTATCGCGCTGACCGCCCTGTTTGCCGGCAATGGCTGGTTTGGCTCCGTTCTCGCAATGGTCGGTATCAAGGTTGCCTACACGCCGATTGGCATCATGATTGCGATGGCCTTTACCAGCCTGCCCTTTATCGTGCGCACTGTGCAGCCGGTGCTGGAAGACCTCGATCCTGCTCTCGAAGAGGCCGCACAATCGCTTGGTGGCTCTGACTGGGAAATCTTTCGCAAAGTCATTCTGCCGTTGCTCACACCCGCCATTCTGGCGGGTCTTTCGCTGTCCTTTGCCCGCAGTCTGGGTGAATTTGGTGCGATTATTTTTATCGCCGGAAACCAGCCATTTGAAACTGAAATCACCTCGTTGCTCGTTTTCATTCGGCTCGAGGAATATGACTACCAGGCCGCCGCAGCGATTGCATCGGTGCTGTTGTTGACGGCATTCCTGATGCTGGCGGTGACCAACCTGCTGCAGGCTCGGGCCCTTCGTTATACGGTGAGGAGTTGAAGCCATGAGTGCAATCTCTTCTCATCGCAAACCGCCACGCGTCGGTGATACACCGCTTGTTCGCCGCTCCTTGATTGCCTTTGTGTTGATCATCGGTTTCTTGCTGGTGGTTGCGCCACTTGTTATCATTGGTGTTGAGGCTTTTTCGGCTGGCTTGAAGGCCTATTCCGCGACGATCATTCATCCGGATACACGCCACGCGATTTTCCTGACGGTGGTTACGGCGCTGATTGCGGTTCCGATCAATACGGTGTTCGGTATTGCGGCGGCATGGGCAATCACCAAGTTTGATTTTCCCGGTCGCAGGCTGCTTCTGGTGGTCATTGAAATACCTTTTTCGATCTCGCCGATTGTTGCGGGTGTGGCCTATCTATTTGTCTATGGTCTGCAGGGGCTGTTTGGGCCGTTGCTGGATGCCTACGACATCAAGATCCTGTTTGCCCTTCCGGGCATCGTGATTGCGTCGATGTTCGTGACGGCACCCTTTGTGGCGCGTGAGCTCATTCCGCTGATGCAGGCGCAGGGCCGTGATCTGGAAGAGGCGGCAACCTCGCTGGGTGCTTCCGGCTGGCGGACATTCTTCTCGGTCACATTGCCGAATATCAAATGGGCTTTGCTGTATGGCGTTGTGCTCTGTAACGCGCGTGTGATGGGCGAATTCGGCGCGGTGTCAGTGGTATCGGGCAATATTCGCGGGCAAACCAATACGCTGCCGCTGCATATCGAGCTGCTTTATCATGACTATCAGACGGCGGGCGCCTTCGCGTCCGCCTCCATTCTGGCTTTCCTGGCGGTGGTCACCATCATTGCCAAGGTCATGCTGGAACGACGCGGCGCCGGGCGTGGCCGCAAGGCTGACAATGGTGCCAGTGCTGCATCCACGGAGACACATGCATGAAAATCCGCCTCGAAAATGTGGTGAAGACCTTCGATACATTCCGTGCCGTGCATGATGTGTCTCTGGATATCGAAAGCGGTGAACTGCTTGCGCTGCTTGGCCCTTCCGGTTCTGGCAAAACGACGATCCTGCGCATGGTGGCCGGGCTTGAATATGCCGATGGCGGCCGCATCATGTTTGGTGACGAGGACGCGACCAATATTCCGGTGAGAGACCGTGGGGTTGGTTTTGTGTTCCAGCATTATGCGCTGTTTCCACACATGACGCTCAATGAAAACATTGCTTTTGGCATGAAGGTGTCACGCGTCAAACGTGACAAGGCAGCGATTGCGGCACGCGTTGACGAGCTGTTGCGGCTGGTCAAGCTGGACGGGCTGGGTGATCGGTTTCCGGCGCAGATTTCCGGCGGCCAGCGTCAGCGTGTTGCTCTGGCACGCGCGCTTTCGGTTGATCCAAAAGTGTTGCTGCTGGATGAGCCTTTTGGTGCTCTCGACGCCAATGTGCGCCGTGATCTGCGCCGCTGGTTGCGCGAAATTCATGAGGAGCTTGGTATCACCACGATTTTCGTGACGCATGATCAGGAGGAAGCGCTCGATCTGGCCGACCGTGTCGTCATTCTGAAAGACGGAAAGATCGAGCAGCAGGGCACGTCTAAAGAGGTTTGCCGCAATCCGGTGTCGCCGTTCGTCATGCGCTTTTTGGGCGATGCCAATCGTATCTCCGGCGTTGCCAGAAACGGCAAGGTGTTTGTCGGCGAAATGGAATTGCCCTTTGCCTATCATTCCGGTGACGGCAAGGTCGATATCTTCGTTCGTCCAGTCGATCTGGATTGGGAACACCTCCACGACGGGTTGCCTGCGAAGGTTATCCGGGTGCTGGACCGGGCCGGTGAACGACGGGTGATTGCCAGCACCGAAGCCGGGGATATCCTCGAATTCGATGTGCCCCCGGAAAACGGCGTTGAAGCCGGTGAAACCGGATATGTGGTTGTGCGACGGGCCCGGATTTTTCCAGCAAGCTAAAGCCGTGGGTATTATGAGGTGAGGGTAAATTCGCCCTGCGCCTTGATTTCACCATTGATCAGCAGATCGACCTGATGGCGGCCTGGATAATGTGTCCGGGTCGTAAAGTCTTTGATAGCGCGGTTGATGCCAAGTTCGACACGCTCGCCAGGTTCCAGATGCAGTTCCTTCCACTTGAAAACCTTGGGCGCCGTGCTGCCGGCTTTTTTGACGTAATGCAGGGCATAGTCCACCACCAGCTTTTGTCGCTCCGCACCGGTCGCCTTGATCGCAGCGGTAATTCGCACATTCTCTCCAAGTGAGATGTTGTCAGGTGATACCTGAAAGCTTTCAACAACAACGTCTGCCTTGCCCTTCACGCCAAGAATGGCCAGAGCCGAGTTGTCGCCTTTCTTGATCAGGGTACGCAGCGCCTGGCGGATGATCCATGTGGTGTGCTGATTATCCGTGGGCCATGTCGCCACCTTCTGCAAAACGAAGGCCGGATTATCCTTGGTGATGTCATTGAGATGGTTGGCCACGGATTTGCGGACATAAAGAGACGGATCGCTTTTCAGCTTCTCCAGAATAGGCATGACCGGGGCGGGGTCGTCTACCAATGCCTTTAACTGGAAAGACCATGGCAAGCGCGGACGGCAACCTTCCGAACTCAGCCGACGCACATGCTCGTTTTCATCAAATGCCCATGTCTTCATAACATCCAATGTGCGCGACATGTCCTTTGCCAGAAAATGCCGGATTGCAAATTCAGATGAGCCGAAACGGGTGAAATATTGCAGCGCCTGCATCGATTGTTCGAAATGGTCCTGACCAAAAAGCGCCACATATTCTGCGAGGCTGATCGAGGTGAAACCATGATTGATGTGGGGCGCTAGAGCCGAGAGAATTTCTATATTACGGTTGTAGTCGCCGGGCAAAACGGCGTGCCAGGCAATGGCAACTTGCCGCATGCGTTGCATGATGCCGAGATCATCAAGTCCCAACA
The DNA here is from genome assembly GCF_024810055.1 of Rhizobium sp. BIGb0125. Lineage (NCBI taxonomy): Bacteria > Pseudomonadati > Pseudomonadota > Alphaproteobacteria > Hyphomicrobiales > Rhizobiaceae > Rhizobium > Rhizobium sp. BIGb0125. The sequence continues at coordinate 90,374 of NZ_JANUDV010000001.1, forward strand.
TGGCATGGTGTATGAAAGCCGCTTCATCAAACGGTGCGTGTGCTGCCTTGGTAATTGACGCAAGGTGCCGCAGGCGGTCGCGATTGAATATTTCCTTTAGGGCGGGCTGGGGTTCTTGCGCCATTTTCTGCGATCCGATTGTTCTCTTTTTGTTCCTTAATCGTAAAACGATAGTGAGGCAATCGATAAAAGAAAACCCGGCGTTTATGGCGCCGGGTTTCCTCGAAAAGCAGTGTTGTTATCAGCTCATCTGGCTGATGAAGCGGGTCTCGAGATAGGCCTGTGTGGCTTCAGAGCCACCTTCCGTGCCGTAACCACTGTCCTTGATGCCACCAAACGGCACTTCTGGCAGGGCCAGACCATTGTGGTTGATGGTCAGCATGCCTGCTTCCACTTGGCGACCGAGGTCGTGGGCTGTCTTGGCAGAACCGGTGAAGGCGTAAGAGGCAAGACCGAAGGGCAAGCGGTTTGCTTCCGTCACTGCGTCCTCGAACTTCGAGAACTTGTTGATGATAGCGACCGGGCCGAATGGCTCATCATTCATGATCTTGGCGTGGGTTGGTACATTGGCCAGAACCGTTGGCTCGAAGAAGTTGCCGCGGTTGCCGATGCGGTTGCCACCGGTCTTCAACTCGGCGCCATGCGAAACAGCATCGTTGATCAGTGCTTCGATGGCCGGAATGCGGCGTTCATTGGCCAGCGGGCCCATGGTGACATCGCTTTCAAGGCCATTGCCAACCTTGACGGCCTTGGCAGCTTCCACGAAGCCTTCAAGGAAACGATCGGCCACACCCTCCTGAACCAGGAAGCGGGTCGGAGAAACACAGACCTGTCCGGCATTGCGATACTTCGACAGGGAGGTAACAGCAATTGCCTTTTCGATGTCGGCGTCATCAAAGATCATAACCGGTGCGTGACCGCCCAGTTCCATGGTGGCGCGCTTCATGTGCTTGCCAGCCAAGGCGGCAAGGTGTTTGCCGATTGGTGTCGAACCGGTAAACGAAATCTTGCGGATAACCGGATGCGGAATGAGGTATTCGGAAATTTCGGCAGGAACACCATAAACGAGGTTGATAACGCCAGCCGGAACGCCGGCATCAGCAAAGGCGCGGATCAGTTCGGCCGGAGATGCCGGGGTTTCCTCTGGTGCCTTGACGATGATCGAACATCCAGTGGACAGGGCAGCGGACAGCTTGCGGACGATCTGGTTGATCGGGAAGTTCCACGGTGTGAAGGCGGCAACCGGGCCAACCGGCAGCTTGATGGCAAGCTGCGAAACCCCAGTGGCGCGTGATGGAATGACCTGGCCGTAGGTTCTGCGGGCTTCTTCGGCAAACCAGTCGATGGTGTCGGCCGCGCCCACCACTTCCATGGCAGACTGTGCCAGCGGTTTGCCCTGTTCGCGGGTCATGATCCAGGCAATGTAATCCTTGCGTTCGCGCAGAATGTCGGCAGCGCGACGCATGATCTTGGAGCGATCATAAGGCGAGGTATCACGCCAGACTTTGAAACCTTCGTCCGCCGCGGCCAGCGCCAGATCGAGATCAGGCTTGGTGGCGTGGGCAATCTTGCCAATGATTTCGTCGGTTGCGGGGTCGCTGACGGCAATCGTCTCACCGTTGATGGCATTGCGCCATTCGCCGTTGATGAAAAGCTGGATGTCTGGATAAGTGTACATGTCAAACCTTTGTGATTTGGTGTGTATCAGCGCGCCAGGGGAGAGACCAATTCCAGGACTTGTCCGGTGGTTACAAAACCATAGACGTGAAACTGGCTGACAGCGCGTTGTAAAATCTTTGTGCCGTTATAGGATGGGAGACCGGACACCTGACATATTGGGTTTCGTCTGCTGCATTGCAATATGATTTGCGTTCAAATTTATTGAACTGAAACGTCGTTTTAGATGCTGATGGGCCCAATTGGTGCGTTTCAAACCATGTTCATCAATGAAAAAAACCGGCATCCTTCTTGGATGCCGGTTTTTTGCTGCTGATGGCTTGTAAGATCAGAAGAAGGCTTGAATACCGGTCTGCGCACGCCCAAGGATCAGTGCATGCACATCATGCGTGCCTTCGTAGGTGTTGACTGTTTCGAGGTTCTGGGCATGGCGCATGACGTGATACTCGATCTGGATACCGTTGCCGCCGTGCATGTCACGGGCTTGGCGCGCCACATCCAGTGCCTTGCCGCAATTGTTGCGCTTGACGATGGAAATCATTTCCGGTGCCATCTTGTGCTCATCCATCAGGCGGCCAACCCGCAAGGAGGCTTGAAGGCCGAGGGTGATTTCCGTCTGCATGTCGGCCAGTTTCTTCTGGTAAAGCTGCATGCCAGCCAGCGGCTTGCCGAACTGTTTACGGTCAAGGCCATATTGGCGGGCGCGGACCCAGCAGTCTTCCGCTGCACCCAGCACGCCCCAGGAAATGCCGTAGCGGGCGCGGTTGAGGCAACCGAACGGGCCCTTGAGGCCGGAGACGTTTGGCAGTAGCGCGTCTTCGCCAACTTCAACGCCGTCCATGACGATTTCACCTGTTATCGATGCGCGCAGGGACAGTTTTCCGCCGATTTTCGGAGCTGAAAGACCCCTCATGCCTTTTTCCAGTACGAAGCCACGGATTTCATTGTTGTGTGCTTCAGACTTTGCCCAGACCACAAAAACATCCGCGATCGGTGCGTTGGAAATCCAGGTCTTGGCGCCACGCAGACGGTAACCGCCTTCGATCTTTTCGGCGCGGGTTTTCATGCCGCCGGGATCGGAGCCTGCATCCGGTTCCGTCAGACCAAAGCAGCCGATCAGTTCGCCGGACACGAGGCCTGGCAGGTATTTGTCTTTTTGTTCTTCCGAGCCGTAGGCAAAGATCGGATAAATGACCAGCGAGGACTGCACGCTCATCATCGAACGATAGCCGCTGTCGATACGTTCGACTTCGCGTGCGACGAGACCATAGGCAACGTAACTTGCTTCTGCTGCGCCGTATTTCTCAGGCAAAGTCACACCCAGCAGGCCGGTCTGGCCCATCAGGCGGAACAATTCTGGCTCGGATGTCTCGGTGAGATAGGCTTCCTGAATGCGAGGCAGAAGTTCGGCTTCGGCAAATGCCGCCGCCGTATCGCGGATCATCCGCTCGTCTTCGGTCAGTTGGTCTTCGAGCAGGAAAGGGTCCTGCCAGTTGAATGCAACACGCTCGCTCACAATCAAGTCTCCTGTTTGTAGGAGCGATAATTGGGCATTGTGCCGTCGCAAGCAAGCAATGTTTACTCATTTTCCTATTCCATATAGTAATGATCCATGACAACGCTCAGCCGCAAATTACTGCCGTCCTCCAGTGCACTTGCCGCCTTCGATTCCGTGGCGCGGCTTGGCAGTTTTTCATTGGCTGCCGATGAGTTGTCGCTCACGCAGGGTGCTATCAGCCGGCAGGTTATGTCGCTGGAAGAGCAACTTGGTGTACGATTGTTTGAGCGTGGTGCACGCGGCGTTTCGCTGACAGCTGAAGGCCGCACTTATGCCAAGGCGATCGGTGCAGCGCTGGGTGAAATACGCGCTGCGTCCCTGCAGCTTATGACTAAAACGCATGGCAGTGTCTTAAATCTGGCCATGTTGCCGACATTCGGTACACGTTGGCTGTTGCCGCGTATTCCCGATTTCGTCGACAGCCACCCCGAGATCACCATTAATTTTGCCACCCGTATCGGTCAGTTCGATTTCGAGAGGGAGGGCATCGATATGGCGATCCATATCGGGCAGCCGGACTGGCCAGCGGCAGAAAGCACGTTTCTGATGCCGGAAATGGTGGCACCGGTCTGCAGCCCTGCGTTTCTGGCAGATCATCCCATCAAATCCGCGCAAGATATTGCCGATTTTCCACTATTGCATATGGCATCACGGCCGGGCGCCTGGGATCACTGGTTTCAGAGCTTGGGTGTTGTCATGTCTCCCTCCAAAGGCATGCGTTTCGAACAGTTTTCCAGCGTTGCGCAGGCCTGTATTGCCGGCCTTGGTATTGCATTGATGCCATTGTTTCTGATCGAGGTGGAGTTGAAGGTCGGGCATATCGTGCAGGCGTTTCCGCATCAGGTCAGAAGCCCCAGTTCCTATTACTCCGTCGCGCCGGTTTCGCGCAGCAATCATGTGCCGGTAAAGCTGTTCCGCGAGTGGCTGCTGGGGCAGGTCGAGCAATATCGAAAACAGGCCAATTTATAAATTTTTAGCGTCATTTGAGGGCGTTACAGCGTTATCCCTTGTTTTTGAGGCGACGGGACTCGACTCGCAAATTCATCTCGCTTATGCTGATTAAACGTTTAATCACTACGATTGATTGGTATGGCAACTCTGCGGCCCGGAACAAATCTGAGCGCGATCGCAACGGCATTGGGTGTGTCGGTTGCGACGGTGTCCAACGCGCTGTCGGGCAAGGGCCGTGTTTCTGCCGAATTGAGTGAAAAAATCCGCAAAACCGCCGATGAACTGGGTTATGTGCCAAGTTCTGCCGGGCGTGCGCTTCGCACCGGCCGCAGCGGCGTTCTTGGGCTTGTTCTGCCTGACATTGCCAATCCCCTTTTCCCGCAAATTGCGCAGGCCATTGAACAGGCCGCTGGCAATGCTGGTTATGGCGTGCTGATTGCCGACTCCCGCGGCGAAATTTCCAAACAGACCGAAGCGATCAACCGGCTTATCGAGCGGGGCGTTGATGGCATGGTGATTGTTCCACGTCGTGGCACCCGCATTGCTGATGTGGATTTTCCGGTGGCTGTTATCGACAGCCCGTCGACACCGGGGAACACGGTATCTGCCGACCACTGGGAAGGTGGCGCAACTCTTGGCAATTACCTTTCCGATCTCGGTCATCGCAAAATCCTGCTTGTCGGCAAAAACCCTGACTCCAACGTGCAGAATGACCGATTGGGTGGCATTCGCTCCGCCTTGCCAAATGGCTGCGTGACGGAGACGTTGTGGATCGAACGATTGGAACAGACGGCCGGCGGCGATTGCGGTCTCGGACTGGCGGAAAAGGTCCAGAACGGATTTACAGCATTTGCGGCTGTATCCGATCTGCATGCCCTGCGTATCCTGACGGAATTGCAGCGGGAAGGCATCAACGTGCCCGAGCAGGCCAGCGTTGCAGGATTTGATGATCTTATCTGGGGTCCTGTCGTCACGCCGCCATTGACCACAATGCGCATGGATATGGACCGTATTGCAGAAATTGCCGTGGCAGCACTCGTCAGCGTGATCGAAAACGAGGATGTGGCCGGAAAACAGATATCGGGAAATGTCACCTCGGAGGTGTCCAAGGTGCCGATGGAACTTGTCATTCGTGGTTCGGCAGGCCCGGTGACCAATCGTCTTATGAACGTCAAAAACTCTAGAGCTGGAGAACAAATAACATGAAAAAGATTCTTTTCGCGTCGGGCACAGCCTTGATGCTGACCATGGGTGCCGCACAGGCGCAGGACAAGACGCTGACGATCTCCGTCTACGCATTTGCCCAGGATGAGTTCAAGGAACTCGTCTACACACCATTCGAAGAAAAGTGTGGTTGCAAGCTGGTCGTTGAAACCGGCAACAGCGTTGAACGTCTTGCCAAGATGGAAGCCAACAAGGCAAATCCTGTCGTTGATCTCGCAATCGTTTCGATGGCTGACGCTCTTTCCGCCACACGCAAGGACCTGACGCAGAAGATCGATGCCGCCAAGGTTCCGAACATCGAAAAGCTGTACGACATTGCCAAGGACCCGAATGGCGACGGCATGAGTGTTGGCGTCAACTTCTACGCCACATCCATCGTTTATCGCACCGACAAGATGAAGATCGATTCCTGGGCTGATCTTCTGAAGGATGACGTTGTTGATCACGTTGCTTTCCCGAACGTCACCACCAACCAGGGCCCGCCAGCGCTCTACATGCTCGGCAAGGCCATCGGCAAGGACACGCCGGACCTGAAGGGCGCTATCGAAGCGCTCGGTGAAAAGAAGGACGAGATCGTAACCTTCTACGTGAAGTCTTCGCAGCTCGTGCAGCTCATGCAGCAGGAAGAAATCTGGGCCGCACCGATCGGTCGGTTCTCCTGGGCACCTTTCACCAAGCTTGACCTGCCACTGGCATGGGCAACGCCAAAGGAAGGCCAGACGGGCGGCATGAACGTTCTGATCCTGCCAAAGGATGGCAAGAACGAAGACCTGGCGCTGCAGTTCATGGACTTCTGGCTGTCCACAGACGTTCAGAAGGCTCTCGCTGAAAAGCTGGTCGACAGCCCGACCAACAAGGAAGTCAAGGTTTCCGACGATGTTGCCAACAACATCACCTATGGCGAAGAAACCGCAAAGAGCCTGCAGCTCATTCCGTCTGCTGTCGCTCTCGACAACCGCGACGCATGGTTGTCCGAGTGGAACGCCAAGGTCGGCCAGTAATACAGATAGCCTCCCAAGGCTTGAGGAGTGCGGCTCTGGATAACCCGACCGCACTCCGCTCTTTACGAGGTTCGATTGCGCTTTGCGGTGCACTGTGCACCGCTTGAAGGATGATTTGAATGTTTCAGAACCGGACTGAAGCTCTGGTGCTTGCTCTGCCGGCAGCGATTTTTGCAGCAGCGGTTTTTCTTGTGCCGGTGTTCATGCTGCTTTCGGAGGGTTTCCACACTCCGCAAGGGTGGACATTGGGTGCCTATGTCGACTTCTTCTCAGAACCGTTGAACCAGACGGTGTTTCTGCGCACCCTTAAGCTGGGCGCTATCGTGACGCTGGTGTCCGCGGTTATCGGTTATGTGGCGGCTTTTGCCATTGTCAGCTTGCCGCCTGGCTCCAAGGGTCACGCTGTCAATCTGGTCGTTTTGCCGCTGATGATTTCGCCGGTTGCCCGTACCTATGCGTGGATCGTTATTCTGGGCCGCACGGGTATCGTCAATCAGGCGCTGATGTCGATCGGTTTGAGCGACGCGCCGATCCGTATCCTGTTCAGTGAAACGGCCGTATTTATCGGTCTGTTGCAGCTTTTCCTGCCGTTGATGATCATTTCGCTGATCAGTGCGCTTGAAAACATGCCGAAGGACACGATTGCTGCGGCCCGCGTGCTCGGTGCCAACTGGTTCCAGGTGTTCTGGAAGGTCATTCTGCCGCTGACCAAAGAAGGTCTGGTGGTGGGTGGTACGCTGGTTTTCACCGGTTCGCTGACAGCCTATATCACGCCCGCCATCCTCGGCGGTTCCAAGGTGCTGATGCTTGAAACGCTGCTCTACCAGCAGGTTACGGTTTCGAACAATTTCGTATCCGCCAGCGTCATCGCCTTCATTCTCATCATCATGAGCTTTGCTGCCAACATCCTGCTCAAGCGACTGGCGACAGCGAGGAACAAGAAATGACCCAACGCCTTTTCATTCCCATTACGCTCCTGTTGGTGCTTGGCTTCCTTATCGGGCCGTTCCTGATCATTGTGGCGGCATCCTTCTCCGCCGGTGATACGCTGGCTTTTCCGCCGCAGGGTTTCTCCCTGAAATGGATCGCCAAGGTCTTTACTGTTGAGAGCTTCCGGGCAAGTTTTGCCATGTCGATGTTCCTGGCGATTGGCGGCACGTTTACGGCCCTGGTGCTCGGCATTCCCGCAGCTTACGCCATGTCGCGCTACAAGCTGCCGTTTGCCGAGACGGTCAGAACCATCGTTTCCGCGCCGATTATCGTGCCGGGCATCATCGTTGGTCTTGCGTTGCTGCGTTACTTTGTCGTGCCATTCGGCGTTGGCATTACGCTGGCTCTGTTTCTGGCGCATACGGCGCTCATCCTGCCCTATGCGGTGCGGGTGGTGTCTGCCAGCCTCAACAACCTGCGCTCGGACATTGAGGAAGCGGCTGTTCTGCTTGGTTCCTCGCGGCTTGGTGCTTTCTTCCGGGTGGTTTTGCCCAACATCCGTGGCGGCATCCTGTCCGCCTTCATTCTTGGTTTCGTAACGAGCTTCAATCAGGTGCCTGTGTCGCTGTTCCTGTCCGGTCCAGGCGTGCGCACCCTGCCCATCGACATGCTGGGCTACATGGAAATTGTTTTCGATCCGTCCGTTGCCGCGCTTTCTTCGCTCTTGGCTTTCCTTTCCATCGGCATTGTTTTCCTTGCCGAACGTTTCCTGGGGTTCTCCCGTTATGTCTGACGCAAAATATCTCTCCCTTCAGAACCTCTCTCTGGCCTACGGCAATTCGATTGCCGTCAAGGATCTCAATCTGAACATCCGCAAGGGCGAATTGCTGGCGCTGCTTGGCCCGTCGGGCTGTGGCAAGACCACGACCATGCGCGCAGTTGCCGGCCTCATGCCGATTGCCGGTGGACGGATTGATCTTGATGGCGTCGACATTACCCGCGTATCTGCCAACAAGCGTGCGGTCGGCCTTGTGTTCCAGTCCTATGCGCTTTTCCCGCACCTGACGGTATTTGAGAATGTGGCCTTCGGCCTGAAGCTCAAGGGCATGACGGGCAAAAAACTGGAAGACAAGGTCAATTCCGGTTTGAAGTCGGTTGGCCTTTCCAACTTCGCGTCGCGCAAGCCGGCGGAACTTTCCGGTGGTCAGCAGCAACGTGTGGCATTGGCCCGTTCCATGGTTATGGAGCCGAAAGTACTTCTGCTGGACGAGCCGCTGTCCAACCTCGATGCGCGTCTGCGTCTTGAAATGCGCACCGAACTTCAGCGAGTTCAGAAGGAAACCGGCGTAACGATGATCTTCGTTACCCACGACCAGATCGAAGCGCTGGCGCTTGCTGACCGCATCGTCGTGATGAAGGGTGGTGCCATCGAGCAGATCGGCACGCCGGAGGAAATCTATAATGCTCCGGTTTCTTCTTTCGTTGCAGACTTCGTCGGCTTCGAAAATGTCTTCTCGCTTGACAATGGCCAGTTGAAAACGCCGAACGGCAATGTGGCTCTTTCCGGCCAGATCCCTGCTGCTGCAGGGCTGGCCTGGAGGCCGCGCATGGTAAATCTCGGTTCCGGTCCTTTCCGGGGTACCGTGCGCGGCACATCCTTTGCCGGCAACACACGTGAATATCTTCTCGATACGCCGCTTGGCCCGATCAAGGCGGAAACGGATGCCGCACTGCCATCGCATGCGCTGGGCGACGAACTTGATTTTGACCTGCCGATTGAAAAAGCGGCACGTCTGAACGAGGTCTGAAATGGGCGTCTGGATCGATACCGATATGGGCTTTGACGACATTGCCGCCGTTCTGGTGGTGATGCAGTCTGGCCTTAAAATCGACGGCGTATCGCTGGTCTTTGGCAATGCGCCACTCAAACAGGCCTGCCAGAATGCAGCAGGTGCGGTTGCGGCATTTGGCTGGGATTTTCCGATCCATAGTGGCCGCGAACTTCCGGTGCTTGGCCAGCTGGAAACTGCCGAGCGTATTCTCGGTGAAACGGGCATTCCGACGCTTGGCCGGACCCTGCCGGATGTTGGACCGCTGACCATTCCACGCGGTATGGCTTTTACCGCATTATGTGACTGGCTGGAAAATGGCGAAGGGGAAAAGCGTATTCTTGCGCTCGGCCCGCTCACCAATATTGCAGCGCTCTGTCTCGCACGGCCCGATCTTGCCGAGCGAATTACCGACCTGACATGGATGGGCGGCGGCGTTACCGCTGGCAATCACACGGCATCTGCCGAGTTCAATGCCTTTGCGGACCCCGAAGCCCTCTCGATTGTCATTTCCAGCCGCCTGCCATTCCACATGGTGGATCTTGACCTTTGCCGTAAGGTCACCGCGAGCCCTGAGGATGTTGATCCGGTGCGCAACGCCGGTGGGCGCAACGCGGAGATGATTGCCGATTTCCTCGGTGGTTTCATTCGTATCGCAACCAGCCGTGGTCGCTCCTCGATGGCGCTTTATGATCCGGTTGCTGCTGTGGCGTTTTGTTATCCTGAGCTTGTGACATGGCAAAAGGCACGTATTGACGTGGAGCTGCAGGGCACGTTCACGCGGGGACGTACGGTTCTCGAAGCGCGTCCCGGTCGCGCCGTGTTCAACGCCCGTTACGGCGCAGAGGTCAATGCTGAGCGTGCCCGCGACATCATTCTGAAAACCCTCGTTGTGGAGGGGGCGCGATGATGTCGGATTATCCGCAGCATGAGCCTGACGATTTGAACGTTGAGGCTCTGCGAAGCCGTGCCGTGGCGGCAGCCCGTGGCGACATGCCGTTTGATATTCTTATCAAGGGCGGCACACTCGTTGATATGGTGACGGAAGAGCTTCGGCCTGCCGATATCGGTCTTGTTGGTCCGCTGATTGCCAGTGTGCATGAGGCTGGCAGCCGGTCGGATGCCGAGCGGGTAATCGATGCCAGCGGTGCCTTCATCGCACCGGGCTTGATCGACACGCATATGCATATCGAAAGCTCCATGGTGACGCCGTCGGTTTATGCCGGTGCCGTTCTCAGTCGAGGCGTGACCAGCATCGTCTGGGACCCGCATGAATTCGGCAATGTGCATGGTGTCGATGGCGTGCGCTGGGCTGTTGAAGCGGTCAAAGGCCTCAATCTCAGAACTATCGTGCTTGCACCATCCTGCGTACCATCCGCTCCGGGTCTAGAGCAGGCTGGTGCGGATTTCGACGCCAGCGTTCTGTCGGAATTGTTGTTTTGGCCGGAAATTGGTGGCGTTGCGGAAATGATGAACATGCGCGGTGTCATCGATGGCGACCCGCGCATGAGCGCCATCATGCAGGAAGGTCTTGCCAGCGAAAAGCTGATCTGCGGCCATGCGCGCGGTCTTGCCGGTGCCGACCTCAATGCCTTCATGACGGCTGGCGTAACGTCTGACCACGAGCTGACCTCTGCCGAAGATCTGATGTCCAAGCTGCGGGCCGGTCTGACGATTGAGCTTCGCGGTTCGCATGATCACTTGCTGCCGGAATTTGTCGAAGCGTTGAACAAGCTGCGCCACCTGCCGCAAACCCTGACACTGTGCACCGACGATGTGTTTCCCGATGATCTGCTCAATGGCGGTGGACTGGATGATGTTGTGCGGCGGCTGGTTCGTTACGGTCTGCCAGCAGTCTGGGCGCTGAAGGCCGCGACATTAAACGCCGCCATGCGGCTTGGTCGCTCTGACCTTGGTCTGGTTGCCGCGGGAAGACGCGCTGATCTGGTGCTGTTTGAGGACCTGCAAAACTTTAGGGCACGCCATGTTTTTGCAGGCGGTGTACCCGTTGCCGAAAATGGTGTGATGTCTGTGGCTCTGTCGGCTGCCGATAGCAAACCACTGTTTGGCTCCGTGCATGTGGAAGAACTGTCGGCTGATGATTTCCGGGTGAAATCTGCCGGCAACAGAGTTCGTCTTGCAACGATTGATCGGCCGCGCTTTACCCAGTGGGGTGAAACGGAAGCCGACGTCGTTGATGGTTTTGTCGTGCCGCCACAGGGAACAACTATGATTTCGGTTGTTCATCGCCACGGCAAGGCGACTGCCAAACCCCGCACCGGTTTCCTTGTCGGGTGGGGAGAGTGGGACGGTGCATTTGCCACCACAGTTGCCCATGACAGCCACAACCTCACGGTATTTGGCGGCAATGTCGACGACATGGCGCTGGCTGCCAATGCGGTCATCAAGGCGGGCGGCGGCATGGCCGTTGCGTCGAAGGGTAAAGTGACGGCGCTGCTGCCGTTGCCATTGTCAGGATTGGTGTCTGAGGCGCCACTTGCCGAGGTATCTTCTGCCTTTGAACAGGTTCGCGAAGCTGTGGGCAATGTCGTTGAGTGGCAACCGCCTTATCTGGTGTTCAAGGCCTGCTTTGGTGCAACGCTTGCCTGCAATGTTGGTCCACATCAGACCGATATGGGCATTGCTGATGTCGTCACCGGGAAGGTCATGACAAGCCCTGTTCTGGCCGTTGTCGGTTAAGATATCAAACTTGTCCCCCCCCCCCCTTCGCTTAAGGCGGGGGTGACGTCCGTTGACCTTCAGGTTTCACTCGGCCAGCAATTCCTGCTCGACCAATGTCGACCAGAAGGCCACGCCTGAGGCGATGGCGTCATCATTGAAGTCATAGGATGTGTTGTGGTGCAGCGCGCCGTCCACGGCTGGACCATTGCCCAGCCAGACATAACAGCCCGGCACCTTGCCTGAGAAGAACGAGAAATCATCGCCGGCCGTTGACGGCGGGAAGCTGGTTTGTGTTTTTTGCCCAAACACAGTTTGCGCTGCCGACAAAGCCCGCTTTGTTGCGTCTGTATCATTCACAACAGGCGGAATGCGACGTTCAAATTCATAGGAAACCTCAATGCCGAACATGGCGGCGGTGCCATGTGCGAGGCGGCCGATTTCCTCCTCAAGCTGGTCTCGGACATGCGGTGTATACGCACGGGCCGTGCCGCCGATTTCAACGATATCCGGAATGACATTCAGAGCCTTTGGATTGCCAGCCTGTACGGAGCATGCGCTGACGACAGCTGGCTGCAAAGGATCAACCACCCGCCCAACAATGCTTTGCAACGAGGCAAGGAAACTGCCCGCCGCGGTGACCGGATCGCGGCCCAGATGCGGTTTTGCACCATGGGTCCCAACGCCTTTGAAGGTGATGCGCCAGCTGTCGGAGGAGGCGAGTTGTGGGCCTTCGACCACGGCCATTTCATCGGTTGCGAGGCCAGGCATGTTGTGAAGACCGTAGACCGCGTCACACGGAAACAGGTCAAAGAAACCGTCTTCCAGCATTTTGCGCGCACCGCCACGACCTTCTTCGGCTGGCTGAAAAATGAAATGGACCGTGCCGGAAAAATTGCGGGTTTCGGCGAGATAACGTGCAGCACCCAACAGCATGGTGGTGTGCCCGTCATGGCCGCAGGCATGCATTTTTCCGGCGACGGTCGACTTGTACGGCCGCTCTGCCACTTCCGGCATGGCAAGCGCATCCATGTCGGCACGCAGGCCGATGGTTCTGGTGCCGTTGCCAATCTGCAGCGTGCCGACAACGCCGGTCTTGCCCAAGCCGCGATGGATTTTTACGCCTGCTTCTTCCAGCAGTTTTGCAACGATATCGCTCGTGCGCTCTTCTTCAAAACCAAGCTCGGGGTGGGCATGCAAGTCCCGGCGCAGTGCAGTCAGAAACGGCACGTCTTTTGATATTCTGTCCTGCATGGGCATTGGGGTATTCCTGCTGGTAAATGGAACCGGAAACGAGCGGCGGTTCCTGTCTGTCGAAATGTCCGCCAAGCTTATAGTCCGTAGCGGCTGGAAACAAATCAGAATTGGTTCCGCGGCGCTAATTATCCGAAAACCGCGTACACTTTTTGATCTGATGCTTTATAAGCGCGGCAATCAGTGACATGAACAGCAACCTCTGAATTGACTGACCTTTTCCAGCACTCAGAGCAAGGTACCCGATATGCTCCCTCACGAATTCTGGCAGGAAATCCACGCAGCTGGCAGTTTTGATGTTTCCGGTCCCCATGACGGATTTTATCCGGCAAGTCTTGAAGATGGTCGGCAGATTTGCCTGCCAATTCGTCCGCTTGCCGATGGCCAGCATGCGCTTGCGTCGCTGATCGTCAATCAGGCCAGTTTTACGGTGCTGGATGCGCTGGCGGAAAACCTTGCCGCGAAGCTTAGAGCCTATGATCCCGATGTGATTGTTGGTTTGCCGACACTGGGACTGACCCTTGCCTCGGAAGTTGCCCGTAAGCTTGGCCACACACGGTATGTGCCGCTCGGGACATCGCGCAAGTTCTGGTACCTGGATGAATTGTCGGTGCCGCTTTCCTCCATCACCACACCGGACCAGCAGAAACGCCTCTATATAGACCCTCGTATGTTGCCCCTCATGGAGGGGAAAAGAATAGCGCTTGTTGACGATGTGATCTCCAGCGGAACATCGATTATTGCCGGTTTGTCGCTGCTTGCAGCGCGTGGATTGGCTCCTGTGGTGATTGGTGCGGCCATGCTGCAATCCGACCGTTGGCGTGACCGGGTTTCCGCCTCGGATCCGGATTGGCAGGCAAAGGTTTGTGGCGTCTTTCACACGCCTGTTCTCGGCAAAACGCAAGACGGCTGGATGGCGTAATCTGGCCGCTTAGAGGAACTGGTGAAAAAAGCGTCGTGATGAAAAATCCGGCTTGCACTCTTTGAGGATATGTTCTTAGCTTTGAATACGACAGATATTCGAGCCTTTGGAGGTAGCCTCCTGTGAAGGCTGCTCGCGCGGTGACATTCCGGCATCTGCCAGACAAAACGGCCATTATGGCCGCCCGCCCAAACCGTATCGGACATTCCTGCATGCAATTGATTTTTGATGGTCACAATGATGTTTTGCTTCGCTTGTGGCACAACAGCAAAACCGGCGCGGATCCCGTTGCCGAGTTTATGAAAGGCACCAAAGAGGGGCACATGGATGCGACTCGCTGCAAGGCAGGTGGTGTGGCTGGTGGGCTTTGTGCCATCTATATTCCCTCGGGTGATCTGGTCCTGAAAGAGCCGGATGAAAACGGTCACTACGAGACGCCTTTGGCTGCACCGCTGGAGCGGTCCCCCTCTCTCGATATTGCGCTTGAGAAAGCAGCGATTGCCCTGAAGCTCGACCATGCCGGTGCCTGGAGACTGTGCCGCAGCACCGCCGACATTCGCAAGGCGATGGCGGATGGCGTGTTTGCTGCTGTCATGCATATGGAAGGCTGCGAGGCGATCGGGGCTGATCTCGATGCGTTGGAGGTGTTTTATGCGGCGGGCCTGCGCTCTCTCGGTCCGGTTTGGAGCCGTCACAACATTTTCGGTCATGGTGTTCCATTCGCCTATCCAATGACGACGGATACCGGACCCGGCTTGACCGATACCGGTTTTGAACTGGTGCGTGCGTGCAACCGCCTGGGTATCCTGATCGATCTTTCGCACATCACCGAAAAAGGCTTCTGGGATGTGGCAAAGACCAGCGACCAGCCATTGATTGCCAGCCACTCCAATGCGCATGCATTGACGCCGGTCGCCCGCAACCTGACCGACAAGCAGATGGATGCAATCAAGGAAAGCAAGGGACTTGCGGGCCTCAACTATGCCGTGACCATGCTGCGTGCCGATGGTCGCAATGACGGCAACACGCCAATTTCCGACATGATCCGCCATATCGATTACATGGTGGAGCGCATGGGAATTGATTGTGTGGCGCTTGGTTCCGATTTCGATGGCGCAACTATTCCGGCAGAAATTTCCGATGCGAGTGGCAATCATATTCTGGTTGCCGCGCTTCAAAACGCGGGATACGGTGAAGAAGATATAGCTAAAATATGCCGGGAAAACTGGCTGAGGGTTCTGGCTCAAGCGTGGCATGAGCCAGTGAAAGGTTGAGTGCAGTCGTACTCACAGAAAAGGGGAAACTATGATTAAGTCGTTCAATAAAAACATGCGTATTCTCAGCACCAGTGCTGTGCTCGCCCTGTCGGTTGCATTTGCACCGCAGGTGTTTGCTGCAACACCGGCGGACACGCTGGTCGAAGGGTTCGCAATCGACGACATTATTTCGCTCGATCCGGGTGAGGCGTTCGAGCTGTCGGCTGCGGAAGTGACCGGTAACACCTATAGCAAGCTGGTCACCATCAATATTGACGATACGTCCAAGGTGATTGGCGATCTGGCCGATAGCTGGACGATCTCTGACGATGGCATGACCTATACGTTCAAGCTGAAGTCGGGCCTGAAGTTTGCTTCCGGCAATCCGATTACGGCTGCTGACGTTGCGTTCTCGTTTGAGCGTGCAGTCAAGCTTGATAAATCCCCTGCATTCCTGCTGACGCAGTTCGGCCTGACTGGCGATAACGTCACTGAAAAGGCGAAGGCTTCAGACGATGCAACCTTTGTCCTGACAGTCGACAAGGCCTATGCACCGAGCTTCGTTCTCAACGTGCTGACGTCCACTGTCGCGTCCGTTGTCGACAAGAAGCTGATCGAGGAAAAGGCAAAGGCCGTTACTCCGACCGCTGAATACAAATATGAAACAGATTTCGGCAACGAGTTCCTGAAGACCGGTTACGCCGGTTCCGGCCCGTACAAGATCCTTGGCTGGAAGGCTAACGAAGCCGTTATTCTGGAAGCCAACACCAACTACTACGGTGAAGCACCAAAGCTGAAGCGCGTCGTTTACCGTCACATGAAGGAAAGCTCCGGCCAGCGTCTGGCGCTGGAAAATGGTGACATCGACGTTGCGCGTAACCTTGAGCCGGGCGACATGGAAGCCGTTTCCAAGAAGGAAGGCCTTTCGGTTACCTCTGCACCAAAAGGCACCGTCTATTACTTCAGCCTCAACCAGAAAAACGAGAACCTGAAGAAGCCTGAAGTTATCGAGGCCTTCAAATACCTCGTTGATTACGACGCGATTGGCGAAACCCTGATCAAGGGTATCGGCGAAATCCACCAGACATTCTTGCCAAAGGGCCAGTTGGGTGCACTCGACGAGAACCCATACAAGCTGGACGTTGCCAAGGCCAAGGAACTGCTGGCAAAGGCCGGTCTTGCTGATGGCTTCACTGTCACCATGGATGTTCGCAACACGCAGCCGGTAACCGGCATTGCCGAAAGCGTACAGCAGACACTTGCGCAGGCTGGTATCAAGCTGGAAATCATTCCAGGTGACGGCAAGCAGACACTGACCAAGTATCGTGCACGCACGCACGACATCTACATCGGCCAGTGGGGCTCGGACTATTTCGACCCGAACTCCAATGCTGAAACCTTCACCATCAACTACGACAACTCCGACGAAGGCAAGAACAAGACACTTGCCTGGCGCAACGCCTGGGACGTGCCTGAGCTGACGAAGGAAACACAGTCTGCGCTTCTGGAAAAAGACAATGCCAAGCGTGCGGCAATTTACGAAGACCTTCAGAAGAAGGTTCTTGAAGCTGGCCCGTTTGTCGTGATCTTCCAGCAGACAGAAGTTGCCGGTTATTCCGCCAAACTGAAGGGTTTCAAGCTTGGTCCAAGCTTTGACACCAACTTCGTTTTCCCGATCTCCAAGGATTGATCCGTAAGGGATCACGCTTTTGAGCATCGTGGATTCAAAACCAAAGGCAAGGCGCGGCAAAAGCCGCGCCAACGCACGCCTTAAAGCCGTTCTCGGCTTCGCCCTTACCGTCATCACGACCTTCTTGGGTCTGCTGGCGGTAACCTTTTTTATCGGTCGTGTTGTGCCTATCGATCCGGCTTTGGCCATCGTGGGAGACCGTGCACCGGCGCATGTTGTGGAACGGGTGCGTGAGCAACTCGGTCTCAATCTGCCTTTGTGGCATCAATTCATCATTTACATCCGGCAGGCACTGTCGGGTGATTTCGGCATTTCCGTTCTCACGACCAACCCGGTCATGCAGGACATCAAGCGCGTTTTCCCCGCCACCATGGAGCTTGCCACGATTGGTACGCTGATCGGTGCGGTGTTTGGCATTCCGCTTGGAGTATTGGCGGCTGTCAAACGCGGCAGCTTTATCGACCAGATCGTTCGCATCATTGGACTTGTTGGTTATTCCGTGCCGATCTTCTGGCTTGGACTTCTGGCTCTTCTGGTATTTTATGCGCAGCTGAACTGGGTTGCCTATCCCGGGCGTATTGATATCGTTTACGAATTTACGTTCACGCCCATTACCGGCTTTTATCTGTTCGATGCCGCATGGCAGGGGCAATGGGATGTTTTGTGGGACCTGTTCCGTCACATCATTCTGCCGTCCGGTCTGCTTGGCTATTTCTCTCTTGCCTATATCAGCCGCATGACGCGCAGCTTCATGCTGAATGAACTGGCACAGGAATATGTCGTGGCAGCTCGTGCCAAAGGTCTTTCCGAGGCCCGCATCATCTGGTTCCACGCACTGCGCAATGCTGCCGTGCCGCTGATGACGGTGATTGCATTGTCCTATGCCGGATTGCTGGAAGGCTCGGTGCTGACGGAAACAATCTTCGCATGGCCCGGTCTTGGGCTGTATATTACCAATTCGCTTCAGAATGCGGACATGAATGCCGTGCTGGGTGGTACCATCGTTGTGGGTGCCGTCTTCGTCGGTATCAACCTGTTGTCCGACCTGCTGTACCGCACACTCGATCCGAGGACGCGCAGCCGATGAATACACTGACTACACTTAAACCCTATAGCCGTGAATGGCTGCTGTCAGACCGTCCAACCTCGCGCAAGCAGGCACGGCTTGGTCGTGCCTATATTATCTGGCGCCGGTTTTCTGAAAACCGGCTGGCGCTTGCTGGTCTCGGTATTATTCTTGCTCTTATTCTGGTGGCCATTTTTGCCGATGTGCTGGCGCCGCACTCACCGGTACAGGGCGATTTGCGCAATGCGCGCCTTATGCCACCAGGCACGGCAGGGTACTGGCTTGGCACTGACGATCAGGGACGCGATATCCTGTCGCGTCTTATCCACGGTTCGCGGCTGACGCTGTTTGTCGTTGGACTGGTGGCGATCATTGCAGCACCCGTCGGACTGATCATCGGTACGGTTTCCGGTTATGCCGGTGGCTGGGTCGATGCGGTTCTGATGCGCATTACCGATATCTTTCTGGCATTTCCAAAGCTGGTTCTGGCGCTTGCGCTGGTTGCGGCTCTCGGACCGGGAATTGAAAATGCGGTTCTGGCGATTGCGCTGACCTCATGGCCTCCCTACGCGCGTATTGCCCGTGCAGAGACCATGACCTTCCGCAATTCGGACTTCATCGCTGCTGTGCAGTTGATGGGTGCCTCACCGCTTCGCATCGTCCTGAAACACGTCATGCCGCTGTGCATGTCGTCGCTGATCGTGCGTGTGACGCTGGATATGGCTGGCATCATCCTGACGGCTGCCGGTCTCGGTTTTCTCGGCCTTGGCGCACAGCCGCCGCTGCCTGAATGGGGTGCGATGATCGCGTCCGGGCGTCGCTTCATCCTTGACCAGTGGTGGGTTGCCGCCATGCCGGGTATCGCCATTCTCGTCGTCAGCCTTGGCTTCAACCTGCTGGGTGATGGTTTGCGTGATGCGCTTGACCCGAAGGAGGCTGGACAATGACGCCGCTTTTGACGGTTGAAAACCTGCGCGTGACCTTCCCGACACGAACGGGTGAGGTGCAAGCCGTGCGCGGCGTGTCGTTTACGCTTGGCAAGGAACGTCTGGGCATCGTGGGTGAATCCGGTTCCGGCAAATCGCAGACGGGCAGGGCCATTATGGGCCTGACACCGGGGCACGCGAAAATCGAGGCAGACCGTCTCGAGTTTGCGGGCGAGGATTTGCTTGGGATGTCTGCCGGCAGAAGGCGGGCGCTGCGTGGCAAGCGTGTTGCCATGATCCTGCAGGACCCGAAATATTCGCTCAATCCTGTCATGACGATTGGTCGCCAGATTGTCGAAACGCTGAAAACACATGAGCGCATCGGATCTTCCGAGGCACGCAAGCGGGCCTTGGACATGCTGGAAGCGGTACAGATCCGTGACCCGGAACGTGTGTTCAATCTTTATCCGCATGAAGTCTCAGGCGGCATGGGCCAGCGCGTCATGATTGCCATGATGCTGGTCTGCGGGCCAGAACTGCTGATTGCCGATGAACCGACTTCGGCGCTTGATGTGACGGTGCAGTTGGAGGTGCTTGGCATTCTCGACAAGCTTGTGACCGAGCGTGGCATGGGGCTGATTTTTGTGTCCCATGATTTGCGACTGGTGTCGTCCTTCTGTGACCGGGTTATCGTGATGTATGCAGGGCGGGTGGTTGAAGAACTGCCTTCCGCAGACCTAGCGTCGGCCAAGCACCCCTACACACAGGGGCTTTTGAAATGTCTTCCGCAGATCGGTGATGATCGTCATCCCCTGCCGGTTCTGGAACGTAAACCGGAGTGGGCGCTATGACGGCTGTACTTTCTGTTCGTGACATGGTTGTCGCCTTTGATGATTTCGTGGCGCTTGATCAGGTCAGTGTTGATGTGGCGCAGGGCGAATCCTTCGGCATCGTGGGTGAATCCGGCTCTGGTAAATCCACGCTGTTGCGTGCGATTGCCGGGCTTGCCTCTTTTGAGGAGGGCAGCCTTTCGGTTGCCGGACGCTCGTACAAGGGCAAAAAGCGCGACAAGAGCTTTTACCGCGACGTGCAGATGGTGTTTCAGGATCCCTATGGTTCCTTGCATCCGCGCCAGACGGTGGATGCCCTGCTGTTGGAGCCGCTTGTCATTCACGGTATGGATAACCGCGAGCAGCGTATATCGCGTGCGCTCGATGAGGTTGGTCTCGGTGCGGGTTTCCGCTTCCGTTATTCGCATCAGCTTTCAGGTGGCCAGCGTCAACGTATTGCCATTGCCCGCGCGTTGATCGTGGAGCCAAAAATCCTGCTGCTGGATGAGCCGACGTCTGCTCTCGATGCTTCCATTCAGGCTGAAATCCTCAACCTTCTGGAAACGGCACGAAAGAAGCGCAAGCTGACCTTCGTCATGGTCAGCCACGACCTTGGTGTCATCAGCCATATGTGCGAACGCTTGGCGGTGATGAAAAGCGGCAAGGTTGTGGAGATGCTGGCTGCAAAGGCGCTGGAAACCCGCGAGTTTTCTGCCGATTACACACACAAGCTGCTTGTTGCGAGCGAAGGTTTCCGCCGTAACTGAGCAAGACGTCTGTCTCTCGATCCATCTCATTCCTGTGCGTGTCAGGAATGAGATGTTTTCGCGTGACATTATCTCCCCTATGCTCCGCCCGTTTTAGAAGGATTTCTGCCGGATGAACCTGCGTGCATTGCTGTATTTCGACGAACTGGTGCGCACCAACTCGATGCGTGCGGCAGCGGAAAACCTCAACGTTGCGCCAACCGCCATCAGCCGCCAGATTGAAAATCTCGAAGAGTATTTCGGAACACAACTCGTGGAACGATCCAGCCGGGGCGTGACGCTGACGGCTGCCGGCGAATTTCTGGCCGCACGGGCAGGCAAGACCCTGCGTGAACTCGATCAGGTCCATCAGCTGATCGATGACCTGAAGGGACTAGAGCGTGGACAGGTAACGATCTATGCCAATGGCGCGGCGGTTTCGAGCCTGCTTGCACCGGTTCTTGCCCAGTTCAGCCGGACCTATCCCAAACTGCGTTTCGAAGTGCGGATCACCAGCGCCCGTCAGGCCATCGATGCGCTTGTGTCCGCGCAGGCCGATATTGCCATCACGCTGTTTGCGCCAAAGACCGCCGAGGTCAAAATTCGCGCCCATCGCGAAGTCGCCTATGACGTCATTCTCCCAGCAGGCCATGCTCTTGCCGGTAAAGATGGCTTATCACTCGCAGACCTTGCGATCCTGCCATTGGCGCTTCCGGAAAAGAATTTTGCGGCACGACAGGCCTTTGATGCCCTGTTTGACGAAGCCGGGATTTCCTGCGAACCGGTTGTTACGGCAAGCTCACTCGAAATTCTGAAAGAGCTCGTCCTGGACGAAACCGCCATAACGGTGTTGCCGGCCATGGCGGTGAAACGTGAAATCAAGTCCGGGCAAATGGTGGCCATTCCCCTTATTGGGACCAAGGGCGTTCGCACCCATGTCGAGCTTTGTGTCGCGCCGGACCGGGAGCTGTCCTTTGCCGCTTCAACGCTTGCCGATTTCATTGAACACTACATGCAGCAATCTGTTTCAGAATAGGTGGTTGATTTTTACCCCTAACTTCGTGTAGCGATTTCGGCAACGCGACGAACACAAAATGGTTGCTCTCTTTTGCAAATGTGCGGCCAGTGCGTTTTTCGCAGTTGCCGCCCAACGGGGGATGATGATGCGCAGATATTTTTCTCAGCCGGTACAGCTGACGCGGCGCGTTGCGCTTGGCATTGCTTTCAGTGGTGCGCTGGCACTGTCCTTTGTTCCTGCATCCGTGCTGGCTGCACCCAAGTCCACGCTTGTTCTTGGCATGGGCATAGAACCAGCAGGGCTTGATCCGACCATTGCCGCACCTGTCGCGATCGGTCAGGTGACATGGCAGAATATTTTTGAAGGTCTGGTCCGCATCGACCACGACGGCAAAATCCAGCCGCAGCTGGCGGAAAGCTGGACGGTGTCTGATGATGGCAAGACCTACACATTCAAGCTGCACAGCGGTGTAAGCTTCCATGATGGTGAAGCGTTCGATTCCTCTGTCGCCAAGTTTGCGCTGGACCGGGCGCGTGGCGATGCATCGGTTAACCCGCAAAAACGGTTCTTTACCTCGATTGATACGATCGACACGCCTGATGCCACCACTCTCGTCATCAAACTGAAGCAACCCGCTGGCAGCCTGCTGTACTGGCTGGGTTGGCCAGCATCGGTGATGGTTGCTCCGAAATCTGCCGAGAACAACAAGACCATCCCCGTCGGTACCGGACCATTCAAATTCGTGAATTGGGCCAAGGGCGACAAGGTCGAATTGGCTCGTAACGATGCCTATTGGGATAGCTCCGCATCGATCCAGCTTGAAAAGGCGACTTTCCGCTTCATTACCGACCCGCAAGCGCAGGCCGCAGCCCTCAAGGCTGGTGATGTTGATGCGTTTCCGGAATTTGGTGCACCGGAACTGATGCATTCCTTTGATGGCGACAAGCGTCTGGTGACCGTCATCGGCAACACCGAACTGAAGGTTGTTGCCGGAATGAACAATACCCGCAAGCCTTTTGACGACAAGCGGGTTCGCCAGGCCCTGATGATGGCCGTGGACCGCTCGGCCGTTATCGAAGGTGCATGGTCTGGTTATGGTACTGCGATTGGCAGCCACTACACGCCCAATGACCGCGCCTATGTCGATATGACCGGGACATATCCTTATGACCCTGAAAAGGCGAAGGCACTGTTGGCTGAAGCCGGGTACGCCAATGGCCTGACGTTTACGATCAAGGCGCCACAGATGGCCTATTCCCAGCGTACATCGCAAGTCCTTCAGGCGATGTTTGCGGAAATTGGCGTAACGATGAATATCGAAACGACGGAGTTTCCGGCCAAATGGGTTTCCGATGTGCTGAAGGGTGCAGACTACGACATGACCATTGTCGCGCATGCCGAGCCGATGGACATCGATATCTACTCACGGGATCCCTACTACTTCAATTATCGCAACCCGGCCTTCAATGAGATCATCCGCAATGTCGAGATGACGCCTGACATTGCCCAGCAGGATGCGCTCTACGAAGACGCACAGGAAATTCTGGCGAAGGATGTGCCAGCGCTGTTCCTGTTCGTGATGCCAAAACTGGGCGTCTGGGACGGGAAACTAAAGGGATTATGGGAAAACGAACCTATTCCGTCTAACGTCCTGACCGACGTTCATTGGGAAGAGTAACCCTTGGGTTTACAGGTTGAGAGACGTGGTGTGCCCGGCGTGTTGTGGAAGGTATTATGCTGAAACTCGTCGGTCGCCGTTTTCTCAATCTGATGCTGACTCTGGCTATAGTGTCCGTGCTGATCTTTTTTGTGATGGGGCTGCTGCCGGGTGATCCGGCGGCCATCATGCTTGGCACCTCGGC
This sequence comes from Rhizobium sp. BIGb0125, assembly GCF_024810055.1. Taxonomy (NCBI): domain Bacteria; kingdom Pseudomonadati; phylum Pseudomonadota; class Alphaproteobacteria; order Hyphomicrobiales; family Rhizobiaceae; genus Rhizobium; species Rhizobium sp. BIGb0125. The sequence goes on from NZ_JANUDV010000001.1 coordinate 113,793, forward strand.
CAGTCCGGAAACACTTGCGGCCCTTCAACAACAGCTCGGCTTGGACCAGCCTTTGCCACTGCGCTATCTGCACTGGCTGGCCGGTGTTTTACAGGGCGATCTCGGGCAGTCCATCACCTATGGCGTGCCGGTGACGGGTCTTGTTCTGGAACGGCTGAAGGTCACAGTGCCACTGGCGTTGATGGCTATTGTGCTGTCCATCGCCATTGCCTTGCCACTCGGTGTGCATGCGGCCAGAAACCGCAACAGTACGTTTGATGTGGTGGCTGGCATGTTCTCTTATGTCAGCATAGCAGTGCCCGGTTTCTGGGTTGGGCTGTTGCTGATCATTCTGTTTTCAACATTGCTGGGCTGGATGCCCGCCGGTGGTTTTCCCGGCTGGCAGGCTGGCATTGCTGCCAGTTTGCAGGCGCTTGTCATGCCAGCGGTTGCACTGGCGCTTTCACAGGCCGGTGTGCTGACACGGGTCAGCCGGTCGGCCGTGCTGGAAGTGCTCAATGAGGATTATGTCCGCACGGCGCGCGCCAAGGGTTTAAGCGAGGCTGCCACCATCTGGCGCCACGCAGTGCCCAACGCGCTGGTTCCTGTGGTGACGATGATCGGATTGCAGTTCACATTCCTGATTGCCGGAACTGTGCTGGTCGAGAATGTTTTCAACCTGCCGGGATTGGGCAGGCTTGCCTATCAGGCCCTGACACAGCGTGATATCATTGTCATGCAAAGCGTGATCATGTTTTTCTGCGCTCTGGTTATCATCATGAATTTCCTTGTCGATCTGGCTTATCTCTTCCTCGACCCTCGCTTGAGAGAGCAGGTGTCATGACGATATCCGCCATACGTCGCCCGATCTTCATGAGCGGTTTGGTCATAACCATGCTGTTGCTGGCCATGGCCGTGTTGTCGCTATTCTGGACGCCGTATTCGCCCACGAAAATGCAGATCGCCAACAAGCTCAAGGCACCGCTGGAGCAGGGGTTGCTTGGCACGGATCATTTCGGGCGTGACGTTCTGTCGATGCTGATGGTGGGCGCTTGGAACTCACTTTCGATCTCGCTGATTGCCGTGGCGCTCGGTGCCAGTGTTGGCAGCCTGATCGGTGTTGTGGTGGCCGCCAAACGAGGCGTGACAGAAAACGTCGTCATGCGCCTGTGCGATATCATCTTTGCTTTACCGCCCATCCTTTCGGCGATGATGCTTGGCGCATTTATCGGTGCCGGACGTTTCACGGCCATCGTCGCGATTGCCGTGTTCATGGTGCCGGTGTTTGCGCGATTGACGCTGGGCTCAGCGCTTCAAATCTGGACGCGTGATTATGTTACCGCAGCCATTGCCATGGGGCGCAGTCGTCTGCAGATCACGCGGACACATATTCTGCCGAATATTGCCCATATCATTACTGTGCAGATTACTATCCAACTTGGTCTAGCCATTCTCACCGAAACGGGTCTGAGTTTCCTTGGTCTTGGCATGCCACCACCAACCCCAACCTGGGGGCGTATGCTGTCGGACGCACAAACCTATCTCGGTGTGGCCCCATGGCTTGCCATCATGCCGGGTATTGCCATTGCGCTTGCCGTGCTTGGTTTCAATATGTTGGGAGATGGTTTGCGAGACTTGCTGGATCCTCGCTCGCGCTCAACCTGAAATCGGCGCCCTGACGATAGTAGCGACATTTATCTATGTGTTTTTGCTTTAATTTTCGAATTGACGTCTGTTGTTCAGGATGGCCGTCTTTGCCACTGTCAATTTGGCCGTTAATGCGTGGTGCAACATGATTTTCAGGCGTATCCTGACAGGCACTGTTTGACAGCGGCCGGCAAATAATGGCAGCAAAACAGGGCGGGATTCTTGAGAAAGGCGCTGTTGAATGGCAAAGCGGTCCGAGACTGGCAGTCGTCTGGATGATGCAGCACGTGCTGGCTGGCTCTATTATGTTGCTGGACGTACGCAGGATGAAATAGCTGCTGCCATGAGCATTTCGCGCCAGACCGCGCAGCGTCTCGTGTCGCTGGCAGTGGCTGAGCGTCTCATTAAAGTCCGGCTGGATCATCCCATCGCTGCATGCCTTGAAAAGGCAGAAGCCCTGCGTCAGAAATTCGACCTTCGATATATTGAGGTGGTACCGAGCGACCCCGAGGGGATTTCGAGCACGGTCGGTATTGGCGAGGCCGCAGCGGCAGAGATCGAGCGATGGTTGAAACGGCCAGACCCTATCGTGCTTGCGGTGGGTACCGGCCGCACGCTGAAAGCGGCAGTGGATCAATTGCCGCCGATGGAGTGCCCGCAGCACCGGATCGTTTCGTTGACCGGTAATATCGGACCAGATGGCTCCGCCGCCTATTACAACGTCATCTTCAGCATGGCCGATGCCATCAAGGCGCGCCACTTTCCAATGCCGCTGCCGGTGTTGTGTTCTTCGCCCGAGGAGCGCGAACTGCTGCATGATCAACCGCTTGTCCGCTCGACCCTGGCGTTGGGCACAGCCGCTGACGTGACCTTCGTCGGTGTTGGCGAAATGGGTGAGAACGCGCCTCTGTGTCTGGACGGTTTCCTTGGTGTTGACGAGATGAGGGCACTTGTTGCTCAGGGTGCAGCCGGGGAAATCTGTGGCTGGATGTATGATGAGAATGGCCACATCCTCGACAACGTCGTTAACCAGCGCGTCGCGAGTGTGCCGCTTCCGTCTCGCGACACTTCTGTCGTTATTGGCATCGCGCAGGGACAACGCAAATTACTGCCCATGCTGGCCGCTTTGCGGGGACGTTTGCTCAATGGTTTGATTACCGACGAACGTGCTGCCGAATATTTGCTCTCTCACTGAGCAAAAAATAATTATTCCTTTTCATGTCGTTAATCGCCGGTCGGATCAATGTGACAGGTCGGGGCTTGACTTTATCTTGCCTTAAGTGAGTAATTGCCCTGGAGCAAAGCGAATGCTCAATTTTCTTCTGGGAGGAAGATATGACATTGAAAACAATTTTGCTGGGCGCATGCTCGGCGCTCGCCTTTGCGGGCCTGGCTTCGGCTGAAACCCTCACCATCGCAACCGTCAACAATGGCGACATGATCCGTATGCAGGGTCTGACGGAAGACTTCACGTCCAAGAACCCGGATATCCAGCTTGAGTGGGTCACGCTTGAAGAAAACGTTCTTCGTGAACGCGTCACCACGGACATTGCCACAAAGGGCGGTCAGTATGACGTCCTGACAATTGGCAACTACGAAGTTCCAATCTGGGCCAAGCAGGGCTGGCTTCTTCCTCTTGAGAAGCTGGGCGATAACTACGACGTTGATGACCTTCTGCCTGCTATCCGCGGTGGTCTGTCGGTTGAGGGCAAACTTTACGCGGCGCCGTTCTATGGCGAATCCGCGATGATCATGTACCGCAAGGACCTGTTCGAAAAAGCTGGTCTGAAGATGCCGGAAAACCCGACATGGGAATTCATTGGCGATGCTGCACGCAAGATTACCGATCGTTCTGCAGACATCAACGGCATGTGCCTTCGCGGCAAGGCTGGCTGGGGTGAGAACATGGCGTTCATCACTGCTCTTGCCAATTCTTACGGTGGTCGCTGGTTCGATGAAAACTGGAAACCGCAGTTCGATCAGCCTGAGTGGAAAAATGCCCTTCAGTTCTACGTAGACCTGATGAAGGATGCCGGTCCTTCCGGTGCCTCCTCCAACGGCTTCAACGAAAACCTGACATTGTTCCAGCAGGGCAAATGCGGCATGTGGATTGATGCCACGGTTGCTGCCTCCTTCGTGTCCAACCCGAAGGATTCTACCGTTGCTGACAAGGTCGGCTATGCGCTGTTCCCAACGCAGGGTGAATTGAAGAACCACGGCAACTGGTTGTGGTCCTGGAACCTTGCCATTCCTGCCAGCTCGCAGAAGTCGGAAGCTGCCGAAAAATTCATTTCGTGGGCAACAAGCAAGGATTACACCGCGCTTGTAGCCGCTAAGGAAGGCTGGTCAAACGTTCCTCCGGGTACACGCACCTCGCTCTATAAGAACGAAGAATACAAGAAGGCGGCTCCATTTGCCGAGCCGACCCTTGCAGCGATGGATGCGGCTGACATAACCAAACCAACGGTGAAGCCAGTGCCGTACACAGGTGGCCAGTTCGTGGCTATTCCTGAGTTCCAGGCACTCGGTACAACGGTTGGCCAGCTTTTCTCTGCTGTGGTTGCCGGTCAGTCCAGCGTTGATGACGCCCTTGCCGGCGCGCAGTCCACCGCCACGCGCGAAATGACCCGCTCCGGTTACATCAAGTAATCCTCCTGAAGACCACTGTCCGGCACCTGGTGCCGGGCAGTGGGATGCACTGACTTCTTGAGTTGGTCGGGCATGGGCCTGCGTTGACACCCATTCAAAACAAGAAAATGCCAGACGTTGTTTGCTGATCAAACAAGGAACGTCATTGGGAGGGAGCCGCATCGATGGCTACGCAAAATACAAAAAATCTGGCGCGCGTGATGATGGCGCCCTCCGTTTTGCTGCTGCTGGTCTGGATGATCGTGCCGCTGGCAATGACGCTCTGGTTCTCTTTCCAGAACTATAACCTGCTGAACCCGGCCAATGTCAGTTTCGCAGGTCTGTTCAATTACAAATTCTTCTACACCGATCCGGCGTTTTTTCAGTCGATCTGGAACACGCTGGTGATTGTTGGTGGCGTGCTGCTGATCACCGTCATCGGTGGCATCGCCATTGCACTGTTGCTCGACCAGCCGATTTTCGGTCAGGGCATCGTGCGTATTATGATTATCTCGCCGTTTTTCGTCATGCCGCCGGTCGCCGCGCTGATCTGGAAAAACATGATCATGCATCCCGGTTATGGGGTGCTGGCGGACTTGAACAGGTTATTCGGGTTTCAACCGATCGACTGGTTTTCACAGTTTCCATTGCTATCAATTGTTATCATCGTCGCGTGGCAGTGGTTGCCTTTCGCAACGCTCATTCTGTTGACGGCCATGCAATCGCTTGACGGTGAACAGAAGGAAGCGGCCGAAATGGACGGTGCCAACTTCATAAACAGGTTTATTTATCTGGTGCTGCCGCATCTGGCGCGCGCAATTACCGTCGTCATCCTTATCCAGACGATCTTCCTGCTTGGCGTCTATGCGGAAATCCTTGTCACGACCAATGGCGGCCCGGGCTACGCTTCGACCAATCTCGCCTTCCTCATCTACCGCACAGCTTTGCTGGGCTACGATGTAGGCGGAGCTTCCGCTGGCGGTATCATCGCCGTTGTACTGGCCAATGTGGTTGCCATCTTCTTGATGCGCGCCGTTGGCAAGAACCTGGACCGATAGGAGGCTTTGTCATGGCTCGCCAAATTACCAAAGGAAGAAAAATCGGTCTGACAATTGCTGCTTGGGCTGTTGCGTTGATTATCTTTTTCCCCATTCTCTACGCATTCATCACCAGCATAAAGACCGAGCCGGAAGCGATTGCCGGGTTCAGCCTCTGGCCATCGGGAACGTTTGAAAACTATGTCACCGTCAACACGCAGCGGGACTATTTTAAGCCGTTCATGAACTCGGTCATCCTGTCGGTTGGCTCAACCATCCTGGCGCTGATCGTTGCCATTCCGGCGGCTTGGGCGATGGCATTTTCGCCGACCAAGCGCACCAAGGATATTCTGATGTGGATGCTTTCCACGAAGATGATGCCTGCTGTTGCTGTGCTGGTGCCGATCTATCTGATGTTCCGTGATGCCGGTCTGCTGGATTCCCGCATCGGTCTGACTGTCATGCTGATGCTCATCAACCTGCCGATCGTGGTGTGGATGCTTTACACCTACTTCCGTGAAATTCCGGGTGAAATTCTCGAAGCGGCTAGAATGGATGGCGCGTCACTCTGGAATGAAATCGTGCATGTGCTGACACCGATGGCGGTGCCGGGTATCGCATCTACGCTTCTGCTGAATGTCATCCTGGCATGGAACGAGTCCTTCTGGACCATCCGTCTGACGACCACGAATGCAGCTCCGCTGACGGCGTTCATCGCGTCTTTCTCCAGCCCTCAGGGTCTATTCTGGGCAAAGCTTTCGGCAGCATCCATGATGGCGATTGCACCAATCCTCGTTCTTGGCTGGTTTTCCCAGAAGCAACTCGTTCGCGGCCTCACCTTCGGCGCGGTCAAATAAGGATAAAAACAATGGGCAGCATTTCTCTCAGAAAAGTTTCGAAAGCCTTTGGTGAGGCCAAGGTTATTCCTTCCATCGATCTCGATATCAACGATGGTGAGTTCGTGGTGTTCGTCGGACCGTCCGGTTGTGGCAAGTCCACGCTGCTGCGCCTGATTGCCGGACTGGAAGATGTGACCGGTGGCCAGATCATTATCGATGGCAAGGACGTCACCGAAACGGCGCCGGCCGAGCGCGGTCTTGCCATGGTGTTTCAGTCCTATGCGCTTTATCCGCATATGAGTGTGCGCAACAATATCGGCTTTCCGTTGAAAATGGCCAAGATGGACAAGGCGGCCATCGACAAGAAGGTCACCGATGCGGCTGGTATCCTCAATCTGACCGACTATCTGGAGCGTCGGCCTTCGCAGCTTTCCGGTGGCCAGCGCCAGCGTGTGGCGATTGGTCGTGCGATTGTGCGCGAGCCATCGGCGTTCCTGTTTGACGAACCTCTTTCCAACCTGGACGCGGCGTTGCGCGGCACCATGCGTCTGGAAATTTCGCAGCTGCATAACACGCTGAAAACAACGATGATTTACGTCACGCACGATCAGGTGGAAGCCATGACCATGGCGGACAAGATCGTGGTGCTTAACCGCGGTAACATCGAGCAGGTTGGTTCTCCGATGGAGCTTTACCGTTCTCCTGCCAACCTGTTCGTGGCAGGTTTTATCGGTTCACCACGCATGAACCTATTCAAGGGTGCTTACGCCCAATCGAAGAATGCGGCGACCGTCGGCGTGCGGCCTGAGCACATTTCACTGTCGCATGAAAGCGGCGTCTGGAAGGGCAAGGTCGTGGTGGCGGAACATCTGGGCTCAGACACGTTCCTGCACCTTGATGTTGAAGGCATTGGCAGCATCACGGCACGTGCTGGCGGCGAATTCCAATGCAAACACGGCGACACGGTTTTCCTGACGCCGGATGAAGGCAAACTGCATCGTTTCGACGAGCGGGGTATCGCCATTGCCTGAGCTTGGCTCAGGCTCCTGGCATCACGAATAATGTTTCCTATCGAGGATAGTACCATGACCTGCAAACTCTCTCTGGCAACACTCGATCAGGTAAAAGCGACCGCCTCTGTTCCTGCCTATTCCCGTTCGCAACTCTCTGCTGGTATTGTGCATTTCGGCGTTGGCAATTTTCACCGCGCTCATCAGGCCGTCTATCTGGATGATCTGTTCAATGAAGGTCATGATCATGACTGGGCGATCATTGGTGCGGGCGTATTGCCATCCGACACCGCGATGCGTGAAAAACTGGCGGCGCAGGATTTCCTGACGACGGTTGTTGAACAGGATAACAACCGTACGGCTGCCCGGGTGACGGGGCCGATGATCGATATCCTGAAAGTCGGCGATATCAATACGACAGTTGAAACATTGGCCGATCCCAAGATTCGTATCGTCTCGATGACGATTACCGAGGGTGGTTATTTCATCGATGCGTCCGGTTCGTTTAATCCGGCACATCCTGCCATTGTCGAGGATGGCCGCAATCCGGCCGCACCCAAGACGGTGTTCGGTTTTATTGTGGCCGGTTTGAAGGCGCGCCAGGAGCGCGGCATTCAGCCGTTTACCGTGATGTCGTGCGATAACATTCCGCATAATGGCAAAGTGACCCAGAATGCAGTGGTTGGTCTTGCGAAGCTGTCCGATCCGGCGTTCGCAGACTGGATCAAAGCCAATGTTTCCTTCCCCAACTCGATGGTGGACCGCATCACACCGGCAACCGGTGAACGGGAAATCAAAATTGCCCGTGATGATTTTGCCATTGAGGACAACTGGCCGGTGTTCTGCGAAGAGTTCAAACAGTGGGTGATGGAAGACAATTTCCCGGCGGGCCGTCCGAAGCTTGAAAAGGCCGGTGTGCAGTTCGTGCCCGAAGTCGCACCTTACGAGCATATGAAAATCCGCATTCTCAATGGTGGTCATGCCGCCATTGCCTATCCTGCAGCATTGCTGGACATCCACTTTGTGCATGAGGCGATGGAACACCCGCTGATCCGGGCTTTCCTTGCCAAGTTGGAAAAAGACGAAATCATTCCGGTTATCCCGCCGGTGCCGGATACTGACCTCAACGCCTATTTCGATCTGATCGAGCGACGTTTCTCCAACCCGAAAATTGGCGACACCATTCCGCGTCTGGCGCAGGATGGCTCCAACCGTCAGCCAAAATTCATTTTGCCATCGACGGCTGATCGTCTGGCGCGCGGTGAGGATATTGTTGGCCTGTCGCTGGTTTCGGCGCTCTGGTGCCGGTATTTCCAGGGCACGTCCGATAGCGGCCAGAAGATCGTATTTAACGACTCCAGCGCCGAGCGCCTGCAAGCTGCAGCTATCAAGGCGAAGGACGATCCCTCGGCATTCCTGGTGTTTGATGACATCTTTGGCGAGGTCGCCAAGTCAGAACTTTTCCGCAAACGCTTCGCGCATGCCTTGCGGACACTGTGGAGCCAAGGTACGGCAAAGACACTTGAACTCTATCTGCAAAACAAGCTCACCAGCTGACAAAAGAGATGCGCCATGCATAACGAAAACACTCCTCTGCTGATTTTCGATTGCGATGGCGTTCTTGTTGATAGTGAGCCGCTGTCGATTGCCGTTCTGATCGAGATGCTTTCCCATCTCGGCGTGCATATTTCAGAAGAGGACGCGTATGATCGTTTCCTCGGGCGCAGCGTCGCGAGCATGATTTCAACCCTGTGGAATGATTACGGTGTTGAAACCGATATCGACTTTCTCGACCACATGCGCAGCCTTCTTTATGAACGCTTTCGCACAGATCTCAAACCTGTCACCGGTGTTGCACAGGCACTGGATAATCTTGAGTGCCGCCGTTGTGTTGCGTCATCCAGCCAGCCGGAGCGCATTCGTTTTTCCCTTGGCCTGACTGGTCTGCTGGACAAGCTGGAGCCGCATATTTTCAGTGCGACCATGGTCAAGAATGGTAAGCCCGCACCTGACCTGTTTCTGTTTGCCGCTGAAAACATGCACACCAGCCCGTCGGACTGCATTGTCGTGGAAGACAGCCCTGCCGGTATCATCGCTGCTAAGGCCGCTGGTATGACTGTTCTTGCATTTACCGGGGCAAGCCACGCTCGCTTTCCAGCCTTTCGTCAAAAAATTGAAATCCTGCAACCGCACGGCATGTTTGACGACATGGACGATTTGGTCCACCTTGTCAGTCAATTTACAAAAAACGGTCATGCAACCAACGAAAGACCGATGCGTTCTTGAAGCCTGATTCAGGGTCCGGTTTTTGAATGATGCCAAGGGGTGGGAATTATCCGTATGCGTGAGTTTCTCGTGGCGGTCGATGTGGGCACCGGCAGCGCGCGTGTTGGCGTGTTCACAGTGAAGGGCGCCTTGCTTTCGCGTGTCGCACATCCAATTTCCATGAGTAGGCCACAGGAAAACCATGCGGAACACCAGTCGGAAGAAATCTGGCAAGTTGTTTGCCGCTGTGTGCGTGAAGCCCTTGATATTGCGAAGGTAACCGCGGGCCAAGTTGCTGCCATCGGGTTCGATGCGACCTGTTCGCTGGTTGTGCGTGGTAAAAAAGGTGAGCCGGTTACTGTTTCGGTCACGGGTGAAGACCGTTTTGACACGATTGTCTGGCTTGATCACCGTGCTCTGGCCCAAAGTGACTTTTTGTCCGCTTCCGGCCATCCGGTTCTGGAATTTTCCGGCCAGTCAATTTCACCGGAAATGCAAATCCCCAAGCTGATGTGGCTGAAGCAACAAATGCCGGAAACCTGGCAGCGTTCGGGTTACTTTTTTGATCTGGCAGACTTTCTGACCTGGAAAGCCTCGGGTTCGGCCAACCGGTCACTGTGCACGCTCACGGCCAAGTGGAATTTTCTGGCGCATGATGGTGGCTGGTCCGAAGATTATCTGGCAATGGCCGGTCTTGAGGATTTGCTGTCGCGCGGCGGTTTGCCGTCATCGGCCATTGGGCCGGGGACAAGCGTTGGATTTGTCTCGGCCGAAGCCGCACAGCAGCTTGGGCTTGATACCGGCTGCAAGGTGGCTGCAGGCATGATTGATGCCTATGCAGGCGCGCTTGGCGCTTTGGGCGGTTGCCTGAAAGATGATATCGAGCAGCATGCCGCGCTGATTGCCGGCACATCCAGTTGTCTTGTTGCCTTTACGGAAAAACCCAAACCGGGCCACAGCCTGTGGGGGCCGTATTGGGATTGTGTGCTGCCCGGCCATTGGCTGGTCGAGGGTGGGCAATCGGTCAGTGGCGGCCTGCTCGACTACATCGTGCAGATGCATGCAGCTGGTGGTAAACCTGAGACCGGTTTGCACCAGCGTATAGAGCAACGCGTGCAGCAATTGCGGGTGAAGGAGGGGGCGGAGTTTGGTAGTCGGCTGCATGTGCTGCCTGACTTTCATGGCAATCGATCCCCCTTGGCGGATCCCCATGCGTTGGGTGTTGTCAGCGGTCTGACGCTGGATATGTCCTTCGACGGGCTCTGCCGCCTCTACTGGCGAACAGCCGTGTCCATCGCGCTTGGCACGCGGCATATTCTCGAAGCGATGGAAGACACCGGCTACCACATCGATACGCTGCATGTGACGGGTGGTCATGTGCACAGCGGGTTGCTGATGGAGCTTTATGCCGATGTGACCGGTCGCAATATCGTGATGTCAAAATCGGTTGATGCCGTGCTGCTCGGCACGGCAATGACGGCGGCCTCGGCCGGTGGCGTGCATGCCGATCTTTTTGCTGCCGGTAAGGCCATGCATTCTGCAGGAGAGATGTTACGGCCCAATCCGGGTCTGACCGGTGGTTATGACCGTGATTATCGACGGTTTATGGCCATGCAGCGACATCGTGAAGAACTCGAAAGTCTTTGACACCCTATGTTTTGCGATGCCAGGGGTTTGACCGTTTCAGAACGCTAGGGCCCGGCTTAATTCCATCAGCCGCTGGCTGCGATCCTCGTTTTCGCTCTGCAGCTGTTTTGTGACGGCACAGGCCAGAAACTCGATCATCGACAGCAGCTGAATGGCACTGCCATGATCGGTCATCGGCACCAGCGGGATCATCAGGCAGATACTGGCACTGCCCGGACCCCATTCGTAATAACGACCGGTGATCAATACGACGGTGTAACCGGCTTTGACTGCCTCATGTCCGAGACGCTGGACATGCGCCGGGTTACCGCCGCAATCCACGATAATCAGCGTGGTGTTCGCAGGTTTGCCGTCAAAAACTGCGACATAACCCGCACCTTTCTCTCTCAGGTGATGCACATTGCCACGCTGTTCCAGCAATTTTGAATGCAGGTAATCGGAAATGCAAAACGCATCGCAGCAGGAGACGATGAACACGTCTTCGCTGGAAGCGATGGCATCAAGCGTTTGTTGCCAGACAGGCTGGCGACAGAGGTCGTAGACGTTTTGAATGGACTGAACCTGCTGCAGCAAAAGCGCCGAAAGAGCGTTTTCCGGCGTGTCCGGTTGTTTCGGTGCCACAATGTCTGTTTGCGGCAGCTGCAACGAAGCTGGATCGCGCAAATGCTGGCGAATGTCGCTGAACTGCTGATAACCGAGCGAACGGATAAAGCGACCGACAGTCATCGGGCTGAGGTTAAGGCGCTGGGCTAAGGTCGCAGCCGTTTCGAATGGCAATTCCGCGAGATGTTCCAAAAGGTATTTTGCAATTCTACGCTCGGAAGGCGTTCCGAATTTCAAAAGCCGGGTCAGTTTCAGGAGTAGATTTTCCAACGCCGTTTGCCTGTTGATCGCGACCCCTATGGGAGCGTGCCGCATGAGTTGGCAAACTATTTCCCCCATAAGCTGTCATGTGACAAACATTAAATTAGAAAGTGCTTTTTTTCAAGCCAAATCTTGGGTGTTGCATTTACATTTTATTAATGCTTGCCCGGGTCTCCATTGCGATAACCGCACTACCTTCCTATGTGGGAAACAATTGTGACTTTGCGAGGGACCAAATGATATTTGATGCGACACGTTTGGCCTTGACCAACATTCTTTCGCCCGAGACACGTTCGGTTTTCTGGAAGGTATTAGGCCTTACCCTGCTGGTGCTGGCTGGCCTTTGGGTGGCCATCAGACAGCTGTTCATTTATCTGGCGCTGCCGTGGATCGATACGCTGTTGCCGGGTATTCCGGACTGGGCAGGTTGGCTCGGTTTTGTGTTTGCCATTCTCGCAGGCATCGGACTGGCGCTGGCACTGGCCTTGCTGATTGCGCCGGTAACGGCCATCATTGCTGGTCTGTTTCTCGACGATGTGGCCGAAGTGCTTGAGAAGCGCGATTATCCGCAGGATGCGCCGGGTCGTGCCATGCCGATGGGTGAGGCCATCTGGGCTTCCCTCAAGTTTTTTGGGGTGATCATTCTTGGCAACCTGATCGCGCTGTTGTTGCTACTGGTTCCCGGCGTCAATCTGATCGCTTTCTTTCTGGTCAACGGTTACCTGCTGGGCCGAGAGTTTTTTGAATTTGCTGCCATGCGGTTCAGGACGCCCGATGAAGCTCGCCAGTTACGCGCAAAACACGCGGCCACGGTCTTTACCGCCGGCCTTGTTATCGCGCTGTTTCTGGCCATCCCGTTTGTGAACCTGCTGACGCCACTGTTTGCTGCCTCGCTGATGGTGCATTTGCACAAATCCATCAGCATGCGCGAACCGCCGTTAGTCACGCAACAGTTGGGCCGGTAACTCGACCAGCGGAGCCGGAATATCGCAGGATTTTTCCGGTGACTTGCATAAATCAGCGATCACGCAGCGCTCGCACTCAGGTTTGCGGGCCTTGCAGCAGTATCGTCCATGCAGGATCAACCAGTGATGGGCGTGGAACAGGTATTGTTCCGGTATGATTTTCATCAACTTGTCTTCAACGTCATCCGGGGTCTTGCCCGGTGCCAGACAGAGCCGGTTGGCAATACGGAAGACGTGGGTATCAACGGCCAATGTTGGTACGCCGAACGCCATGGACATTACCACATTGGCGGTTTTGCGCCCCACACCCGGCAGCGTGACAAGTTCGTCGCGGGTTTTTGGCACCTCGCCGCCGAAATTGTCGATCAGCATGCGCGACAGCGAAATGACGTTCTTGGCCTTGTTGCGATAAAGTCCGATCGTCTTGATATGATCGATCAGCCGTTCCTCACCAAGGTCGAGCATTTTTTGTGGGGTATCGGCGATCTTGAACAGGGCACGCGTTGCCCGGTTCACACCAATATCCGTTGCCTGCGCTGACAGTGCAACCGCCACCAGCAGCGTGAAGGGATTGGTGTGTTCCAGTTCACCCTTGGGCTCAGGTCGTTGCACCGAAAAACGCCGGAAGATCTCTTCCAGATCTGCCTTCGAATACAGGGAGCGGGGCGTGCGTCCTTTACGCGCAGAAGTCTGATTTGACTTTTGCAAGGTTTGGGTGCTGGATCGTTTCTTCGCTATTGTCATGCCTTCATCTATAGCTCGTGTGGTGGATTTTAAATACGCCTCATTCGAGGCTAGGTGGGGAGCGTATTTAAAATCCATAAACCACACGAGAATCAAATAAGTTCTAGTCACCCTTTTGAATCTGAAGTTCGTTCTGCGCGTGCCAAACAGTGTGACAAACTTCAGATTCAGGTGACTAGCCGGAATGCGGGAACGCAACGTGGATACGATAAACGATGAACCGGTTTTTGCTGCACAGTTGGTGCCACACCGTTCGCTGGGGCGAAAAGGGTTTCGGGTGCTGCTGTTACTGACAGGCATGGTCTGCTTCGTCTACGGGGTGTTTTTTGTCGTTACCGGCGCGTGGCTGGTGGGCGTGTTCTTCGGTCTTGATTTTCTGCTGCTCTACGGAGCCTTCAAACTGAACTATCGGGCCGCGCGCAGACGGGAGGAAGTCACCATCTGGCGCACCCGCCTGTCGGTGCGTAAATACGCTCCTTCTGGGCGGATGGAAGAGCATGTTTTCAACCCGTTCTGGACAAGGTTTCGGGTGCGTCGACACGAGGAATTTGGCATCCTCTCCATGCATGTTTCAGGGCAGGGGCACGTGACGGATGTCGGCTCCTTTCTCAATCCGGATGATCGCGAAAGCTTTGCGAAAGCATTCAAGGGTGCCCTGGCTAGAGTAAGACGCAGAATTTAACGTGATGGTCTGCAGACGCAAGAAACGGGTGGCGATGATCGTCTGTCCGTGGTCTTCTGTTACCCAAGGAGACATGCCATGAAAGCCGATCTTATTTTGCAGGAAGATATCACACCTGACGGTTCCGATTACGAGACCGTCCGGCAGGTCATCGAAATCATGACGGTGGACTACCGTGATCAGCCATCGCTGGAAATGATTGCGGCGCGTATGGGCAGATCGCCAACACAGTTGCAGAAGACATTCACGCGGTGGGCCGGTTTGTCACCGAAAGCGTTTCTTCAGGCCGTGACGCTCGATCATGCGAAACGTCTGTTGCGGCAGGAACAGTTGCCGCTACTGGAAACCTCTATCGAGGTTGGCATGTCCGGGCCGGGCAGGTTGCATGATCTGTTCGTTACACATGAGGCCATGTCGCCGGGTGAATGGAAGGCCAAGGGTGAAGGGCTAACGATCCGCTGGGGTTATCATGTCTCTCCATTCGGTCTGGCGCTCGTCATGGTCACCGACCGTGGTCTGGCGGGCGTTGCCTTTGCCGATGCCGGTGAAGAGGCCGCCTGTTTCGAGGATATGGCGCAGCGTTGGCCGAAAGCGAATTACGTCGAAGATGTTGCTGCCACCATGCCTTATGCCTCGCGTATTTTCGAGCCGCAAGCATGGCGTTGCGACCAGCCGCTTCGCGTGGTGCTGCTGGGCACGGATTTTCAGGTCCGTGTCTGGAAAAGCCTGTTGAAGATCCCGTTTGGTAAGGCGGTTACCTATTCCGACATCGCGCAGGATATTGGCCAGCCCACGGCGTCCCGCGCGGTGGGTGCCGCTGTCGGCGCAAACCCGGTGTCATTCGTGGTGCCCTGCCACCGTGCGCTTGGCAAAAGTGGTGCCTTGACCGGTTACCATTGGGGCCTGACGCGTAAACGGGCTATGCTCGGCTGGGAATCCGCGCACGCCTGAGATGTCAGGCGGCGGAACAGTCGTTTGACAGGGCCAGCAATGCCCGTGCGGCTGTTTCATCTGTTATAAGGGTGTTGCAGCCGATGCGTCGTATTGTGGCCTGAATGGCGACAGCACGCTGCGCGCCACCGGATGCCAGAACAATGTGCTTTGCTTTCTTCAGCGTGTCGAGGTCGATCGACATGACGCGCTGGTTGATTGGATGTTCAACGGAATTGCCGTCCTTGTCGAGGAAGTTGAACATTGTATCGCAGACGCAGCCTGCATCGATCAGTTCTTCCAGCGTCTGGCGGCTAATAAAACCTTCGGACAATGACGTGGACTGCGGGCCGATATCGCCGCAACTGACAATGGCTATGTCGAGTTTTTCAGCCAGATCGTAAAGTGTGTTCAGTCCGCATTTTTCAATCAGGGTTTTGCGGGTTTCGACGGAATCGACCAGCAGCGGCGCAAGGAACATGTAGCATTCGGCGCCAAGCTGGCTTGCCAGTCGCCATGTGTAATCCAAAGGGTTGGTCTGGTGTACGGCGACGATACCGCCCAGCAAAGAAACCACTTTGCAGTTATCACGACGCGGTGGGCGGAAGCTCGCAAGGGAGGCTGTCATGGTACGCCCCCAACCAACGCCTATGGTGGCATTTTCCGGGATGGCTTCAGAGAGAAACTGCCCGAGCGCCAGGCCCACTGCCTTTGCGATGGCCGGTGCCGACGTGTTGGCCGGCGAAGGAACAATGATGGCCTCGTCCAGCCCGTAGGCTTTTTCGAGCTGTCCCGCCAGCTCAATGAAATCTTCGATACCTTCGTTGATCCAGATCTGCACTTCGGACCGTTTCATGGCCTCGTCGAGCAGGCGAATGACGGTGGACCGGCTGATCCCCAGTTTTTCGGCGACATCCTTCTGCGTCATGCCCTGATTATAATAGAGCCAGGCGGCTCTGAGGCGTAGGGACGAGGCTTCGGAAATGGATGTGTGGGTTTCGCGTCTGAGTTTCGCCACGCTTTTCACCAATGTTTGTTATGCAGCGAGTATGACTTTCGTGAAACTTATGTCAATTGCGTTGCGCAAATGTCTTGACTTTTATCGATCTGCCAAGCGATACTTTTAATCAGGTCAGGACCGTAATTTCGGCCGCACTCCCATGGCTTTCTTGGGGGAACGAAACGGCGGCTGAAGCACTTTTATAGTCAATCCATAAGGATCACCCGGATGACGTCCAAGCTCGATCAACTCCGTTCCATTACAACCGTGGTTGCTGATACCGGCGACATTGATGCGGTTGCACGCCTCAAGCCAGTCGATTGCACAACCAACCCGACCATCGTTCTTAAAGCATTGGGAACGCCTGCGTTTGCAGATGCGGTCAAAGAAGCTGTGAGCTGGGGTAAAAAACAGGGCGGCGATCAGGATGCCGTTGTTGCTGCCGTTGCAGATCGCCTTGCCATTTCGGTTGGTGCCGCACTTGCCAAGCTCGTTCCGGGCCGCGTTTCCACCGAAGTGGATGCCGACCTGTCCTTCGATACCGAAGCCTCTATTGCCAAGGCGCATGGCATCATTGCTGCCTACAAGGAACGCGGTATTGAGCGTGACCGTATTCTCATCAAGCTGGCTTCCACATGGGAAGGTATCCGTGCTGCGCAGGTTCTGCAGTCGGAAGGCATCGATTGCAACCTGACCCTGCTGTTCTCCAAGGCTCAGGCGATTGCTTGCGCGGAAGCCAAGGCATTCCTGATTTCGCCATTCGTTGGTCGTATTCTTGATTGGCACAAGAAGTCCACCGGTCAGGACTACACGTCTGAAACCGATCCGGGCGTTGTCTCGGTGCGTGGCATCTACAACTACTACAAGTCCAACGGCATCTCGACCATCGTCATGGGTGCTTCTTTCCGCAATGCAGGCGAAATCGAAGCGCTTGCTGGTTGCGATCGTCTGACCATCAGCCCGGCGCTGCTGGAAGAACTCGACAAGGACCAGGGTACGCTTGAGCGCAAGTTGTCTCCTGACAATGTCACGGCAGAGCCCCTGCAGTCGCTGGACGAAAAGGCATTCCGCTGGATGCTGAACGAAGATGCAATGGCAACTGAAAAGCTGTCGGAAGGCATCCGTCTGTTTGCCAAGGACCTCGTTGCACTGCGCTCGATGGTCAAAAAAGA
The DNA here is from genome assembly GCF_024810055.1 of Rhizobium sp. BIGb0125. Taxonomy (NCBI): domain Bacteria; kingdom Pseudomonadati; phylum Pseudomonadota; class Alphaproteobacteria; order Hyphomicrobiales; family Rhizobiaceae; genus Rhizobium; species Rhizobium sp. BIGb0125. Next base: position 131,202 of record NZ_JANUDV010000001.1, read on the forward strand.
ACTTGCAGCCTGAGGTTTGTTGGAACTTTTGAAACGTTTACCCGTTTAATTTCCAAGAATACTCCAGTGCCAAACGCGACCGTCTCCCTGCCGGTCGCGTTTTTTTATTTGCTATGGTGCAATCTATTTTCTTATTGCGTGCGGCTGCCAGCAACGATTTCCGAAATGCGTGCGGCTGCTTCTACAATATGGTTCAGACATACTTTCTGGGTCGGCGCACTGGCGCTGAGCGGTTCAATGAATGGGCAGGTCAAAGCCGCGATGGCGGTGCCATCCAGTGTCAGCACCGGTGCAGACAATGTCGTGACCACGGCGGTTTGCATGCTTTTCATGATGTCATAGCCGTCGTGCCGGATGCGGCTTAATGTTTCACTGAGATTGTCAGGTGTCGACATGCCCTCGTTGAAACGCAACTGCTCGGCAATCATCATCTCGCGTTGTGTTTCGGTCTGGAAAGCGAGCAGGATATGACCGGAGCCGGTGTTGAACAGGCTCATATGCGCGCCAACCCGCACCGACAGCGCCCAATAGGTCGATGAATCCTGCTGGGCAATAACAGTGACAGCGCCTCTGTCGTGCACAGTCAGATGGCAGGCCTGCTGTGCCTTGTTGGAGAAGTCGCGCATGACAGGCGTGGCGAACGATACCAGTCTGCGAACAGGGGCGTGAAAATGGGCAAGGCCGAACATTTTCAGGCTGAGGAAAAAGCGGTCGCCATCCTGACGGTAGACGTACCCGCGCCGTACCAGACGATCGAGCATGCGGTAAAATTCGCTGGGGCTTTTGCCGAGCGACTTGGCAATCTCGGCCTGGGTCAGACCGCCATCCGTATGGGCCAGCAGTTCGAGGATATCCAACCCTTTGTCGAGCGCGGGCGCACGATAGCGATCACTATTGTCTTCGGTCGTCATGGTACCCCTCCACTAACCTCATTTTGCCTATGCCAAACATCTTCTTGTCTATCTGTTGCGCTTGACGGCTTATAAATACACTGTTTACATATGAATTATCAATCCGCATCTGAATGTCCTCATTGTGAAGGCCAGTCATTGGCGCGGTAAACTGGATTGGCAGGGAGGATTACCATATGTCCCAGAATTTTGCAGGGCAGACCGTTGTTGTGACGGCAGCCGCTCAGGGTATTGGCCGCGCAACGGCTGAACGTTTTGCGAGCCTCGGTGCGCGCGTTATCGCAACCGATATCAATGAGCAGGCACTGGCCACACTGGAGGGTGTTGAAAAACGCGTTCTGAACGTTCTGGATGGCGACGCTGTAAAGGCATTTGCGGAAGAAGTTGGCCCAATCGACGTGCTGTTCAATTGTGCAGGCTACGTGCATGCTGGCACTATCCTCGAATGCGAGGAAAAGGACTGGGACTTCTCGTTCGATCTGAATGCCAAGGCCATGTACCGTACTTGCCGCGCATTCCTCCCAGGCATGCTGGAAAAGGGCAAGGGTGCTATCGTCAACATGTCGTCGGTGGCATCTAGCGTTAAGGGCGTTCCAAATCGTTTTGCCTACACGGCCTCGAAGGCAGCTGTTGTAGGTCTGACAAAGGCGATTGCCGCTGATTTCGTGACCAAGGGCGTTCGTTGTAATGCAATTTGCCCGGGCACCGTAGACAGCCCGTCCCTGCATGAACGTCTGAAGCAGACCGGCAACTACGAGCAGGCATTGAGCGACTTCATAGCGCGTCAGCCCATGGGCCGTATTGCAAAGCCCGAAGAAATTGCTGCTCTGGTGACCTATCTGGCGTCGGAAGAGGCCGGTTTCACCACGGGCCAAATCCATGTGATCGATGGCGGCTGGACTGCCTGATTATGAAACAAAGACCCGCTGCGGCGGGTCTTTTTTGCTTCATTTTGAGAATGCCGTATCACGGATGTGCGGATACTGGACGCGCTTGATTATTGTCAGTTTGCGCCCGTCAACGCTTTATACATGAAGCGCAGTAATATTTTTTGGCAGAGTCCAAAAATGGTTCACTAAAAACACTGAATAACACTCCGGGTTAAATCTTCGTCAAGGAGAAACCGTCAGGATCAAAGCCAGTCTGGACGTGGATTTTTGATCCATGCCGGATGGTCTTTGGTTGGCCCATTAGGGCTGGGGCATTGCGTAATTGACGGGGTAGGTATGTCAGGGCGCCTAGTGTGAAAGCAGTATTCAGCCGAATACGGCTTTCCCGTAAAGTAGTGTTTATCAGTTGCGGTGTTCTGCTTATCAGCGGAGCAGCTGGTCTCGCTGCTGTTTACGTGGGTACCGAACGTTTGCTTGGCCCTTCCTATCGTTCAGTCAATGGTCTGGAATGTCAGGCCGTCCAGACTGTGACCATCAAGAAAAACGGTACATTCTGGATAAGGCAGTTTATCCGCACAACCGGTGGTGATGGTACGGACAGGCTGAAAACCGCCGTGCGTGTAGCCAAGGCTATTCACGAAAAACAGCACCCTGATCTTGTGCAGGTGTCGGTTCTGGACGCCAATGGTCCGCAGCTGCGCTCCGAGATGCGTGGTCGTGCGATTGCAGCGCAGGCAGTTTATATCCCTGATATGGCCAAAATACCCGAAGGTACGGATGGCAAGCAATATTCCGGCTTCTATTATGATGGCGTGCCGAACGCACAGGGTTTCTTCTACGGCTTGAGAATTGACCTTCCGCTTGAAGACATTGAGCAGGTTGTACATTCGTTGTCCGATAATACCGGCTGTGAAGGTGGCGTGTCGGAGAATGCCGAGGGTGCGCATGGAAAAAGCGATGGCCATGGTGCGCCAACAGAAAAAGCCGCGGAGCCGGCAGGGCACGGCGGCGAGGGTGAAACAGGCCATGGTGACCCGTCGGCAGAGGCGCACCCTGTGCCAGATGATGAACAGTTGCTGACGTCGACGCCCGTGCATGACAGCGGTAGCATTTTCAGCCTCAGCTATCTGAAATCCCTGATTTTCGGGAAAGGCTCCGCCACCGCGGAAGCTGCGGAGCAAGAGCACGCACCCGTTGCAGATGCACCAGCGGCTGAAGGCACAGGCGCCGAGGCTTCTGAAGGTCATTCGCAGCCATCTCACTGATATCTCGGTAATTTTTCAAAAGTTCGATGAGAACAAAAAAGCCGGAGGCGTTTTCGCTCTCCGGCTTTGTTGATGTTCTGCCTGTGTAACACGCTGCAGATGGTGGTTATCACGCAGCGTGTTGTTGTTATTTGACGATCAGATGTTTCTGCCAAAAACCGCTAAACGGTCCTGTGAAACATGCCGCAGCGTCAGTCGGCCTTCTGGCGACGGGCCGGGAAGAGAATGACGTCGCGGATCGACGGTGCATTTGTCAGCAGCATGATAAGACGGTCAACGCCGATGCCGAGACCACCTGCTGGTGGCATGCCCTGATCGATTGCATCAAGGAATTCATCGTCAAGCTGCTTGTCTTTTTCGCCGCGAGCGTGAGCCTGTTCCAGCTGCTCGACCATACGGCGGCGCTGTTCCTCGGGATCGTTGAGTTCGGAGAAAGCGTTGCCTACCTCCCAGGCGTTGCAGTAGCTTTCGAAGCGTTCTACCAGACGTGGTTCGCCGGGAACTTCCTTGGCGAAAGGCGAGATGTCCTTCGGGAAGTGCGTGACGTGGCTTGGCTGAATCAACGTGCCTTCAACCTTCTCTTCGAAGATGAATGCCAGGCACTCGCCCCATGTCCAGTCCTTCTCGACTTCGAAACCGGCAGCCTTGGCGGCGGCGCGGGCTTCTTCATCGGTCTTGATGTTCAGGAAGTCGATACCGGTTGCTTCCTTGACGGCATCAGGCATAGGAACGCGCTTGAACGGGCCCTTGAATGAGATCGTCTGGCCCTGGAACTCCAACTCGGTCGTGCCATGGATGGCGACAGCGAGGGTTTGGAACATGCGCTCGACCAGACCCATAATGTCTTCGTAGTCGGAATAGGCCCAGTAGCACTCCATCATGGTGAATTCAGGATTATGCCGCGTGGAAACGCCTTCGTTACGGAAGTTGCGGTTGATCTCGAATACCTTGTCGGCAAGGCCGGATACCAGCGTGCGCTTGAGGAACAGTTCCGGCGCAATACGCAGGTACATGTCCTGCTTCAGCGTGTTGTGGAAGGTCTTGAACGGATCGGCAGTCGCGCCGCCATAAACCGTCTGCAGCATTGGTGTCTCAACTTCGAGGAAGCCTTCAGCTTCCATGAAGCGGCGAATGCCGGAGATAATTCTGGAACGCTGCTGGAAGCGCAACTTGGACTCTTCATTGGAGAGAATGTCCAGATGACGCTTGCGGTAACGCACTTCGACGTCGGAAACGCCGTGCCACTTTTCAGGCATCGGTAGCAGCGACTTCGTCAGCATGGTGATTTCTTCAGCGTTGATGGTCAACTCGCCACGCTTGGTGCGGCGAACCTTGCCAGTGACGCCGATAATGTCACCCATGTCGATCAACGGCAGCAGCTCACGGGCCGCTTCCGGTGTGGTGTCCTTGTGGCTGAAGATCTGCACCTTGCCGGACGCGTCATGGATGTCCATGAACATGCCGGAGTTGCGGTTGGAATAAACACGACCAGCAACGGTGACCGTATCACCGGTTTCGACGTCCGGCTCGATATCGGCGTATTTTTCCGCCAACTCGGCATTGGTCATCGTGCGGTGGAAATGCGCAGGGTAGACGTCACCGATCTTTTCGCGCAGCAGCGCCAGTTTCTGGCGGCGCACTTCCGTGACGTCGGAGGAGAGAGCGGTTTCGGTTGTCTTGTCGTTCATTGTTCAATTCCTGTTGCGGCGGTACCGCGGCGGCAATTAGTTTCCGGTTCTCCCTCATTCCTGTGATTATCACAGGATACCAGTGCGCACAGGTCTCTGGGCGCGGGAGATTTTCTTGCATTCATTCACGGCGCAAATACGCCGTGGCTGGTTTTCCTGTGACAAACACAGGAATGAGGGGCGAATGGTAATCCGCCCCGGTAAACCTTAGCTTCCGCTGCCAACCATGGTAGCGACCACAGCAATGGCAACCTTCAGGCGCTGGCGTACCACGGAGCGGCCAAGCAGCGCCATGCTGTCAAACAGCGGCAGCGAACGCGATGTGCCGGACATGGCAACGAACAGCGGTGGTGTCACCACGCGCAGTTTCTTGCCGGTGCGTTCAGCAAGGTCACGCAATTCTGCCTCGATGCTTTCAATGTTCCAGTCCGGCATTTTTTCCAGATCGGCAGCAACGGTGGTCAGGATTTCATGAATTTCTTCCGGCTTGCTTTTCAGCCCTGCGAAGGAGGCTGGTGTCAGGCCAACATCACCAGACAACAGGAAGCCTGCCAGCTGCGGCAGTTCGCTCAATCGGGAGATGCGGCTCTGTGCCAGCTTGAGGCCTTCGGTCAAACGGCCATTTTCCGATGACCATTCGAAAATACGGGCAAGAAACTCTTCCTGGCTCAGCTTTTCGCGCAGCCAGCGGCCGTTCAGCCAGTCCAGCTTCTGCACGTCGAAAATAGCGCCAGCCTTGGACAATGCATCCGGGTCGAACTTGTCTGCAAGCTCGTCCATGTTCAGAAGCTCTTCGCCTTCACCGATCTGCACGAAGAACAGTCCTAGGAAGTTCATCAAGGCTTCTGGCAGGTAACCGAGTGCCGAGTAGTAGGATATCGACGTCGGGTTCTTGCGCTTGGAGAGCTTGGACTTGTCGGCATTGCGCATCAGCGAAAGATGCATGAATACCGGCTGGTCCCATCCAAAATAACGATAAAGCAGAATGTGCTTGGGCACTGAAGCCAGCCATTCCTCGCCACGCGCAACGTGGGTGATCTTCATCAGATGGTCGTCGATGACATTGGCCATATGGTAGGTCGGCATGCCGTCGGCCTTCATCAGGACCTGCATGTCAACGGAATCCCACGGGATCGACACTTCGCCGTAGACGCCGTCGGTGAAGTCGCAGGAACCTTCGGTCGGGATCTTCATGCGAACAACCGATGTTTCACCGGCCGCCAGCTTGGCTGTTACTTCTTCAGCTTTCAGATGCAGACACAGACCGTCATATTTCGGTGGCTTGCCAGCGGCGCGCTGTGCTTCACGCATCTGTTCCAGGCGCTCAGGCGTACAGAAACAACGGAAGGCATGGCCTTTATCCAGAAGTTCCTGAGCATAGGGCTGGTACATGTCCTTGCGCTCGGACTGGCGGTACGGGCCGTATGGACCGCCGACATCGGGACCTTCGGACCATTTCAACCCGGTCCATTTCAGTGCTTCCAGCACTTTCTCTTCATATTCGCGGGTCGAGCGGGTTGCATCGGTATCTTCGATGCGCAGGATGAACTCGCCGCCGGTTTTCTTGGCGAACAGATAGTTGAAAAGTGCGATGTAGACAGTTCCGACATGCGGCTCACCGGTAGGAGAGGGCGCGATACGGACGCGAACGTTGGAAGTGCTCATTGGATGATCGCTCGTATTGACGTGCAAGGGTTACGGGAAGTTCCCGTATGCGACGACTGGTTTTAGCATGCATTGAGGAAACGGGATTTGGGGATCTAGGATGCCCGCAATTCCGCAATTTTCCATTGGAATGGCCTTAGGCCACATTCAGCCCCATGCGTCAAGAAAATTAGGTCAAATCAGGATGCCGGCCAGACGTAAAGCAGCATTGGAATGCTGGTGATGATGATCAGGAATGATAGCGGCAGACCAAGCCGTGGATAGTCGCTGAACCTGTAGCCGCCCGGTCCCATGACAAGAGTGTTGCACTGGTGGCCGATGGGGGTGAGGAAATCACAGCCGGCGCCAATCGCGACAGCCATCAGAAATGCCTCCGGCTTGAAGCCAAGTGTGGTGGCAAATCCTGCCGCGATCGGGCCCATGACAAGTACCGTTGCGGCATTGTTGAGGAATGGCGTGACAGCCATCGCAGCCAGCAGAATAAGACCAAGAGCCATGAAGGGTGGCATGCCTTTGGCCGTTTCGCCCAACCAGGTCGCAATAAGGTCGCTCGCACCTGTCGTGCGCAGTGTATCGCTGACCGGGATAAGTGCCGCCAGCATCACAAGAATTGGGCCATCTACTGATTTGTAGATGTCGGACAACGGGATAGCGCCAATAGCGATCATCGCGAAGGCGGCGGCAAAGAAGGCAACCGCGACCGGTGCTATGCCGGTGGCCGCAGCTGCCATGGCAGCTGCAAGTACCAGAAGTGGCAAAATCGCGCGTCTGCGGGTGCCGAGCAGGATTTCACGTTGCGCGAGCGGCAGAAGGTCGAATTCCTTCAAAACCTGTGAGATGTTTTTGCTGTTGCCTTGCAAAACGATCACGTCACCGGCCATCAATGACAGGTCACTCAGACGCTGGTTCAGGCGATGTCCGCGACGACTGACGGCAATCAGATTGACGCCGCGTGTGTAGGACAGTGCCAATTCTTTCGCCGAAAGGCCTTTGAGGATCGAGGTGTTGTCGATCACCGCCTCCATGGCCATGACATCGCTTTCCTTCTGGCCACTGCCGGTCAGTGGCTTGCCTGACAGTGTGAGCTTTGCACTGGAGACCACCCTGTCCAGATCAGTGGCATTGCCTTCCAGCAGCAGTGTATCGCCAACCTTAAGCACAACATCGGGGAAGGGGGAAATCCTGCGGTGGCCTCTGAGAATGGTTGTCGCAATGACCGCACCATCGCCCTGTTTCAGCAGTTCATTGAGGCTTTTGTCTTTAATCGGTGAATCTGCTGTTATGGAGGCCTCGGCTGTGTAGGCGGATTTTTCCATAATGTCTTCGACGGAGGCGTCCGGCTTGGTGCGCACTGGCAGCAGCCGGTAGCCAAATGTCAAAAATACGATGCCGATGACTGTCAGGCCAAGACCGACAGGCGTGAAGTCGAACATCGAGAAACTTTGACCGGTCATTTCCTCACGCAGTCTGGAGACCACGATGTTGGGCGAGGTGCCGATCTGCGTCATCAATCCACCGAGCAAGGCAGCAAAGGCCATCGGCATCAGGTAGAAGGACACGGGGGTGCCGGACTTGCGGGCAAACTGAAAAGCCACTGGCATCATGATAGCCAATGCGCCGATATTCTTGATGAAGGCCGACATGACAGCCACAACAATCATCAGAAAAGCGAGCTGCAACCCTTTCGAGCGCATTTCGGGGAAATATTTCTTGATCAGTGTATCGACAATGCCGGAACGGGCCACCGCCGTGCTGACGATCAGTGCACTGGCGACGATGATGACAATATCGTCACTGAAACCGGAGAATGCCTTGTCGAAGGGCACGATACCCACCGCAACAGCGCCTAATAGGGCGGAGCAGGCAACCACATCATAACGCAACTTGTCCCAGATGAAAGCTGCCATCATTGCTGCGATAACGGCGAAGGCTAAAATCTGGTCTGTTGTCATTCAGATATGCACTTTCGGCAGGAGAGTGATTGGCCAGAACAGCCGATCAGATGCGGTATTAAACGTATGAAACCATAGCGCGTTCCGTCGTCAAAATGCAAAAGACCCGCCCTTGTCAGGCGGGTCTTTCAATATTCGATTCAGCGGTTAATGCTTGGCGGCCTGTCGTTTACGGGCACGGGCGTTACGCGCCATCATGTTGAGAAGTTCGACCAGGGCAGAGAAAGCCATAGCTGCATAGACGTAGCCCTTCGGCACATGCATGCCCATACCTTCGGCAATCAGCGTGGTGCCGATCATGAGCAGGAAGGCGAGAGCCAGCATGACGATTGTCGGGTTGCGCTCAATGAAGTTAGCCAGCGGCGTCGCGGCTACCAGCATCACAGTCACAGCAAACACAACAGCAACGATCATGATCGGCAGATGCGGCGTCATGCCAACGGCCGTGATAATGCTGTCGACCGAAAATACGAGGTCAAGCAGCAGAATCTGAATGATTGCAGATGAGAACGTGTTGGTGACCGTTCCGCCAACCATGTCTTCCTTGTGGTCGATAGGGTCAACATTGTGGTGAATTTCCTTGGTCGCCTTCCACAGCAGGAACAGACCGCCGACGATCAGGATAATGTCTTTCCAGGAGAAGGAGTGACCGAAAACATCGAAAACCGGGTTGGTAAGCTGTACGATCCAGGCTACAGTGCCAAGCAGGCCGAGGCGCATGACAAGTGCGAGGCCAATACCGATCTTGCGGGCTTTTTCACGCTGCTCCGGTGGCAGCTTGTTGGTCAGGATCGAGATGAATATCAGGTTGTCAATGCCGAGCACGACCTCCATGACGATCAGGGTAATCAATGCCACCCAGGCAGTGGGGTCGCTCAAGAGAGGGAGAATGGTCTCCATCGGGGGGTGTTGTCCTTTCAATTGTGCAGCACTGGCAAATATACGACGCAATCATGTACGTTATAAAACGCGAGAAACAAGCGCATTTATTTCAACGATATGCCTGATTATTCGCAATTTTCGCGTTTAACGCGAAATTACGCCTGCGCAGATTTTGCCTAATGCGCTCAACTGATTTTGGTTCCGTAAGCGGCCATGAATACGCGCACGGCGCTGTTGACCACCCGGTCCAGTTCCTGCTGCGGCACGTCACCATTAATTTCACCAAACAGGCGAAGTTTGAAAAACGGACCTGACGACAGTTCGATATATTGCCGGGCGGCCAATTCGATATCGTCGACCTGCAAGTTTCCAAGCTTCACATGATGTTCGATGAAATCCTGTAGCACGCTTTTGATGTTGACTGGTGAACTGGCGAAAAAACGCTTCGCGAGGCCTGGCATGCGGTCAATAACGCCAATCACAGAACGCATAGCAGGTATGACTTCAGAGCAGGTCATCTGTCGGGAAAAGGTGAAGCCGAACTTCTTGAGTCCTTCTTCAACCGCTTGTTCCCCCGCCAGCACATCACGCATGGCTTCGGCAAAACGGGTACGGTGCCGGTCGATCAGGGCCGCAAAAAGATCTTCCTTATTTGCGAAGTAAACATAGATCGTACCCTTGGAAACGCCTGCTTCGCGGGTAATATCGTTCATGCTGGCAGCATCAAAGCCAAGTTTGCGGAAAACAATCCAGGCGCCATCGAGGATCTGTTCGCGCTTTGCAGGATCTTCTCCCGCCGCGAAACGCCCGGTGGTGACCGGCGTTCCAGATGTCTCCATGTCTTCTTGCGTGCTCACACTCTTATCCCTGTTTGAAATTTTGATTCCCGTCAAATCGAACTGTTTGGTTCGATGCCCTCTTGATATGTGTCATGAAAAGCTTTATGTCAATCGAACCGAACGGTTCAGTTCAATAAAATTATATCCTACATGGTGGTGAGCACATGTCTGCCCAGAACACAGGCGCGGTACGCGCGGTCAATACAAATGAGGGCGCAGATGAAACGGCGCGTAAAGATGATGCGGTAGAAACCACATCTCAGACACCTGCGCCGCCACAGGATGCGCCACAGCAGAAGAAGGCAAAGCGTCGCTCGCCTATTTTGCCTGTGTTGGCAATTGCCGTGCTGGCCGGTGCCGGCTGGTATGGTTACCAGTGGTGGACCGATGGCCGTTTCCTCATCTCAACCGATGATGCCTATATCGAAGGTGACATTGCGATCATTTCGCCTAAGGTTTCCGGTTACGTGAACAAGGTCCATGTCGTCGACAATCAGGAAGTCAAGGCTGGTGATCCGCTCGTCACTCTGGATGATGGCGATTATCGAATCGCGCTTGAACAAGCCGAAGCGCAGGTTCGTACCCAGGAGCTGTCGTTGTCGCGTATCGATGCACAGCTTGCAGGTGCCAAGGCTGCTCTGCAGCAGGCCGAAGCACAGAAGGGTGCGCTTGACGCAGCCCTGCGCGGCGCGGAAATCAACCAGAAGCGCGCCAACGAGTTGCAAGCCAAGGATGTTGGTACGGTTGCCTCTGCAGATAATGCACAGGTCGCGCTTGATCAGGCTGCAGCAAATGCTGTTGCCGGTGCGGCCAGCATCGAATCCGCCAAAGCCAATATATCTCTGCTCGCAGCGCAGAGAAACGAAGCTGAAAGCACCATCCGTTCGCTGGTTCTGGCCAAGGACAAGGCTCAACGTGACCTTAGCTTTACAGTGTTGAAGGCGCCGTATGATGGTGTCATCGGCAATGTGGCTGTTCAGGTGGGTGATCTCGTCTCAAGCGGCAAGCGGCTTGCAGCCCTGGTGCCTATGAACGACCTCTACATTGATGCGAACTTCAAGGAAACGCAGATCGCCAAGGTCGAGCCGGGTTCCAAGGTGCGTATCCATGTGGATGCGCTTGGTAAGCAGGATATTATCGGCACGGTCCAGTCGATCTCGCCTGCTTCCGGCTCGGTGTTTTCCATGCTGCCACCTGAAAATGCCACCGGTAACTTCACCAAGGTTATCCAGCGCGTGCCTGTTCGTATCGCTTTCTCTGCCGAAGATCTTGCCAAGCATAATCTTCGTGCCGGTTTGAGTGTTGTCGTGGACGTGGATACACGCACTGCACCTGACAACAATGCGGTAGCGCAGAAGTAAGCGCGAAAGGCTCGCATCATGACGGAAGCGGTCATCCGAGGCGGCAATGCAGTTGCCGCGTCCGATCCCCCCATGGATAAAAAGCGGCTCATTGCCTTCTTTGCCATGGTCGTGGGCATGTTCATGTCCATTCTGGACATCCAGATTGTGTCTGCCTCTCTCGCGGAAATCCAGGCCGGCCTTGGTGCCGGCTCGGATGAAATCGCCTGGGTGCAGACGTCTTACCTGATCGCTGAAGTTATCATGATCCCGCTGTCGGGCACGCTGGCGCGTATCCTGTCAACGCGGGTGCTGTTCAGCATGTGTGCAGCAGGTTTTACCCTGTCGAGCGCATTGTGCGCCACGGCCACCAACATCGACCAGATGATCGTGTACCGCGCCATTCAGGGCTTTATCGGTGGTGGCATGATCCCTTCGGTGTTTGCCGCAGCATTCACCATTTTTCCTCCGTCCAAGCGTAGCATCGTGTCTCCGATCATTGGTCTGGTGGCAACACTTGCGCCGACCATCGGTCCGACGGTGGGTGGTTATCTCAGCCACGCCATGTCCTGGCACTGGTTGTTCCTCGTCAACGTTGTGCCGGGTATCATCGTCACCTTGCTGACCTGGAGCCTGATCGACTTCGACAAGCCCGAAAAGTCACTTTGGAAGAAGTTTGACTGGTGGGGTCTGCTGGCTATGGGCGTGTTCCTCGGTTCGCTGGAATATGTGCTCGAGGAAGGCAACAACAAGGACTGGTTCAACGATGAACATATCGTTGTCGGTTCGATTGCCATGACCATCGGTGCTGTTGTGTTTTTCTGGAGAGCGTTCAAGGTCGAATTCCCGATCGTGGATTTGCGGGCCTTCATGGACCGAAACTTCTCGATTGGTTCACTGTTCTCATTCGTGATGGGGGTTGGCCTTTACGGTCTGACCTATCTCTACCCGCTCTATCTCGGACGTATCCGTGGTTACGACTCGCTGATGATCGGTGAGACAATGTTCGTGTCCGGTCTTGCGATGTTCTTCACAGCTCCGGTTGCCGGTATGCTGTCCAACAAGCTCGATCCGCGTGTGATGATGGGTATTGGCTTCCTCGGTTTTGCCACTGGCACCTATATGATGACTGGCATTACCTCGGACTGGGATTTCTACGAACTGCTCGTTCCGCAGATCCTGCGCGGTTGCTCGCTGATGATGTGCATGGTGCCGATCAACAACATTGCTCTCGGCACGTTGCCGCCGCAGCGTATCAAGAACGCGTCGGGCCTGTTCAACCTCACCCGTAACCTCGGTGGTGCGGTTGGTCTGGCCATAATCAACACCATGCTGACACAGCGCACCGATGAACATTATGCGCGTCTGTCGGAGCATGTGAACTTCAAAAATCCGGAAGCGTTGGATTGGTTGAGCAGTGTAGGTGCGAACTATGACAGCTACGGTCTGGATGGCGCTTCAGTCGCCTTCAAGAAGCTGGCGGGCATGGTAACGCAACAGGCATGGCTGCTGTCATTTGCCGATGTGTTCATGACCTTGACAGTGCTGTTCTGCTTCCTGGTGACGCTGACGTTGCTGATCCGCAAGCCATCTGCTGCACCGCCTGCAGGCAGCGGCCACTAACGATTTTCCCTATCCACCGCCGAGGCCGCCAGAAATGGCGGCCTTTTTCATTTTACGTTTAAAGATGATTGCTGCCGTCCGCTATTTTTTGATTTACGTACCTCAAATTTGGGAATAGAAGGGCTGTCGGAGGACGGAAATGAAGCCAACAGTTCACGACATTGCTGCGAAGGCGGGTGTGAGCCTTGCCACAGTTGACCGTGTGGTCAACCTCCGTTCCGGTGTACGGGAAGTGACCAAGGCGCGTGTGGAAGCAGCCATCGCCGAGCTGGGTTACGTGCGTGATGTTGCCGCTGCCAATCTGGCGCGCAGCCGCGTTTATCCACTGGTTTTCATTTTGCCAAACAATGACAACTCCTTCATGCAGGCATTGCGGGATGAGGTGCGTGCAGCGATTTCGCGTGGCCCCTCGGAGCGCGCCGAAATTACGCTGCTTGAAATTCCCCCATTTGATGCGGCCGCACTTGTTGCTGCGCTGGAAACCGCGCGGGCCGACATGCCGGCCGGCGTTGCGTTTGTTGCCGTTGAGGGTGATGCGGTGCGTCAGGCGGTTGCGGCACTGTCGGATGACGGCATAGCGACAGTGACAATCGTTTCGGACCTCTCCGGTTCAAAACGCGACCACTATGCCGGTGTCGACAATATTGCTGCCGGCAAGACGGCGGCCAGCCTGCTTGGGCGTTTTGCCAATCCGTCGGCCAACAAGATCGCTGTGCTGGCCGGTTCGCTGATGGTGCGCGATCACCGCGAGCGCGTCGACGGTTTCATGTCGGTGATGGGATCAGAGTTTCCGCAGCTGGAAATTCTGCCGGTTCTCGAAGGGCGTGATGATGTTGCGACGGTTGAAAAGCTGGTGCGCGATACACTTGCCCAACATGCAGATATTGGCGGTGTTTATAGCCTGGGTGCCGGTAACAGAGGTCTTATCCGGGCGCTGGAAAACCTGCCGCAATCGCGTGGCAGACCGGCGGTCATTGCACACGAGCTGAGCACCCACACCACTGCGGCGCTCAAGGCCGGGCTTATCGACGCCGTACTCAATCAGGATGCCGGGCATGAGGTGCGCAGCAGCATTCGTGTGCTCAAGGCCAAGGCTGACAAGGTGGGAGTGATTGCGGCACAAGAACGCATTCGCCTCGACATATTCATGCGAGATAATTTGCCGTGATTGCAAATCCGTCTCACCGTATTTTCATGGAGGAATAACATGTATCTTGGTCTCGATTTGGGGACGTCTGGCGTCAAGGCGCTGCTGATTGATGGCAACCAGCGTATTATCGGTTCTGCCAATGGCGCACTTGAGGTGTCCCGGCCTCATTCCGGTTGGTCGGAGCAGAACCCTGCGGACTGGATCAAGGCAAGTGAAGTGGCAATCGCCGGACTGAACGCCTCCCATGCCAAGGAACTTGCTGCCGTGAAAGGCATTGGGCTGTCCGGGCAAATGCATGGTGCAACCCTTGTTGATGCGGCCGGTGCGGTGCTTCGTCCCTGCATTCTATGGAATGACACGCGCTCTTATGCCGAGGCTGCCAAGTTGGATGCTGACCCAAGGTTCCGCAAGCTGACCGGCAATATCGTGTTCCCAGGTTTTACCGCGCCAAAGCTGGCATGGGTTGCCAAACATGAACCGGAGATTTTCGCCAAGGTCGCCAAGGTTTTGCTGCCGAAGGATTATCTGCGCCTCTGGCTGACCGGTGAATATATCTCCGAAATGTCGGATTCTGCCGGAACGTCCTGGCTTGATACCGGTGCCCGCAAGTGGTCGGCAGAATTGCTGGATGCAACCGGTCTTAGCGAAAGCCACATGCCTTCGCTGGTGGAAGGCACTGAGCAGGCTGGTAAACTGCGCGGCGAGCTTGCATCTGCTTGGGGCATGAGCGATGTCGTGGTTGCCGGTGGCGCCGGTGACAATGCTGCATCGGCTTGCGGCATGGGCACGGTATCGGAAGGCGCTGCTTTCGTTTCGCTGGGGACATCCGGCGTATTGTTTGCGGCCAACAGCAGCTATCTGCCCAAGCCTGAAAGTGCCGTACATGCATTTTGCCACGCCTTGCCAAGTACCTGGCACCAGATGGGCGTGATCCTGTCGGCAACCGATGCCCTTAACTGGTATTCCGGCATTGCAGGCAAATCTGCAGCCGAACTGACCACGGAGCTGGGCAACAGCCTGAAGGCACCAAGCGGCGTGACATTTGCCCCTTATCTGTCTGGCGAGCGCACACCACACAATGACGCGGTCATTCGTGGTGCCTTTATCGGTCTTGGTCATGAAAGTGACCGTTCGGTCTTGACGCAGGCGGTGCTTGAAGGTGTCAGCTTTGCCATCCGTGACAATCTGGAAGCGTTGAAATCGGCCGGTACAAGCATCTCTCGCGTCACGGCCATTGGCGGCGGTTCACGCTCGGAATACTGGCTGGCGTCGATTGCAACGGCCCTTGATGTGCCGGTTGATATTCCCGCCGATGGTGATTTTGGTGCTGCCTTCGGTGCCGCACGTCTTGGTCTTATTGCGGCCACGGGCGCCGACCCGGTTGCCGTGTGCACGGCGCCGCAGACCGCTAGAACCATCGAGCCTGTCTCGGCACTTAGCGGTGCCTACGATGCTGCCTATCAGCGTTACCGCGAGCTCTACCCGGCCATTCGCCAACTCGCGCACTAACATCCCGTTTTCTTCCGGCGCAAGCCGGTGGGTCTACTTTCATTGACAGAGGTTAGATTTCAGGAGGAATACCCATGTCGACAGGCTTTTTCGGTGATATCACCAAAATCAAATATGAAGGACCGGACAGCACAAATCCGCTGGCGTTTCGTCATTACAATGCGGACGAGATCGTGGCTGGCAAACGCATGGAAGATCATCTGCGTTTTGCGGTGGCCTACTGGCACACATTCACATGGCCAGGTGGGGATCCGTTCGGTGGCCAGACATTTGAGCGCCCATGGTTTTCCGACACAATGGATGCGGCAAAACTGAAGGCTGATGTTGCCTTTGAGTTTTTCTCGCTGCTGGGTACACCGTTTTATTGCTTCCACGATGCGGACGTTCGCCCGGAAGGCAACAGCTTTGCGGAGAACACCCGTAATCTCAACGAGATCGTTGACCACTTCGAGAAGAAGCAGGCGGAAACCGGCGTCAAGCTTCTGTGGGGTACTGCCAACCTGTTCTCGCACCGCCGTTACATGTCGGGCGCTTCGACCAATCCGGATCCGGATGTGTTTGCATTCTCGGCTGCGACCGTCAAAACCTGCCTCGATGCTACCAAGCGACTGGGCGGTGCCAACTATGTTCTGTGGGGCGGACGCGAGGGGTATGAAACCCTGCTGAATACCGACCTGTCGCGCGAACTCGACCAGATGGGCCGCTTCCTGAACCTTGTTGTCGAATACAAGTACAAGATTGGTTTTGAAGGCACGATCCTGATCGAGCCGAAGCCGCAGGAACCGACCAAACATCAGTATGATTATGATGTGGCAACGGTTTATGCCTTCCTGCAGCGTCATGGCCTGGAAAAGGAAGTCAAGGTCAACATTGAGCAGGGTCACGCGATCCTTGCGGGCCATTCCTTCGAGCACGAACTGGCCATGGCAAACGCCTTCGGCATTTTCGGCTCCATCGACATGAACCGCAATGATTACCAGTCCGGCTGGGATACCGACCAGTTCCCGAACAACGTGCCGGAAATGGCGCTGGCCTATTATCATGTTCTGGCCGGTGGTGGCTTCCAGAACGGCGGCACCAACTTCGATTCCAAGCTGCGTCGCCAGTCGCTTGATCCGGCTGATCTTCTGATCGGTCATATCGGCGGCATTGATTGCTGCGCCCGTGGCCTGAAGGCTGCTGCCAAGATGATTGAAGATGGCGCGCTGTCGAAGCCGCTTTCGGACCGTTATTCAAAGTGGGATTCTCCTTCGGCGCAAAAGATGCTGCGTGGCGAGTTGAAGCTGGATGAGATTGCTGCTCTGGTTGAGCGTGACAATATCAATCCTCAGCCGAAGTCGGGTCGTCAGGAATATCTCGAAAATGTCGTAAATCGTTACGTTTAAAACGGCCGAAAAGCTTTATGTAAAAAAGCTGATGAAAGGCGGGGATCAAACCCCGCCTTTTCTGTTGCTAACTCGCTGCATTTGCACCAAATCCCTGTCGTAAAAGTTTTGTATGATTTAACTGAAACGTTGCAGTAGGCGATGATTTGCCTTTATACCTTGCAAACACCTGTCCAGGGCAGGACCCAAACCCGATACTTAACGGGCCAAATTATTCAGGAGGAGACGGAATGATCGATCCCAAGGTGCTTGCAACACGCTTTCCCGGTGATTTTCTGTTTGGTGTCGCAACGGCATCCTTCCAGATTGAAGGAGCATCCAAGGCAGATGGTCGCAAACCTTCGATTTGGGATGCTTTTTGCAACATGCCCGGACGTGTTTATGGTCGCCACAATGGTGACGTTGCCTGCGATCATTACAACCGTCTGGATGCCGATCTCGATCTCATAAAAAATATGGGTGTCGAGGCATATCGCTTCTCTATTGCATGGCCACGTATAATTCCGGATGGCACCGGTCCGATCAATGAAAGAGGGCTGGATTTTTATGACCGTCTGGTTGACGGCTGCAAGGCGAGGGGCATCAAAACCTATGCCACACTTTACCACTGGGATCTGCCGTTGACCCTGATGGGTGATGGCGGCTGGACTGCGCGTTCCACCGCCTATGCCTTCCAGCGCTACACCCGCACGGTGATGGAACGCTTGAGCGACCGGCTGGACGCTGTTGCCACCTTTAACGAGCCATGGTGCTCGGTGTGGCTTAGCCATCTCTATGGCATTCACGCGCCGGGTGAACGCAACATGGACGCCGCACTGGCGGCGATGCATTACACCAATCTTGCCCACGGTCTTGGCGTACAGACCTGCCGGGATGTC
This sequence comes from Rhizobium sp. BIGb0125, assembly GCF_024810055.1. Taxonomy (NCBI): domain Bacteria; kingdom Pseudomonadati; phylum Pseudomonadota; class Alphaproteobacteria; order Hyphomicrobiales; family Rhizobiaceae; genus Rhizobium; species Rhizobium sp. BIGb0125. The sequence goes on from NZ_JANUDV010000001.1 coordinate 149,179, forward strand.
GCGCCCAACGTGCCGGTTGGTCTGGTGCTGAACGCACATTCGGTCATTGCTGCTTCCGACAGTGCTGCGGACAAGGCCGCAGCCGAGCGGGCATTCCAGTTCCATAATGGTGTGTTTTTTGGCCCTGTATTCAAGGGTGAATATCCCTCGGATTTCGTTGAGGCGCTGGGTGACCGCATGCCGGTTGTCGAAGATGGCGATCTCACCATCATCAACCAGAAACTCGATTGGTGGGGATTGAATTATTACACACCGATGCGGGTTGCCGCTGATCCAAATCCTTCAGCTGAATTCCCAGCCACGGTTGAAGCACCTTTCGTCAACGATGTGACGACCGATATCGGGTGGGAGGTCTATTCTCCGGCCCTGCATTCGTTGGTAGAGGAGCTTTATCGCCGTTATGAATTGCCCGATTGCTACATCACCGAGAACGGTGCCTGCTACAATATGGGTGTTGAAAATGGTGAGGTCGATGACCAGCCGCGCCTTGATTATTACGTTGACCACTTGTCGGTGGTTGCCGATCTGATCAAGGACGGTTACCCGATGCGTGGTTATTTTGCCTGGAGCCTGATGGACAATTTTGAATGGGCGCAGGGCTATCGCATGCGCTTTGGCCTTGTGCATGTCGATTATGACACTCAGGTCCGGACCGTCAAAAAAAGCGGCAAATGGTACTCGTCGCTGGCGGCCGAATTTCCGAAGGGCAATCACAAAAAGGCTGCCTCGTAGTTTTGGGTGGTTACGTTGCGATGTCTGCTTGCAGTTGTGGACTGGCGCCCTATGTGTAGCGGGTTTCAAAATGAAACCTGCACGCTTGCCTGATGGCAGCGTCAGTGATCCTCCCAAGGAGACTACTTTGCTTATTGAAAAACTGAACTGGCGTTATGCCACCAAAAAGATGGACCCTTCCAAGCCGGTAACGGAAGATAAGGTTGCCCGTATTTTGGAGGCTGCCCGTCTTGCTCCGACATCAAGCGGCTTGCAGCCGTTTGAAATTATCGTCGTTACCAATCCGGAAGTGCGTGCGAAGATCCAGGAAATCGCCTGGAACCAGGCTCAGATTACCGATGGTTCGCACCTTCTCGTTTTTGCAGCGTGGGATAACTACACCGCTGAGCGCATCAACGGCATGTTCGATCTCGTCAATGAAGAGCGCGGCATCAAGAACGAAGGTTGGGAGAACTATCGCCAGATGCTCCTGAACATGTATCCTCCGCGCGATGCTCAGGTGAACTTCGAACACGCTGCACGTCAGGCCTATATCGGGTTCGGCATGGCGCTTGCTCAGGCTGCGTTTGAAGGCGTGGACTCGACACCAATGGAAGGTTTCGATCCGGACAAGCTGGATGAGATTTTGGGCCTGCGTGAGAAGGGCCTGCGCTCGGTTACCATCCTTCCGCTTGGCTACCGCAAGGAAGATGGTGATTGGCTGGTGAACCTCAAAAAGGTCCGTCGTCCGAACGATCAGTTCATTTCTTCGGTAAAGTAATCGCTTTAAGGACATAACTGCGGAAAATTTTCCTGAAACTGCCTTTCAGTTGAAAAATTTTCCCTGTCAAAAGGTGTCGCATACAGGCATGTTTGGGGCACCTAAGAAAGTCGATAACGACTTTGGTGTGAAAGCAGAATAAAATGACACGGACTATGTGCTGTAATCGAATGTGCTTCGTGATTGCGTAACGACACGCACTGAATGCACGGGTGACTTATCTTGCGAGCATCGTTGATGCTGTAAAAATGGCAGGATAGACACCAAAAAACGCAGAATCCTTTATTTCAGCCGGAATTGATTTAAAGAGATACGCACAACAGACATTATCCGTAGAGTTATCCATGAGTTTCCAATTGACAGCGGGCAGCACCGCTCAGCAACCACCAGCACATGCTGATGCCATGGTTGTGTTTGAAAATGTCACCAAACGTTTTGGCGGCCAAAACGGCGAAGCGGCGTTTACCGCACTCGGCGGTGTGGACCTTTCTGTTCCGCGCGGCTCCATTACCGGCATCATCGGGCGCTCAGGCGCTGGTAAATCCACACTGATCCGGCTCGTCAACGGCCTGGAGACGCTGACATCCGGTCGCGTTCTGGTCGATGGCGTTGATGTTAGCAGGCTGGATGAACAGGGTCTGCGCCAGTTGCGCCGCTCGATCGGCATGATCTTCCAGCATTTCAACCTGCTGGCTTCGCGCACCGCGTACGACAACGTGGCGCTGCCGCTGGAGATTGCCGGTGTCAGCCGCCAGGATATCAAAAAGAAAGTTCAGCCTTTGCTTGAACTTGTCGGACTTGGCGACAAAGCCAACCGCTACCCGGCGGAACTGTCCGGCGGTCAAAAGCAGCGTGTCGGCATTGCCCGCGCTCTGGCAACCGAGCCGAAGCTTTTGCTATCAGATGAAGCAACTTCGGCGCTTGATCCTGAGACTACCCAGTCCATTCTTGAACTTCTCCAGAAGATCAATTCGGAACTTAACCTTACGGTGCTTCTCATCACCCATGAAATGGAAGTGGTGAAAACAATCGCGTCACAGGTTGCCGTTATCGACAAGGGTCTGATCGTCGAAAGCGGTCGTACCTTTGACGTGTTCACGGCTGCAAAGCATGAAACCACCCGCAGCCTGCTGTCATCTTCGATCGGTGCCAAACTGCCTGAATGGATCAGCGGTGTACTGAAACCGCAGCCCGACAGTGGTGATCGCGTTCTGGTGCGATTGATCTTCTTCGGTGCGACAGCCTTCCAGCCGCTGACGGCAAGACTGGTCAGCGAAATCGGTGCACATGTGAATATTCTGGCCGGCACGATCGAGGAAATTGCAGGCGAACCATTTGGTTCACTTGTGGTTTCCTACCCCGCAACACCTGAAACAATTTCCCGCGCTGACCGTCTTTATGCGGAAACCGGACTTGCCACGGAGGTGCTCGGCTATGTCGCCTGATATGCTCTTTATCCTTCTGTGGAAGGGACTTTTACAGACATTGCACATGGTGGCGATCTCCGGTCTGGTCGGGTCGCTTGTGGGCCTGCCGATCGGAATCTTCCTGGCGACCAGCGGCAAAGGCGAGCTTTTTGAAGCGCCGATCACCAACCGTATCGTTGGTTTGATCGTCAATGCCGCCCGCTCTACGCCGTTCATCATTCTAGTGGTGGCCATCATTCCATTTACCCGCCTTGTTGCCGGTACCTCCATTGGTACTTCGGCAGCCATCGTTCCGCTCACGGTTGCAACCATTCCATTTGTTGCCCGTTTGGTGGAAGCGGCGATCCGCGAAGTCGACAAGGGTCTGGTGGAAGCGGCGCGCGCCATGGGTGCCACACCGGTGCAGATCGTTACCAAGGTTTTGCTGGCCGAAGCCAAGCCCGGCATTACGCTGGCGCTTACCCTGACCCTGGTCAGCTTGATCGGTTACTCGGCCATGGTCGGTGCTGTCGGTGGCGGTGGTCTTGGTGACCTTGGCATTCGCTATGGATATCAACGTTTTATGCCGGAAGTGATGCTTGCCGTTGTCGCAGTGCTGATCGTTCTGGTGCAGCTGGTTCAAAGTGCGGGCGACAGGCTTGCCCGCCATTTCGACAAGCGTAATCGTAAAAACTAACAAGCAATAACAATCTACCCCAAGGAGACTGACATGAAAAAACTGATTATCGCAGCTTCCCTCGCTGCCCTGTTTTCCACCGGCAGCGCGCTGGCTGAAACCATCAAGATCGGTGTAACGCCGGGCGAACATGCCAAGATCATGGAAGTGGTCAAGGAAGTGGCTGCCAAGAAGGATCTCGACCTGGAAATTCTCGAATTCTCTGATTATGTTGTTCCGAACCAGGCGCTGAACGATGGCGAACTGAACGCCAACTCCTTCCAGCACCAGCCATACCTCGACAACCAAGTTGCCGACCGCAAGTTCGACCTCGTCAGCGTTGGCACAACAATCACCACTCCAATGGGCGTTTACTCCAAGAAGGTAAAGAGCCTGGACGAACTGAAGGACGGCGCGACAATTGGCATTCCGAACGACCCGACCAATGGCGGCCGCGCTCTGCTGGTTCTGGCCTCCAAGGGCCTGATCAAGGTCAAGGAAGAAGCTGGTCTCAAGGTAACGCCAGCTGACGTTATTGAAAACCCTAAGAACCTGCAGTTTGCAGAATTGGATGCTGCCCAGTTGCCACGCGCGCTTGATGATACCGATGCTTCGGTCATCAACACCAACTACGCTTCGCAGGGTGGCCTTAATCCGAAGACCGATGCTATCGCCATTGAAAGCGAAAAGTCGCCTTACGCCAACATCATCGTTGTGCGCACTGCCGACAAGGACCAGCCATGGGTAAAAACTCTGGTTGAATCCTACCAGAGCCCGGAAGTGAAGGCTTACATCACCGACGAATTCAAGGGCACGGTTATCCCTTCCTGGTAAGCATTTTACCGCGAAATACCCTAGAGTTTATGGGCCTTCCTCGCAAAAGCGAGGAAGGCTTTTTATTGTCCGAAAAACTCCCCTTAGCCGACTACAGTTTCATACCTGTGCTTTTTAAGGGGGTAGCCGGTCGCAGATTTAATATCTTTTGAACAATTTCCCCGGAAAGTGTTGTTTTCTCGAAGGGAATTGCATGCGGACCAAACCGCGAGACGTCGTGAATACATCGCAAAGAGAGTGGCGTCGCATCGTCACTGCTCTCCTTGCTGCTTTGGCCGTTATTGTAACAGTCGTCACGATGCTCGTTTTGTCTGCTCTGAACGACGTTGCCCAGAACACCAACAAGCTGGATGAGGAACGTTCACGCGAAACCATTACCGGTGCGTTGGAGACGTTTCAGGCGCAGTTGGGTGCAACGCTAAACGACTATGCTGCCTGGGATGATGCTGCCCAGTTTGTTTATGCTGCCAATGGCCACGACTGGGTTGTCAGCAACTACGGCGATATGACTGTCAACAGCGAGTTGTTTGATACGGCGCTGGTGATCGACGAAAATGACCGTGTTCAGATGTTTTATCAGTTTGGGCAGCCGGTTCTGCGTTCTCCGCAGGAACTGTTTCCGACCGGTCTGACAGAGCTGCTCAAGACTGTGCGGCAGATACCTTTCGGCCAGAACCCAGAGGCGACCGGCTTTGTCCAATCGGACCGCGGCATTACCGTTATCGGCGTAGCACTCATCCGCCCCAAGATGGCACTTGACGTTCCCGCTGGTGAGACACGTCGTTATCTGGTGTTCGCCCGTCATCTGGACACTGCCAAGATCAAGCGCCTGTCGAAAACCTATGTTGTCGATGGTCTGCAATTACGTAAAGCCAACTTTGACGCTCGCTATTTTGTGAACATCTTCAGCCCGCAAGGTGAGGTGCTTGGCAAATTGACCTGGCGTTCGCGTGCTCCTGGTGATGTCAGCTTCCGGGAGGTGCGTCCGACCGTTCTTCTGGCTGTGGTAATTGCCGGCCTGTTTTTCCTGACGCTGTTTTTTGTCGGCTCAAAAATTATTGGCCGTATCAAGACTGATGAGGCGCACGCCAAGGAAGAGGCGCTGCGGGATCGTCTCAGCGGCCTTTATAACCGCGCCGGACTTTTCCAGCGGCTTGAGCAGATGGTTGCCAAGGCCCGCCTAGGGTCCGATGAGGTCAACCTTCTCTATCTCGATCTGGATGGTTTCAAGGAAGTCAACGATTCCTACGGACACGGAACGGGTGACCGTCTGATCAAGGGCGTTGCTGCCGGCCTGAAGATGCTGGTGCCGCAGGGAGCGGTTCTTGCACGTTTGGGCGGCGATGAATTTGCTGTTGCCATCAACGGACCCTATTCTAAGCAGCAGTGCCTTGATCTCTGTGAAGCCTGTCTGTTGCTGTTTTCCGAACCATTCGTGATTGGTGAGCGCGTCGCAACGATCGGCTGCAGCATTGGCGTTGCGACCTCCGAGCGCGGCGAGGTTGACGGCGAGGAATTGCTGCGACGCGCCGATATGGCGATGTATGAAGCCAAAGAAAATGGTAGGGGTCGCTGGGTTTCCTATCATGAGCAGTTGGATACCGAACGTGAAGACCGCAACATGCTGGAAGCGGATTTGCGTCGTGCCATTGAAAAAGACGAATTGACGGTCGTTTTCCAGCCTGTCGTCAGTGCAAAAAGCCGCCGCATCACGGGGGTTGAGGCCCTAGTGCGCTGGAACCGTGACGGGCACGGTCCTGTGTCTCCAGAGGTGTTTATCCCGGTCGCGGAAACCAGCGGTCTGATCGATCAGCTGGGTCTAATCGTGTTGCGCAAAGCCTGCATGACCGCCCGGCGCTGGCCAGAGATCAAACTGTCAGTGAATATCTCTCCGGTTCAGTTCAGAAATCCGTCCTTCTCAACCTCTGTGCATGATGTGTTGCGTCAAACCCAGATGGAGCCGGAGCGGCTACGCTTGGAGATGACAGAAGGCTATTTCATCCAGCATCCTGAACGTGCCAGCTTTGTCATCGAGAAGCTGAAGGCTCTTGGTGTTCAGATTGCGCTGGATGATTTTGGCGCAGGTTTTGCCAGTGTCGGATATCTGCGCCGTTTCGGTTTTAATAGAATGAAGATTGATCGCTCTCTGGTGGCGGCTCTGGAGAATGGTGGCCGTTCGCTTGACATGCTCGAAGCGACCGTAGCGTTGGCGCGCTCGCTGGAAATTCCTGTTACGGCCGAAGGCGTGGAAAGCGTCGAGCAGGCATCCATTCTGCAATTGTGCGGTTGCGACGAATTGCAGGGATATCTGTTCTCAAAGCCGGTTTCGCCGGAAGAGGTGACTTTGCTGCTGGAACGCCAGAAGGCAACCTTGCCCCGTGATGAGCAAAGGGCATTTGGCTGAACGGCTTTGCATGTATTCAGCCTGCCTGTTTCCGGGACAATCAAATTCCAAAAGATAAGGGCACACTGACGTTCAAATCAGTATGCCCCAGCATTTTGATATAGGCCGTGTTGGCTTAGATTAGATAGGCTTAACTGCCGATGTGTTTTTGACCGCGTTTCTTGGCCAACATGATCTGCTGCTGACGGTCACGAAAACGCTGACGGTCTTCTTCCGTGCGTTCCTCATAACAACCTGGGCAAGATACGCCTTCCTCAAACATAGGAGACAGGCGAACGTCTGGGGTAATCGGATTGCGGCAGGCGTGGCAAAGCTGGTGGTTGCCTTCGGCCAGTCCGTGGGTCACCGAAACGCGCTCATCGAACACGAAACATGCGCCTTCCCAGAGGCTTTCTTCCTGCGGGATTTCTTCCAGATATTTGAGAATGCCGCCCTTGAGGTGGTAAACCTCTTCAAAACCCTGCTCTTTCATGAAGGCCGTGGCCTTCTCACAGCGAATGCCGCCAGTGCAATACATGGCGATTTTCGGCTTGTTGTGCAGGCCGGGATTGTTTTTCACCCAGTCTGGAAACTCGCGAAATGTCTTGGTGTTCGGATCGACAGCATCCTTGAAGATGCCGATTGCCGTTTCATAATCATTACGCGTATCGATCAGGATCGTCTCAGGATCCGAGATCAGCGCGTTCCAGTCCTTCGGGTCGACATAGGTGCCAACAATCTTCTTCGGATCGATATCCGGCACACCCATGGTGACGATTTCTTTTTTCAGCTTCACCTTCATGCGCACGAACGGCATTTTGGAAGCGCGGCTTTCCTTGTGTTCCAGCGCGGAAAATTCCGGTTGCGAGCGGATGAAAGCTAGAATTTTGGCAATACCTTCGTCCGTCCCGGCAATCGTGCCGTTGATACCTTCATGGGCCAGCAGCAGCGTGCCCTTGATGCCATTTTCCTGGCAGATGCGGAACAGCGTTTCGCGGAAGCTTTCAAACTGCGGAAAGCTTGCGAAATGATAAAGGGCAGCCACGAGAAATTCGCCAGTGGCTTCCGGGCGCGGAAGAATTGTTGTGTCGGTCATGGCGCTGAAATACAGCCAGACGGCACGCTACGCAATGCGGATTCTACGATTTTTACAGTGTTCAGGTGATTTTGAATTTTGTCAAATCCCTTGGCGTACAGGCATTCTCATGCAGCGCATGCCCGTTTCCAGAGTGATTTGATGGTCTTGCTTTCGGCGTCTGGGCGATCGCGGAAAACGAGCTCGGACAGCTCGAGAGATGTCTGTTCCAGCTTCTGCTGCTGGTTGATGATGGCGTCCAGCAACCGGGCCAGTGTATCGCCATTGCCGAAAATATCGGGTTCGCGATCTGCACAGGCGGCTAGCACCGAAAGGTCATTCTGGTGACCCAGCAGTTCAGCGAGAGCTGAGGCGTTCTTTTCCTTTGCCAGCATTGCTGAGGGCCAGATTTTTCGCAGCAAGGCGAGATACATGCGGTAGGTCTGGCAACATTTACGCAAGTCGTGGAAAGCTTCCGCTTTCTCTCCCTTGCGGCATTCTTGCTGCGCAAGGGCGGCCTTTTTGCCATTTGTCAGCCACGCCCTGGCAATGCCTTTGGCGACGCTACGCCTGCTATCAGGCAAGGACAGGCCCTGCACGGCGATCAGCGCTTTTTCGCACTCGGCTATGGCAGCGTTGATGACACCTGAGAGATCACCTTCTTCGCTGTAAATGCGATCACGTCTTTGCGTCAGTGCGGTGCGTGCCATATCAAGTGCTTCGGCTTCTGCGGCGGAACGAGCGTGCTGGTGAAGGTAATTGATGTTTTCAACCAGAGCGGCGGCATCGCGTGCACCGGAAAGCGAGCGGGCTACGTCACGCAAGCGGGCATTTTCGGTTTTGAAAAAACCAGGCGCCAGCGGCCTGATCAGCCGGTAGAGGCCACGCAGACGCTTGAACTTCTTGCGTGCCTCATGAATGGCTTCGTGGCGATCGCCAGTCGTATCAGACAAAATGGCAATGGCGTCTGCCAGAAGCGCATTTCCTAGTTTGCGCACCTCTTCCGCAAATGGTTTTGCAGGATCAAGACGATACGACATCCGGCAGTTCCCCGAGCAGGTTTTCCGTGGCCAGATATTGGTTCGAGTACCGTTTGTCGCCGGTGACTTCACGGCCCAGCCATGTTGGCAGGTCAGGATTGTCGTCGACCGATGTCAGTTCCACTTCGGCAACGACCAGACCGCCATACACACCTTCAAAGACATCAACTTCCCAGGTAAAGTTGTTGTGCTCGACAAGGTGGCGGGTTTTCTGGATGACATTGCCAATGGCGGTGCCGATCATCTCTTGCGCATCGCCAAGCGCTATCGAATATTCATATTCGTCGCGTACAAGACTGCTGGCGCCAATCTTGATCGTCAGTGTGGCGTCTTCATCGTTGACGATGCGTACGCGGACTGAGCGGTTTTCTGTGGAAACGACATATCCTTGACGGAAGGTCATGCTGGAGGACACGTCGGTTTTCCATCCATCGCCCGAAACGAGAAATTTGCGTTCTATTTCTTTTGCCATGCAAGCCCATGTCCAATTTTGTGGCACACTATCTCATGGTTTCGTTTGGAAAAAGCAATTTGCCTGAAATATTTGCTTTAGTCTCGACAGGACAATCACGACGCGATAATTCATCACCTGTAATTCAATCGTTTCATATCTGGGAGGCACCGTAATGGCGCAGGACTCTGAAAAACTTCTTTCCATCCTGAAACTTCAGCCGGTTGTGCCTGTTCTGATTGTTGACAGCGTTGCCTCTGCCGTCCCGCTGGCCCGTGCACTGGTTGCCGGTGGTTTGAAGGCCATCGAAATCACCATGCGCACACCTGCGGCGCTTGAAGCCGTGCGCGCAGTTGCCGCAGAAGTTGAAGGCGCGCATGTCGGCGCCGGCACCATTCTCAATGCTCGGGATTTCGACGCGGCTGTTGAAGCTGGTTCGACCTTTATCGTCAGCCCAGGCGTTAACAGAAGCGTTCTGGATGCTGCCAAAAATTCCAAGGTTCCGTTGCTGCCAGGTGCTGCAACCGCCAGCGAGGTCATGGCGCTGCGCGATGAAGGTTACAAGGTCTTGAAGTTCTTCCCGGCCGAGCAGGCTGGTGGCGCACCTTACCTCAAGGCACTGTCTTCGCCGTTGGCGGGCACCTTCTTCTGCCCAACCGGCAGCATTTCGCTGAAGAACGCCAATGACTATCTGTCATTGCCAAACGTCGTTTGCGTTGGCGGTTCCTGGGTTGCGCCGCGTGAACTGGTGGCAACTGGCGACTGGGCTGGCATTACTAAGCTCGCAGCGGAAGCGGCAGCACTTTCTGCTTAAGTCAATCTCCAACACAAAATTTCGAGAGCCAGCGTGGTCCCCGTCACGCTGGCTTTTATAATTTGTATTTGATGGTTGCCGTTCCTATCTCCTGTTTCGAGTTTGATCGATACAGGAGATTTTGATGTTCGACGCCAAGAAGCTTCTTGAACAATTCCTTGGTTCCCAGGTACCGGGACTTTCAGGGACTGTTCGTGACAGAGCAGGTCAGGCTGCCGATATCGCTAAGAACAACCCGCTGAAAACCGGCGCACTTGCCGCAGCTATTCTTGGCACAAAGACCGGCCGCAAGCTGGCGGGCAACGCGGCAACCGTGGGCGGTATCGCTGCCATTGCCGGTCTTGGTTATCTCGCATATCAGAACTACAAATCCGGGCAGGCGCCGCAGAACGCACCGCAGCCTGAGCCGACAACCGAACTTCTGCCACCACCGGCAGATTCGCCCTTCCACCCGCAGGCGGCAACACTGTCCAATGACTTTGCCTTGACGCTGGTGCAGGCGATGATTGCTGCTGCCAAGGCTGACGGTCACATTGATGCCGGTGAACGCGTGCGTATCATGGAAAAGGTACAGATTTCCGGTCTCGATACGGAAGCTGAACGCTTCATTGAAAAAGAGTTGGCTGAACCGCTCGATCTCGATGCGCTTGTGGCCGCTGCCAAGACCGAAGAGCAGAAGGTTGAGCTTTATACGGCATCCCGCCTGACGATCGATCCAGATACACGCGCAGAACGCGGTTATCTTGACCTGCTTGCTGGCCGTCTTGGTTTGCCGGATGCGTTGGTAGATCACATCGAAGCCACGGTTTCAGCCGCTAAGGCCTGATAAAGATTCCGGTGGGGTTGCGCGTTAGGTGGCAACCCCACTGCCCGATATGCTGTTGTTTTTGAGCAATGACTGGCCTACATCTTTTCTCAACAAAATGGTGAGGAAAAGAATGCGCGATCTTGCTGATTTCAAGGGATGTCCGGATCCAAAACCGGTGACGCTTAACGGGCGGTATGTCACCGCGCAGCCATTTGACCGCGCATCACATCTGCAGAAACTCTGGGATGCCCTTGGCGGTCTGGAAACCAACGCCCTTTTGAAATATTTCCCGCAGCAAGCCTTCCCGAATGCTGATGCATTTGGTGACTGGATCGAAGGCGCCCAGCAGAAACTCGGCTGGGTCACTTTGGTATTTACCGAAAATGCCGGCGGTACCGTTGTTGGTATGGCAAGCTATATGCGGCCAGATCCTGCCAATGGCGTGATCGAGGTTGGTTCCGTGGCGCATGGTGCTGCGATGAAGCGCTCACCGCTTTCCACCGAAGTTCATTATCTGATGGCCAAACATGTGTTCGAGGATCTTGGTTATCGCCGCTACGAGTGGAAATGCCATAATGAAAACGAGCCGAGCAAGGTCACGGCGAGACGTTACGGCTTTACTTTCGAAGGTGTGTTCCGTCAGCACATGGTGTCAAAGGGTGCGAACCGCGATACCGCATGGTTTTCGATCATCGACAGCGAATGGCCTGTAATCCGTGATGCCTTTGAGGCATGGCTCGATCCTGACAATTTCGATGCTGACGGCTCACAGAAACGGAAACTGGAAGATATTCGTGCGGGGATGGCGGCATGACCAGTGCTGATCCAAAAGGGCGTTCGCCTGTTTTTGCTGCTGCCGTGATTTTTGTTGGCGTTGCCCTGCTGTTTTTTGTGATGCCAAACATCATGCTGTGGCTGGCAGATTATTCGCCGTGGCTGGCTGCGGCATTTGGCGCGGCGGCAGTGCTGTCATTCTTTCTTCTGTTCTGGCTGCGCGGGCGGTACCAGCGTCGCAAGGACCAGTCTGACACCTGACTGCGTGGCGCATCACGACTGCAGGGAAGCACCGAGCAAGGCGAGGCCCATCAACAACACAAACAGCGCACCGGCAATTTCAATGACGGTGGCGACGCGCATGGCTTTGGTGGTGCCGGAACCTGCGTAACGAACAGCCACGTCCTTGGCCATGACGGCCAATGTGGCCAGGATGGATACGGTGATCGCCGTGCCGATCGACATTGCCAATACAGACAGGACACCGCCGAGATAGAGGCTGTTCAACAGCGAAAAGCTCATGACGATGATCGCGCCTGAACAGGGGCGCAGGCCCACGGCAATGATGGCAGACCATGCCTCATGCAGACTGAAATCACGAGACCGCAACATGGATGGATCCGGTGCGTGGGCGTGACCGCATGTCGAGCAGACATTGCCGGCGCCACTGTGCTGATGATCAGGGAAAACTTGTTGTCCCTTAAATTTGAGGCCGGTTCCCATGCCCTTGGTTCCAAGGGCGCTGGCGCCAGCATTTTCAACACCAACAGGGGCAGCGGCCGGTTCACGCACCATAATGCTGCGCAATTTGCGCACCAGCAGCCATGCGCCAAACAGGGCGATCATCGCAAAGCTGGCAATCTCCATGGCTTGGGTGGCCTTGGTCATGGTGATCGACGTGCCGCGCAGTACCAGATAGGCCGCACCAACCAGCAGAATGGCGACGATGCCCTGCAGCACCGCCGAAATGAACGAGATGAGCACACCGCGCCGCAGCTCCGTCTCATTGGCAATCATATAGGAGGAGATTACTGCCTTGCCGTGGCCGGGACCGGCGGCATGGAACACACCATAGGCGAAAGAAAGGCCGATCAGCGAGGTCAGGGCCCAAGGATCTTCGCGCATCGCCTTCAATGCACCGGTCAGTGCGCGATAGAAGCTTTGCTGGTGCGTGTTGATCCAGGCGAAAAATGAACCGAATGGACCTGATACTGAGAAGGATGGCTCCGCAGAGCCAATGCCAAGTGGAGATTGCGCATGGGCAGCCGTTGCCAGAAAGATGCTACTGATCACAAGAAGCGGCACCATGCGGTTCAATCTGCTTGTCATGGGCAGGTTACCTCCAGCCTTGTCGAAAACAGTTTCGACATGTCTGTTCCGGTTGGGTCGTTAAAAAACGCGTCGGTCAAGGTAGACTGGTTCTGCGCTAGCACCTCGTCGGCGTCCGGGCGGATGACAGCCCGTTTACAGGCGTTAAAACCGTCTCCCTTGGTGGCCAGATCCGTATCATTTGCGAAATCGATCGCGGTATACATTGTCGGATCCCACACACCGAAGCTCATCTTGCCTTTCATTGGCATGGGCTTGGCGGGCTTGATCGAAAAGAACATCAGGATCTGGCCGTTATCGTAATCGACATGAATGGCATCCGGTTTGGCAAGGTCGGTCTTTTTCCCGTCTTCGGTCACGAAGGTATAATAGTCGAAGTCGGCAAGCGATTCATGTACCACCTTGCCCACTTCGGCCAACTCATCCTTGTCGAGCTTCAGATCGCTGTTCTTGTCGAAATCCAGCATCACACTGGCAGAAAACATTTCGTCAAAACGCCAGATGTTGCGCAGTTCGCTGATGTTGCCGTCGGAGCCGGCAATGACCTCAAGACGTGCTTCTGCAAAGATATGCGGATGAGCAAAGGCCGGGGCAGGGGCGAGCAACAGCCCAGCCGCAATTGCAGTTCTTGTCTTTTTCATCAACCCATGTGCCCTTCGCGAATCTGTCAGCCAGTTTTAGCGGAAAATGGGACCGAATTTCGACTCAGCTCACGATCAATTTATCGGTGACTTATCCGTTCTTGCGAAACCAGTTCGACAAGAAGTCGACAAAGCTGCGCACTTTGGCGGGCAGATAACGGCGATGAGGGTAAACCGCATAGATGCCGCGGTCTCTGGCGATGTAGTCATCGAACAGGGTTACCAGTTCACCAGACTGGATATAGGGTTTGGCAATGAAGTCCGGTACCATGGCAACACCCAGTCCGGCACGCGCCGCACGCAGCGTTGCCTGTGGCGAGTTGACCTCAATCGGGCCGCTGACAGCCACCGAGGCATTGGCGCCATTCGGTTCGAAATAACGGATGTTGTTATGGAAGCGTGAGTTAGTATCGACAATGAACGGCACGCGGGACATGTCTTGCGGCTCATTCAGCGGGCCATACTGGGCGACAAAATCGGCTGTGGCGACGGCGTAGACGCGAAAATCGGAGAGCTTGCGAGCAATGAGGCCGGAATCTTCCAGCTTGGTAATGCGCACCGCAAGGTCAAAACCTTCCTCGATCAGGTCAACGAAACGGTCTTCTGCCAGGATCTCCAATTGAAGCTCCGGATTTTCCTTGGCGAAGTCGATCAGGCTCTGACCGATTTCAGCGTCGATGAAGGTGCGTGGGACCGAGATGCGCAACTTGCCTTTCAGGTCGGCATTGTTCTCGCGCACCAGGTCGGCGAGGTTGTCAATTTCTTTCAGAATATCAGAGGCGGTGCGGTAATAGGTATGGCCCGCTTCGGTCAGCGAAAACTGCCGTGTCGTCCGGTTCAGCAACAGGGCGCCGAGATCGTCTTCCAGCTCGCGTACATATTTGGACAGCAAGGCCTTGGAGCGCCCGGTTTTACGGGCTGCAGCCGAGAAACCTTCCGCTTCGACAACGTCAATAAATGCGCGGATGCGGGTGAGGGTATCCATGGCCGTTCTCTCCTGTTTGTTCCATATAATTGAACGTTCGGGCGTCGCTGTTCAATGGAAAAATACATGGTGAAAAAAACCTCAATTCGATGAAAAAATCCTCTTGATTATGACGGCGAATATTCTTATTTCCCGTTTTGCCCAAAGTCGCACGTGCCCATGGGTGTCCGCCGTCCCTCGATGTGGTGAGGAGTTCGGTAAGGTACCTGGAACTAACCCCTCCAGTCGCTATTCCGGCCAACCGGAAAATGCGAGGACATCTGAAGCAACGACGGTGCGGGCCTTTCTGGTTCTCTGCCGGCTTTCCATCAGCCGGGGTACTAAAGAGGCACACCATCATTGCCGGAAGTGCGGTTGGGTCCAATCCCTCCAATCTATGGCAGACAAAGCCGGATAATTCCCGTGGCAGGGTTTTGTCCATATTTGCGCCTTGAGCGTATGCAACTGATCTGCGCCTCCACCGGCTGATCGGTAAGCATATCTCGAGCGTTCTTTGTCCTCCGGAAATTCCGGAGCCGGATTATACAGGGATTATAACGATGACGACTGCACGCATCCTTGACTTCATCAAGACCCGCCGTCCTGAAGGGCCATGCCTCGTGGTTGACCTCGAGGTCGTGCGCGACAACTACCATGCTTTCGAGCACGCGCTGCCGAACAGCTCGATCTATTATGCCGTGAAGGCAAACCCGGCTCCTGAAATCCTGTCGCTGCTCGCCTCCCTCGGCTCGAACTTCGACTGCGCTTCGGTTGCCGAAATCCAGATGGCGCTTGACGCCGGTGCGACTGCTGACCGTATTTCTTACGGCAACACCATCAAGAAGGAGCGGGACATTTCCCGCGCTTTCGAACTGGGCGTTGGCCTGTTTGCGGTGGACAGCCATGAAGAAGTTGAAAAGATTGCCCGTGCAGCACCTGGCTCGCGTGTGTTCTGCCGCGTCCTGACTGACGGTGAAGGTGCCGAATGGCCGCTTTCGCGCAAGTTTGGCTGCGTACCGCAGATGGCTGTCGATGTTCTGGTTTACGCACATCAGCTTGGCCTTGAATCCCACGGTGTGTCCTTCCACGTCGGTTCGCAGATGTTGAACCTTGACGCATGGGACGCTGCTCTTTCCGATGCAAAGCGGGTTTTCTCCTCGCTTGCCAAGCAGGGCATCCACCTGAAGATGGTCAACATGGGCGGTGGTTTCCCGACCAAGTATCTGCGCGACATTCCATCGGCAGAAGCTTACGGTCAGGCAATCGACGCTGCGCTTCGTACGCACTTCGGCAACCAGATCCCCCAGACGATCATCGAGCCAGGTCGTGGCATGGTCGGCAACGCTGGTGTCATCAAGGCAGAAGTCGTGCTGGTTTCGCGCAAGTCCGACAATGACAACCATCGTTGGGTGTACCTCGACATCGGCAAGTTCGGTGGTCTGGCTGAAACCATGGACGAAGCAATTCGTTACCCGATCCGCACCGAGCGTGACCAGGACGAAATGCAGCCTTGCGTTCTGGCTGGCCCAACCTGCGATAGCGCCGACGTGCTGTACGAAAAGAACATGTATCCGCTGCCCGTATCCCTGACGATTGGCGATGAAGTTCTGATCGAAGGTACCGGTGCATACACCACCACGTATTCGGCGGTGGCGTTCAACGGTTTCGAGCCACTCAAAGCCTATGTGATCTGAGTGTTTTTTGGCCGGGCTGTCAGTGCTCCGGCCAATTAACCCGGATCTTTCCGTTCCGGCCTCGCGCCACGCTTTGCGCAACCCCTGCTTGCTGCACCTCCTCCAGTGAGGATGAGCGGACGAGGGGCCGGGACGGCTTATTCACAATATTGTTTTGGGGCCGCTTGTGCGCGGTTATGTAACGGGAGGCCGTGATGGCCGCTGTTCTCAATTCAGTCCGGGCGTTTTTCACGCCGCAGACATTCCATATCGAAGCTGAAAATCCGGGCGATGTTGTCGCGCGCGAAAACCTGCTTGACCGTGCCATGGGCCCGGGCCGTCGCCGCAAGTCTTCCGAGAAGCTGCGCAAGGGCCGCATTCCGGCCGATGGTTTGGCACTTGTTGCCCGTGACAATGATGGTCACGTCATCGGCACTGTGCGCCTGTGGAATGTTGAAGCTGGTGTTACGCCGGAAGGTCGTCCGCTACCTGCGCTTCTGCTGGGCCCGCTTGCGGTTGATTCCTTGCATGAAGGCAAGGGTATTGGCGCAGCTTTGATGCGTGCGGCGATTTCCGAAGCGGCCAACCGTGGCCATGGTGCGGTTCTGCTGGTCGGCGATGCACCCTATTACGAACGTTTCGGTTTCTTTGCAGCCAAAACACAGCATCTGGTGATGCCAGGTCCATTTGAGCGTCACCGTTTTCTGGCGCTGGAGTTGAAAGACGGTTGGCTGGATGGCGCCGCCGGCATGCTGGTGGCCAGTGGCCGCAAGCTCTCCTACTGAATTTGATTCCCTGAAATTCCGTGCGATGGCCCCGTTCGGGGCCATTGTCATATCGGGCAACTATTATTTGTGTGACATTTTTGTCGCGACCCGCTTTTCCGCGTTTCAAAACGCAGTGTTAAACCTGTGTGTTTGATCTGGCTCAAACCGCCGTGGTGATTTCGGGTCTCATAGTCTCTCCCAACAACCCTGCTGACAGGAAAACCTATTCCAAAACCGCAGGCGATGTTGTCGTGCCAAACCTGCCGCTGATGGAGCAAAGCAGGTTTCGGTGCTCAATTGGTACAAGGAGAGATGAAATGAACACGAAGAACGCAATGCGGGTCATGTTGATGGCTGGGGTGGCATTGATGGGTGCCAACGCCATGGCTGCAGATCTCGCGCCACCAGCGCCTGCGCCAACCGTTGAAGAAGCCATTGAGGCCGCGAGCCCGTGGATGATCCGTGTTCGTGGCGTTGGCGTTATCACACATGACAGCGGTTCTGTTGATCAACTGCCCGGCGCTGGTCTCTCCTATTCCGATACGGTTATTCCGGAACTCGACATCAGCTATTTCTTCACCGACAATATCGCTGCAGAACTCATTCTTGGCACGACCTATGCCAAGATCGATGGCACCGGCGGTCTAGATGGCGTAGCGGTTGGTAAATCCTGGCTGCTGCCACCCACACTGACACTGCAGTACCACTTCACCAATTTCGGCAACTTCAAGCCTTACGTCGGTGCCGGTGTGAACTACTCGCTGTTCTACAACCAGTCTGAAAAGCCCGGTTTCTCCAATCTCGATGTTAAGAACGATTTTGGTTACGCGCTGCAGGTTGGTGCCGACTACATGATCAACAAAAACTGGGGTGTGAACTTCGACGTGAAGAAGATCTTCCTCGACACCAGATGGACTGCCACACATGACGTGCTTGGTCCTGTCAGCGGCAAGGCAAAGATTGATCCTTGGCTGATTGGTGCCGGTATCACTTACCGCTTCTAAGGCCCTAGCTCCCAAGCGGAGCGGTTTATTGCATAGTCATAACCGCAGCAGTTCCATTTTATGCATCTTTTAGCGAGGCCCGTTTGACGAAGACGGGCCTTATCTCGTATAACGGCAGCACGGGTGAGAGCACCGGCCGTCCGCAGGCATATGCCATGGTGAAGTCTCTCTTAGTCGAACCACGGTTTTCCGCATTTATGCATGCAATCCGATGGCAACGCGGACCCCTTCTGAACAGCATGCTTTTGTTGGAGAACTGTCGTGGCTCATACGGCATCACAATCACATGTGTCTCAGGCGCTGCCATCGCTTGAGAGTTTGAAAGATCAGGCAAAACGTCTTCGCGCACGGCTGCAGGCCGAGGGGCAGGAGATGTCTCATTCAAAATCACTGGAACTGATTGCCGCACAAATGGGGTTTCGGGACTGGAATACCTTACATGCGCGCGTCGGCAACCGCCCGGCGTTCAATCCCTATCTGTTGGGGTCGAGGGTGCGTGGCTTTTATCTCGGACAGGCTTTCGAGGCCGAGGTTTTGGGCGTGCAGTCGCTTGGCGGCAGTCCGGAGCGGTACAGGTTAACGTTGCATTTTGATCAACCTGTCGATGTCGTGACGTTTGAGAGCTTCTCTGCTTTCAGGCAACGCGTGCATTGCAACGTCGACGCCACTGGCCGGACGACCGAGAAGACATCGAATGGCCGGCCGCAGGTGGAACTGGTCTGGTAGTCAGATTAAAAGCTCAGGAAACTTGGGGCAGGGGTGGTTAGTTAACCTGTAAACGCCTGCCTTAATACTTTGTTTTGTAATCTGATTCGAATTCGGGCGTTTTGGTGCAATTTATTGCAAGGTCGTAGGGCTTCCCCGAGCACCTGCATGCCTGCGTTTGTTAAACGGTGACGCAAACGCTACTCAAGTGTGAATTAAAGTCCCCTCCTTGTAACCGTTTATAAACCTAAACGCGAAAGTCATCTGGGGATTTTCGAGTGTGACATATTTGTTATAGACAACCATAGGAAGAGGTTGTAGCCAAGGCCCATCATATCAAGGAATGTACTAATGTTGAAAAATCTTATCCTCGCCGCAGTTGCTGCATCTGCTTTGTCGGGCGTTGCCCATGCTGCTGACGCTGTGAACGAGGTGCCTGCTGCACCTGTTGCTGATTACGCTGCACCTGCATTTTCGTGGGGCGGTTTCTACGGCGGTGTGACCGGTGGTTACGCTTGGGACAAGGTAAAGCTGGACGACGGCACCGATTCCGGTTCGACCACCTTCAATGGTGCACGCTTCGGTGGTTTTGCTGGCTACAACGCTGAAATCGCACCTTCTATCATTCTCGGTGCTGAAGGTGAGCTCGCTTACAACTGGGCTGACAAGACATTTGGCGGCGCGAAGATCGAAGCTGGCCTGAATGGTTCTGTACGTGCACGCGTTGGTTATGCCATGGACAAGGCGCTGGTTTACGCTGCAGGTGGTTATGCTGCCACTAACGGTAAGATTTCTGTTCCTGGCTACAGCGACAGCGACACATTCCACGGCTGGACAATCGGTGCTGGTGTTGACTACGCCGTAACCGATAACATCTTTGCCCGTGCTGAATATCGTTACAATGACTTCGGCAAGAACACCTACACCGATGGTGCTGACAGCTACAGCCTCAAAGTCAGAGAACACGTCGTCAACGTCGGCGTTGGCTACAAGTTCTAAGACGATTTAATTATCGATTTCCAAGATGCCCGGTCTCTTCGTTGAGGCCGGGCATTTTCGTTATTAGGCTTCCGGTATTCGTTAAAATTGTAAACGTTAATCTTAACTTTTTATTATAACATTAGCATATGCTTGCATAATAGGCATTCGCGGCTACCATTGGAGCTGCATCAACGGTGATGCTCTTTATGCCGTAACTTCATAAGAGCAACAAAATGCACCGAAAACTCAAAGGGGACCGCCAGGTCCCCTTTTTTCGTCTGGTCTTTTTATGCCGCTGACTGTCAGCCGGAAATATCGATAACGCCGCAGTCTCCGGCTTCCGAGGCAAAAGCAAGCAGTTTGCCTGTGCTGCTCCATGACATCGAGGTGATGGCACCTTTGCCGGGGCGGCGCAGCAGCGCTTCCTTGCCGTCTGCAAGTCTGACACCCAGCACCATGCCGTCGATAAAGCCAATGGCCAGTACATCTTCCGCCGGGTGGAAGCTGACGCAGGTCGCCATGATATTGGCGCGTGTGCCCAGTTCCTGCGGGGCTTTGCCCATTGGGCCATCCTTGCCAGCAAAGGGCCAGACAATGGCAGCAGGTGCACCTGACGACGCCAGCCACTTGCCCTTGGCGGACCAGGACAGCGATTTGACCTTGGCGGGATAACCGGTCATGCGCATGTGGCGCGCTTCCATACCACCCTTTGTTGCTTCCATCTTCCAGCCATGCAGCGCATTTTCCTGCATGGTGGTGACGAGGAACTTGCCGTCCTGCGAGAAGGTGACGCCGGTATGCGCACCCTTCCACTCCAGATCGACAGGCTCGCCAGCCATGCCAACCCAATGCAGGGAAACGCCATTGTAACGGGCAACGGCAATGCGCATGCCCTTGGGCGCAAAGGCCACGCCTTCAACGGTGCGGGTTTCGATAAATTCCTTTACGCTGCCATCACCGAGGCGCACGAAGGTGGATTTTCCAACACCGTAGGCGATGCTGTTCTGCGGACCGCCAGCGACGACTGAAATCCACTTGCGGGGCACATTGGCCAATTCATTGACCGAGCCGTCATGCAGCACGCGCAGAACCTTGCCATCTTCACCGCCGGTCAACAGTGTGGCGCTGTAAGGATCGCGAATGCAGGTTAACAGGCCCTGATGGGCTTCGGTTACTTTTTCACCGCCATCAAGCCGGTGAATTGTGCCGGCCGCTGTGGCGAAAAAAGGAATATCGCCAAGGAAATGCGTGGAAACGACATGGCCTTCCAGATCAAATGGAGCAACGGTGGGCATTGAATAACGGTCTTTCTGTGTTTGGTATTCTGGGTCCTGCAGGGACGTTTTCACGCTACCCTATCATGGTAATGGTCGGGTTTGGCCCGACCATCGACAACATTTCGAGACTGGCGCCCCAGGTCAAGCCCGAGGACGTCTGGAGGTTACGCTGACATGCCTGAAAAACGGGTCTTCAAGCACATGTCATGCATCACGCCGTTGCTTCGCAGGCGTGGAAGCTCTTTTCCAGCTTTTCACGATCAAGATCGCGGCCGATGAAAACGAGGCGGGATTCACGCTTTTCACCGTCTTTCCACGGACGCTGGTGATCACCTTCGATGATCATGTGAACGCCCTGAACGACGTATCGTTCGGCATCGCCCTTGAATGCGATGATGCCCTTGAGGCGCAGGATGTTCGGGCCGTCCGTCTGGGTAATCTTCTGGATCCACGGGAAGAAGCGATCGGGGTTCATTTCACCGCCGCGCAGCGAGACAGACTTTACCGTGACATCGTGAATGGCCGAGACATCGCCATGATGGTGATGGTGGCCATGACCGTGATCGTGGTGGTGATGATCGTGGCCATCATGGTCGTGATGATGATGTGCATGATCATGATGGTCATGGCCACAATCCGGGCCGCAGACATGATCTTCATGGCCGTGCTCAAGGAAATGCGGATCGTTTTCCAAAGCGCGCTCAAGGTTGAAGGCACCCTGATCAAGAACGCGGGCAAGATCAACGCCAGAGCGGGTGGTCTTGTAAACGCGTGCGGATGGGTTGATGGCATGCACGACATCTTCGATGCGGGCCAGTTCTTCCGGGCTGACGAGGTCAGTCTTATTGATGACGACAACGTCGGCAAAGGCGATCTGGTCTTCAGCTTCGCGGCTATCTTTCAGGCGCAGAGGCAGGTGCTTGGCATCAACCAGCGCAACAACGGCGTCGAGTTCGGTCTTGGCGCGAACATCGTCATCCATGAAGAAGGTCTGGGCAACAGGAACAGGGTCTGCGAGACCTGTGGTTTCGACGATGATGCCATCAAAGCGGCCGGGACGGCGCATCAGTCCTTCGACAACGCGAATAAGGTCGCCACGAACGGTGCAGCAGACGCAGCCATTGTTCATTTCGTAGATTTCTTCATCGGACTCAACGATCAGATCGTTGTCGATGCCGATTTCACCGAACTCGTTGACGATAACTGCATATTTCTTGCCGTGGTTCTCTGAGAGAATGCGGTTGAGCAGTGTCGTTTTACCAGCACCGAGATAGCCGGTCAGAACGGTCACGGGAATTGGCTTGATTGGGGCTGTTTCGGTCATGGGAAACCTCGAATAAGAAAGAAGCGTCGGAACGCCAAATAAAATCTGCTGTTCATATAGGCTGCGTGTGCGGGCAGTTCAAAGAGAATCTGCCTTCAGTTTTTTTGATCCATGCTGTTGGCCGGTTGTTACCCGTCAGCAAGCTGCGCCATATCAAAGGAATTGATGTCTTCCAGCAATTCAACCAGTCCGGTGACGGAATGGTTTATCAGTGCCTCTCCTTTTTCAGCCGTTGCAGCACTGGCATTTCCGGCCACACCAAGCGTATTGAGATCACTCATTTTCCAGCCGAAAGCATGTGGGCCGTAGGCGCGTAAATGCTTGTAATTTATGGCGAAATCTTGCTGCTTTGAGGAGAAATTGACAGCCTTTTTCATGTCAACCAGCTCGGGATACATCGCCAGCATTACCGACGTTTCGATATCTCCACCGTGAATGTCGAGGGCCTTTTCCTCCGGCGTAATCAGACCGGTTGGCACGCCAAAGCGAGTCCAGCTTGTGGCGACGGCCAGCATGCCGAACCTTACACGAGCTTCGGTTGCGACGATGGTCATAAGCGGCGAATTGCCGCCATGCGCATTCAGCATAACGAACTTTTTGATGCCCCTAGACGCTGCTTCTTCGGCAATGCCGAGCCAGCGTTCCACGGCTTCGTCATAACGCAGGGTTCTTGTGCCCTGCACGTCGATATGTTCGATTGAATACCCGACCGGCTCTACCGGCAGAAAGCTGACGGGCAGGGATGGAGGAAGCGCCCGTTGCAAACGACTGACAATTCCAGTCGCAATCAATGTGTCCGTTTCAAACGGCAGGTGAGGGCCGTGCTGCTCATGGGCTCCCAAAGGCAGCACAATAATACGCTTCGCCGGGTTATCCCCTGATGCTGTTACATTATCTTCGTAAAAGTGCGTGTATGTGTTCGGCATCTGGCAGTGCGATCCGGCTTTCTGTATTGGATATCGTACAGCTTATATCCGATCCGCTATCCGGTAAAAGGTTCAAAGGCGATGGGCAAAAAAGACAAGAGCGAAAAGAAGGTCAAGGACGGCAAGAAAAAGGACGAGGTGCTGAACCCTGAAGTTCTGGCGCAGTCCATTGCCCAGGCCGCCCGGTCCATGCGCACAGCGCTTAGCCACAGCCTTGCAACCAGCGGCCTTTATGCTGGTCAGGACGGTGTTGTACTGGCACTTGCCAATGAGGGCAGCATGACCCCTGGCCAGATTGCCCAGAAGCTGGGGGTAAAGGCACCGACGATGACCCGCACAATCGGGCGCATGGAGGCGCAGGGCTTTGTCGAGCGCAGTGAAGATGACGGTGATGGCCGCATGACCAGGGTCAAGTTGACCGATGCCGGTCTGCGCAGCGTCGAGCACATCAATGCTTCGCTTTCGGTGTGCGCGGCACGTGCCATTGATGGGCTTTCCAACAAGGAAGTCAAAACTGTGGTCAAGTTGCTGCGGGTGATTGATGCCAATCTGCAGAGCAATGGCAGTGCAGAATAAGCCATCCTGATGTCTCTCCATTGCGGATTTCCCGGTTTATCAGATTTTCGTGATTAAACAGATTGCGAAATCTATTTAAATTCTTTAGATAATTTTAAATGGGGAATAGCAGGGCCTGATCAAGCCCGATGTGGAGGGGAGCCTTTGGCTCAAAAAATCAAACTTTCGACGATTGCGGAAAGTCTCGGATTATCAACGGCAACCATCTCTCTGGCACTGCGCGACAGCCCGCTGGTTGCCGCCGATACGCGCGAGAAAATCAAGGAACAGGCCCGCACGCTGGGTTATATTTATAACCGCCGTGCCGCCAGTCTCAGAACCTCCAGATCCGGCATTGTCGGCGTGGTTTTCCATGATGTGATGAACCCGTTTTACGGCGAAATTCTCAAGGCCATCGAGAGTGAACTCGACCGTAGTCGCCAGACTTTCATTCTGTCGAACCACTACGATTCCGTTGAAAAACAACGCAATTTCATCGAGACACTGCTGCAGTTGGGCAGTGATGGCATCATCATGTCGCCCGCCATCGGCACGCCGACCGAAGATCTGAAGCTGGCAGAAGAAAACGGCATGCCGGCCATTCTGGTTGCCCGCTCGATGGACGGCGTTGATATGCCGACCTATCGCGGTGACGACAGCTATGGCATCTCGCTGGCCACCAACCATCTGATCAGTCTTGGCCATCGTACCATCGCAATGGTCGGCGGTACTGACCAGACCTCGACCGGTCGTGACCGTTATCAGGGTTACGTCAATGCGCTGCGCAAGGCGAATATCGAAGTTGATCCGAACCTGCGTATTCCCGGCCCACGCTCCAAGCAGGGCGGCTTTGAGGCTGCGGTTCACTTCCTGTCCCTGCCACAAAAGCCGACAGCGGCGGTGTGCTGGAACGATCTGGTCGCAATAGGTCTGATGAACGGTATTTCACGCGCCGGTTTCGTGCCGGGTGTCGATATTTCTGTGACCGGATATGACGACCTTGAGGAAGCGGCAATTGCAACGCCAGCTTTGACCACCGTGTCCAACGGTCAGGCCGAGGTTGGGCGTATGGCAGCGCGTGCGCTGCTTGACCGCTTAGAAGGTAGTCATGAACCGGATGGTATCCATCTGATCAAGCCGGAAATGCGTATTCGCCAATCAACTGGCCCTGTCCGCCCGAGACAGTAACGGATATCGGCATCGTGGCCTTTCAAAGTCATACTATTCTGTTTTAAAGTCTTGAATTGTATGGTGGCAGACAAGGGCATGTCGGGAGCGATTTATCCCGTCATGCATTGCCTGCAACAGGCGATCAAGGGCTTCAAAGCCTTCATCGCGGGGCCGTTTGACGTATGGATAGACAAGCTGAGCTTGAAATGAATTTTACATTTGCATGGCTCATTTTGCCCTTCAGACTGAAAATTTCCTCGCAGAATGGATGAATTTAGTGGGTCCTGACCCTATGGAGGAAGTGCATGTCTGATACCAAAGCGACCGTTCTCGTTCCTGGCAAGATCAACCCTCGTGTTACCGAACGTCTGAAGGGCAATGTTGAAATCATTACCGTTCCGGCCGGTGGCGAGCTTGTTCTGCCGGAGGGCGTAGCTGAACGCGTACGTGGTATTGCCGTGTCCGGCGTTGTTTCTGCGGCTTGGATGAATGCCTTGCCGAAGCTTGAAATCATTGCCAATTTTGGCGTCGGTTATGATGGTGTGGACACCAAACATGCGGCATCGCGTGGCGTTGTCGTGACCAATACACCGGATGTTTTGAACGATGAGGTGGCTGACACCACCATTGCGCTGCTGATCAATACGCTGCGCCGTCTGCCGCAGGCGGAGAACTATTTGCGTGAAGGCCGGTGGGCCAAGGAAGGCGCGTTTGGCCTTTCGCCGTTTTCGCTCAAGGGTCGTACCATCGGTATTTTGGGCCTCGGTCGTATCGGTCTGGAGATTGCCAAGCGTTTGGAACCTTTCAAGGTCAATCTTGGCTACCACACCCGCACAAAGCGTGATGATGTGGCCTACACCTATTATGGTTCGCTGAAGGAAATGGCTGAAAAGGTCGATACCTTGATCAGTATCGTGCCTGGCACGGCTGCAACCCACAAGATTATCGATGCCGATATCTTCAAGGCGTTGGGGCCGCAGGGCGTGTTCATCAATGTCGGTCGTGGTTCAAGCGTTGACGAGGATGCTCTGATCAAGGCGCTGCAGGACAAGGTGATCGGTGCTGCTGGACTTGATGTGTTCTACAATGAGCCGCAAGTTGCGGATGCGTTTCTGAGCCTCGACAACATTTCGATGTTACCGCACGTGGCTTCGGCGTCCGTTCCGACGCGCAATGCGATGGCAGATTTGGTCGCCGACAATCTTCTTGGCTGGTTCAAGGACAAGACAGTCCTGACACCGGTGCCGGAAACTCCTGCCAAGGGTTGATGGGCGTACCGGCATGCTGAAATTTGATCTCTCCCTCGGCGGGCGAGATTGATGGGCTGGTATCAGGCCTTGCTGGCCTGATATTCCCTGATAGCCTTGCCGAAAGCTTCAAAAAGGGCACGAGACGGTGCGTCCGTCTCAGCCCAATATTCCGGGTGCCATTGCACACCGACGGCAAATCCCTTTGCATCGATAACCGACACGGCTTCAATCGTGCCGTCTTCTGCCGTTGCCTCCACCTGCAGACGTGGCGCTGTTTTGGCAATCGCCTGACGATGCAGGGAGTTGATCTGGATTTCGCCTGTGAGACCCAGATGCTGGGCGATGCAGGAACCCTCGCGGATGATCACTGGCTGGCGAATGGCATAAGCCTCGTGCCGATCAACATCGGTCGGTTTGCGATGATCCCACACGCCCGGCTGCTCCTGAATTTCACTGGCCAGCGTGCCGCCCAGTGCCACGTTCAGTTCCTGAATGCCACGGCAGATGGCAAACATCGGAATGCCGCGTTCCAGTGCACGACGGATCAATGGCAGGGTGGTGGCATCGCGGGCTGGATCGAAAGGTCCGTCGCTCTCCTTGGCTTCCATACCGTAGAGTGAGGGATGCACATTGGTGGCAGAGCCGGACACCAAGAGCCCATCGACACGATCAAGGATTTCATCGATATCATTGCCTTCGACAAGTGCCGGGATAATGAAGGACATGACGTCAGCGGCCTTGAGCGCTGCATTGATATATTGTGTCTGTGCCGCATGCCATGTTGTGCCGTCGAATTCCCTAATATCGGCTGGGATGGCAATGACTGGTCTTGGCATGATGTCTCCGGCTGAACTTGAAACTTTTCAAGCCTTGTAAAAATGCCTGTTCGTGACGGAAGTCAAGCGTCCGCAAAACCCACGAAGTAATTGCTGAACGCGGCTCATTCTTTAGTCTAAGACTATGTGCTGCAGGCCGGTTTTCGCCGGTTTTTGCCGGTAAATGCGGCTAACAGGCCGGTTCTGGCGTGACCGAAAATCGTGGCTGATCTTGCCAGCGCCAAAGTGCTCATGTTTACTTTCAACCAGGCGTAGCCGTGGGGAGAACGGTCAAGCTTTGTCGCGATTATCTGGGAGGATAATATGGATCGCCGCTCATTCTTGAAAAACAGTGCAGTGACAGGTGCGGGTGCAGGTGCCGCAGCTGTGTCGTTGGCCGCACCGGCAATTGCGCAGGAAAAGACCAAGATCACGTGGCGTCTGACGTCATCATTCCCCAAATCGCTGGATACGATTTTTGGTGGGGCGGAAGACATTGCCAAACATGTTGCTGCGGCAACTGATGGCAACTTCACGATCCAGACATTTGCCGCCGGTGAGATTGTGCCCGGCCTGCAGGCTGCCGACGCGGTATCATCCGGTACGGTGGAGATGGCGCATACCTGCTCCTATTATTACGTTGGCAAGGATCCGACTTTTGCGATTGGTTCGGCCATTCCCTTCGGTCTTAATGCCCGCCTGACCAACGCCTGGTTCTATGAAGGCAATGGCAACACGCTGATGAACGAGTTCTATGCCAAGCATAAGATTTACGGCATCGTCGCGGGCAATACCGGTGCGCAGATGGGTGGCTGGTTCCGCAAGGAGATCAACACTGTTGATGACCTCAAGGGCGTCAAGATGCGTATTGCCGGTCTCGCCGGCAAGGTGGTGGAGAAACTTGGTGTCGTGCCGCAGCAGGTGGCTGGCGGCGACATCTATCCAGCACTTGAAAAAGGCACCATCGATGCGGCGGAGTGGATAGGACCTTATGACGACCACAAGCTTGGTTTCCAGAAGGTGGCGAAATATTATTATTATCCGGCCTTCTGGGAAGGCGGACTTGCCATTCACGCCTTTGTTAATCTCGACCAGTGGAACAATCTGCCAAAGCACTACCAAGCAGCACTGCAAGACGCCTGCGCTTATGCAAATACCCATATGATGGCAAAATACGACACCAAGAACCCAACGGCCATCAAGCAGTTGGTCGCGGAGGGCGCGGTGTTGCGGCCATTCAGCCAAGAAGTGTTAGAGGCTTGCTACAAGGCGTCGATGGAAGTTTACAGCGAGATTTCCGCTACCAATGCTGATTTCAAGAAAATCTATGAAGATCAGGCGGCGTTCAAGCGGGAAGGTTATCTCTGGATGCAGCTGTCCGAATATACCTTCGATACGTTCATGATGATCCAGCAACGCAGCGGCAAGCTGTAGGATCGTCGCGGACTTTTCTCGAGCACCACCAGTTCTAAGTAAAAACCCCGCCAGAGCGATCTGGCGGGGTTTTTGATTATTATTGGATCTTGGGTGGTTCGCTAAGATTTGGCATTCCCGGTAATCCACCACCCTGGCCGCCACCCGGTTGAGCTGGCGCACCATCCATTGGCGGCAGGCCGAAGTTCGGCATGGTGTTGCCACCCTGATTGCCGAAGGCGGGCACTTCGATCTTGATCGAATTCAGGTCGACTTCAGGTGCCTTGTCTAGCCAATAGGTCACGGATTCGGGCCAGAAGATCACGATGGCGACGAGGATCAGCTGCATGCCGAGCCACGGTATCGCCCCCATGTAAATATCTGACGTCTTGACCGATCTCGGCGCGATACTGCGAAGGTAAAACAGTGCAAACCCGAAGGGCGGGTGCATGAAGCTGGTCTGCATGTTGATGCAGATCAGGACGCCGAACCAGATCAGGTCGATGCCGAGCGACTGTGCAACCGGTGCCAGCATCGGAATAACGATAAAGGCAATCTCGAAGAAATCGAGGAAGAAGGCGAGGAAGAAGATGAAGATGTTGACGAAGATCAGGAAGCCGATCGGGCCGCCTGGAATGCCGGACAATAAGTGTTCGATCCACAACGAACCATCCATGCCCTGAAACACCAGGCTGAAGCAGGTCGCACCCACCAGAATGAACACCACCATGGAGGTGATGTGCATGGTGGAGTGCATGCCCTGCTTGACGAGATCCCAGGTCAGGCGGCGATGGCCTGCAGCCAGTGCCAGTGCACCGACAACACCAAGCGCACCGGCTTCGGTCGGTGTGGCAAGGCCGAGGAACAGCGTTCCCAGAACCAGGAAGATCAGCACGATGGATGGGATCATGCCGCCGAGCACCTTGAGGACGAGGGCGCGGTTCAACTCGCCACGCGCTTCCGGAGGCAGGGCTGGCACATCCTTCGGGCGAACGAGCGACAAGATGAAGATGAACAGCAGGAAGATACCGACCTGAAGGAAGGATGGTCCGATAGCACCCAGATACATGTCGCCAACCGACTTGCCGAGCTGATCAGCCAGAACGATCAGCACGAGCGATGGCGGGATAACCTGGGTGATGGTGCCGGAGGCGGCAATAACACCCGTGGCAAGGCGTGGGCTGTAGCCGTATTTCAGCATGATCGGCAGTGAAATGACACCCATGGTGATAACCGAGGCAGCAACCGTACCGGTTATGGCGCCGAGAATGGCACCCACGACGATAACCGCGTAGGCCAGACCGCCGGGAACGGCGCCGAACAGTTTTCCGGTGCCTTCCAGCAAATCCTCCGCCAGACCGCATCGTTCGAGAATTGCTCCCATGAAGGTGAAGAACGGAATAGCCAGCAGTAGATCGTTCGACACTATGCCAAAGATGCGCAGCGGCAGAGCCTGCAGAAACGCTGGTGAAAAATGCTCGGTGAAAATACCGATGACGCCAAACATCAGGCCGACGGTTGCGAGCGAAAAGGCCACAGGAAAACCGTACAGCATGAAAATGACCATGCTGACGAACATGAGTGGCGGCAGAATACCGTATTCGAACATGTTTTAAGTCCCCGTTCCCGACGCCGTTATTGAAGTGGTTTTTCGTATTTGGTGTCGAGAGCCACCAAACCGGCAAGAGCGCCGAAACGCTTGATCAGTTCCGACAGACCCTGAAGGAACAGCAGCGCAAAACCTGCAACGATAATGAGTTTGACCGGCCAGCGGATAAGACCACCGGCATTCGAGGACATTTCACCCTGTTGGAAGGACAGGGCAAACATCGGCCAGCTGAGCCACATCAGGTAGAAGCAGGCGGGAAGAAGGAAAAGCGTGATGCCGATAATATCGACCCAGATACGGGCACGCGATGAAATCGAACCGTAGATGATGTCGACACGGACGTGCTCGTTCATGCGCAGTGTATAGGACGCCCCGATCAACACGATGAACCCGAACATGTACCACTGGATTTCAAGCCAGCCGTTGGAGCTGTAGTTGAAGATGTAACGCACAAGGGCGTTGATGGCGCTGACGAGGCAGCATATCAGAACGAGGTAACCTGAAAGTTTGCCAAGAAACTCACTGATCGCATCGATCACCGTGCTCAGCTTCAATAGAGCTGTCATTATTCTCCCCCCTCTTGTCGTCTTTTCGTCCCTGATCCGACTCCAAGGCTATATTTATTGATTTTGCCACGCATCGTATCCTGCCCTTAAGGGCCAGCGAAAAAGCCATTCAAATTTCTGTATGTGTTGTATTGTTGAAATGCAACGGTCCGGACATGCGTCAATAGTAGTGCTTTGTGCATTTATATCGATTTGATGCGGCATCACGTCCATTGCGCAGTTTAGTTGCTTTGTGTTAGGTCTCGGCGTGGAGAGAGAGCCGTAAAGGTCACGTATTCCGGCGTTTTATTGCGTATCGCGCTTCAAAAAGCGTCTGTTCCTTTACGGATTTTTGGAAGGGAAATTACCATGAGCGAACATCATACCGGACCTGTCGAAGTCGGCGCGCCGATGAACTATGCAGAGCACGAAAAAACCTACAATCTTTTTCTAAGCGCGACCAAACTGGGTACCATTGCGCTTTGCGCATTGATGATCGCCATGGCCGCAGGGTTCTTCACCACTGCCGGCTTTTTCGGCGGATTTATTGTGTTCGTCGTCCTGCTTGTAGCGGGCACAATTATCCTGCGCTGATATTTCGTCAGCAATCTGATTGGTCGAAGCCATCCTGCTGGAGATCAACGTCTCCACCGGGCTGTATTGCCGTGAAATTTAATGGATGGAACATGCCGGGCGCATCTCCGGATTTTCCAGTGATCTAAGGAGAGTCTGCGTTGAGCAGTGTGGTATTTGTGGCGAAGGAAACCTCGCCGGACGAACCGCGTGTTGCCGCTTCGGCGGAAACCGTCAAAAAGATGATCGGCCTCGGACTTGAGGTTGTTGTCGAAGCCGGGGCAGGTCTGCTGTCACGTATTCCCGATGCGGACTACGAAAAAGCCGGAGCGAAAATCGGCAAGGCAACCGACGCCAAAGCCGCCGATGTCATTTTGAAAGTTCGTCGCCCGGTGGACAAGGAAATCAAGTCCATCAAGCAGCGTGCTATCGTCATTGCCATCATGGACCCCTACGGCAACGAAGAAGCGCTGGCTGCTCTGGCGAAGGCCGGCGCCACGACATTTGCCATGGAACTGATGCCACGCATCACCCGTGCCCAGTCGATGGACGTTCTGTCGTCGCAGGCCAACCTGGCCGGTTATCAGGCGGTTATTGATGCGGCTGGTGAATACGACCGCGCCATGCCGATGATGATGACCGCTGCCGGTACCGTGCCAGCCGCCAAGGTGTTCGTGATGGGTGCCGGTGTTGCCGGTCTTCAGGCCATCGCGACGGCACGCCGTCTGGGTGCTGTGGTTTCGGCAACCGACGTGCGCCCTGCCGCTAAGGAGCAGGTTGCGTCTCTTGGTGCCAAGTTCATCGCCGTTGAAGACGACGAGTTCAAGGCCGCCGAGACCGCTGGCGGTTACGCCAAGCAGATGTCGGCTGAATATCAGGCTAAGCAGGCCGCTCTGGTTGCCGAACATATTGCCAAGCAGGATATCGTCATCACGACAGCACTTATTCCGGGCCGTCCAGCACCGAAGCTTGTTTCGCGCGCGATGCTGGCCTCCATGCGTTCCGGTTCGATTGCCGTTGATCTTGCTGTCGAGCGTGGCGGCAACGTGGAAGGCGTCGAGGCCGGAAAGGTTGCGTATGTCGAGGGCGTCAAGGTCATCGGTTACAGCAACGTCGCGGGCCGAGTGGCTGCATCGGCGTCGCTGCTTTACGCAAAGAACCTGCTGACATTCCTGGAGACGATGATCTCCAAGGAAACCAAGCAACTTGCCCTGAACACGGAAGATGAACTGGTCAAAGCAACCATGCTGACGCATGGCGGCGCCGTCGTTCACCCGAATTTCGGTGGCGTCAAGAATGAAGGAGCCGCATGATGGCGAATGAAGTTTTGAACAAGGCTCTCGATGGGCTGGATCAGGCTGTCGAAGCGGTCAAGGCTGCAGCGGCGCAAACGCCTGATGTTGTGGATGCTGTCGGTTTGGCAGCACACGGTGTATCAGGCGGCGCAATCGATCCCTTCGTATTCCGTCTGGCTATTTTCGTGCTGTCGATCTTTGTCGGTTATTACGTCGTGTGGTCGGTAACGCCTGCACTGCACACACCGCTTATGGCTGTCACCAACGCGATCTCTTCTGTGATCGTAGTCGGTGCATTGCTTGCCGTTGGCATTTCCACCTCCGGTCTTGCGACCGGTTTTGGTTTCGTGGCGCTGGTCCTCGTATCGGTCAACATTTTTGGTGGCTTCCTCGTCACCAGCCGCATGCTCGCCATGTACAAGAAAAAAGATAAGTGAGGGCTGCCTGAATGTCCCAAAATTTTGCCGCCTTCCTCTATCTCGTTTCCGGCGTGATGTTCATCATGGCACTGCGCGGCCTTTCGCATCCTGCCACCAGCCGCAAGGGTAACCTGTACGGCATGGTCGGTATGGCAATCGCCATCGGCACGACGCTGCTTCTGGCAACGCCGTCCTTCGGCGGTCTGGTGCTGATCATTCTCGGTCTTGCCATTGGTGGTGGTGCCGGTGCCTATATTGCCCGCACAATCCCGATGACTTCGATGCCGCAGCTGGTCGCTGGTTTTCACTCGCTGGTTGGTCTTGCTGCTGTGCTGGTGGCTGCTGCTGCCATCTACACACCGTCATCCTTTGGCATTGGCGAACTTGGTTCGATCCATGCGCAGGCACTGATTGAAATGTCGCTTGGCGTGGCAATTGGTGCGATTACCTTTACCGGCTCGATCATTGCCTATCTGAAACTTGATGGCCGCATGTCGGGCAAGCCGATCATGCTGCCGATGCGCCATGTCATCAACGCATCGATCTTCGCTGCCATTGTCGTGCTGATCGGCATTCTGGTTGCTACCGAAAGCCACTTTGTCTTCTGGTTGATCGTTGCCCTGTCGCTGGTCTTCGGTATTCTGCTGATCATCCCGATCGGTGGCGCGGACATGCCTGTGGTCGTGTCGATGCTGAACTCCTATTCGGGCTGGGCTGCAGCCGGTATCGGCTTTACGCTCGGCAATCTGGCGCTGATCATCACCGGTGCACTGGTTGGTTCTTCGGGTGCAATCCTGTCCTACATCATGTGTAAGGGTATGAACCGTTCGTTCATCTCGGTCATTTTGGGTGGCTTCGGCGGTGAAGCAGCTGCCGCCACCGCTGACGATGGCGTTCAACGCGCCGTCAAGCAGGGTTCTGCCGACGATGCGGCTTACCTGATGGCCAATGCCTCCAAGGTTATCATCGTGCCGGGTTACGGCATGGCGGTTGCACAGGCACAACATGCGCTGCGTGAAATGGCCGATACGCTGAAGAAGAACGGCGTTGAAGTGAAATACGCAATTCACCCTGTTGCCGGTCGTATGCCTGGTCATATGAACGTGCTTCTGGCCGAGGCCAATGTGCCTTACGATGAAGTTTTCGAGCTGGAAGACATCAACTCCGAGTTCGCGCAGGCCGACGTGGCCTATGTGATTGGCGCGAACGATGTGACCAACCCGGCTGCGCGTGACGACAAGACCTCGCCGATTTACGGTATGCCGATCCTTGACGTCGACAAGGCCAAGACCTGCCTTTTTGTGAAACGTTCGCTTGGTTCCGGTTATGCCGGTATCGACAACACGCTGTTCTACAAGGACGGTACGATGATGTTGCTTGGCGACGCCAAGAAGGTGACGGAAGAAATCGTCAAGGCCATGAACCACTAATCATCGGCTTGAGGTTTGTTTTGAAGGGCGCGTGCAGCAGTGCACGCGCCCTTTTGTTTTGTCTTGCGTCGTGCAGAGTTAGCGACAGTATGGAATGCAAAAAGCCGGAAGGTTTCCCTTCCGGCTTTCGATCATGATTATGTCAGGCTCGAGCTTTATGCGCCGCCGCGAGTACGGGCAACGCCGTCAAGTGCTGGTTTATATTTGGGATCAAGACGCGCTGCGTGAGAATAGGACTTTGCCGCCTTTGCCGTCTCATTGCGACGCTCATAGACCAAAGCCTGGTTTGCCCAAGATTCAGCGATCTTGTCGTCCAGCGCAATGGCTGTGTTGAAGTCGGCAAATGCATTTTCATCGTCGTTGAGGGCGATGTAGGAAATACCGCGACCGTTATAGGGCTCTGGCGAGCTTGGCGACAGCGAGATGGCCTTCGAGAAATCTTCGATCGCCTGCGCATGCTGGTTGCGGAGCTGGTAGATCAGACCACGGTTATGCCAGGCGCGACCATCCGTGGTTTCAAGTTGGATCGCCCGGCTGAAATCGTTGAAGGCCTCGTTGGTGCGGCCGGTCTGGCGGTAGAGGTTGCCTCTGCCAATATAGGCCACGTCATAGGATGCGTTGATCTGCAGGGCGGCGTTGTAATCGGCAAGTGCCTGCGCCTGCTGCCCCATGTTGCGGTTGACCAGCGCGCGGTTGGCATAAGCCTGGTAAAAGCGTGGGTTCAACTGGATGGCGCGGTCGAAGTCGGCCAGCGCACGGCGAAAATCACCAGCGCGGCCGTAAGCGGAGCCACGCACATTGTAGCCTTCCGGATCCTGCGGGTTCGAACTGATAACCGATGACAGGGAGGCGATGTTTTCACTGGAGCCCTGAGCACGATCCAGACGAATGGCGTCAGATGGCTGAGTGGTTGTGGCGCAACCGGAGAGGCCGGCAACAAGCAAACAGGCCATGATCGGGAACAGTGCCGATGTCTTGTGCTTATCAACCACGTTGCGCCGCAGAGTGTTGGAACGAGCGGTTGCACAATTCATGTCGGCGATCATCTGGTGTCTTTTCCCTTAAAGGCCTGGCACTCAACTATGCTTGAGGCCGTAAACTGAAAAAGCGGCGGCGAAAATTCGCCCCCGCCCAACAAGCATTCAAAAACGTCGAAAAGACGACCGCTTAGCGAGCCGCACGGGCGCCAGCAACCAGGCCTTCGCGCTGTGCACGCTTGCGTGCGAGCTTGCGAACGCGGCTAATTGCTTCAGCCTTTTCGCGAACACGCTTCTCGGATGGCTTCTCGAAATGGTCGCGCATCTTCATTTCGCGGAAGACGCCTTCGCGCTGCAATTTCTTCTTCAGAACGCGTAGCGCCTGATCGACATTATTGTCGCGGACTAGTACCTGCACGTGTATCCCGTTCCTTTGTTTGGTTCTTAGAGCCGAAGACGAATGGCATCCTCAGGCAAACAAAATATCGTTCGTTGGCCAGACGGCCACGCGATTGGTGTGGTGCAATATCAGATGATCTGCAGAAAGTCTAGCCGTTAACCTTGACGGCGCGTCAAAAAGCCCGGCTGCGCCGACATCGGGCAAATCAACAGCGCTGTCTTAATACAACGAATATGTTGCTTCATGTCAAAACATCGTGTGTCATGCGTCGCAAAGTGGACGATACGGCATGTCGCGATTTGTCATGTGTATGGTGCGCCGAAAACTCTACCGGTCCTTCCAAGGGAGTCTGAAATCACATGCGGAAATATTCGGTTTTTGCCGTGGCCCGCGAGGCATTACGCGGTCACAAGGGCTGGGACGCCCAGTGGGTGTCGCCCGAACCTCGCAGTGAATACGACGTCATTATCATCGGCGGCGGCGGGCATGGTCTTGGGGCAGCTTATTATCTGGCTAAGGAGCACGGCATTACCAATGTTGCCGTTCTGGAAAAAGGCTGGCTGGGTGGGGGCAACAGTGGACGTAACACCACCATCATCCGCTCCAACTATCTCTACGAAGAGAGCATGGACATTTTCGAGCATTCCCTGAAACTGTGGGAAGGCTTGAGCCAGGAATTGAACTACAACGTCATGTATTCGCCACGCGGCGTGATGATGTT
This sequence comes from Rhizobium sp. BIGb0125, assembly GCF_024810055.1. NCBI lineage: Bacteria > Pseudomonadati > Pseudomonadota > Alphaproteobacteria > Hyphomicrobiales > Rhizobiaceae > Rhizobium > Rhizobium sp. BIGb0125. The sequence goes on from NZ_JANUDV010000001.1 coordinate 185,695, forward strand.
GTCGCATAACATCCATGACATGCAGTCGTTCAAACGCCACATCAATGCCAACCGTCTTTATGGCATTGATAATGAGTGGCTGACGCCGGAACAGGCCAAGGCCTATTGCCCGCCGCTCGATATATCCGGCACAGCCCGGTATGCGATCAATGGTGCCGCCTTGCAGCGCCGTGGCGGCACGGCCCGTCATGACGCGGTCAACTGGGGTTATGCACGTGCTGCCTCCGACCGGGGTGTCCACATCATTCAGAATTGCGAGGTGACCGCCATCCGGCGCGGGCCCGACGGCGCGGTGACCGGGGTTGAGACGAACCGTGGATTTATCGGTGCGAAAAAGATTGGCGTATCGGCGGCCGGGCATTCCTCTGTCGTCATGTCGATGGCTGATGTGCGCGTGCCGCTGGAAAGCCAGCCGCTACAGGCGCTGGTGTCCGAACCGCTCAAGCCCATCATTCCATGCGTGATCATGTCCAATACGGTGCATGCCTATATCTCCCAATCCGACAAGGGAGAGTTGGTAATCGGTGCAGGAACGGACCAGTACACATCCTATTCGCAGACCGGTGGATTGCAGATCATCACCCACACACTGGATGCCATTTGTGAGCTTTTCCCGGTTCTGCGTCGCGTCAAGATGATGCGCCAGTGGGGTGGCATTACCGACAACACACCTGATCGCTCCGCCATCCAGAGCGTGACGCCGGTGCCAAACCTCTTTGTCAATTGCGGCTGGGGTACCGGCGGCTTCAAGGCGACGCCGGGTTCAGCGCATCTGTTTGCGCATCTTATTGCACGGGGAGAACCGCACCGTCTGGCCGCCGGGTTGACGCTGGATCGTTTCCGCACCGGCCGACTGATCGATGAAGCTGCCGCTGCGGCTGTTGCGCACTAAGGCTTGAGGACTAAACCATGCTGATTATTCGTTGCCCTTATTGCGAAGATGACCGTTCCGAACTGGAGTTTCGCTGGGCGGGTGAGGCGCATATTGCGCGCCCTGAAAACATTGCCGAGATTTCCGATGAGGCTTTTTCGGAGTTCTTTTTCATGCGTGACAACACCAAGGGGCTGATTTTTGAGCGCTGGCGCCACATTCATGGCTGCGGGCGTTTTTTCAATGCAGCCCGGCACACGGTCAGTGACAGAATTTACCTGACTTATAAAGCAGGTGAACCGAAGCCTGATGCCGATGCCATTCTTGAAACTGCCAGTGATAAAGGAGCGTCGAAATGAGCGGCGCATATCGTATTGCCGGAGTGGGGCGTCTAACGCCTGCACGCACTGCCCGTTTTACCTTTGACGGGAAGATTTACACGGCGCTTGAAGGTGACACGGTGGCCGCAGCATTGCTGGCCAATGGTGTTCACCTGATTGGTCGTTCGTTCAAATATCACCGGCCACGCGGTTTTCTTTCGGCAGGTCCGGAAGAGCCCAATGCCTTGATTGATGTGTCGCGTGACGCGGGCCGTCGCCAGCCAAACGTGCGCGCCACGGTGCAGGAAGTGTTCGACGGCGCCATTATCCGTTCGCAAAACCGCTTCCCAACCCTGTCTTTTGATGTTGGAGCGATCAACGATCTGTTTTCACCGTTTTTTGCCGCTGGTTTTTACTACAAGACCTTCATGTGGCCAAAGAGCTTCTGGCACAAGATTTACGAGCCGGTCATTCGCCGGGCTGCCGGGCTTGGCGTGGTGCCAGATGAGGCGGATGCCGATCACTATGCCACCCGCTACGCGCATTGTGATGTGCTGGTGGCTGGCGGTGGCGCTGCGGGTCTGACGGCGGCACTTGCTGCTGCCCGCACCGGTGCCAATGTGATCCTTGCGGATGAGCAACCGGAGGCCGGTGGCGCCCTGCATTTCGACAAGGGTGCAATTATCGATGGCATGGAAGGATATGACTGGGCGCAGGCAACCATCGCCAAGTTGAGAGCCATGCCAAATGTGCGGATCTTGCCGCGCACCACCGTGTTTGGATATTACAATCACAACTTCCTTGGGCTTGCGGAACGGTTGAGCGACCATTTGGTGCTGCCGGAAAAGGCGCAGCCGCGTGAGCGTCTGTGGCAGGTTCGCGCCAAGCAGGTGGTTCTGGCGACAGGCTCCATCGAACGTCATATGGTGTTTGCCAATAATGACCGACCCGGCATTATGTTGGCATCGGCAGGGCGCACCTATCTCAACCATTATGGTGTGGCGGTCGGTCAAAAGGTGGGCGTCTATACCGCCCATGATTCTGCCTATGAAACGGCCTTTGATCTGAAAAAGGCTGGAGTCGAGATTGCCGCTATTGTCGACTGCCGCGATAACCCGGCTGAAAGTCTGTTGGCTGAGGCCCGTTCGCTCGGCATCACAGTCCTGACTGGTCATAGTGTTTTCAACACATCGGGACGTCTGCGGGTGTCGTCGATAACGGTCGGTCGCAACGGCGGTGCGTCCAAGCGCAAGATTTCGGTTGATGCTCTGCTGGTTTCGGCTGGCTGGACGCCTTCAGTACATCTGTTCTCGCAATCACGCGGCAAGCTGCGGTTCGATGCGCAGAATGATCGTTTCCTGCCTGATATCCACGCGCAGGACTGTATTTCCGTTGGTACCTGCAATGGCACGGATGATCTGGAAGCACTGATTGCCGAGGCACTTGCGGCCGGTGAAAATGCCGCAAAAGCGGCCGGTGCCGCCGAGGATGCCGATGTCTACTTCACTGGCAGCAACTCGCGCGATTGGACCGGTGGCATGATCGGGGCGGCGGAAGGTGCAGGGGAAGATCGCGGCCTCAAAGCCTTTATCGACTTCCAGCACGATGTCTGCGCCAAGGATATTCGCCTTGCGGTGCGTGAAGGCATGCACTCCATCGAACATATCAAGCGCTTCACGACGAACGGCATGGCTTCGGATCAGGGCAAGCTCTCCAACATGCATGGTCTTGCCATTGCTGCGGAAGCGCTGGGTCGGGACTTGCCGAAAGTGGGACTGACCACCTTCCGTGCGCCCTATACGCCGGTGACCTTCGGCACGCTGGTCAACCACTCGCGTGGCCATCTGTTTGATCCGACGCGCAAGACACCGATGCATGCGCTAGAAGAGGCTGCCGGTGCGGTGTTTGAAGATGTCGGTAACTGGAAACGTGCGTGGTTTTTCCCGCGAGCCGGTGAAAACATGCATGAAGCGGTCAACCGCGAATGCAAGACCGCCCGTGACAAGGTCGGCGTGTTTGATGCTTCAACCCTTGGCAAGATCGAGGTTGTTGGGCCGGATGCCGCAAAGTTCCTCAATCTGATGTACACCAATGCCTGGGACACGCTGAAACCGGGCAAATGCCGTTACGGCATTATGACCCGCGAAGATGGCTTTGTGTATGATGATGGTGTTGTCGGGCGCATTGCGGAAGACCGTTTCCATGTGACGACGACAACAGGTGGCGCGCCACGCGTGTTGCACCATATGGAAGATTATCTGCAAACTGAATTCCCGCATCTGAATGTCTGGCTGACATCGACCACCGAACAATGGGCGGTCATTGCAGTGCAGGGACCAAAGGCGCGGGAGGTGATTGAGCCGTTTGTTGAGGGCATTGATATTTCCAACGAAGCCTTCCCGCATATGAGTGTTGCGGAAGGCAAGTTCTGCGGTGTGCCAACCCGGTTGTTCCGTGTGTCGTTCACCGGTGAACTTGGTTTCGAAATCAACGTTCCCGCTGACTTCGGACCGGCGGTCTGGCAGGCCGTTCGTAAACGGGCAGAAGCGGTGGGTGGTTGCCTGTACGGTACGGAAACCATGCATATTCTGCGTGCCGAAAAGGGGTACATCATCGTCGGTCAGGATACTGACGGCACAGTGACACCTGACGATGCGGGTCTGTCCTGGGCGGTTTCCAAAAAGAAGACGGACTTTGTCGGTATTCGCGGGTTGAAACGACCCGATCTTTTACGGTCCGGACGCAAGCAATTGGTCGGGCTCTTGAGCAAGGAACCCACCATCGTACCGGAAGAGGGCGGTCAGATTGTTGCCGATCCCAACCAGCCCAAACCGATGACCATGCTCGGTCATGTCACCTCTGCCTACTGGTCGGAAAATCTCGGTCGTTCCATCGCGTTCGGCCTGGTGGTGGATGGCCATAAGCGGGTGGGCGAGACGCTTTATATCCCACTCGTAGACAGAACGATTGCCGTCGAAGTCACCGATATGGTGTTCTTTGACAAGGAAGGAGGCCGCATCCATGGTTGATACGATTGAAGCCACAAGAACACAGCCGAATGCCAGCTTCCGGCGTGTTCAGGGCAGCGTTTCCATCGAACAGGCGGCATTTGCATCACGCATTTCGCTGCGTGCCAAGGTAGATGCGGCTGGTCCTCTGTCTAATGCACTTGGTCTTGTGCTGCCAACCAGACCCAAAACATCCAGCGTGTCCGGACTGCGTTCAGCATTGTGGCTCGGGCCGGATGAGTGGCTGGTGATCGACCAATCAGGCGGAGATCTGATGGCCGTGTGTGCGACTGTCGATGCCATACATTCGTCTGCCGATATTTCTCACCGCAACACAGCCTTTATTGTGTCAGGTGAGGATGCGGCCGATGTGCTGAATGCAGGCTGCCCGCAGGACCTGTCGCTTGCGGCCTTCCCGGTGGGTGCGGTTTCGCGCACGCTGTTTGGCAAGGCCGAAGTGGTGATCTTCCGTGTGACCGAGGATACGTTCCGGCTAGAATGCTGGCGCTCATTTGCGGAATATGTCGGCGGGTTGCTGCGTGAGGCGGCATCCGAAGTCATATTCTGAGAGTTGATGTGTAAAGCACGACGGGCTGTTCCGGTCAAATACCGGGCCAGCCAAACCATTCTTCCGAGCGGCCATTCTGCCGAAGGAACATGAAAATCGGCGTGGCCGATTTCATTTTTTCAATCGTCGGTCGGTCTGTCTTTGGGGTCAAACTGAACGATGGTTGTCCATCGCGCGGTCAAGGCAGGTTTCTTTTCGTTTTCGATTTCTACCGAGACATCGTAGCTGGTCATCATCATGGCCGCGCCGCGCAGGCGTGCTTCAACCAGTGTGAAATGTCCACGGATACGAGCACCGCTTTTAACCGGGCTGACAAAGCGAATATTTTCAAAGCCATAGTTGATACCCATGGTCTGTTCGCGGATTTTTGGCAGCGCGCTGTAATTGATGGCAGACAGCAGCGACAGTGTCAGGAAACCATGGGCAATGGTGCCGCCAAACGGGCTTTCAGCCTTGGCGCGGTCCGGGTCTGTGTGAATGAACTGTTCGTCCAGAGTGGCCTTGGCAAAGGCGTCAATCATCGGCTGGTCGACGAGGATCCAGTCCGACACACCGATCTCGCTGCCTACCAGGTCTTTTACGTCTTTTAATGAAATTTCGCGGGTCATAAGATTTTACCAGAAATGGTGAGGTGAAGCACTGCAATGCCTCAGTCTATGTTTGTTGCCTATCTCCCAACAGCGGTATGCAATTTCGGGAGGCGTGCTGCTACATCATAAATGTTCACTTGGTGTGGCAATAACAAGATTTGTCATGGCTGATGATAGAAACCGACGCTGCGGGCAGGCACGGTAGCGCCACCCTCCTCGGCATCACCGCCAACAGACTTCCAACCGCTGCCGGGAAGGATAAAGTTCTGAGGTTCATATCTGCGGTTGAACAGCACGGCGAGACGCGTCGATTTTCCGGTGTTCAGGTCTTTGGTTTTTAACAGCATGGAAAAGGGTGTTCCCTCGGCTCTTTCCCAGTCTGCGACGCTCATGGTCACGCCTTCAGGGTTCAACCATTCAACATCCTGATCGCGTCCGGTGAAAAAATCCGTCGAGGAAAAGACAGCGAAGCGTTTGCGCACAGAAGACAGGCACGCGGTGTGGGCAACCAGTTCGCTGTTCAGGCCTCTCCAGTCGAGCCAGGTAAGCTCATTGTCCTGCGCATAGGCATTATTATTGCCCTGCTGCGAGCGTCCACCTTCGTCACCTGCCGTCAGCATGATTGTCCCATGAGTGACAAACAGTGTGGACAACATGGCTTTTACGTCAGCGGCACGTCTTTTAAGTATCTCCGGATCGTCGGTACTGCCTTCTGCACCATTGTTCCACGAATGGTTTTCATTATGGCCATCACGGTTTTCTTCGCCGTTTCGCTCATTGTGCTTGCCGGCATAGGAGACGATGTCCATCAGGGTGAAACCATCATGGGCGGCGAGAAAATTGACGCTGCGGGTTTCCGTTCCGCTATGGCGTGAAAAAATGCCAGACGAGCCGGCCAGCGCATCGGCCAATGCACCGGTTGTCCACTGGTCGCCACGCCAGTAACGGCGGAGATCATCGCGGGCTCGGTCATTCCATTCCAGATAGGCATCCGGGAAATTGCCGAGTTGATATCCATCCGGTCCGATGTCCCAGGGTTCGGCAATCAGGATGCGATCTTTCAGCAGAGGGTCGTTGTGAATGGCAGCCATTGTCGGTGATTGCCGTTCAAAACCGGTTTCCGAGCGACCCAGCACCGGCGCCAGATCAAAGCGGAAACCATCTATGCCCGCATGCTGAACGAAATGGCGCAGGCTATCGACAATAAGCCGACGCACCGGCTCGCTGTCGCAGGCAACGGTGTTGCCGGTGCCGGTATCATTGACCAGCACGCCGGGATTGTCTGCTGCGTGGCGATAATAATTGAGATTGTCGAGCCCGCGCAGTGACAGCGTTGTTCCGTGACGATCACTTTCACCGGTGTGGTTGAACACCAGATCGAGGATGACGCCGATTTCCTGTGCATGGAGTGCGGCGACGGTGTCGCGCAGCTCATTCACACCACCGGGCGCAAGCCGTGGATCAAGCGCCATGAAGGCAACGGGGTTATAACCCCAGCCATTGGTCAGGCCGAGAGGCGGCAGATGGCGTTCGTCAATCCAAGCGGTGATCGGCATCAGTTCGATGGCATCAACGCCGATATGTTTGAGGTGGGCCACCACCGACGGATGGGCAAGGGCTGCAATCGTACCCCGTTGATGTTCAGGCACGTCAGGATGCAGCATGGTGAAAGGTTTGACGGCAATTTCATAAATGAAACCGCCCTTATTGAAGCGCGGTTTGTCCAGTGTGACGGGCTTGTGCCGTGTCACAACCGATTTTGGTGTGACGAAGGCTGTTTCCAGACCAAAGGTGAACATGCTTGGATGATTGGAAAAGGGACGATCGAGCACGGTCGCGTAAGGATCGACCAGCAGTTTTGTTGGATCGAACCACAGGCCGTGATCGGGTGCATAAACACCGTGTGCCCTGTAGCCATACCGTGCGCCGGGTTTTACGCCGTCTACAAACAGGCGGTGAACATCGTCATCGCCGCGTTCCATCGCCAAGCGGGCGATTTCCTTGTTGCCGGTTTCGTCAAATAGGCACAGTTCAAGTTTCGATGCATATTGCGAGCGGACCGCGAATTCGACGCTATCCTGGAAAAGCTGGGTTCCCCCATGCAAAGCACTACCGGTGTTGGTGAAAGCGGTGTCATCTGCCATTGGAAGATATTTTCCCAGCTTTTCCTGCATGGTTTTGACAGGAAGGTTTCGACCGGCGCGCATGGGTGCGGCACCGCACATCTTACTGTGCAGTGCCCGCTATTATCAGGTGATAACGGTTGGCTCGGAACGGCCAGTATGGGACTTGATGCCGGCAATGGTATCTGCCACGGAAATCAGGTCGGCCAGAGCGTCCTGCGTGTCAATGGCGTGACGGGCCGGATCAGCCTCGTAACGTTCGACATAAAGGCGCAGCGTTGCACCCGCTGTACCGGTGCCGGACAGGCGCAGCACGATGCGTGAGCCGCCTTCAAACAGAATACGGATGCCCTGATTTTTGCTGACGGAGTGATCGATCGGATCGTGATAGGCAAAATCATCGGCTGAGGCGACCTTGAGGTTGCCGTAGGATGTGCCCGGAAGTGTGGCCAGCTTTTCGCGCAGTGTCGTTACCAGCGTGTTGGCGGCGGTAGCATCGACCTCTTCATAGTCGTGACGCGAATAGTAGTTGCGACCATATTCGGCCCAGTGTTTCGTCACGATGTCTTTGACGCTTTCCTTGCGGACGGCAACGATGTTGAGCCAGAACAGCACGGCCCAGAGGCCGTCTTTCTCACGTACGTGGTTGGAGCCGGTTCCGAAGCTTTCCTCACCGCATACCGTCACCTTGCCAGCATCCAGCAGGTTGCCGAAGAATTTCCAGCCGGTCGGGGTTTCGTACATGCCAAGGCCCAGTTTTTCGGCAACACGGTCTGCTGCGGCGCTGGTTGGCATGGAGCGGGCAATACCGGAAATGCCGCCAGCGTAACCGGGTGCCAGTTTGGCATTGGCGGCAATGATGGCGAGGCTGTCGGATGGTGTCACGAACATGCCCTTGCCGACCACCATATTGCGGTCGCCATCGCCGTCCGACGCAGCGCCGAAATCGGGACCTTCTGCGCTCATTACGTCGTCGTAAAGTTCCTTGGCGTGCACGAGGTTCGGGTCAGGATGGTGACCACCAAAATCCGGCAAAGGAACAGCGTTGCGTACCGAACCCTTTGGTGCGCCAAGGCGCTTTTCGAGGATTTCGACCGCATAAGGGCCGGTGACGGCGCTCATGCTGTCGATGATCACGCCGAAGCCGCCAGCAATCAACGTCTTGATCGCGCCAAAATCAAACAGGCTCTCCATCAGTTCGGCATAATCGGCAACGGGGTCAATGACCTCGACGGTCATGCCGCCAGCATCGACAGAGCCGATGGCATCCAGATCTATGTCGGCAATATCGGCGATCTTGTAGCTGTCGATAACCTTGGTGCGAGCGAAGATCGCATCGGTAATTTTTTCCGGTGCAGGGCCGCCATTGTCGACATTGTACTTGATGCCAAAGTCTTCATCCGGCCCGCCGGGATTGTGGCTTGCGGACAGAACGATGCCACCGAAGGCGCCGTATTTGCGAATGATGTTAGAAGCGGCCGGCGTGGAGAGAATACCACCCTTGCCGACCAGAACCTTGCCGAAACCGGCAGCTGCAGCCATTTTGATGGCCTTCTGGATGACCTCGCGGTTGTAATAACGGCCATCGCCGCCGATCACCAGTGTCTTGCCATTGAAGTTTTCAAGTGAGTCAAAAATGGATTGAATAAAGTTTTCTGCGTAATTTGGTTGCGCGAAGACTTTCACCTTCTTGCGCAGTCCGGACGTGCCGGGCTTCTGATCCTGAAATGGCGTCGTTGCGACGGTCTTGATCATTGTTCAATTGCCTTTCGAAGCAAGACGGGAATAAAGGTCGGCATAAAGGCCTGCACTTTTTTCCCACGATACGTCTGATTTCATGCCCTGTTTCTGGATTTGCGTCCATAGTTTCGGTTCACTGTAGAAGCGCAATGTCTTGCGCAATGCCTGGCGGAGACCGTTGGCCGACACGGGCGAGAACTGAATGCCGGTCGCTGCCTTGGCGGCAAGGGCTGCCGGATTAGCATCGATAACCGTGTCATTCAGGCCACCCGTACGGGCGACAACGGGCACGCAACCGTAACGAAGGGCATAAAGCTGGGTCAGGCCACAAGGCTCAAAACGGGAAGGGATGATAATGCTGTCGCAACCTGCCTGCATGAGATGTGAAAGTGGTTCATTGTAGCCTATAGCGACGCCTAGGCGGCCATTGTGGCGGGAAGATGCCGCAAGCAGCGCACCTTCCAGTGCGATATCGCCAGCACCCAGCACCACCAGCCGTGCACCCATATCAACGATTTCATCGGCGACTTCGGCCATCAGGTCGATGCCTTTTTGCCAGGTCAGACGGGAAATGATGCACAATAGTGGCGTGTCGTCTTCATCGATGCGAAAGTGCGACGCGACGGCGGCTTTGTTGGCGCTGCGCGCCTTGATGTTTGCCTGGCTGAAATTGTCCGCGATCAAAGTATCGGTGGCCGGGTTCCACACCTGCGTGTCGATGCCGTTGACGATACCGAACAGGGCATCGGCGCGACTGGCAATTACCCCTTCAAGGCCCATGCCAAATTCTGGTGTGAGGATTTCCTCGGCATAGGATGGGCTGACAGTGCTCAGCGCAGTCGCGGTTTGCAGACCACCTTTCAGGAAACTGACGGAACCGTAATATTCGACAGCCTCCATGAAGGCATGGGCTGGCAGACCCAACTGACTGAAAATAGTGGCGTCGAACTGGCCCTGGAAGGCGATATTATGGATGGTCAGCAGGCTTGGAATTTCCGGTGCCTCACCATATCGCATATAGACCGGTGCCATGGCACCTTGCCAATCATGGGCGTGCAGAATGTCCGGTTGCCAGCCGGGCATTTTTCCGGTGGCGATTTGTGCCGCCGCCAGCGACAGTGCGGCGAAACGTTTCCAGTTATCCTGATAGTCCTTGCCGGTCGCATCAAGATACGGCCCGCCCGAGCGCGCAAACAGGCTGGGTGCGTCCAGCACCAGCAGGTCCAGACCCTCATGCGTAACTTCGAGAATGTTGCCGGTTTCACCCAGCAGATTATCGAAGGTCGCAATCTTGCGAGCATCCTTGATCGCCGACATGACCGGCGGATAGCCCGGAATAAGGGTCTTGGTTTCCACCCCCAGCGATTTGATCGCAAGGGGCAGGGCGCCTGCAACATCCGCAAGGCCGCCGGTTTTGATGAGCGGGTAGACTTCGGATGAAACCGAAAGAACTTTCATAGGTGTTACACGTCCAGCTTGTCGATCATGGATTGGGTGATGAGGCATATGCCGTTCTCGGAACGGCGGAAGCGTTTTGCATCCATTTCCGGGTCTTCGCCAACGATCAGACCCTCTGGAATGGTCACGCCATGGTCAATGACCACATTGGTCAAACGGGCATGGCGGCCAATGGTAACCTTCGGAAGAATGATCGCACCTTCAAGACGCGAGTAGGAGTTGGCGCGAACACCCGTGAACAGCAAGCTGCGGTAAAGCGACGAACCGGAGATGATACAATCGCCTGACACCAGTGAGGAAATGGCCGAACCACGACGACCTTCGTCGTCATGCACAAATTTGGCTGGCGGGTTAATCTCCGCATAGGTCCAGATCGGCCATGATTTGTCGTAGATATCCAGTTCCGGCAGAATATCGGTCAGGTCGATATTGGCCTGCCAGTAGGCATCGATCGTGCCAACATCGCGCCAGTAAGGAGCGCGTTCAAAATCGGAACGGACGCAGGATTGCGCAAAACGATGCGCCACAGCCTTACCGTTTTCCACGATGTAGGGAATGATATCCTTACCGAAATCGCGGCTGGAATTGGGATCGTCTGCATCGCGACGCAGGCATTCCATCAGGAATTTCGTATGGAAGACGTAAATGCCCATCGAGGCCAGCGCGAAATCCTCGTTGCCTGGAATGCCAGGCGGATCGGCCGGTTTTTCGATGAATGCGCTGATTTCGTCCTTGTCATTGACATGCATGACACCGAAGCCGGTTGCTTCCATGCGCGGCACTTCCATGCAGCCAATGGTGACATCCGCGCCTGAATCGACGTGCTGTTGCAGCATCAATTCATAATCCATCTTGTAAATGTGATCGCCGGCCAGAATGACCATGTATTCAGGTGCATAGGGCTCGATGATGTCGATGTTCTGGAAAACGGCGTCGGCGGTGCCCTCGTACCACTGCGTTTCTGACACGCGCTGGCTGGCCGGCAGAATATCAAAACTTTCGTTTCGTTCCGGACGCAGAAAGTCCCAGCCGCGTTGCAGGTGGCGAATAAGCGAATGGGCCTTGTATTGTGTGGCTACGCCAATGCGACGGATACCGGAGTTTAAGGCGTTGGACAGTGCAAAATCAATAATGCGGGCTTTGCCGCCAAAATAAACCGCAGGCTTGGCGCGTCGGTCGGTGAGTTCCTTTAAACGGCTTCCACGCCCACCGGCAAGCACATAGGCCATAGCATCGCGTGCCAGAGGCTGTATTCTTTTTTCGCTCATGTTCGTCCTCCCTCATGGGCCTTCATGTGTGTGCTGTCAGTTTTCTGGTTCCAGCATGATTGTGGCCAAGGGCGGCAATGTCAGCACCGCACCAATGGCCCCTCCCGCATCGACGGCTTGTACCTTGCCGCCGTTTCCTTTGCCGCTGCCGCCGTAAATCTCGGCATCGGTATTCAATATTTCGCGCCAGCGGCCAGCCGTTGGCAGCGGCACATAATAATTTTCACGGTAGACCGGGGTAAGATTGCAAATCACCGCAACCGGCTTTTCACCCGGTGCCGAACGAAGCCAGGCAAAAACAGAGTTTTCCTGATCGTCGACCACCAGCCAGTTGAAGCCTTCCGGCTCACAGTCACGGGCATGTAGTGCCGCTTTTGATCGGTAGGTCAGGTTAAGGTCGCGGACGAGGCGACGGATGCCTTCATGCATGTGATATTGCAGCAGATTCCAGTCGAGTGACTTGCTTTCACTCCACTCGCTCCACTGGGCAAATTCCTGTCCCATGAACAACAGCTTCTTGCCGGGGTAACCCCACATGAAGCCGTAATAGGCGCGCAGATTGGCAAATTTCTGCCAGTCATCGCCTGACATCTTGGCAATCAGCGACCCTTTGCCATGCACAACCTCGTCGTGAGACAGAGGAAGCACGAAGTTTTCGGTGAAAGCATAGAGAAGGCCGAAGGTCAGTTCCTGATGGTGGAATTTGCGATGCACTGGCTCGCGTGCAAAGTAGCTCAGCGTGTCATGCATGAAACCCATGTTCCACTTGAAGCCAAAGCCGAGTCCTCCCTCATGCACCGGATGCGAGACCTTGGGCCAAGAGGTGGATTCTTCGGCAATGGTCATGATGCCCGGATTGGCAGCGTAGGCCAGCTCGTTCATCTTTTGCAGGAAGCGTACCGAATCCAGGTTTTCGCGCCCGCCATATTCATTGGGAATCCACTCGCCTTCTTTGCGAGAGTAGTCGAGGTAAAGCATTGAGGCCACGGCATCGACACGAAGGCCATCCAGATGGAACTTTTCCGCCCAGTAGAGAGCGTTGTTGATGAGGTATGACATCACCTCAACGCGTCCAAAGTTATAGATTGCGGTGTTCCAGTCGGGGTGCATGCCCTGACGCGGGTCGGCATGCTCGTAAAGGGCCGTGCCGTCAAACTGGCGCAGGCCATGTTCGTCGGTTGGGAAGTGGGCCGGAACCCAGTCGAGGATAACGCCGAGACCAACCTTGTGGGCACCGTTTACGAAGCGGGCAAATCCTTCCGGTTCTCCAAATCGTGCAGATGGCGCAAACAGACCGGTGGTCTGGTACCCCCAGGAAGGGTCATAGGGGTGTTCGGTAATGGGCATGAACTCGATATGGGTAAAACCCATGTCGACACAGTAGGGGATGAGCTCTGCGGCCATTTCATCCCAGCTCAGCATGCCTCCGTCTTTGTGCCTGCGCCACGACCCGGCATGCACCTCATAAATGCTGATTGGCTGACGGCGCTGGTCAACCTTGGCCCAGTGCTCCATATGCTCCTGATCTTCCCATTTCTGGACCAGTTCAGGTGTTGTCATCGAGCCGTTTTTAGGGCGCAGTTCTGCGCGGCGGGCATAAGGGTCTGCCTTCAATGGAAGGCGGGTACCATCGGCGCCAATAATCTCGAATTTGTAAATGCAGCCGGCATAAACGTCCGGTGCAAAAATTTCCCAGATGCCGGTATCGGCGCGGTTGCGCATGACATGGCGGCGGCCATCCCAATTGTTGAAATCGCCCACCACTGACACCCGCTTGGCATTTGGTGCCCAGACGGCGAAATGAAATCCTTCGACCCCTTCGAACTTGAGCGGGTGTGCTCCCATCTTATCGAACAAGCGCAGATGCGATCCTTCACGGACCAGATAATCATCCATCGGACCAAGTACAGGACCGAAGCTGTAGGGGTCGGTGACTGCCCACTCTGCATCACCTCGCAGTGCACGGTATCTCAGAGCTTTCCTCGACGTCAGGCTGACCGGGCCTTCGAAGAAACCGGCCGGATCGCGGCAAGTCAATTCACCCACCACGTTGCCGTCAATCGTCAGAGCCGTTACCGCTTCCGCGCCAGGAATAAAACAGCGCGCAACGAAGCCGTCCGCGACTTGATGCACGCCGAGAATTGCAAAGGGGTTGGAATGCAGACCGCCCGTTATCGCCTCGATTTCTGCTTGAGATATTTCACTCTTCTGTTTTTGATCAGGCGTATCGAGCGGTTTTTTCATCAAGCTCTCCAGATTTCTGAGGCATATTGCCGTATTGTTCTGTCGGAAGAGAACCAGCCCATACGCGCGGTATTGTAGATGGTTTTGGAGTACCAGGAAGCCGGGTCGCTCCAGATGGCGTCAACATCACGCTGGGCCTTGGCGTAAGAATCGAAATCCGCAGCAACCATGAACCAGTCATTGTTGTAAATGCCATCCATCAGACCTGCGAACCGTGAACGGTCATCCGGAGAGAACACACCGGAGGCAATTGCCGAGAGGGCTTGTGACAATTCACGCGAACTTTCGATGATGGCGCGTGGATTGTGACCATCCGCGCGGGCCTGAGCGACTTCTTCAGCTGTCTTTCCGAAGATAACAATGTTTTCGTCGCCAACATGTTCCAGCATTTCGACATTTGCACCGTCAAGCGTGCCGATGGTCAGCGCGCCGTTGAGTGCGAACTTCATGTTGCCGGTACCGGATGCTTCCATGCCAGCGGTCGAAATCTGCTCCGACAGATCTGCGGCGGGGACCATGATTTCTGCCAGCGAAACATTGTAATTCGGAATGAAAACAACTTTCAGCAAACCGCGCACGGACGGATCATTGTTGATGACACGGGCAATGTCGTTGGCGAGTTTGATGATCAGCTTGGCATTGTGGTAGCTTGGTGCTGCCTTGCCCGCGAAAAATTTTACGCGTGGCGCCCAATCCAACTCCGGATGGGAGCGAATCTGATCATACAGTGCAACAGCCTCGATGAGGTTGAGAAGCTGGCGTTTGTATTCATGGATACGCTTGATCTGGATGTCGAACATCGCCGAAGGGTCGACACGAATGCCCATGCGCTGCGCAACGAGATTGGCGAGACGCACCTTGTTCAGGCGCTTGACCTCGGCAAATTTGTCGCGGAATGCACTGTCCTGAGCGAACCCATCCAGTGCCTTCAGTTTCTCGGCATCATCAAGGAAGTCGTCGCCAATAGCTTCACGCACCAACCCGGTGAGGCCCGGGTTACACTGCATCAACCAGCGCCGCGGGGTAATGCCGTTGGTCTTGTTGTTGATACGATCTGGGTAAAGCCGATGCAGGTCGGCAAATACCGTTTCCTTCATCAACTCCGTGTGCAATGCCGAAACACCGTTGACGGAATGTGAGCCGATGAAGGCAAGATTGCCCATGCGCACGCGCCGTTCGCCATTTTCATCGATCACAGAGATCGAGCGGATTTGCTGATCTTCGACCTTCTTTTCCTTGCGCGCGGTGAACAGGATTTTGGCGTTGATTGCATAAATGATCTGCATATGGCGCGGCAAGAGACGCTCGAGCAACGGCACAGGCCAGCTTTCCAGAGCTTCCGGCAGCAGGGTGTGGTTGGTGTATGAGAATGTGTTGCGGGTCAGTTCCCAGGCATCATCGAAGTCCAGGCCGTGAATGTCGGTCAGCAGACGCATCATTTCGGCAATCGAAATTGCCGGGTGGGTGTCGTTGAGCTGGATGGAGACCTTGTCCGGCAGGCTGGTAAAATCCGGGTACTGCTGGAGATGTCGGCGTAGAATGTCCTGCAGGGATGCAGACGAGAAGAAAAATTCCTGCCGCAGACGCAGTTCTTGACCGGCCGGATTTGCATCTGCCGGATAGAGAACGCGTGTCAGGCTTTCAGCCTTGTTGCTTTCACGCAGGGCGCCAATGTGATCGCCAGCGTTGAACGCATCGAGAAGAATAGGGTCGATCGGCTGGGCCGACCACAGGCGCAGCGTATTGACGCGCTTGCCGCGCCAGCCAACGACCGGGGTGTCGTAGGCCATGGCGATAACACGCTCGGCCGGTTTCCAGACAAAACGTTGGGCGTCATCATAACCGCCAATGGTTTCGACAGCGCCGCCGAAGCCGATTTCATAGGAACTTTCGCGGCGTTCAAACTCCCAGGGATTGCCGTGGGCGAGCCATGTTTCCGGCAGCTCGACCTGCCAGCCATCCGCCATCTGCTGGCGAAACAGGCCGTGAACGTAACGGATGCCGTAACCATAGGCCGGGATTTCAACTGTTGCCATGGATTCCATGAAGCAGGCAGCAAGGCGTCCAAGACCGCCATTGCCAAGCGCGGCGTCCGGCTCGAGCCCCGCTATGACGTCCATGTCGACACCAAGCGATGTCAGGGCATCACGAATTTCCTGCATCAGGCCAAGGTTCGAAATTGCATCGCGCATCAAGCGGCCAATCAAGAACTCAAGCGACAGGTAATAAACGCGCTTGTTGCCAGTTTTGTATACCTTGCGGGTGGACTCCATCCACCTGTCGATTACACGGTCACGGACAACGAGAATGGTTGCGGTCAGCCAGTCATGCGGCTTGGCAACCTTGACGTCTTTGCCGATTCTGTATGTCAGGCGTTCAATGATTTCCGAAGCAAGAATTTCCGGATCGGAACTGCGCGGAGTGGGGAGAGGAAGATCGGCCGGCGAGAGGTTATTGATCATTATTTGGTCAGCACCTTGAGAGGGAGGGAGGGTCTGATTCTGTCGATCTGGCTTACACTTAGTCCAAGCAATTTATGCACCGATACGGAACCGTTGCAATAATCGTTTTTGCGAAGAATGCAGTTCGCGATGATTATTTTATTATGTCAAAAGTATAACTGCTTGTCGGCACGAGCCCGCAATTTGCGTTTTGATAAATGATCAAAACGAAAACGGCAGCGGAGATGCCGCTGCCGTAAGGTGGTTCGTGCTTTTTGTTGTATCAGTTGGTAAGGCGGCTGGTCTCGTCGTTCATCTTGCGAGCGATTTCGCCGAATGCCTCAACGATTTCTTCCATGTTTTCAGGTGCGTAGTAATTTTCGGCACTCGATGCACATGTCTGCAGCAAAGACTTACCCTTGGTCGGGGCCATGAAGGCAACCGAGAAGATCTTGATGCCGTCGTTTTTGATCGTCTGGCACATGGTGCGCACGTTGGTGTCGATGGTAGTGCTCGACATTTCGCCGTCGGTCATAAACACAATGTAACGTTCAAACGACGTGCTGCCATTGCCCTTGTGAGCTGCTGCTTCAGTCGCAGTCGATTTTCTCAACGCTGTATAGGCATTATTCAGTGCGGTGTACGCGTTTGTGCCGCCTGTCGGATAGGCTGGGATGGCCTTGACGTAATCATTTGCTTTCGTCGTGCCCCAGTTCATGGCTTGTGCTGAATATGTCGTGTCGCTGTAGCCGATGGCGCCAGTGCGAACGAGCTTCGATTCAGGCGAGCCATTCTTGACATAGCTGTAGTCAGCCTTGTTGAGCGTATCGACGAGATAGCTGACGGCGGTTTTCAGCGACGCTATCTTGTTGATGTAGCAAGGGCTAGACGTTACCTTGGATTCGCTCTGTCCCCAGTTGCTTTCGGTATAGTTGGCGCAGGACGACTTTGATTTGTCGATGGTATCCGTCTTGAACGACATTGAACCCGAACGGTCGAGAACCAGATACATCGACAACGGCGAACCCTTGTTGATGCTGCTGACTGCGGTGCTGGTAACGCCGATGGTGACGGTCTTGGATGAAATCAGTGAGATCAGCGGGTTGAGCTGCATGCCGTAGCTCATATTTGCAGTGATCTGAAAGTTTTTGCCGGAAACACTTTCGTCCACCTTCGCGGTGACGCTGGAGCTTTTCATCAGCTCCTCTTTTTGCTTCTTTTTCTGTTCGTCAGTGGCGTCAGGGGACAGGCGTTTCGTCGCTTCGTCAGCGATAAATTCCAGTGCCTGCTTGGAGGCCTGCTCTGGCGAGAGGTTTTCGTTTTCGTGCATGAAAGCGGTGGCGGCTGCGAGGGTTGCGGCGTCTACAGCGCTCTGCAAGCCCGCCTTCGTCTGCATGGCATTGGTCATTTCAAGGGCAACACCCGCGGTGGCAATCGTCACCGGAATGAGAATGGCAGTCAGGATGCCGAAGTTACCATCTTTGTTGGCAATCAGCTTATTGAGCACTGGCATTGTTTTCGAGAACACAGTCATGGTTCAGCCCCTTAATTAGTGAGGCATAAATAATTCAAGCTGTCTTCGTGAAGGCTTAAGTTGTTAGGTTAAATTTTAGAGATACTCATTTTGGTGCAAAAATAAGCTGTTATTGGCATGAAATAATGCAGGCGTGACTTGTAAAAACACACTTAAACGGCCGCGATCGGAATAACGTCAACAGCCTGTACAGTTTGTTGGTTGCCGTAGCTTTTTAGAACACCAATAACCGGCGATACATCAGAGTAATCGCGTCCGTAACCAACCACGATGTGGTCATGGCCGGCATAAATATTGTTGGTGGGATCAAGTTCGATGTAGCCGGTGACCGTGCCACACCAGATCCGCACCCAGGCATGCATGGCGTCTGCGCCTTCCAGCCGCTCCTTGCCGGGGGGAGGAATGGTTCTGAGGAATCCGCTGACATATCCTGCGGGAATGCCAAGGCTGCGTAGCGCCATAATCAGCACATGCGAAAAATCCTGACACACACCACGCTTCAGCTCGAAGGCCTCGCTCGGGGTGGTGTCGACTGTCGTTGCCTTGGGGTCATAGGTAAAGTCTGTGTGGATGCGCTTGCACAGCACCTTGGCAATTTCCTGCACCGTCATACCAGGTTTGACAGTCTCGAGCGCATAGGCATGGATGGCCTCATCCTGCGGAATGCGCGGACTGGTGCCAATCAGATGATGCGGGGATGATGCATCCAGTGACCAGTGGTTGAAAATGTCATCCGGCAGACGTGCCAGCAGCGGTGACAGATCGGCTTGCTGCGGCTGTGTTTCCACCTGCACGCGGGCCTGCATGCGAATGTCGAATTTTTCATGGGCGGCGCGCAGATAGACAGATGTTGCCGTCTGCTGGAAAAAATCCGAGAAAGACGTTCTTTCATCCGGTGTCGGGCTTACGGCCAGTGAGCCGGCGATTAGCCGCTGGCGGTTCGGTAGCGACAACGGCATGACACGAATGATGTGGCGGGCGCCGCTTGCCGGGGCGTCGTAGACATAGCCCATGTGCATGGAAAGATCATAAAGCATGACACATCAACCAAGGTAGGTTTGGGCAAGAAGATCGGACAGGCGTTCGAGGTCTTTTTCCAACTGACGGTAAAGCGCCACGTCGAGTTTCTCCGCCGTCATGACGGCAAGACCGGAATGAATGCGCATGGCGTCGCGGTAGAAGGGCGACATCTGGCTGTTGACCAGAGCGTTGGGCAACTGTTCGACTTCGGTGCGGATTTCGTTCAGTTGGAAAAGGATGGAACGCGGATTGAGCGGATCAAGCGCCAGAAGGTCGGTCACCGTCAGGCCGGCGGTATTGACGTTATAACGGCGGCGGTGGGTCATGACGCTGTCGCCGATTTCCAGCAGCATGTCGAAACTACCATCCGGTGCATCCGGACCTGTCATGTGGCCTAGCAGGCGGGTCATGTGCAGACCACGTTCAAGATAACGACCGATGGTCAGGAAACGCCAGCCGGTGAAACGATACATGTTTTCATGCACCAGACCGGCAAAGCCTGCGAGTTTGCGCAGCAAAATGGTCATGGCATGGGTGGCGTCATCGCCATGGCCAATATTGTCGTGGAAGCGACGCGCTGTCTTGGCGAGATCGTTCAGCGCCAGCCAGCCATCCGGTGAAAAACGGTCACGGATGTTGCTGGCCGAATATATGGCGCTGTTGATGTTGGCAATCAGGCTGGCGGGTACCGCCTCGCTCATTTCGATATCCGTGGTGGCGAGATATTTCGTGACATGGGCCAGCAGCGGTTGGCGCGGATCGGCAGATTCTGCGTAACGCGCATTCCAGGCGCGAAGGATACGCAACGCCCCTTCAGCCCGTTCAATGTAACGACCAAGCCAGAACAAATTGTCTGCCGCACGGCTTGGCAGGCTGCCTGGCATGTTGCGGCTGAATGTTTCCTCGGCTGGCAGCAGTGTCGTGCGCTCAACAGGCTTGTCGCTGACGATCCACACGTCCGCTGCCGTGCCACCATTTTGCATGGCAATGGCTGTCACGTCAGGGCTGCTGCCGATACGGGCAAAGCCACCCGGCATGATCTGCCAGCCATTTTGTGTGCGGGCAGCAAAAACACGCAGGCTCATCGGCCGCGGTACCAGCTTGCCGTCAACAAAGGCAGGGGTGGTGGACAGCGTCACGACTTCCTGACCGACCAGCTTATTGCCATCGGTGGCAAGCCATTCGCCGATGGAATCCTTTGCCGTGTCGCGCAAGGTGGCGCCCAGAACCGACTGGCCGTTATCATCAAAGAACGGCATGCGGGAATAGGCAGGGCCGATCACCATTTTTTCGATGTTACGGGCGACGTGTTCACGCTCCTGTTTCTGGCCGCACCACCACGTAGCAATAGAGGGCAATAGCAGGTCTTCACCGAGCATATGGCGGCTGATGGTCGGCAGGAACGACAGCAGGGCACGTGTTTCGAGAATGCCCGAACCCAGTGCGTTGACGATGGTCACAGAGCCATCACGCAGTGCCTGCACCAGACCCGGTGTGCCGATTCGCGAATTCTGGTCCAGTTCCAGCGGGTCTGAATAAGAGGCATCCAGGCGCCGCCACAACACGCCAATCGGTTTCAGGCCGGCAACTGTGCGTACCATCACACGGCCGTTGACCACCGTCAGGTCTTCACCTTCCAACAGCATGAAACCGAGGTAACGGGCGATATAGGCGTGTTCGAAATAGGTCTCGTTGGCAGGGCCGGGGGTCAAAACCGCAATTCGTTCTTCCGGGTGTTTGCGGTGTGCCTGTAGCGTGTCGCGGAAAGCACCGAAGAACGAGGCCAGCCGATGCACATGGGTTTCTGCATAGATATCGGAGAAGGCGCGGGTTGTTGCCACGCGGTTTTCCAATGCAAAACCGGCTCCTGATGGAGCCTGTGTGCGATCAGCCAGCACCCACCAGTTGCCATCCGGACCACGGCCGATTTCGAAGGAACAAAAGTGCAGATAATGGCCACCTTCCGGTTTTGTGCCGACGAGGGGGCGCAAGAATTCCGGATTGGATGCAATCAGGGCAGGTGGAATATAACCTTCCTGCACCAGACGGTTCTCTCCGTAGATGTCAGCGACGACTGCTTCCAGCAGGTTGGCGCGCTGAATGAGACCGCGTGAAACGCTTTCCCATTCCTTGCCATCGATGAGGACCGGAATATGTGAAATCGGCCAACTGCGTTCGATATTGGCGCCAGATCCGTAGTCACGGTAAAAGACGCCAGCATCGCGCAGATAACGGTCGGTTCTGGCAAAACGGTCGTGCAGTTCCCTTTCGGGCATGCGCGACAGCGCCGATACCATGTGCTGCCAGACGGGGCGAATATTGCCGTTGGTATCCAGCATTTCATCGGCAATGCCCGGCAAAGCGCTATAGGCAAACAATGAATGTTTGTCTGTTTGCTTTTTGCGCTGCGATGCCGGCGTTCTTGCCAATTCAAACTCCCAGAGGGCGACGTAAATCGAGTGTCAGTGGAAATTCCGGTGAAACCGTTTCCGGCCTCAAGGGATAATTTCCTGCGGTATGGCCCCA
Organism: Rhizobium sp. BIGb0125; assembly: GCF_024810055.1. Classification (NCBI taxonomy): domain Bacteria; kingdom Pseudomonadati; phylum Pseudomonadota; class Alphaproteobacteria; order Hyphomicrobiales; family Rhizobiaceae; genus Rhizobium; species Rhizobium sp. BIGb0125. The sequence goes on from NZ_JANUDV010000001.1 coordinate 207,406, forward strand.
AGGTTCGAAACGCGCAAGTCTGCGTGCCTCCGCCTCGTTACCATTGACCGGGAACGTGTCATAGTTTCGGCCACCGGGATGGGCAACATGATAGATGCAGCCACCAATCGATCTACCTGACCATGTATCATAAATGTCAAAGGTCAATGGCGCGTTGACGGGCAATACCGGGTGAAGACCTGATGATGGCTGCCAGGCCTTGAAGCGAACACCGGCAACGGCAACACCTGATTCCTCTGTCTGCTTCAACGGCACAGCCCGACCGTTGCAGGCAACGGTGTAACGCTCCGGATTTGCTGTTTCCAGACGGACTTGCAGACGTTCGACGGAGGAATCGACATAACGCACAGTGCCGCCAATTGCCCCCTGCTCACCCATCACGTGCCAGGGTTCCAGCGCCTGACGCAGTTCCAATTTCGCACCTTCATATTCCACTTCACCGAAGAACGGGAAACGGAATTCAAGCTGTGCCTTGAACCATTCAGGCTGGATATCAAAACCGTTGGCCTTCAGATCGGCCAGCACATCCATGAAGTCTTGCCAGATGAAGTGTGGCAGCATGAAACGATCCGCCAGAGCAGTACCCCAACGGACGAACTTGCCACTTGCTGGATTTTTCCAGAAGCGGGCAATCAGTGCACGCACCAGAAGCTGTTGTGCCAGCGACATGCGGGCATTTGGCGGCATTTCAAAACCACGAAACTCGACAAGTCCCAGACGGCCCGTCGGACCATCCGGCGAAAACAGCTTATCGATGCAGATCTCGGCTCGGTGCGTATTGCCGGTAACGTCGGTCAGCAGGTTGCGGAACAGCCGGTCGACAAGCCAAGGCAGGGGAGGTACGCCTTCGCCGGTGGCTGGCACCTGCGCCATAGCAATTTCCAGCTCATAAAGGCTGTCGTGCCGCGCTTCATCTATACGTGGGGCCTGACTTGTGGGGCCAATGAAAAGGCCCGAAAACAGGTAGGATAACGACGGGTGGCGCTGCCAGTGGAGGATCAGACTTTTCAACAGATCCGGGCGGCGCAGAAACGGGCTGTCATTGGGGTTTGCACCACCAACGACCACATGGTTTCCACCGCCGGTGCCAGTGTGACGACCGTCGATCATGAACTTGTCGGCACCCAGACGCGACTGGCGGGCATCGTCATAGATGGCTGAGGTGATATCGACGCATTCTTGCCAACTCGATGCCGGGTGAATGTTAACCTCGATGACGCCCGGATCGGGTGCCACGCGAATAACATTTATCCGCTCGTCATGGGGTGGTGCATAGCCTTCTATGTGGACGGGCAGGCCAAGCGTGCTGGCCGCGCTTTCTGCCGCGGCGATCAGTTCCAGATAGTCTTCAATACGCTCGACCGGCGGCATGAATACACAAAGACGGCCGTCGCGCGGCTCTACAGACATTGCGGTGCGCACTGCGCCGCCAAGCTCACCGATCGACTGTTCGATGCGGTCCTGCGATACCGTCTCATCCGCATGAAATGATGCTTCCGGCATGACGCGGCCGGTTGGTTCCGTAACCTCCGGCAATGGCCCTCTTGGAACGGATGGGTCTGCCTCGTGAATGTAAGGATAGGCTGCAGGGGGGACGTAAGGCAGTGTGCCAAGCGGCAGACGATATCCGACCGGGCTGTCGCCGGGAACGAGGAAAACCCGGCCGCGCCTTGTTTTCCATTTTTCACTGATCCACCGTTGTGTTGATGCCTTGGCATTCCAAGCCTGCACCGGCAGGATGTAGCCGGTTGGGGTGGTCAGTCCGCGCTCGAAAACCCGTGCAATGCGGCTTCGCTCTTCCGGGTCCTTCAGTTTTGAGTTCGACGGATCGACGTTTTCGGGCAGATTGCCTTCCTTGACAATCCACTCTGCCGGATCCTCGTAGGCTGGCAAAACCATGTCATTGGGAATGCCGAGATTTGTCGCAATCGTGTTCAGGAGATTTTCCGCGTCGGTCGCCGTCACGCCGGTTTCTGCGCCTTCCTGTGCCACCAGTGCCGGGTTCTGCCAGATCGGTTTGCCGTCCTTTCGCCAATAAAGCGAAAATGTCCAGCGCGGCAGGCTTTCACCGGGATACCATTTACCCTGGCCGTAATGCAGGAACCCGCCGGGGGCGAAACGTTCGCGGAGTTTGCGGATAAGGATATCGGCCTTTTCCCGTTTGGTCGGGCCAACAGCGCCGGTGTTCCATTCTTCCGCTTCAAAGTCATCGATTGAAACGAAGGTCGGTTCGCCGCCCATCGTCAGGCGAACGTCCTGCTCTTTTAAGAGGGTATCGACCTCCTCGCCAACAGCATTCAGCCTGTCCCAGCTTTCGTCGGAAAACGGCTTGGTAATGCGGGGATGTTCCGCCACACGACGTACTTGCATATCAAAGGCAAATTCGGTGTTGGCCTGTCCGTAATAACCGCCGGAAATTGGTGCGGCGTTTCGGTAATGCGGTGTGGCTGCCAGCGGAATATGGCTTTCACCCGTCAAAAGGCCGGATGTCGGGTCCAGTCCAACCCAGCCAGCACCAGGCAGATAGACTTCTGCCCATGCGTGCAGGTCAGTGAAATCAACTTCGGTGCCGGAGGGGCCGTCGAGTGCCTTCAAATCAGGCGCCAACTGAATGAGGTAGCCAGATACGAATCGGGCCGCAAAACCCAAGTGCCGTAATATCTGCACCAGAAGCCAACTGCTGTCGCGGCATGAGCCCATTTTGGTCTGCAGAGTTTCTTCTGGCGTTTGGACGCCTGGCTCCATGCGAATGACGTAACCGGTTTCTTGCTGCAGGCGCGCATTGAGGCCGACAACCATATCCACCGTTGGCTGGCCGGGAGACCGATCGATAGTCTGCATGTAGGCGGAGAGGTAAGGGCCGGTGGGTTCCGGCTTCATGTAGATCGACAGGTCTTCGCGCAGTGTCTCGGGATAATCGAAAGGCCATTTTTGGGCCTCTTCCTCAACAAAGAAGTCGAACGGGTTATAGACAGTCATATCTGCCACCAGATCGACCTCTATTTTAAACTCCGTAACCGGTTCGGGAAACACAAAACGGGCGAGGTAATTGCCGTAGGGGTCCTGCTGCAAATTCACGAAGTGATTTGCAGGTGTGACCTTCAGTGCATGGCTGATAACCCGGGTGCGGGAATGAACTGCCGGTTTTAACCTGATGATCTGAGGCCCGAGCCGGACCGGTTTGTCATAGATGTAATGGGTGAGATGATAAATACTTGCCTTAATAGACATATTATCCTTTTTCCGGCCAAGCCGGTTATTGCGGACTTAGCCGCCCCCTCTGTTATTATCAGGATTTTGTGCAATGCACGTAAATAAAGCAAGGCGGATTATACAGGCTTTGTCATGGTTTTTACGGGGCAGCGAAGAGTAAGCAGTTCCTTATCTTTTGGGCTTACGGTAAATAGGTCAGGCGGCTTGCGTTGCTGAGTCTCGATGAGTTGGCCGTCTGCTGTGCCTTATTGTTTGGACGATACGCATGGAATATACCCGCCAGGTTGACTTGAAACCTGATCCAGCAGCTCCATTGAATTTTGAACTTGGTTTTATGGACCAGTTGAGAATGATGGGTAATGCGTTCTGGATTTCGCCGGTCCGAAACAGGCTTCTTGCTCTTATCTTCGCGCTTCTGTTCATCATCTTGGTGACTGCTTACGGGCAGGTTCGATTGAATGAGTGGTATGCACCGTTTTATAACTCGCTTGAGCGACGAGATATGGACGGGTTCATCCACCAGTTAAAGATTTTCACCATTATAGCCGGCACTTTATTGTTGCTGAACGTGTTTCAAACCTGGCTTAATCAGATGACCGCGCTCTATATGCGCGAAGGTCTGAGCAAGGACATGGTTAACCAGTGGCTCAAGCCGGGTCGGGCTGCCAAGCTGGCTGGTTTTGGCAGTATTGCTGTTAATCCCGATCAGCGTCTGCATGAGGATTCACGAAACCTGGCGGAAAGCAGTACGTCACTTGCCATTGGTCTGGTCAATTCCACCATATTGTTGGTTAGCTTCATCGGTGTTTTGTGGGGTCTATCAAGCGGTTTCTATCTGACCATCGGTGGATCGCAGGTGGCAATACCGGGTTACATGGTCTGGGCAGCGATGTTCTATGCCGGTTCTGCCTCGCTGCTGAGCAATCTTGTCGGTCATCGTCTGGTCGGGCTGAATGCCGAACGTTACTCGAAAGAGGCGGAGCTGCGGTTTTCGCTGATGCGCGCCAATGAGAACATGACCGCAATTACACTGGCGCGGGGGGAGCGAAACGAACGGGCTAGGCTTGGTGTTGACATCAATTCCGTACTTTCCGTGATCCGTGGTCTAGCGATGGCTCTAACGCATTTGACCTGGGTGTCCTCGGGGTACGGTTGGCTGGCGATTGTCGCGCCAATCCTGATTGCCGCTCCGGTGTATTTCTCCGGCAATCTGACCTTTGGCGGATTGATGATGGCGGTTGGTGCCTTCAACCAGGTCAACAATGCCCTGCGCTGGTACATCGATAATTTTGGTGCCATTGCCAGCTGGAAGGCGACACTGCTGCGTGTCTCGGCATTCCGTAATGCGCTTTTGCAAATGGACGCCGTGGAAAAGCAAGGCGCGACGATCGACTTCGAAGTCGATCCCGCCGCCAAGTCGATTATCCTGTCCAATGTGATGATTTGCGGCGAAGCCGGTGCGAAACAGGTGGTGCGCGGTTTTCGTCTAAAGGAAGAGTTTGTCGAGTTGCAAGCTGGCGAGCATTTGCTGGTCAATGGCGATCAGGGCGTGAACCGGCGTCTGTTGTTTGCTGCCATGGGCGGGCTGTGGCTGTGGGGACAGGGACGCATTTCCGTGCCGCCGCTTGAAGACGCGCTGCTGATGCCGCAACGCGGTTACATTCCGGTCGCCCCACTGCGGGAGATTCTGTCCTACCCACATTCTCCGGCAGTCTTCAACGACGAGGAGTGCTCCGAGGTCTTGACCCTCTGTGGGCTGGATGAGCTGGTGCCGCGTCTTGACGAAAATGCCCGTTGGGACAAGAAGCTAGATACGGATGCCCAGATGTGCCTGCGGGTGGCGAATGCCATTCTCTTGCAGCCGCGCTGGCTCATTCTCGATGATATTTTGGAAGGGCTGGAGCCCGATACACAGAACCTGCTTGCCGACGCGTTGTTAACGCTGAAAGACAGTGCGGTGATCTATTTCGGGCGCTCTGAAACATTCCTCAACAAGTTTGCTCCGACGGTCGTGCATCTTGAGGCACTGCCGACCAACGGAAATGGCCACTGAGGTAAAGCGGATTACAGCCGCAACTGCCATTTGTCTGTTGTCAGAAGATAAGGGTTGTCCTGTCGTGCAGGGATTGGCTCTCGCAAAAGCGCGCCAATCGTGACCGCAGTCAAAAACAAAGCGGAAATGATGCATGCTGCAAGAAACCTGTCGTCACGCTTCTGCATGACGTTATTGCCAGTCCAGTCGTACGCCATTTAGCACCTCATATATGAAGTATACTGGCCGATCATGGTTAATGATCCGTCTATGTCGCATTATGAAACCTATGGAAATTCACCAAATGTGTCTGACGCAGCACCCTTGCATAACAGGGTTGCAGCACGGTGGGGCAGCTTGCTCTTGGCGGCAGTCCCTTGCTTTTGTTAAGCAAGGGGTGGGAGGCTCTTGAATGAAGGTATGCATAAGATGGACGGTAATCCTCCTGACACAATGGAAATGACGCTGCGCACACTCGCCATGCCGGCGGATGCCAATCCGGCCGGTGATATTTTCGGTGGCTGGGTCATGTCGCAAATGGACCTTGCGGCCTTTGTTCGTGCCAATGATGTGGCAGGTGGGCGCACAGTAACAGTTGCCGTGCACGAGATTGTTTTCAAGAAGCCGGTAAAGATTGGCGATACGCTGTGTGTCTATACTGACATCGTGAAAGTTGGCCGTACATCGATCACACTCAAGATCGAGGCCTGGACACGCAGGCACTATCAGGATTCGCGTGAGAAGGTCACCGAAGCGGTTTTTGTGATGGTATCCGTCGATGACGATGGTAATCCGCGTCCGGTGCCACCGCGCCCGACTAAAGCATCAGCGTGATCGAATTGTGACAGCAAACCGGACCGGTGCCCGCTGCATTTTGTGGCGGGTGCATGGGCTTCGAAATGACGCTGTGTGGGAGACCGGAAAGAGGTGTCTCGACAGGTTCATCGAACCTAACAGCACAATGTAAAAAGGCCTCGCAGTGTTCTGCAAGGCCTTGATACTTAAGGAATTTGGATGGTGGGCGTGACAGGGATTGAACCTGTGACCCCTACGATGTCAACGTAGTGCTCTCCCGCTGAGCTACACGCCCATCCGATGTGGCGCATAGATCACAAAACCGATTGACGCGTCAACTGCTTTTTTGCGGTTTTGTGAAAGGTTTTTAGAAAGCCTTATGCCACAAGGAGTTTGTTGACTTCATCCACAAGGTCACGCAGGTGGAAAGGCTTGGAAAGCACCTTTGCATCCTTCGGAGCCTTCGAATCGGCGTTGAGAGCGACCGCTGCAAAACCGGTGATGAACATAACCTTGAGGTCTGGATCCAGCTCGGTGGCGCGGCGCGCCAGTTCGATGCCATCCATTTCCGGCATGACAATGTCGGTCAGCAGCAGAGAGAAGGGCTCTTCACGAAGCCGATCATATGCGCTTGCGCCGTTGTCAAAAGAAGATACCTGGTAACCGGCTTTCTCAAGCGCTTTTACCAGAAAGCGGCGCATATCGTTGTCGTCTTCTGCGAGAAGAATTTTCTGACTCATGTAGGTGACCGTAACTGCCTGTAAAATTGAGAATACCGTATCCCAATTATAGCCTGCTCTGGGTAAATATCCCGTGAATGGCGTTTGAGGAATCCGGTTATGGTTGCGCCAGTATGGACTTGTGGCCATGCAACTGGCAACATATGTTTATTGGCATATTTGTGACATGGTAAATATCATCGAATGGACTGGATAACGGGTGAATATGAGCTGTTCGAAGTCCGCGAGCCGGATACGCACAGAATCCCGTTCGTCTATAATTCACCTCATAGTGGACGTTGCTACCCTGTTTCATTTCTCGAATCGTCTCGCCTTGATTCGTCAGAAATCAGGCGATCTGAAGACCATTTCGTTGATGAGCTTTTTTCTGCTGCGCCTGAACTTGGTGCGCCGTTCCTGATTGCCAATTTTCCGCGCGCCTATCTGGATGTGAACCGCGAGCCATATGAACTGGATCCGCGCATGTTCGAGGGCTCGTTGCCGCCTTATGCGAATATTGGCTCCATGCGGGTCTCCGGTGGGCTGGGCACTGTGCCGCGCATCGTTGCGGAAAACATGGAAATCTATAACCACCGTATACCCGTGGAAGAGGGATTGCTGCGGGTGGAGGGCATTTACAAGCCGTATCACACCTGCCTGCGCCGGCTGATTTCGCGCACGCATTCGCAATTCGGCATGGCGGTGCTGATCGATTGCCATTCGATGCCTGGTAACATCCGGGTTGCCGGGTCCAATGTCCGACCTGATGTGATTATTGGTGATCGCTATGGCACCAGCGCTTCTCCCGAAATATCACGTGCCGCACTGCACTTCCTGGAAGAGCTCGGTTTTGTTGCCGTATGCAACAAGCCATATGCTGGCGGCTTTATCACCGAACATTACGGGCGGCCCGTGCGCTCTCTGCATGCCTTGCAGATTGAAATAAACCGCGCACTATATGTGGATGAAAAGACGCTTCTCAAACGAAGTGATTTTGCGGCACTTTCTGCGGTGCTTGCAGTGTTCATGCGCCAGATGGGTGATTTCGTCACCGAATTCTGCGGCGACTCGGCTTTGGCTGCCGAATAATTCTCTTTACTTTCTGTTGCTTGGTGAATTTTTTCTTTGTTTCGAGCAAAAAAAAACCGCGCTCGTGGCGCGGCTGAGTCTAGGGAGGAAACACCCAAGGAGGGTATTTACAGTCAAAGACTGTATGGAAAAGATACGTCATAATGCACAATTGTCAATCATTTTTATTTTTGCTTAATAAATGTGCCATTTGCTTGAGCCTAGGCAGAAGATGCGGCTTTACGATGTAAAAGGATGCAATTTGTACCTATGGTGTGCTGGTTTTGCATTGCAGGGCTCTTTTGGTGGAGGGGTCGCTAAGCGCTCACCAAAATGATTTTTCCGAAAAAATTACAAAAGCTGTTCCTCTTTTCCGGCAGTGCTTTACAAGGCTGAAGCTATTGTTTTGCCAAGTGGAGATGTCATGCTGCCGGATCGGGATTTTTTCTTTTCTCTCGCGGATGCTGCCAAAGCAGAGACGTTGCCGCGCTTTCGTACCGGCATCGATGTCACCAACAAGCAGGACGGAGGTTATGATCCGGTCACCGAGGGTGATCAGGCGGCAGAACAGGCGATCCGAGCGCTTATCGGCAAGGCCTATCCGGACCACGGTATTCTCGGCGAAGAACATGGCAGCGTCGGTCTGGATCGCGAGCATGTCTGGGTGATTGATCCGATTGACGGTACCCGCGCTTTCATTTCCGGCGTTCCTGTCTGGGGGACCTTGATTGGTCTGCAGAGCAACGGTCGCTCCGTCATGGGTGTTATGGATCAGCCTTTTACCGGCGAACGTTATTTCGCCGATGGCAAAGCCTCCTGGTACAGCGGCCCTGATGGTACCCGTCAGATCAAGACCCGTGATTGCAAAGACATTTCCGCCGCGACATTGTTCACGACATCACCGCATATTTTCGATGCCGAGGAAGCACCACGTTACAACAGGGTGCAGGATAAGGTGCGTCTGTTCCGCTACGGTGTCGATTGTTACGCCTATGCGTTGCTCGCAGCCGGTCATATCGATCTGGTGATTGAAAGCTCGCTCAAGCCCTATGATGTCGGCGCGCTTATTCCAATCATCGAGCAGGCTGGTGGCGTGATAACGACCTGGGATGGCGGCAGACCAGAAGCGGCGGGTCGGATCATCGCGGCAGGCAGCAAAGCTGTTCATGCGCAGGCATTGGAGATATTGTCCGGCCTTTGAAGGGCCGATTGTGCCGATAGGGTTACTCTTCCGGTGAGAAAAATGCCTCTATGGCCGCAAGCGCCTGACTTCTGAAGATATCGCGCTCGTGCAGCAGTTCGTGCCGGGCGCCGGTCACAGGGATGAGTTGCGCTGCACGGAAATTGCGTGACAGTTCTTCCTGCGCACCATAGGGCGTGATCGGGTCCAGAACCGGCGCCAGCAGCAAGGTTGGCACGTGAATATGAGTCAGGTGTTCCTGCTTTGTGACGCGACTTGCCGCTTTCATGGTCTCATAAACCCAGCGAGCGGTTGGCGAACCAACAAACAATTCCGGCATTTTCTGCATCAGGGTCAGATTGCGGGCAAAACGCAGTTCATCTGATGTCAGCGGATTGCCAATGAAGTTGCGTTCACGCTGGTCCTTGCCCAGTCTCATCCGTCCAAGGCCAATTAGGCTCAACGTCGCTGCGATTGTAAAAACGGCAGGGCTTGGCATGGATTGCCCTGACAGCTGGATGAACGGCGAACACAAGGCCATGCGCTCGATGCGGTTGGACAGGTTGGGTGCCATGGACAGGGCGATCAGCGCGCCGGTGGAATGTGCAACCATATAAAATGGCAGGCGCGTGTCGGGCAGCACGATCTGTTCCATGAACAGCGAGACATCCTGCTCATAGTCCCGGAACCGATGGACGTGACCGGCGTCGGGATTTTTGATCAGTCGATCCGATCCGCCCTGACCGCGCATGTCGAACGTCGCAACCCAGAAGCCCATCGCTGTCAGGTTGATGATGGTCTCGTAATATTTTTCGATGCACTCGTTTCTGCCGTGCAGCAGAACGATGGTACCCTTGGCAACCGATTGTTGGCAGCGAAAAACCGCGTAGCGCAGTTTTTTGTTACGGTGTCCGGTGAAATATCCGGCCGTGTAATTCTCGGGCAATGGATTGCCGGGTGTGGCGTGTAAAATAACGTCGTCCATTACCTTTTCCGGCCGATTCCCTGGTGGATAATAATGGGATAGGTCGAGTGGCTTATCTCGTCAAAGAAAAAATGCCGGAACCGTCGGTTGTGCGCAGTCACGGTCCCGGCCAACAGGACTGAAGAAGAAGGGACGTTGTACTCTTCAGTCAGCGGAGTTGCCCCCGATGGCTGTTTTCTAAAGGCTGAAATATGAACCGATTTGGAACTGGCTGTTCATTTTAAGTTCAGTTTCAAAGCCGGTTGCAAGGCATCGTTCTGTGGCGCCGACAATCGCGACAACGTGATATTTTCGCTGCTTGCCTAATGTCTGGCGAAGGAGGATTTTGGTACCAGCCGGGAGGTTCCAGATGTTACGTGGTTCCGGGAATGCCTATGGATTTTTTGCTATCCTGCTGCATTGGTTGATCGCACTGTTGATCCTTGCATTGCTGACCCTTGGCTACATCATGACCAGGCCGGATATTGATCCGACGTTGCAGTTTTCGCTTTTCCAGTGGCACAAATCTTTTGGCATGCTGGTGTTGGCACTTGCTCTTGTTCGGGCTGTGCAGTGGTGCATGTCGGTGAAAGTTGCGCCGGTTGCCACCCTGTCTGCCCTGGAGCGATTGCTGTCATCGATCACACATAAATTGCTTCTGGTGCTTGGCGTGCTTGTACCGCTTGCGGGATGGGTCATTGCGTCCGTGTCGCCGCTTGGAATTCCAACATTTATGTTTGATCTCTTTGTGGTGCCGCATCTGCCGCTTGCGCAGTCGGAAGGTGCAGAAACCCTGTGGTCAGAGGTTCATGCAACGCTGGCCTACACGCTGTTGTGTCTTATCGTGCTTCATGCGCTGGCCGCATTTTATCACCACCTCTGGCGTGGTGATGATGTGTTGATGCGCATGCTGGGGCGCCGTCGTTCACCGCCTTTGGAGAAACGCTCATGAGCAGGTCTGGACTTTTATTCGCATCGGCTTTGTTGCTCGCTAACACAAGTGGTCAGGTCTGGGCGGCAAATGCCCCTGAGTTGAGCGAGGTCGCCGGCAAGTACACTGTAACTCCGTCCTCGCGTATTGCCTTTTCGGTGGCGCAGGTTGGCGGTGGCGGCATCAAGGGTGTATTTGGCAAATTCTCCGGTTCCTTCACACTTGAGGCGGGCGATCTGCAACATTCGACGGTTTCTTTCACGCTGGTGCCAGACAGTGTGGAGGCGGGAGAAAAGCGGATTGATACGTTCCTGAAATCGACGGCCGTGTTCGATGCGGCGAATTTCAATGCCATCACCTTTCGCTCCAATGCTATCAAGCAGACGGGGCCGGACACGGCAACGGTAACCGGTCAGCTATCCGCGAAGGGTCACCAGCGTAGCGAAAGTTTCAATGTCAAATTGACCCGCTGGAACGGCAAGTCGATTGCTTTTGATGTGAGCGGGGACGTTTTTCGGTCGCGTTATGACATGGATGTCGGGACACCGATTTATTCCAATGTCGTGCATTTCGATATGTCTGTTGAAGGTGAACGACGATAGGTCACCAAGCGACAATCTTCACTTTATCGTTGCCTCTTGAAGTGCGGCAAAACTGTTCCCATCTGTTTGTCACGGTCGCCAGAACGGGGCCGTGACCCGGCTTCCTCATCGCCAATACGGGATGAAAGCCTTAACCGCAAACAGTCGCTTCTCAAGGAGGACACCATGCGTCATTTGGATTTTTCGCCACTCTACCGCTCCACTGTCGGTTTTGACCGTCTCTTCAATCTGCTTGATAATGTTGGGCAGCCGGAACAGGCGCAGAGCTATCCGCCTTACAACATCGAACGCACTGGCGATAACACCTATCGTATAACGATGGCTGTTGCCGGCTTTGATGAAAACGAGCTGAGCATTGAGGCGCGTGCCCATGTGCTGACCGTCAAGGCTGAGAAGTCGGAGCAGGACAAGGCGAATGAAGGCGAGTTCCTGTATCGTGGCATTGCCAAGCGCGCCTTTGAGCGTCGCTTCCAGTTGGCCGATTATGTGGAAGTGCAATCTGCTTCGTTGAAGAACGGTCTGCTCCACATCGACCTCCTGCGTAATCTTCCAGAGACAATGAAACCGCGCCGGATTGCGATCGTTTCGGATGCTGCTGAAGGTGCAAAGACCATCGAGGCGCAGATTACGCCGACACAGGTCAACTAAGCTTCATATATACTTGTACTATTCAGGACGGCCCTCAAGTGAGGGCCGTTTTTGCGTTTGCAGGTTCCGCTTGTGCAGCCTTTGCCGCTCTCGCATAACGCTGCGCAATCACCGCGCAAGCCATCAGTTGGATCTGGTGAAACAACATGATCGGCAGAACGATGGCGCCGATGCTTTGGCCGGCAAAGATCGCGCCTGCCATAGGCACACCGCTTGCCAGGCTCTTTTTCGATCCGCAGAAGGTGATGGTGATTTCGTCCTGTTTGTTGAAGCCCAGCAGGCGGCTGCCAAACATGGTCACGCACAATATGACGGCCAGCAGAACAATGTTGATGGCAACGACGACGCCGATGTCGCGCAATGTGAACTGCTGCCAGATGCCTTCGATTACCGCTTCACTGAAGGCGAGATAAACCACCATCAGAATTGAGCCGCGATCAACAGGCGCAAGCAGCTTCTTGCGCGACCGGATCCAGTCGCCGATCCACGGCTGCAGGGCTTGGCCTGCTATGAAAGGCAAAAGCAGCTGAAGGAAGATTTGCCCGAACGCATCAAGCGAAAAGCCGCCACCATGACCACCGACCGTAAACAGCAGGCCGACCAAGAGTGGTGTCAGAAACATACCGAAAATGTTGGATGCTGATGCTGAGCAGATGGCTGCCGGAACATTGCCGCCTGCCATGGATGTAAAGGCAATGGAGGACTGCACGGTAGACGGCAGAACGCATAGAAACAGCACGCCCATATAAAGCGGCGCTGGCAAGATGCTTTCGGGAATATAGCCAAGCCCTACGCCAATCAGCGGGAAAAGCCCGAAGGTTACCAGAAGAATGGCGAGATGCAGGCGCCAATGCAGAATACCGGCAATCACCACATCGCGTGCCAATCGCGCGCCGTGCAGGAAAAACAGCAGTGCAATTGCCAGCTTGGTCGCCAGGCCGAAATATTCAGCGGGCTCGCCGCTGATCGGCAAGAGGCTGGCCAAAATGACGGTGCAGATCAGCATCAGAGTGAAGCGGTCAGGCAGAAATCGGCTCATGGTCTTTGTCTCTTAGGGAATTCAATTTACATATCGCTTATCGTGAAGCAGGATGCAAAGACTAACAGTTATTGTGATTTGTGATAACGATGCTCAATCTTCATCATCTCGCCAGTTTTGTAACGCTGGAGCAGACCGGAAGTTTCACGCTGGCTGGCGAGCAGCTTGGTATCGGTCAATCAACCGTCAGTCAGCATATTCAAAGGCTTGAGAGCTTTCTTGGCCAACGGCTCATTGAGCGCAATACCCATCAGGTTCGGTTAACGGCAGAAGGAGAAGCGCTGCTCGGTTATGCACGCTCCATGCTGGATATTAATGGCAAGGTTTCGTCGCTTTTTACCGCAAATCGGCTGCGGGGGCGGTTGCGACTTGGTGTTTCCGAGGATTTTGTCGCTAACCGCCTGACGGTTATTCTGGAAGACTTCATCCGGCTTTACCCGCTGGTCGACCTTGAGTTGACGGTTGCCTTGAGTGGCGTCCTCTACCAGATGCAGGATAATGGTGATCTGGATGTCGTCTTGGCCAAGCGCCGGCTGGGCGATCGACTTGGACGTTTCCTCTATCGCGAACCGCTGGTGTGGCTGGCACGTGATCCGGAAATTCTCAAAGCCCATGACGGTGTTGTGCCGCTTATTGCCTTTCCGCAGCCGAGCATAACGCGGAAGGTGGCGCAGGAAGCACTGGATCGCAAAGGCATTGCTTGGCGGATTGTCTGTACCTGCGGCAGTTTGAGCGGGTTGGTCGCGGCGGCCCAAGCCGGCATGGGTGTGCTGGTGCAGCCACGCAGCATGACACCTGCGGCCTTGCGTGAAATCACCCAGGGCAGTCTGCCAGCGTTGGAAGATGTGGAGTTTGTGCTGGTGCCGCGAAAGGGTGCCAGCCCGGAGTTGGTTGAGGCGCTGGCTGCACGTGTTGTTGCCAAGGTGGCGATTGCACCCCATACGCCCTAAGCGCATGGGGTGATGTTGATCGAGGTCTGGGATAATCAGGCGGCGCCGCAAATCGCTAGGAAGCTGTCGACATCGGTTTCGCTGGTTGCAAAGCTGGTGACTAGACGGATCAGCGTTTCGTTTTCCTGTACTGGCTCGGCCATGTCATGCGGGACAGCCCAGTCATAAAAATGCGCGCCTTGTTGTTTCGCGGCAAGCGCGGTTTCCTTTTGCAGGACCACAAACAACTCATTCGACTGTGTAGACCATGCAAGGCGGGCGCTGTTGGAGGCTTCGATGCCGGTGCGCAAGCGGTTTGCCATGGCATTGGCGTGACCGGCCAGTGCCAGCCAAAGGCCGTCCTTAAAATATGCGTCGAATTGTGCGGCGATGAAGCGGGTTTTGGAGAACAGCTGTGCCGAACGCTTGCGCATGAACGGCAGGTCTTTTGCCATTTTCGGATCCATATAAACGATGGCTTCCGCACACCAGCAGCCGTTTTTGGTGGCGCCGAACGACAGGATGTCAACGCCGCGCTTCCAGGTCATTTCTGCCGGGTTGGTGCCGAGCGTCATCAGCGCATTGGCAAAACGTGCGCCATCCATATGCAGCGGCAGGTTATGCTGCTTGGCAATCGCCGAAATAGCATCGATTTCATCCAGTGAATAAACCGTTCCAACCTCGGTTGCTTGGGTGACGGTCACAGCCATTGGCTGGCCCTGATGGATGGAACCGGGTGGGAAGCGGCGAATGGCAGCGCTCAGATTGTCTGGCAGCATTTTGCCAGCCGGACCGGCAACCGGCATCAAGCGCGAGGCATTGGAGAAATAGACCGGCGCGCCACATTCATCTTCGATGACATGGGCTTCAGAGTGACAGAAGGCGATGCCGCCGGGGCGGGCAACGCTGGCCAGTGCCAGGGAATTGGCGGCCGTTCCGGTGCCAACAAAAAATACGGCAACTTCCCGTTCAAATATTTCGTTGAACTTTTGCTCAATGGCTTTGTCGAGCTCGCTGGTGCCGTAAGCGGCCGCAAAGCGGGTCGATTCTTTCATGAGCCGTTCGTTGATGGCGGGGTGAGCGCCGGCCCAGTTATCGGAAGCAAAAAACATGTATCTACGCTTTCAGATGAGATGATGCGGATTGCAGCCAGAAGAAATGATCTGTGTGAATCTTTTATGGCGTTGGGGCGATGTTGGCAAATCGGGCAATGAAAGCAACGCACAAGCGCTGTATTGCGTAACAAAATTTCTCGCTCCCGCATGTTGTCGTAATTTCACTGCGAAACTCATGTTTATATTTTGTTAGCACGCACTTGCGAACGGCGGGGGTTTCTGTCAAAATTACCGAGAATTGAGACAGTCTTGCTGTCCTAAATTGAATAAGCCGGTTGTGAGGTTCCTTGAAAAAGGGGGCTTCGTCAGTCCGGCTTTTACCGCCGTTTTATGCAATGTTTTGCAGGAGGGACCAAAATGACCAACAAGCCGGAAAGCGAATTTGCTGCCGCAAGCATGACGACTGACTGTCCCACCGCGGCCGGGGCCGCGTCCGTCGTCGCTCAGAAGAGCTTTGCACGTGGTATTCCCGAGCGTCAGGGTCTTTACGATCCACGCAATGAGCATGATGCCTGCGGCGTCGGCTTCGTCGCGCATATGAAGGGCCAGAAGTCTCACCAGATCGTCAAAGATGGCCTGTTCATTCTTGAAAACCTGACCCACCGCGGTGCGGTTGGTGCAGACCCGCTGATGGGCGATGGCGCTGGCATTCTGGTGCAGATCCCGGACCGCTTTTTCCGTGAGGAAATGGCAAAGCAGGGCATTACGCTGCCGAAGGCTGGCGAATATGCGGTTGGCCACATCTTCATGCCGACCGATGCCGAGCGTATCGAACACTACAAGAAGGTCATCATCGACGTCATCGGTGAAGAGGGCCAGCAATTCCTCGGTTTCCGTGACGTGCCTGTCGACAATGCTTCGTTGTCCAAGGCAGCGGATATTGCGGCGACCGAACCACATCACGTGCAGGTTTTCATCGGTGCAGGGCGCGACGCCGCCACCAATGCCGAGTTCGAGCGCCAGCTCTTCCTGATCCGCAAGGTTATTTCCAACCGCATCTATGATGAGCGTGGCGGCAAGGAAGCGCAGGATTTCTATCCTGTATCGCTGTCGTCCTCGACCATCGTCTACAAGGGCATGTTCCTCGCCTACCAGGTTGGTGCCTATTACAAGGATCTGTCGGATCCGCGCTTTGAATCGGCCGTGGCGCTTGTTCACCAGCGTTTCTCGACCAACACCTTCCCGTCCTGGAAGCTGGCGCACCCGTACCGCATGGTGGCGCATAACGGCGAAATCAACACGCTGCGTGGCAACGTCAACTGGATGGCTGCACGTCAGGCTTCGGTTTCATCCGAGCTGTTTGGCGAGCACATTTCCAAGCTGTGGCCGATTTCCTATGAAGGCCAGTCGGATACCGCCTGCTTCGACAACGCGCTGGAATTCCTGGTGCGCGGCGGTTACTCCATGGCACATGCCGTTATGATGCTGATCCCGGAGGCCTGGGCTGGTAACCAGTCGATGTCACCTGAGCGTAAGGCATTTTACGAATATCACGCTGCCCTGATGGAGCCATGGGATGGCCCGGCTGCCGTTGCCTTTACAGATGGCAAGCAGATCGGTGCAACGCTTGACCGTAATGGTCTGCGTCCTGCCCGATATCTGGTTACTGATGATGATCGTATCATCATGGCATCGGAAGCCGGGACGCTGCCGGTTCCGGAAGAGCGTATCGTCAAGAAGTGGCGTTTGCAGCCTGGCAAGATGCTGTTGATCGATATGGAGAAGGGCCGAATCATTTCCGACGAGGAAGTGAAGCACGAGCTTGCTGCAAAACATCCTTACCGCACATGGCTGGATCGCACACAGCTGATCCTTGAAGATTTGAAGCCGGTGGAGCCACGTGCGCTGCGTCGCGATGTGTCGCTGCTCGATCGCCAGCAGGCCTTTGGTTACACCATTGAAGACACCAAGCTGTTGATGTCGCCAATGGCAACGACGGGTCAGGAAGCTGTCGGTTCGATGGGCACGGACACGCCGATTTCTGCGATGTCGGAAAAGTCCAAGCTGCTTTACACCTATTTCAAGCAGAACTTTGCGCAGGTTACCAACCCGCCGATCGACCCGATCCGCGAAGAGCTGGTGATGAGCCTTGTGTCCTTCATTGGTCCACGCCCGAACATTCTTGACCATGCCGGGGCTGCCCGTGCCAAGCGTCTGGAAGTACGCCAGCCGATCCTGACCAATGGCGATCTGGAAAAGATCCGCTCGATTGGCCACACGGAAGACCGTTTCGACACCAAGACACTCGACTTCACCTATGATGTGGAGCGCGGCGCCGAAGGCATGCCGGACATGCTTGACCGTCTGTGCGAACGTGCAGAATCTGCCGTGCGTGGCGGTTACAACATCATCGTTCTGTCAGACCGTCAGCTCGGACCGGACCGTGTTGCCATTCCAGCGCTGCTCGCGACCGCTGCCGTACACCATCACCTGATCCGCAAGGGTCTGCGCACCTCGGTTGGCCTTGTGGTTGAAACCGGTGAGCCGCGTGAAATTCACCACTTCTGCCTTCTGGCCGGTTACGGCGCGGAAGCCATCAACCCGTACCTCGCCTTCGATACGCTGCTGGACATGCACAAGCACGGCGCGTTCCCGAAGGAAGTGTCTGATGATGAAGTGGTTTATCGCTACATCAAGGCTGTTGGTAAGGGCATTCTTAAGGTCATGTCCAAAATGGGCATTTCCACCTACCAGTCCTATTGCGGCGCGCAGATTTTCGATGCCATCGGCCTGTCGTCCGAGTTCATCGAGCAATATTTCTTCGGCACGGCCACGACTATCGAAGGTGTTGGCCTGACGGAAATTGCGCAGGAAACCGTTTCGCGCCACGCAGCGGCTTTTGGCAAGGACCCGATCCTTGCCAACACGCTCGATATCGGTGGCGAATATGCCTTCCGTATGCGTGGTGAAAGCCATGCCTGGAGCCCGGATGCGGTTGCGACCCTGCAGCACGCGGTTCGTGGCAACAGCCAGGATCGTTACCGCGAATTTGCCGAGATGGTGAATGACACGGCGCTGCGCATGAACACCATTCGTGGTCTGTTCAAGGTCAAGACTGCCGAGGCTTTGGGCCGCAAGCCGATCTCGGTTGACGAGGTTGAGCCTGCCGTCGAAATCGTCAAGCGTTTCTCGACGGGTGCGATGTCCTTCGGTTCGATCAGCCGTGAAGCACATACCACGCTTGCCATTGCCATGAACAAGATCGGCGGCAAGTCGAACACCGGTGAGGGTGGTGAAGAGGCGGATCGTTACACGCCGCTGCTCAACGGCCAGCCGAACCCGGAACGTTCTGCCATCAAGCAGATCGCCTCAGGTCGTTTTGGCGTGACGACGGAATATCTCGTCAATGCCGACATGCTGCAGATCAAGGTCGCACAGGGCGCAAAGCCTGGCGAAGGCGGTCAGTTGCCAGGCCACAAGGTCGACGCAACGGTCGCTAAGACCCGTCACTCCACACCGGGCGTTGGTCTGATTTCGCCGCCGCCGCACCATGACATTTATTCGATCGAAGATTTGGCACAACTGATCTACGATCTGAAGAACGTCAATCCGGAAGCCGATGTTTCCGTCAAGCTGGTGTCGGAAGTGGGTGTTGGTACGGTTGCTGCCGGTGTCGCCAAGGCGCGTGCGGACCATATCACTGTTTCCGGCTTTGACGGTGGTACCGGTGCATCGCCGCTGACATCGCTCAAGCATGCCGGTTCGCCATGGGAAATCGGTCTTGCCGAAACCCAGCAGACGCTGGTGCTGAACGGCCTTCGTTCGCGTATCGCCCTGCAGGTGGATGGTGGTCTGAAGACCGGCCGCGACGTCATCATCGGCGCGCTGCTGGGTGCAGACGAGTTCGGTTTTGCAACGGCGCCGCTGATTGCGGCCGGCTGCATCATGATGCGCAAGTGCCATCTCAACACCTGCCCGGTCGGCGTTGCAACGCAGGATCCTGTTCTGCGCAAGCGCTTCAAGGGTTCGCCGGAACACGTCATCAACTACTTCTTCTTCGTAGCTGAAGAGGTGCGCGAAATTCTCGCTTCGCTCGGCGTTGCCAAGCTGGATGAGATCATCGGCGCTTCCGAAATGCTCGAAAAGGATGAGATGCTGGCACACTGGAAGGCCAAGGGTCTCGATTTCAGCCGTATCTTCCATAAAGTCGATGCACCGAAAGCGGAGACATTCTGGACAGCACGCCAGCACCACCCGATTGACGACATTCTCGACCGCAAGCTGATCGAGAAGTCTGCCCCGTCGCTGGAAAACCGCGAGCCGGTTGTCTTTGAAGTGCCGATCAAGAACGTTGACCGTTCTGCCGGCGCCATGCTGTCGGGCGCGCTTGCCAAGCGTTGGGGTCACAAGGGTCTCAAGGACGATACCATCCACGTCACCCTCAAGGGGACGGCCGGCCAGTCCTTCGGTGCCTTCCTTGCACGCGGCATCACTTTTGATCTGGTGGGTGATGGTAACGACTATGTCGGCAAGGGCCTGTCGGGTGGACGCATCATCGTTCGTCCGCCGGAAAATGCCCGTATCGTTGCGGAAAACTCGATCATCGTCGGTAACACCGTTCTCTATGGTGCGATCACCGGCGAGTGTTATTTCCGCGGTGTAGCCGGTGAGCGTTTCGCTGTTCGAAACTCCGGTGCGGTCGCCGTTGTCGAGGGCGTGGGTGACCATGGCTGCGAATACATGACCGGTGGTATCGTTGTTGTGCTCGGTGAAACCGGCCGCAACTTTGCAGCCGGCATGTCGGGAGGTGTCGCTTACGTGCTGGATGAGACCGGTGATTTTGCAACCCGCTGCAACATGGCGATGGTTGAGTTGGAGCCTGTTCCGGAAGAAGACGACATGCTGGAAAAGCTGCATCACCACGGCGGCGACCTCATGCACAAGGGACGTGTGGACGTTTCCGAGGACATGACACGTCACGACGAGGAGCGTCTTTACCAGCTGATCTCGAACCACTTCCACTACACCAACTCGGCTCGTGCCAAGGACATTCTTGACCGCTGGACCGAGTTCCGTCCGAAGTTCCGCAAGGTCATGCCGGTTGAATACCGTCGTGCGCTTGAGGACATGGAACGGATGCGGCTAGGCGTGGCGGCGGAGTAATCCGCCGCGTGAAGACATTACACCGACTGGTTTCGCTAATCGTTGCAGTTGCCGCACCCGCGGCAACCTATCTTGCAAGTGGCGAAGTCAGATTTGAGTTTATCATACTGGGGGCGGTCGTTGGTTTCGCTTACTGGTATTGGGGCCCGACAGGCGCCCTGCTTTGATGTGAGGATATAAAGTGGGTAAGGTTACAGGCTTTCTGGAAATCGACCGTCAGGTGGGCAAGTATCAGCCTGCGTCGGATCGTATTCGCCATTTCCGTGAATTCACCATTCCAATGTCGGATGCCGAAGTGCAGAAGCAGGCGGCACGCTGCATGGACTGTGGTATTCCCTACTGTCATGGCCCGACGGGCTGCCCAGTACACAACCAGATCCCAGACTGGAACGATCTGGTCTATAATGGCGGTTGGGAACAGGCGATCCGTAACCTGCACTCCACCAACAACTTCCCGGAATTCACCGGTCGCGTCTGTCCCGCGCCTTGTGAGGAGGCGTGCACACTGAACCTTGAAGATACACCGGTTGCGATCAAGACCGTTGAACAGGCGATTGCCGACAAGGCCTATGAGCTTGGCTTCATCGTGCCAAAGCCTGCGACCGTTCACACCGGCAAGAAAGTTGCGATTATCGGTTCCGGCCCATCCGGTCTGGCCGCTGCCCAGCAGCTCGGCCGCGCTGGCCACGAAGTTCACGTTTACGAGCGTGAATCCAAGGCTGGTGGTCTGCTGCGCTACGGTATTCCTGACTTCAAGATGGAGAAGAACTTCATCGATCGTCGCGTTGAGCAGATCAAGGGTGAGGGCGTGACCTTCCATTACGGCGTCAACATCGGTGTTGATCTGACCGTTGAAAAGCTGATCGCTGGTCATGACGCAGTTCTGTATTGCGGTGGCTCCGAAACCCCACGTCCGGCCGGTATTGGCGGTACGGATTTCCATGGCGTTCATGATGCTATGCCTTATCTGGTGCAGCAGAACCGTCGTGTCGGCCGTGAAAACATCGATAGCGTTGGCTGGCCTTCCGACCCGATCCTGGCTGGGGGCAAGCATGTCGTTGTTGTTGGTGGTGGCGATACGGCGTCTGACTGCGTTGGCACTGCATTCCGTCAGGGTGCTGTGAAGGTAACGCAGCTCGACATTCGTCCGATGCCGCCTGAAAAGGAAGACAAGCTCGCTGTTTGGCCATACTGGGCAACAAAGATGCGCACATCGTCTTCGCAGGCTGAAGGTGCGGTGCGTGAGTTCCAGGTTGCGACCCTAGAATTTGTCGGTGACGAAGATGGTGTTCTGACGGGCGTGAAATGCTGCCAGGTTGATGACAAGCGCAAGCCGATTGCGGGCACCGAATTCATCATCAAGGCCGATCTGGCATTCATCGCCATCGGTTTCTCCGGTCCGTTCACCGACAGCGTTCTGAAGGAAATGGACGGCAAGCTGACGCTCAACACTGACCGCCGTGGTTCGACCAACGTTGTTGCAAATGAAACCGACTACAAGACCTCGGTCGACAAGCTGTGGGCGGCCGGCGACGTGCGTCGTGGCCAGTCATTGGTTGTATGGGCGATCCGTGAAGGTCGTCAGGCAGCACATGCGATTGACGAAGCGTTGATGGGATCGACGGTTTTGCCGCGCTAAAAACATTAAAAAAAGGCGGCCATTCGGTCGCCTTTTGTTTGAGGAAATGATCCCCGAATCAACACGGGGATCATGACAAATCCAAGATCAGTGTTTGTTTTTATGATCCTGCTGACCGCCCTTCATCGACTGGTCGCGAGGGCTGTCTTTCATTCCGGTCTTGTTTTCTGTTGCTGCCCCGGATGATGCGCTGCGGGTTTTGTCGCTGCCGCCTTTTCCGGATTTCTGGCCAGCTTTGCTGTGCTGGTCATGCGTGCCACCTTGGTGGGCCATGATGTTTACTCCTCATATCCATCATCTGGGCAAAGCAATGTTGCTCTGCCCCAAGCTTAACCAAAGCGTTTCAGGAACGTTCCTGTTTTAATATTATGTGATGAACTGCAGGCCTGCTTTTTGCGGCCGGATATTATTCCGTAGTGCCGGTATCGGGCGTTGGCATACGATAATCGTCGACGCGGCCCAACGGCGCATCGGCCATTTCACCGCGCTTGATCAGCAGTTCGCGTGGTGTTTCGCGAATGGTGGCCGGTGCCGGCCTGTCTCCCAGCAATGCATTGCCACCGTCCAGTTCCGGGTCGGTCAAGCTGATCGGCTGCGTTCTAACTTGCCCGGCATCAATGCCAAGCGCAGGCAGGGACGTGAGAGCGGGCAGATTGCTTGCGTTCAAATCCTGTTCTGGGGCGGCGGTATCGACGTGGCGACGCAGGAACTTCTCGACATAGAAGGCGAGCTTGCGTTTGCCGGCCTGCGTCATGCCGATGCCGTCCGCCTCACGCAGGCGGGCCTGCTGTCCGTTGACGTCGTAACCGGTGATGATGAACTTGCCACCTTCATCGACAAACCCGTCCCAGACATCCACGAATTCGCCACCGTGTTTTTCGGTGTGGTTGCGATACAGGCGGTTGAAGCCGACAAAATCTGTGGTGAGCGATGGGGACTGGAAGGCGGGCAGGCCGACCCACAAAAGTGGTATCTTCTGCCGCGAGACAATCGTTGCCAGCGCATCGATGCGCCGCTCATACTCCTTGAACCACAGATCGGTGCCGTATTTTTCCCTGAGGTCGCCAATCATCATCAGCTGCCGGTCATTGGAACCGAGCATGATAACGACGGCGGCAGGTTTGACCTCCTGAATGAAATTCGGAAGGTTGGACAGCCAGTCATAATAGTCTGTACGGACAAGGCCGGACGAACCATTTGCTCTGACATCAACGGCAATTGCCGGTGATGAAGCAAAGGTTTTGGTAAGCTCGTCACCCATGCCGCTGGCTAGAAAATCACCGACCACCAGAACGCGGCGGGCATTTTCAAGTTTGGTAACCGGTGCGGCCGGGGCTGTGGTGCGCATCTGTGTGACGGATGGTGTCGTGCGCGGTGTCTGCGGGCGCGAAACGGAGCGTTCGCGGGGAGGGGGACGTCTTACGCGCGGTTCCTCCTCCCGCAATTGGCGGCCGTCACGCATTTCGCGCTGGCGCCCGCCAAACAGCATATCCATGAGAGTACGTGGTCGCTCACGTTCCTGTGCGAACACAGGTGAGGGAAAAAGAGGCAGGACAACAAGCACACACAGAGCACTCGCACCTGCGCGAAGTCGGGCTGGCTTGTTGATCTTTGCCTGCTTATTCATGATGCATCCTCGTATGACATACCATATCACAGGCTTGCCTATAACCGGAAGCCTGCCTCAGGGTTGTCAGTTCCTCAGTGCACGCAGAAGTCGCTGCGAGGGTTCGCCGTCATTGGTCATGCCCAGACGTTGCTGGATGGCGCTGATGGCTGCTTTCGAGCCGGAACCGAAGTTGCCGTCGATTTCCCCATCATAATAGCCGAGTTCCTTCATGCGGCTTTGCAACTCGAATTTCTCACGAATGTCGAGTGTGCCATCGGGGCGTGGCCAACGCTGCTGCATGCCGCCATAACCGGCAATTTCATCTGCCAGAAGACCGACAGCAAGCGCGTAGCTGTTGGAAGCGTTGTACTTCTTGATGGTGAAGAAGTTTTTCATCATCAGGAAGCCAGGACCGGATTTTCCGCCCTGCATGACCAGTTGCGCTCTGTCGGAGCCGCGTGGAAACGTTTTGCCATTCGGTCTGGCGAAGCCAAGCTTTGCCCATTCCGCCAGAGTTTTTGTCTGGCCTTCATAGCGACCGGCACCTGAGGGGACAGCGGCTTCATAACCCCATGTTTTGCCTGGCTCCCAACCATTTTTCGCCAGAAGGTTGGCGGCGGTTGCCAGAGCATCAGGAATGGAGTGCCAGATATCGCGTTTTCCGTTTCCATCCGCATCAACCGCGTAAAGCAGGTAGCTGGTAGGAATGAACTGCGTGTGGCCCATCGCACCTGCCCAGGAACCGGTGAGGTTTTTCGCCGACACGTCGCCGTTCTGGAGAATTTGCAAGGCGGCAATCAGCTGCGTTCTGGCAAATTTTGCGCGCTTCGGATCGGCATAGGCAAGCGTTGCCAGCGTGGTTGGAATGTGATGCAGGCGTTCTGGCTTTTCCAGAACGGCACCATAATTCGATTCCATTGACCAGATGGCGAGCAGGATGTTTTTATCGACGTTGAAGTGACGCTCGATGGCATTCAGCGTCGAGGCGTGCTTGGCCTTCATTTCGCGACCAATGCGAACCGTGTACGGGTTTACGCGTGAATCCAGATAGTCCCAGATCTGCGTGCTGAATTCCGGCTGAAAGTTTGCTTTGCGCAAGGCTTCAGGGTCTGGTTCAGTAACGCCTGAAAAAGCCTTTTGATATGTCGCCTTGGTAATACCACTTTTAGCGGCAGTGGTATAAAAGTCGTTGATCCATTTTCGAAAACCAGCATCAGCGCTGGCAGACGCTGGGGTCAAAGTTATTGCTAAGCCTGCAAAAACCATGCAGCCAAATTTACGGACATCTGAAAGGATCAGCTTTTTCATCGTCAGTCTTTCGTCTCTCGAATTTCATTTCGATGGCGAGATACGCATCGGGCTTCACGATGTGATAACAAATTAATGTCAACAAATTCTTTACCATTAACCGTTCGTAGCGTCACCCTTTGCAAATCTTAAAAAGTTTTGGAATATAGCGCTGCGCGGGGAATATTATCCAATTAGTCTCTCAGGAGGGATGCGTGGTAGAAAATACGAAAATTCGGAAGGCCGTTTTTCCGGTCGCAGGTATGGGAACTCGTTTCTTGCCGGCAACGAAAGCTGTTCCGAAGGAAATGCTTACTGTTGTTGATAAGCCTGTTCTGCAGTACGTGGTCGATGAGGCCATTGAAGCAGGCATAGAACATTTTGTTTTTGTTACAGGTCGCGGCAAAGCGGTCATCGAAGACTATTTTGATATTCAATTCGAACTCGAGCAGCTGCTGCGCGAGCGCAACAAAAAGGTCGAGCTGACTTTGCTCGAAGACCTTTTGCCAAAGGCAGGTACAGCGAGCTTCACACGCCAGCAGGCACCACTTGGCCTTGGCCATGCGGTATGGTGTGCACGCGACATCGTTGGTGATGAGCCATTTGCGGTTCTGTTGCCTGACATGATCATGCATTCCGAAAAGGGCTGCCTCAAGGGCATGGTCGACGTTTACAACCAGACCGGTGGCAACGTTATTGCCGTGCAGGAATGCGACCCTGATCAGGCGCACAAGTACGGTATCGTCGGCGTTGGCGAAAAGGCTGGCGACGGCTTCAAGATCACAGAAATGGTCGAAAAGCCAGCCAAGGGCACTGCACCTTCCAATTTCTACATCAACGGCCGCTACATTCTGCAGCCGGAAGTGTTCAACATTCTGGAAACGCAGGAACGTGGCGCCGGCAATGAAATCCAGCTTACCGATGGCATGCTAACGCTTGCCAAGGACCAGGATTTCTTCGGTTACCATTTCCAGGGTCAGACCTATGACTGCGGTGCAAAGGATGGCTTCATTCTTGCCAACCTGGCATTTGCGCTGGAGCGGAGCGATATTCGCCCGTCCATCGAAGGTCCTCTGAAGGAACTGCTCGCCAAGCTGAAATAAGCGGCGGCACAGTCAGAAAAGCAGAAAATCCCGGTGAAAGCCGGGATTTTTTTATGTCTCGATTTGAAGCAACCGCTGCGGCGCGTTCAACGCTTGAAAGCGATACCTGCGCCAATCCGCCATGTGCCGGTGTCGTAGGCCGGTGTCGTCTGGTAACTGATATCGCTTGTCAGATCGAGATAACGGTTGAGGCTCCATGTCAGCCCGGCAGAGGTGAAATATTCCGTCACGTCCCGCGTATCTCCGGATGGGAAGTTGCGGCGGGTGACCTGTCCGGTGAGGCGCGCCACCAGGTTGTTGCGCAACTGATGGGTCAGGCCTGCCGTCAGGCGATGAGATATCCAGCCACCCTGCGAGCCACCAGCAAAATCTTCGATGGTTGTGCGCAGGCCAAGGCTCACGTCCGTACCGCGCTGCGGCGACCATGAGAGATCGCCATCAACGCTGAATGCATTTATGGAGCCCAATCTCTGGTCGTCGTAGCTTTTACGCAGATAACCGAGTGCCAGTTCGCCACGAAGTTTCTCACCGAGATCAAGCTCCGTACCAAGCTTGGCGCCGTAGGATTTGGAAGAGCGCTCATAACCCGTATCGTCGAATTTGTCGTCATAACGGGTCAGGCCGGATGAGACCTCGAGAAACGGAATGAGAGCAGGTGACAGTTCATAACCTGCCCGCAAGCGAATATCGCCGCCGGTGCGGTCGCGGGCGCTCAGATCAATCGAGCTGCCATCCAGCGCCTTGGCGGCAGAATAGACGTTGCGTTGCAGTTCAATGGCCGCCAGTCCGCGTATACGGCCAAGATCGCGCGCCACGGCAACGCCGCCGGTAAATTCATGGACACCTGACTGAACGGATGCATTGTTCAGGGCGTTCGGGTCATCAGTATCTTCGCGGCTGAAGTTGTAGCCGCCGGTTATGTTGACGGTTGTGTCTTTTGCCAGATCAAGCTGCAGGTCGGCATTGATCGAGGCGCGTGGTTCCTCGCCGCTTTTATCGCTGCCGAAATTGCGCTCCCAGGCTCCGTCGCCCGTTACCGTCAAGGAGTGGCGCGACCAGTCGCTGTTTAGAGTACCGCGAATGCCTGTCGTCATGTAGTTGCGACGATCAGAACTGCTGGATGATTTCTGTTTTTCGGTGTTCAGCGTCTGGCTGATTGTCGGGCGCAGCACCATCGTTCCCAACCGGATACCGGGTGTCAGGTTCGTCGCAGCCGTTGGATCAACGTCACCACCATCTATGGTCGGTTCGTAAGGATTGAGCTGCTGCTCATAGGGTGCACTTGCCTCGTCCGGCTCGTCGGTGATGGCATCGCCCGCATTGACAGGTGGGGCAATGCTTTGTGTGGTCAGCGTTGTTGGGTCGGTCGGGTTTGCCGCTGCCGGATCAACGCCGGTGGCTTCGGCCTCTACTTCCGCCTGGTTTTGTTGCAGGGCTGTGGCGACACGGCTGTCGGTCCGTCTTTTGAGGACGGGCGTGGCTTTTGTGCTTTGGGCAAAGGCGATGGCCGGTTCATACAGACATGTGCATGCCACCAGCAATGCGGCTGCATTGCGCCACGCTTTAAGGCGTCTGGCCGCGCTGTCTGTGGGTTTCGGCATGGCTGTTCCGGCAAATTTCCAAATCTTACCCAAAGGTAAAGTCATGTGGTTAACATCTGGTTTCGCATGCCGGGATTGCGGCGATTATAATGCGGGTGCCAGGTTGGTTTTGACCGCTGGACAGTTTTTTTCGAAAGGAGTAACAGTCCGGCATGATTAAAAGATCTGTGAAACTCATCGATAATCTCGCCATCGACTCGGCCCTGCGCACGATCAATATCGAGCGGAAGGGTCTTGAAGCACTGGAAATGGCGCTGCAGAATGGTCTTGCCCAGCCGTTTAACGCGGCAATCGAGACGATTGGTTCGATCGACGGCCGTGTCATCATCACAGGTGTTGGCAAAAGTGGGCACATTGGCAGCAAGCTGGCGGCGACATTTGCGTCGACCGGAACACCCGCCTTTTTCGTGCATGCCGCCGAGGCAAACCACGGTGATCTTGGTATGATTGCTGGCAATGATGTGGTGCTGGCCATTTCCAAGGGTGGTGAGAGTGCAGAGCTGCGTAGCACCATCGATTACACCCGGCGGTTTTCCATTCCGTTGATTGCACTGACCTGTTCGGAAAATTCTTCGCTCGCCAAGGCGGCCGACATCGTGCTGTTGGTGCCGAATGAGCAGGAGGCCTGCCCGCATGGTCTGGCGCCAACCACGTCGACATTGATGCAGCTCGCCTTGGGTGACGCGCTTGCCGTTGCACTGCTGGAAGCGCGCGGGTTCACGGCCGGCGATTTCCGGGTGTTTCATCCAGGTGGAAAACTGGGTGCGAGCCTCGCGCAGGTCGGTGATATCATGCACACCGGTGAGCGGGTTCCGCTGGTTGCCAAGGGCACATTGATGCCCGAGGCGGTCAAGGTTCTGTCGCACAAACATTTTGGCTGTGTCGGCATTCTTGATGAGGATGGCCGATTGTGCGGTATCGTCACCGAGGGTGACCTTGCCCGTAATCTGTCGCGCGATCTCTCAGGATTGCAGGTTGACGACATCATGACCCGCACGCCGAAGGTGGTTAAGACCACCATGCTGGCAACCAGCGCACTTGCCTTCCTTGAAAAGCATCAGATTGGCGCGCTGATCGTGGTGGATGATGAAAACCGGCCGCTTGGGCTGGTGCATTTCCACGATTTCTTGCGGCTCGGAGTTGCCTAAGCCGCAAGGTTTTTTCTGACTTATTCCACGGACTCGACGGTGAGGTTGCGCCCATGTGCAGCCATGATGCGCACGCGCGTTCCGGCTGGCAGATCCGGGCCGCTGACCGGCCAGACCGTATCGTCCAGTTTTATGCGTCCGCGACCTTCCGCAATCGGTTCCATCAGTGTTGCCGTGCGGCCAATCAGGCTTGCTTCACGCTGATTGAGGAAGGGTTCGTCCGAGGCTGCATTTGGCTTGCCGAAGTAACGGCGACCAATCAGGGCAAAGGCAACAGAGAGTGCTGCAAACAGCACGAATTGCACCTGCCATGACCACAATGTTGCGTCCCAGAGCAGCAGTGACAATGCACCAACAACGATAGCCGCTGCACCGATCCAGATCAGGAATACGCCCGGAGCGGCAAGTTCTGCGGCAAACAGGATGAAGCCGGTGATCCACCAGCTCCATGGACCAAGCTCTGCTATGGCCTGTTTTATCATGATTATCTATCCGACGGCGGTGCGAATGGATTGACCTGAGGTGCTGTGCGCGAAGGCGCTGCAGGGCGTGGCCGGGGTTCCGGCTGGCGTTGTGTGCCGTCGCTGCCGAACACTTCTTTGGCAATTGCTCCGATACCGCCCAGTGAACCGATCAGCGCCGAGGCTTCCATCGGCATCAGCACGATCTTGGCGTTGTTGGCAGTCCCGATATCCGACAGGGCTTCGGTGTATTTCTGCGCAATGAAGTAGTTGATGGCATGGACATCACCCGCAGCAATGGCCTCCGACACCATGCGGGTTGCCTTGGCTTCCGCTTCGGCAAGGCGTTCGCGGGCTTCAGCGTCACGGAACGCTGCTTCACGCTGACCTTCCGCCTGCAGGATGGCCGACTGCTTGGAACCTTCCGCACGCAAGATCTGCGCGGCACGCGAACCTTCAGCTTCCAGAACCTGCGCACGTTTTTCGCGCTCGGCCTTCATCTGGCGGGCCATCGAATCAACCAGATCCTTCGGTGGTGCGATGTCCTTGATTTCAATGCGGGTTACCTTGATGCCCCATGGTCCAACGGCTTCATCCACGACGCGGAGCAACCGGTCATTGATGGCGTCACGGTTGGACAGCAATTCATCAAGATCCATCGAGCCCATTACCGAGCGGATGTTGGTCATGGTCAGGTTCTGGATGGCGTTTTCCAGATTGGAGATCTGGTAAGCGGCCTGCGCAACATTAAGAACCTGATAAAAGGCAACGGCGTCCGCAGAGACGCTGGCGTTGTCGCGGGTAATGACTTCCTGGGTCGGAATGTCGAGCACCTGCTCCATGACGTTCATACGAGCGCCGATGGACTCGATGAAGGGCGTTATGATGTTGAGGCCTGGTTCCAACGTACGTGTGTAACGACCGAAGCGCTCCACCGTATAACGGAAACCCTGTGGTACGGTTTTTATACCCGCAAACAGGACCAGAATGACCAGCGCCACCCCCACCAACACCACAATATCAAACCCTCCGAGAACCATCGGTTCCTCCATATGCATGTTAAACTTTCCGTAGAAAGTCTTATGCGCTTATACCCAGCCTTGCAATTCCCGACGCACAACTGTTTCCAGAACGCGCATGCCATCCTCGCTGTCATTGAGACATGGGATATGTGTGAAATGTTCGCCGCCATTATGCAGGAATATCTCTCCCGCTTCACCGGCAATTTCTTCCAGTGTTTCCAGACAATCGGAAACGAAACCCGGGTTCATGACCGCGATGCGCTTGACGCCTTCCTGCGCCAGTCTTTCAACCGTTTTGTCGGTGTAGGGCTGCAACCATTCCTCAGGTCCGAAACGCGACTGGAATGTCAGCAGGAAGCGGTTTTTGTCCATACCCAGTTTTTCACGCAGTAAACGTGCCGTTTTTGCGCAATGACAATGGTAGGGGTCGCCTTTTTTGAAGTAGGACTGCGGAATGCCGTGGAACGAGGCAATTATCTTTTCTGGCTCCCAATCCAGCTTGGCAAGATGTGACTTCACCGAGTTGGCAAGCGCTTCAATGTAGGCGTCGTCATCATGATAGGGAGGAACGGTGCGAACGGCAGGCTGCCAGCGCAGTTTCATCAGATGTTCGAATGCCTTGTCGTTAACCGTTGCCGTCGTGGAAGCGGCATATTGCGGGTAAAGCGGGAAAATCAGCAGCTTTTCGCAACCCTTGGCCTTTAGCGCGTCAATGCGCTCGGCAATGGATGGCTGGCCATAACGCATGCCCCAGTCGACAACCACATTTGGCAGGTCGGTGAGGATCTTGCCAAGCAGATCGGACTGGTTGCGGGTATAGGTGCGCAGATAGCTTTCGTTCAGGTCCTTGTTCCAGATTTCTTCGTAAGCCTTGCCAACCTTCTGCGGGCGCTTGTTGAGCACGATGCCGTAGAGGATGGGGTACCAGTACAGGCGCGACCATTCGATGACGCGCTTGTCCGAAAGAAACTCTGCGAGATAACGGCGCATGGACCAGTAATCGGTTCCATCCGGAGTTCCGAGATTGACGAGAAGTACGCCGACCTTGCCGAAGGAAACAGGAGGGTGATCTGCCGGAATGACTGAAGTGCTGGCTACCATACATAAATTCCTGAACATCAATAGGTTGTGTGCAATACGTTCGTATTGCTGCAACGGTTCACTCTTCTAACGGAAAATGGTTCACCGTGAACATCTTCCGGAATTGCTTTTCGCCTCCCATAAAAGGGCAGGTGGCGGTTATTGATATGACATATGTCAAATAATACCGGTTTTTCATATATTTATAGAGCTGTAAAAAACAAAAGCCGGCCCATGAAGGGCCGGCTGTGTCATATGCGGCAAATTGTCTTCTCTGCTTAGTTCTTGGCTGGCAGTTCCAGCTCGGCGCCAACCTCGATGTGGTTTGGACGCTTCAGCGCATTGGCTTCGGCAATCTTTGTCCACAGGGTGCCGTCACCGTATTTTTCAACGGCGATCTTCCAAAGCGAGTCGCCCTTGGTGACGACATACTTGGCAAGGTTTTCAGCGGTTGCTGCCGGTGCAGTTGCCGCTGGTGCTGCAGGGGCCGGAGCCGCAGGTGCTGTCGCAGCTGGAGCAGGGGCAGCCGGTGCGGCAGCAGTTGCAGGGGCAGATTCCTTGG
This sequence comes from Rhizobium sp. BIGb0125, assembly GCF_024810055.1. NCBI lineage: Bacteria > Pseudomonadati > Pseudomonadota > Alphaproteobacteria > Hyphomicrobiales > Rhizobiaceae > Rhizobium > Rhizobium sp. BIGb0125. Next base: position 239,256 of record NZ_JANUDV010000001.1, read on the forward strand.
CAGGAGCAACATAGTCAGCAGAGGTTACGTCGGTGATACGGCCGTCTGTTGCAGGCTTGTACGGGTTGTTTGCCGTCAGGTAGGCTGCAACGGAATCTTCAAGGCTTGGCCCGAAATCGTAAGGATTGATCGCCTTGCTTGCGAATACCTTGTAGCCGTCACCGCCCGAACGCATGTAGTTGTTCGAGACGACGCCATAAACCTTGTCGTTATCCAGCGGTACGAAGGCATCGCCTTCCTTGACCTCAATGGAAACTACACGGCTGCCGGGTGCCTTGGACCGGTCGAAGGAGTATTTCAGACCGGCAACCTGTGCGAAGCGGCCTGCACCTTCTTCGATCTGGCCTGCGCCATTTTCAAGTGCTTCCTTGATGTCGGAGCCCTTGAGCTGGAAGGTGGCCACCGAGTTCTGGAATGGCAGAACCGTCAGCACTTCGCCCATGGTGATGGTGCCAGAGTCGATGGAGGCACGCAGACCGCCACCGTTCTGGATGGCAATCGAGATGCCCTGATCCTTCACGCGGTCGAGCAGCGCATCGGACACCAGGTTCCCCATGGTGCATTCCTTGGCGCGGCAAACTTCACGCGAGCCATCGATGCTTTCCGTGGTCGAGCCGATTTCCTTTTTCTTTAGCTCTTCAAGCGGCTGTGCCAGTTCCGAAACGCGGGTCACGTAGCCGGCATCAGGGGTAACCGATGCGTCGAGCAGCTTTGGTGCGCCTTCCCAAGACTTGACGACGCCGTTGTCATCGAAGGTTACCTTGAGGTCACCAAGATACTTGGAATAGGCATAAGCCGTGACGATTGGAACATCGACGCCCGATGGGTTCTTGACCAGTGTCGGATAAGGGCCGGCGGCCTTGTCATCCGTGCTGGACAGAAGTGTGTGGCTGTGGCCGCCGACAATAACGTCGATGCCATCAACTTCCTTGGCGATTTCCTGATCCTTGACGTAACCGACATGCGACAGCAGCACGATCTTGTTGACGCCCTGATCCTGAATTTCCTTTACCGCACCCTTGAGGTAGGAAATTTCGTCGGCAAACAGAATCTTGTCGCCTGGCGAAGAGGTTTCGTCCGTGTCTGTGGCCAGAACTGAAACAACAGCAACTTTCTCGCCGCCCATTTCCTTGATGACGTAACCCTTGAACTTGTCCTTCAGGATGGAGCTGTCACCCGCCATGGTGTTGCCAGAGATGATCGGGAATTTCAGGGCGTCGATAAATTTCAGCAGTTCTTCAGGGCCATCATCGAATTCGTGATTACCGATGGCCATGGCGTCAAAACCGATGCCATTCATGAATTCGGCAACTGGGCCACTTTTATATTGTGTATAAAACAGCGAGCCCTGGAACTGGTCGCCAGCATCGAGAACGAGCGTGTTGGCGTTGCCGAGTTCGCCACGGCGAGCGTCAATGGCGCTTTTTACCCGGGCAATGCCGCCAAAGCATTCATTCTTGGCTGCTTCACTTTCAGAGCAAGTCGAATCGAATTTATTGATCGCTTCGATGCGTGAATGCAGGTCATTGATATGGAGGATGTTGAGTTCGTAATCGGCAAAGGCGGCGCTTGTCGACAGCGTAACAACCGATGCGGCCAGCAAGCCGAGTTTGGTAAGTCTGTGCATTTTTCTCTCCTGTATCAATACGATATAAACGGCCACCGCATTTTGCAGAGGCCGCTAATGTCTCATGAGCTGTTCACCCGAAGCAGATGTTTCCATTTGGCCGCACGAACTGCAAGCTAAATTGTGACACAGCTTTTCCTTGCGAACACACTTCTCATGCGCGCACTCTTTAAACCGTAAATATAACAGGAATGAATCAGCCCTGACGGGACAGAGAAAACTGATTGTTGCTATCCGTGGTGCAGTTCAGCTGAGACTGCGAAACCATGGCGCAATTAACCTTCGACTGGGTGTTACGTAGCAGCGAGGTCATGTTGATTTCGATCAGGGTCGGCGAAATCATGCTGTAGTTGCCCGAGGCCAGCAGCGTATTGCTGTCGGTCGAATGGGTGGAGAATGTTCCGTTCTGGAACGTCGACACAATACCGTTGCGATCCACCCACCGGCCATCAACAGCAGGTCTCTGTGGTGCGGCCGGAGCCATCGAACGCGGGGGCGGTGCGGAAACGCACGATGCCAATGTTATGGAAACCAGGCCCAGAGCAATGCCGGTCTTGATCTTCATGCGTAAACTCCCTGCGATTCGATATTTATGGTGTGAAAACATGCCGTGAAGAATGGTGCGTTGCAAGGATGCATTGGTTTCAATCACGTCAAACAACAATAGATTTCAGATATGCGTTGCACAAAAACTCGCATCTTCGCAGATACGCAGCCGGTAAATGCGCAGCGCGCGAAATCGTTGCGTCGTTTCTTGCGTCCTAAATCAGCTGTGCAGGAATAAGGCCATACACCGAATTGCCGACGAAAATACGTCGTCCCTGCAGGTCTTCCAGCTTGAGCGCCTGACCACGTGCCCTCCGTTCTCTTATCAAATCGGCGCGCAACACGCCGGGTAGAACGCCGCTGTCCAGCGGTGGGGTCAGCAATTGGCCTTCGCTATCTTCGACAAACAGGCTGGTGGAAGAGCCTTCGCATGCCTCACCGCGTTCATTCAGCAGCAAGACCTCGTCTGCTTCTGAAATCGGGAATTCGGCGCGCGCGGTTTCATAAGGCTCACGGCGGGATGACTTGTGACGATAAAACGTGTCGCTGGAGTCCAGCCGTGCTTTGTTGGCAACTTTCAATTTCCAGACGGTACCTTCAGGCAGAACCTGCAGGTCTGAGGTGGTGATGTCCAATTGTCCCTTGTAGTTCATCACAAGGCTGACCCTGAGGGCTGCCTCTCCGGCAACGCTTTTTTCCAACGTCTTCTGGGCGTCGACCGGTTGGCGGAAACCAAGCGCATCGGCTGACCGTGCCAGGCGGCGAAGATGCTGCTCCAGACGCTGAAAGCCGGTTTGCGGCTCCCATCGCAGGGTTTCCATCAAGGTCAGATCGACTGGTTTGCGTTTCATCGCTGTTTCATCCGCTTGCCAAAAAGTGTTCATCCCCGCTGGCGCGGGGACGAATTTTCATACGCATTCAGGACTATGAAGCTTGCCCGAAATTTAAGGATTTTCGTCTTTGTCGAGAACTTCCAGTTCATCGATCAATTCTTCGATCATCGACAGGCCCTTGCTCCAGAACGATGGATCGGTCGCATCAAGACCGAAAGGCTTCAAAAGCTCTGAATGGTGTTTGGTACCGCCAGCCTTGAGCAGCGCGAAATATTTGTCCTGAAATCCCTCATCCGCATTGCGGTAGACCGCATAGAGCGAGTTCACGAGGCAATCGCCGAAGGCATAAGCGTAGACATAGAAAGGCGAATGGATGAAGTGTGGGATATAGGCCCACCAGCTTTCATAGCCTTCCGAAATACGAATAGCCGGGCCAAGGCTTTCTGCCTGCACCGACAGCCACAATTCGCCGATCTGCTCTGAGGTCAGTTCGCCGTCTTTTCTGGCGGTGTGAACCTTACGCTCAAATTCGTAAAAGGCGATCTGGCGCACGACGGTGTTGATCATGTCTTCCACCTTGCGCGCCAACATGGCCTTGCGCTCGCGCTTGTCGGTGGTGTTTTTCAACAGGGTTCGGAAGGTCAGCATTTCGCCAAAGACGGATGCGGTTTCCGCCAGCGTCAGCGGTGTGGAGCACATCAATGCGCCCTGTTCGCCGGCCAGGACCTGATGCACGCCGTGACCAAGCTCGTGGGCAAGCGTCATGACGTCGCGTGGTTTTCCAAGATAGTTGACCAGGACATAAGGGTGGGCAGAGGGAACTGTCGGATGGGCAAACGCACCCGGTGCCTTGCCGGGGCGGGCAGGCGCATCGATCCATTGTTCATCGAAGAAACGGGCGGCGATTGTTGCCATTTCCGGCGCAAAGTCGCCGTAAGCGGTCAAAACCGTGTCCTTTGCTTCATTCCACGAAATCAGCGTGTTGGAGGTGTCGGGCAGGGGCGCATTGCGATCCCAATATTCCATCTGTTCCATGCCAAGCCACTTGGCTTTCATGGCGTAATAACGATGGGACAGACGGGGATAAGCCTGCTGAACAGCGGCTGCCAGTGCGTCAACCACTTCGCGCTCGACGCGGTTGGCCAGGTGACGGCTGTCGGCAATATCGTCAAACTTGCGCCAGCGGTCGGAGATGTCCTTATCCTTGGCCAACGTATTGGTGATCAGCGTGAAGATACGGATGTTCTTGGAGAATGTGCTGCTCAGCGTCTTGGCGGCCTTGGCGCGGGTTTCTGGTTCCGGGTCCTGCAAAAGGTTGAGCGTGGCTTCCAACGGCAGTTCTGCGCCGTCAATGTCGAAGCGCAGTTCGGCCATGGTCTCGTCGAACAGGCGATTAAAGGCTGCAGCGCTGGTCATCGACTTTTCAAGAAACAGCTGCTCCAGCTTGTCATCCAGCTGGTGCGGCTTGTCCTTACGCAAATCCACCAGCCATGGGCGGTAGTGACCGGCAACCGTGTCGTTCTGCATGGCGCTTTCAAGCGTCGCGTCATCAAGCCGGTTCAGCTCCAGCGTAAAGAACAGCAAATGTGCCGAGATGTCGGTGAGCTTGGATTGTGTGTCGCCATACAGCTTGCCATTGGCCGGGTTTGCCGTGTCGGCAAAATAGGTGAGACCCGCGAAAGAGCCAATCTTGCCGAGCAGATCATCCAGCGCTTCATATTCTCGCAGCGCCTGACCAATGCCTTCGTTGCCGGTCTTGGCTGCTGCTTGATCCAGCTTGCCTTTCCACTTGTCTTCAAAGGCCTTGGCATCTGCTGCTGATTTTTCGATGTCCTGCTTCAGTGCGGCAGAATCTGCCGAAGGATAAAGATCAGACAATTTCCAGACAGGAAGTTCTCCAAGGGCTGGATCGAATGCCTGCCCACCTGCAACCGAAGTCGAGAACGTGCGGTGTTTGCCTTGCGTCGGAAATGTCATTTTCTGTCCTCATCAGCTGTGCATCTCACAAAATTTCGCCTCTTGTTTCCCCCGCCAATAGATAAAATGCAAGCAATTCTCAAAACTGGATGTTCAAGCCTTTTATGCAAGTGTGACGTCAAAGGGTCTGCATGAAGTGGGTCCATAAACCGGAAACCGGGAGCCCAAGATGATCGCGCAAATTCTCGTTATCGATGACGATCCAGTTCAGCGTCGCCTGCTCAAAAACGCGGTTGAACGTTATGGCCATGCCGCCATGATCGCCGAAAACGGCAGAGCCGGTCTCGAACTGCTCAAGCAGCATAGCGGCGAAATCAGCGTTGTCGTGCTTGATCTCATGATGCCGGAAATGGATGGGCTTTCCTTCCTCAAGGCGATCAGCGAACAGGGTATCGATGTGCCAGTGGTCGTTCAGACCGGGCAGGGAGGCATTGATACCGTCGTTCAGGCTATGCGCGCAGGTGCATTTGATTTTGTGGTGAAGCCGGTTTCACCCGAACGTATTGGCGCGGCCATTGCCAATGCCCTGAAGCTTGATCAGCGTGAAGCAAAAGCCCGAACGGGCCGTCGCAGCCGTCATCACGCGGTTGGCTTTAACGATATCGTATCGGCAAGCCCTGCCATGTTGCGGGTTGTCGAACTGGCGCAGCGCGCAGCGCAGTCCAATATTCCTGTGGTGCTGGAAGGTGAATCCGGCGTCGGCAAGGAAATGGTGGCGCGTGCCATCCAGTCGGCCGGTGATCGCGCTGGCAAACCATTCATTACCGTCAACTGCGGTGCTATTCCGCAAAATTTGGTTGAGAGCATTCTGTTCGGTCACGAAAAGGGTGCCTTTACTGGCGCGACCGAAAAACATGTCGGCAAGTTCATGGAAGCCGACGGTGGCACGCTGTTTCTCGACGAGATTGGCGACCTACCGCTTGAAGTGCAGGTCAAGCTGCTGCGCGCCGTGCAGCAGGGAGAAATAGAGACGGTCGGTTCTGCCAAGGTACAGAAGGTCAATGTCCGCCTGATTTCGGCGACCAACAAGAACCTTATTGAAGAGGTGAAAGAAGGTCGTTTCCGCGAAGACCTTTATTACCGCCTCAATGTGTTCCCCATCACCATTCCAGCATTGCGTCGTCGCAAGGAAGATATTCCATATCTGGCGCGGGTGTTTGCAGAGCGTTTTTCTGCCGAACAGAAACTGCCACATGCCATGGGCGTCAATGCCAGTGCGCTTGCATTGCTGACGGCTTACGATTGGCCGGGCAATATTCGTCAGCTTGAAAATGCGATTTTCCGCGCTGTTGTTCTGGCGCAGGGCGATGAATTGACGGAAGACGATTTCCCGCAGATCGCGCTGCAGATGCCGGAATTTGCGTCGTCCGACGAGTTGCATGACCTTAGCCATCGTATCAGTGACCGCATGTTGCTGAGCACGCCAGCGCCGGAACCACGCCCGATGTCGCGCACCCCTGATATCCTTTCGGTGATGGAGGCTTTTTCCGCCGAAGACAGCCAATCCTCCCCTGTTTTTTCAGGCGGCAACCTCATTTCCAGCGTTGATGACAATGGAAATGTGCGCAAATTGGCCGACATTGAGGAAGAATTGATCCGCTTTGCCTTAAGATTTTATCGTGGTCAGATGAGTCAAGTTGCCAGAAAACTGGGGATTGGACGTTCCACGCTTTATCGCAAACTGAAGGATTATGGCATCGATCCGGACGATCCACTCAACGAAGCTGCTTAAAAACCAATGACTTCTTGCGTTAACCGTCAGGCAAGGATATTCCCTTACCATCTGTAAACCTCTTATTAGCGTAATATTCACTATAAAGAGGAAGGTTGTATATGTGTGGTAAATTTGCCATCGTGTCACCGTAATTTACGTTCATCTGAGACACTATGGTGGGTTGTCTATCAGACGGGGATCGAATTGCCAGATTTGAAGCGGAATATAGCGCGCTCGGGCAAAAGCGTGTGTGACAGGCTCAAGCATGTGGGAGAGAAGCTTTCCGGGCGTGGTATCGCCCTGGTTATGGCTGCTCTGATGTCATTGCCTGCATTGTCCTTGTCTGCTGCTCCGGCGGCAGCCGAGACCCGTAGCCTCAAGCTGTATTACATCCATACGAAAGAGAAGGCGGTTATCACCTTCAAGCGTAATGGAAAGTATGATCAGAAGGGTCTTCAGGAGCTTAATCGCTTCCTCCGCGACTGGCGTCGTAACCAGCCAACCAAGATGGATCCGAGACTTTTTGACCTTGTTTGGGAAGTCTATCAGCGCAGTGGCGCGACTGAATATATCAATGTTGTGTCTGCGTTCCGCTCGCCAGAGACCAATGGCATGTTGCGGTCGCGCACCAAGGGTGTTGCAAAGAACAGCCAGCACACGCTTGGCAAGGCCATGGACTTTTATATTCCTGGCGTAAAACTTTCCCGTCTTCGTGAAGTCGCCATGCAGATGCAGATCGGCGGCGTGGGCTTCTATCCAACCTCCGGTTCTCCTTTCGTGCATCTTGATGTCGGCAGCGTTCGCGCTTGGCCACGCATGAGCCGTCAGGACCTCGTGCGCATTTTCCCGAAGGGCAATACTATTCACCTGCCTGCCGATGGTAAGCCATTGCCGGGTTATGATCAGGCATTGGCCGACTACAAGCGTCGTGTCAGCTCGTCGTCCGTTCAGGTGGCAAGCACTGCCGGTGCAGGCCCGACATCATCCTCCGGTGGCAAGAAGAGAACCCTGTTGTCTGCGCTGTTTGGCGGAGGTGGCGACGAGGATGAAGATGCAGAAAGCATTGCAGCACCAGCACCTGAAGAGCGTCCTGCTCCTGTGGAGCGGGCGCAGCAGCCTGTTGCTGTAGCAAGCGCAGAACCGCCTCCGGGCGTTAATATCGATGCTCCGCTTCCGCTTTCGCGTCCTTCGCTGAACACCCAGCAGGCCAATACCGGTCTGGCAACGGCGCTGTATTCTCCGACGCGTAATGCGGCGCAAGAAGCTTTGCAGGCCGCACTTCCAGCAACGCCAACACCTGCGAACCCACAGTTTGCAGATCTGGGCGACTACAAAATCCCGGTTCCGACCCTGCTCGGACCGCGCGGTATGCGTGGCGATGCTGAAAATGGTGTGATGACAGCTGCTGTTGATCCGCAGGCGTCTGGTGAACCCAATATCATGGCGCCAATTCCATCTCACCGTCCTGCAAGTGTCGAATCGCTGATTGCCGTGGCTGATGCAGATACTGAAGCACAGGCAGACGAGGCCGAGCAGAAAGAAGCTGTTCTTTCGCCTATCGTGGTTGCTGCGCTTGAGCGTAGTGGTCAGAGTGCACGCGATAGCATACAGTCTGCCTCCGCACCGGTTCCGGCCACGCCTGCTGCGAAAGATAATGTTGCTGACTTGATCCACAACCAGAAGCCAGCTCAGCAAAAGCAGCAGGTTGCTTCGATTGCTCCAGCTGCTGCCGTGCAGGCGACCAAGCCAACTGCTGCGCAGTTTGGTGATGCTTTCGATGTGAAGGGCACGGCCGATAATGGTCTGCGCGCTGGATTGCCTGCCAAGGGTGGCCGTCCAAGCAAGCAGGAAGCTGCGATCTCCGAGCAGGCGATGACCGGTGGTGGTCGCTTGACCCAGGACCTGATTTCCGGCTGGGCGCTCAACAAGACCAAGGGTGAGGCTCCGCGTAACGTGAAGGCTCCACGTGTTGTCAGCAACCGTATTCTGAACAACGAGATGACAGCTTCGAACGCCTCTTCCGGTTTCAAGCAGGGTGCCGCAGCAATCGACTCCAGCCGCTTCAGCACACCAACCAGAATGCCGTAACGCATAAAGCCATTCATTAAAAAAGCCCGCTGATCGTGTCAGCGGGCTTTTTTGTTGTCTGGTTGATTGGGCTTTTTAAAACAGGCGGCATACTCGATAGATTAGGAGTATGCCGCAACTGGTGTGTTAAACGCCGCTCTGGCCGTCGGAGCCGATGTAGGCGATACGGACCATGTTGGTTGCGCCAGGCGTGCCAAGCGGTACACCTGCGGAGATGATAATACGGTCGCCTGGATTACCGAAGCCTTCCGACACAACGATCCGGCAGGCGCGGTTGACCATGTCATCCAGATTGTCTGCGTCGCCAGTGACCACGCAGTGCAGACCCCAGACAACAGAGAGGCGGCGAGCCGTCTGAATGACCGGAGACAGGGCGATGATCGGAACCTGTGGACGTTCACGGGCCGCACGCAGACCGGTGGTGCCCGAGGACGTGTAGGTAACGATAGCCGACAGTTTCAGTGTTTCAGCGATCTGGCGGGCAGCAAGCGAAATCGCGTCGGCACCGGTTGCTTCCGGCTGGGCGCGCTGCGCATAGATGATGCCGGAATAATGCGGATCGAGTTCAACCGTGCTGGCAATCGATGCCATGGTTGAAACCGCTTCGACAGGATAGTCGCCCGAGGCTGATTCTGCCGAAAGCATGATGGCGTCGGCGCCTTCGAACACGGCTGTTGCCACGTCGGAGACTTCCGCACGAGTCGGAACCGGCGCGGTGATCATCGATTCCAGCATCTGTGTTGCCACAACAACCGGCTTGCCGGCGCGGCGACATGCGCGAATGAGCTGCTTTTGCAGGCCAGGCACAGTTTCTAGCGGCATTTCAACGCCAAGGTCACCACGGGCAACCATCAGAGCGTCAGACAGCTCGATGATTTCTTCGATTCGCTCAATAGCCTGTGGCTTTTCGATCTTCGACATCAGGCCAACGCGACCACGGGCAATCTTGCGAACTTCTGCAAGGTCTTCCGGGCGCTGCACGAAGGACAGGGCAACCCAGTCAATTTCATTGGTTGCCAGAACCGCATCAAGGTCCACACGGTCCTTGTCTGTCAACACGCCAACGCCGAGCAGTGTGTCGGGAAGGCTGATACCCTTGCGGTCAGAAATCTTGGTGCCAGCGACAACCGTGGCAACGATGCTCTTGCCGTCGCACTTTTCAGCGCGCAGGTGCAACTTGCCATCATCGATCAGCAGGCGGTCGCCCGGCTTCACGGCTTCCAGGATTTCAGGATGCGGCAGGAAAACGCGGTTCTTGTCGCCCGGCTCCTCGTTGCTATCCAGTGTGAAGGTCTGTCCCGGTACGAGATCAACCTTGGTATCGGCAAATTTGCCAACGCGTAGTTTTGGTCCCTGCAAATCGGCGAGAATGCCAATCGGGCGGCCATTACGGCTTTCAACCGAGCGAATGCGCGCCACGAGCGTACGCATGAGTTCATGGCTTGCATGGCTCATGTTAATGCGGAAGAGGTCTGCGCCAGCAAGGTGCAGCTTTTCGATCATGGCTTCTTCGCCGGAAGCCGGACCAAGTGTTGCAAGAATTTTGACTTTGCGGTTACGCCTCATCAGTGCTGACTTTCCTGTGTGCCGGGCGTATCCGAAAGCTGGACCATCCAGCTTCCTTGGCGCCCCGTATCATATTCCTTGAAACCCATGCGCTGGAAACTGCGAGCGTAGCAATCGTCGATGCCTGCAATCTTGAACTCGTTTTCAGCCACGCACATGTTGACATCGCCAGTCCAGCGACCACCGCGTGCAGCATCTTCCGCATAAAGATAATAATATCGTGATTGCAACTCGCCCTCGATCAACGTGGCGCATGTAGAGGCCGGAACCTGCCACCATCCTTCGCTGACCCAACCCGCTTCGGCACGATATCCGATAGCCACGCCAACGAGGTTCTGTGTGCTGTTGCAAACACGGAAATCTGCTTTTGCAGGCGCTGCGAACAGGAACGGAGCGACCAGAAGGGCGCCAATGGCAGGTGTTGCGGCGCTGAGCCGGGCAGGTACTCGAAGGAGAGAGGAGATGGTTTTGCGCATGGCTTCCCTCCGGTTTCCATAGTTATTCATGATACACTTTCTTGGCGCGACGGGCGGCGAATGTCAACGCAAGTCTAATCGATTATATTCGGTGTGTGTCTGCATTCTGATGGCTGTTGAGAGCTGGCACTCCCGTTTGGCTTGCGCTGTTGGGCCAGCCATGTCATCAAACGCGCTCCCACGAATGCTTTCAAGAAATTGACGATGCAAGACTTCCCCGCATTTGAAATCCTAGATGGTGATTATGACAAAGGCATGGTTCTGATAGCGGACCATGCCATGAACACAGTTCCTCTACAGTATAATCAGCTTGGCTTACCAGAGAGTGCATTTTCACGACATATTGCTTTTGACATTGGTATTGAGGGCTTGACCCGCTCCCTGTCAAAGAAGCTGGGTGTGCCTGCGGTCATGAGCCGCTTTTCCCGGCTGCTGATTGATCCCAATCGCGGTGAGGACGATCCGACGCTGATCATGAAAATTTCCGATGGCGCCATCATTCCCGGCAACCATCCGATTTCGGATGAAGAATGGAACCGGCGTATCGAGACCTACCACCGTCCGTACCATAATGCTGTCGACAAGGTTCTCGGTCAGGCAAAACAGGCGACTGGCAAGGCGCCGCTGGTGTTTTCGCTGCATTCCTATACGCCGTTCTGGAAACAGACGCCGCGCCCATGGCATGCTGCGGTGTTGTGGGACACGGATTATCGCGCGGTTCACCCGCTTCTGGACGCGCTGCGTTTGCCCGGCGATATTCTGGTTGGCGACAACGAACCCTATGATGGTGCGCTTAAAGGCGACTGCATGTATCAGCACTGCATGAGCAAGGGTCTTGCACATGCGCTGTTGGAGGTGCGGCAGGATCTGATCGCCGATGAGGCAGGAATTACCTCATGGTCTGACAGGCTTGCTCCTATTTTTGCCGCAATGAACAGCGATCCGGCGTTGCACGAATACCAGCTATTCCAATCTCGGACCGGACCTTATGCCTGAAAAGGGGAGTGACGTTTTGACGACACCGGACGACAGACAGCAGATTGAATTTGAAGCGGCTGCTTTCCGCAGGCTCGTTCAGCACCTGCGTGAAAGAAGCGATGTGCAAAACATCGATATGATGAACCTGGCCGGGTTCTGCCGTAACTGCCTTTCAAACTGGTATCGCGATGCGGCAACAGATGCCGGTGTCGAGATCAGCAAGGACGAGGCCAGGGAAATCGTCTACGGCATGCCTTATGAGGACTGGAAGAACCAGCACCAGCATGAGGCGTCAGATGCGCAAAAATCAGCATTTGAAATAAATAAGCCAAAGGAATGAAGGTTCGCGCTGTCGAACAGGCTTGACGCGGGCGTTTCCAGTCGGCAGTTCACAGCGGGAAAAAATTGGTGCCATGTTCTGGACGTCGTTCCGTTGACATGTGCCGGATGAAACATGCCCGATCGGGCTCAAGAACAGACAAGATGAAGGAATTCACGATGGATGAGACCAGCACAACAGAAACCGTAGCCGCTGCCGAGCTGCGCCAGTTCATCGAGCGGATCGAGCGCCTTGAAGAAGAAAAAGCGGCTATCCAGGGCGACATCAAGGACGTGATGGGCGAAGCCAAGGGCCGTGGTTACGACACCAAGGCCATCCGCACCATTATCCGCCTTCGCAAGAAGGACGCCAATGAGCGTCTGGAAGAAGAATCCATTCTGCAGACCTACATGGCTGCCCTTGGCATGGAATAAGTGTCCTTCAACGGGCAATAAAAAACTGGCCGTCTCCTGCGAGACGGCCAGTTCTTCTTACACTTCAGCTTCCTGTCGCTCATTGGCGCCGCGGAAGCATATTTTTAATGACGTGTATCTTTTTTGAGTTTTTGCAATTCATCCTTCAGGCGAAGTTTGCGTCGCTTTAGTTCCGAAATCTCATGGTCATTCGATGACGGGGAAGCAAGAATACTTTCGAGCTCGTCCTCAAGAGCTCCGTGTTTCTTTTCGAGCGATGCGATATGAGCCTGTATGGTCATGCTGCACGTCCTTCCTTCTTTTGTGACCTACTTCCAGCACTCCACTGCTGGAGTTTCAGGTTTACGAAACTAATGTGACACGGATTGTTAGGATTGTCGAAGGCGAAATCAGGGCAACATCTGGGCAATTTGGTCGCAATGGATAACTTCCCGTTACCGGCATTTGGTGGTAGAGGCAGGTCAGCGAATGTCAGAACACCGGCAAAGCCGGGATCATAGAGTGGGGATGCAGAAATGCCCGATCAGTCACAGGCAGATATCAGATTGGCATTGGCGCGATTGCGGCAGGAACATGAAGATTACGACGTCGCCATCAATGCGATGATCCAGACCAATTGCGATGCCTTGCGTGTTCAGCGGATGAAGAAGAAAAAACTGGTGGTTAAGGATCAGATGAGCCAGATCGAAGACCAGATCATTCCCGACATTATTGCCTGACAGGGAGCCGGTAAGCATGACGACAGAAACGCCGCCAGTCGCAATCATCATGGGCAGCCAGTCGGATTGGGAGACCATGAAGAACGCTGCCGACACACTGGATGCCCTGGATATTGAATATGAGGCGCGTATTATCTCTGCGCATCGCACGCCTGAACGGCTGTTCAATTTTGCAACAGGCGCACGTGATGAAGGCTTCAAGATAATTATTGCAGGTGCCGGTGGTGCTGCACATTTGCCGGGCATGGCCGCTGCAATGACCTCTTTGCCGGTTTTTGGCGTTCCGGTGCAGTCCAAAACCATGTCCGGACAGGACAGTCTTTATTCGATCGTTCAGATGCCCGCCGGCATTCCTGTCGGCACACTGGCCATCGGCAAGGCCGGCGCAGTCAACGCCGCGCTGCTGGCCGCTGCGGTTCTGGCGCTGTCTGACGAAGATCTTGCAGACCGGCTGGATGCATGGCGTGCCCGCCAGACAGCCTCGGTTGCTGAGTACCCGATGGATAATCCTCAATGAATATTTTGACCATCGGCATTATTGGCGGTGGCCAGCTTGGCCGTATGCTGGCCATGGCTGCTGCCCGTCTAAACTTCAAAACCATTATCCTTGAACCACAGGCCGATTGTCCGGCGGCGCAGGTTTGCAACCGCCAGATCGTAGCGGCGTATGATAACGCCGTAGCGCTGGCGGAACTCGCTTCTCTTTGCGATATCGTCACCTATGAATTCGAAAACGTGCCGGTCGGTGCTGCTGAAGAGCTGGCGCGGACGGTTGCGGTTTACCCGCCGCCGAAGGCACTCAGCGTTTCGCAGGATCGTCTGGTCGAAAAAACATTCATCAATGGCTGTGGAATCAGAACCGCTGATTTTCACGCTGTTGATAGCCAGTCTGATCTGGAGAAGGCGCTTTCCGAATTTTCCGGCAAGGGCGTGTTGAAGACCCGCCGGTTTGGTTACGATGGCAAGGGACAGAAGCTTTTCCGTGGCGAAAGTGCTGACGGCGCGTTTGACGCGTTGGGTGGTGGTGCTCTGATTCTCGAAAGCCTTGTAAATTTCGAGCGTGAGATTTCCGTCATTGCGGCTCGTTTCCAGGATGGTTCGGTGGTTTGTTACGACCCTGCCGAAAATGTCCATCTGAACGGCATCTTGCACACCTCGACCGTACCGGCCTCCATTTCCGAATCGACCGCCAGTCAAGCGGTTGATGCTGCGGGCAAAATTCTTGACGCTCTGGACTATGTCGGAATTATCGGCATCGAGTTCTTTGTGTTGCCCGACGGCTCGCTCGTAGCCAATGAGATTGCGCCACGTGTCCACAATACCGGCCACTGGACGGAAGCTGCCTGTGCAGTTTCGCAATTTGAGCAGCATATTCGCGCCATAAGCGCGCTGCCTGCTGCTGATTCCCGACGTCATTCCGACTGCGTTATGACCAATCTGATTGGTGATGATGTGGATTCCGTGCCGCAATGGCTCGGCAAAAGTGATTGCGTCCTGCACCTTTATGGCAAGTCGGAAGCCCGTGCAGGCCGCAAGATGGGGCATGTTACGGAACTGAAAGGTGCTGTAAAACAACGCTCCTGAACTGGAAACACGGCTTTGCGTGTTGACAGGGCGGGGGCGACAGGGTATTTGCCTGCCAACCGAAAAGAGCGCGCCTCGTTGCGCGTTTTTGATTGTTAGATACCACGCGAGACAGAATGTCTCGCAGAACTGCGGACCAGTAAAATGAAGATCAAGAATTCGCTTAAAGCGCTTAAGGCCCGTCACCGCGATAACCGCCTGGTTCGCCGCAAGGGCCGCGTATACATCATCAACAAGCAGAACCCACGCTTCAAAGCTCGTCAGGGCTGATTGCTGCGAGGTTGATCCGTCCTTGTCAAACAGGCCGGTTCACATTGTTGATACTGCATAAATTATGATTTGATATTCGGCGCGACGGGATTACCATATCCCAATGCGCCGATTTCATTTTTACAGCCTATTTGTCCTTCCTGCGGTTTTTGTAACCGCGATTGGTTCTGTTGCCTTTGCGCAGGACGTTGCTCCCGCAACTGTCGCGCCACAGCAGGACAGTGTTTCCCAGACAGTCGATTCGCTTTTTGATGGTTTGAAAAAAGAGCGTAATGCCGACAAGGGCAAAAGCATTGCTATGCAGATCGTGGGAGAGTGGGCTGATTCTGAAAGCCCAACAGTCAATCTTCTCACGCAGTGGGCCGCTGAAGCGGTTGAAGACAAGCGCAAATCTGCCGCCTATGATTTTCTCGATCAGGCCATTCTGCTTGAGCCTGAATATTTTGAGGCGATTTTTGCGCGGGCGCAGCTGCATCTCGCCGATGGTGATACAAAAAAGGCGATGGCGGATATCAACCGGGTTCTGAATGATGAGCCACGGCATTTTCTGGCTCTGGCCAGCATGGCGGACATTCTCGAGGCATCGGGCCGTGATGAGTTGGCGATAAAGGCGTGGGAACGATATCTGAATATCTATCCTTCCAATCGCGAAGCGCAAAAAGAACTTCAGGACCTCTCGGAAAAGTTGGCTGGCCAGCGCAGCTGAGGGCTCAGCCGTCCTGCAGGATTTTGTTAAATCGGCAGGCTATCCCATAGAAGCTTTAAGGCAGCGCAGAGCGCCATGCCATACATCAGCGGATAAAATACCTGTGGTTTGAGGTATTTGACGACCCTTGCGCCAGCAAGCGTTGCCATCAGTGCAACAGGTAGCAGGCTGGCTGAGGCAGTGAGATTGGTGCTGTCTAGTCCGCCAAGTGCAAAATATGGGATCAGTTTGACTGCATTCATGATCGCGAAGAACCGCACACTCATGCCAGTATAGATCTTCGGGTCGAGTTTCAGGGGCAGCACATAGATCTGGAATGGCGGGCCGCCAGCATGGGCCACAAAGCTGGCATATCCCGACAGGGTTGAGAAAATGGAAGCCAGAATGCGGTTTTGCGGTTTGGGTGGTATGGTTTGTCCCGGCTTGGATTTCCAGCTGTCATAGAAATACCGCAGCACAAACAGAATGGTTATGATGGCAATCAGCAGGCGCAAGGCATCCGGCGGGATGATGGCGGCGGTTGCCCAACCAATTGCGATGCCAACTATGGCGCCGGGTAGCAGAAGAAGAAGTGTCTGGCGATGGTTAAAGTGCCGCCACGACCATAGTGCCACCATATCCATGACGATCAAAATGGGGAGAAAGACCGCTGCGGCCTGTACCGGTGGCATGACAAGTGCCATAAGCGGTACGCCCATCAAGGCCAAGGCGCCACCCAATCCACCCTTCGATAATCCAACCAAAGCGACGGCTGGAATCGCTGCGGCGAAGAAATACATATCAAGCATGATGAAAAGGGTGGGTTGATCCTGATTTCTGTCCGGTTTATCGGATTTAGGAAATAAAAACGAGTGCGGATTTTAAACGGCTGCACGTTTCCGGAATGGATGACCTTATGAGTGTACATGACGACCGCTGCCGCCTCGTTCTGATCCTGAACGACAATACTGATGCCGAAGCGCAAAAAACTGCGCTGAGCGAAGCTCTGCGTGGTGGTGACGTGGCCTCGGTCATCGTGCCGCAATATGCGCAGCCTGAGGGCGCGTTTCAGAAATTTGCCGAAATATTGGTGCCGGTCATTCAAGGCGCTGGTGCTGCGGCGCTAATCGCCGGTGACACCCGTATTGCTGGCCGTGCCAAGGCGGATGGTTTGCATATCAATGGGCCGGTGGCCGATGTCGCTGAAGCTGTGGAGAAATTCACGCCCAAGATGATTGTCGGCGGTGGCAACGCGGACGACCGTCACAAGGCGCTGGAAATTGGCGAGCCGGGCCCGGACTATATTTTCTTTGGCAAATTTGACGGCGATATCAAGCCGGAAGCCCATCCTAAAAATCTGGCGCTTGCAGAATGGTGGGCATCCATGATTGAAATTCCATGCATGGTCATGGGTGGCACTGACACAGCGTCTGCGGCTGCTGTTGCAGAAACCGGCGCAGAGTTTGTGGCAATGGGCCGTGCGGTTTTTGAGCACACCGCAGGTCCTGCGCAGGCGGTTGCTGAAATCAATGCCTTGCTTGACGAAAAAGCGCCACGGTTTGAAGATTGATAGGGGCATGTATCGAAAGTTTTCATATCGGTTTCTGACCGGCATAGTTGCATCGACCCTGCTTATAGCCAGCGGTGGCGAGGCGTTTTCCCAATCCGCGCCGGATGCGGTTTCGCGTCCGCTGGAAAAGGACGCCGATGTCATCCGCAAGGGCAGGGTGGATGCGCCGGAAGGTGATGGCATCCAGCCATCGCAGGGCGTAACGCTTTTTGACCGTATGGGGGCTGATCTGCCGCCACTGCCGCCCGAGAAAGAATTCAAGGGCAAGATTGACGAAGCTTACGGCGCTTTCCAGCGCGGTGAATATGTAACGGCGTTGGACAAGGCGCTGACCCGCGCACAGGCTGGTGATGCTGCGGCACAAACACTGGTCGCTGAAATGATGTCACGGGGGCTTGGCATTGCCAGTGACCCGAAGACGGCAGCCTTCTGGTATGGTCAGGCGGCCAATGGTGGCGATCCTGCTGCGATGTTCCAGTATGCGCTGCTGTTGATGCAAGGCAGGAACGTTACCCGTGACAAGGCGAAAGCCGACGAGTTCATGAGAAAGGCGGCAGATGCTGGCAATGCATCGGCGCAGTTCAATTGGGCGCAGATCCTTGTTTCGGAAAACCCCGGCGCAAAAGGTTTGTCGGAGGCTTTGCCTTATTATGAAAAATCCGCTGAGCAGGGCGTTGCCGATGCGCAATATGCCGTCGCCCAGATTTACGTCTCGGTCAGCGATATAGGCCCAGAAAAGAGGGCACAGGCGCGTGACTGGATGCTGCGTGCGGCAAAGGCCGGCTTTGATACCGCACAACTTGATATGGGTGTGTGGCTGGTAAACGGCGTTGGTGGTCCGCGTGACTACAATGAGGGTTATAATTGGATGCAGCGTGCCGCCTTGAAAGGTAATGTCGCCGCCCAGAACAAGCTGTCGCACCTTTATATTCAGGCACTTGGCACACGGCCAGACCCGGTTGAAGCTGCGAAGTGGTATGTGCTGTCACGGCGTGCCGGAATGAAGGATCTGGCGCTTGAGGACTTTTATCTTGGCCTCACAGATGAGCAGCAGAAACAGGCAATTGATGCGGCAAACAAGTTCCGGCGCAGCTGAACTATTGCCCTTTCTTGCCTTTACCCTTGAATTTCCGGTCATTTTGTGGTCTTGAACCCCAAATCTTTCAATCAGCATTCATAACCGTCTGCTCCGGCCCTTGTATGTGGCTAGGTTCGGCTCGGCTTTCAGGGAAATTGTAATGGCCCGTTCTGCCCTTCTTAATGTCATGGTTCAGGCCGCTCTCAAGGCGGGTAAATCGCTATCGCGCGATTTCGGCGAAGTGCAGAACCTTCAGGTCTCTGTCAAAGGCCCAGGCGATTTCGTATCGCAGGCCGATCTCAAGGCCGAAAAAATCGTTCGTGACGAACTGTTGAAGGCACGCCCCACCTATGACTTTCTGGGTGAAGAAGGCGGCGAAGAAAAAGGTACTGATGGCGCGCACCGCTGGATCGTTGATCCCCTGGATGGCACCACCAACTTCCTGCATGGTATCCCGCAGTTTGCAGTATCGATTGCGCTGGAGCGTAATGGCGAGATTGTTGCCGGTGTGATCTTCAATCCGGCAACCGATGAGCTGTTCACCGCAGAGCGTGGCGGTGGTGCATTCCTCAATGACCGTCGTATTCGCGTTGCTGCCCGCAAGACGCTGCCGGATTGCGTCATTGCCTGCGGCGTGCCGCATCTGGGCCGTGGCAACCATGGCAAGTTCCTGGTCGAACTGCGTCACGTCATGGGTGAAGTTTCGGGTATTCGCCGTATGGGCGCTGCAGCGCTTGACCTGGCCTATGTTGCAGCCGGTCGCGTTGACGGCTTCTGGGAAGCCAACCTTTCCCCATGGGATATTGCGGCCGGTATCGTGCTGATTCGTGAAGCTGGTGGTTTTGTCAGCGACATGAAGGGCACACAGGACATGTTCACCTCGTCCACCGTTGTGGCTGGTAACGAATATATCCACAAGGCACTTGTCGAGGTCGTCAACCGTCCGGTTCCCGCGAAGTAAGCCTTTACAGGGTCTGATTATTGCAAGATGCCCGCCAATGGCCTTAGTGCTGCTGGCGGGCATTTTCGTTTGGCTGCCTTATTCCGCTCAGACGGCTTGAGCATTTGCTGCTTTCCACTTCAATTCGTCGCATTTTTCCACTAGCTTCGCCAACACTGTAGCCGAAGGGAATGGGTATTATGGCGAATACTGAAATGCTCGATATGGGGGTCGAGAGGCCGGTTAAGCACGGCCTTGAGTATCGGCTATCCAGCCCCACGCCGTTTCTTTGGACGATGTTCATTTTCCTCATCATCGTCGGTTTCCTGGCCGCCATTCTCTACCGGCAGGCGCATCAGGCGTTCATGACCAATCCGGGTCTCAACGGCTTCATCCTTGGCGTGCTGCTGATCGGTATCATTCTGGTGTTTACGCAGATTTTGAGCCTACGGCCGGAAGTCCGCTGGTTCAACGCCTTTCAGGCGACGGGCAGCGTCGACAAGGCCGGGCGCATTCCGAAGCTTTTGGCGCCTATGCATGCGCTGATCGGGCGCAGGGGCGACATCACACTGTCGCCCGTCATCCAGCGGTCCATTCTAGATTCGATTGCTACCCGTCTGGATGAAACACGTGATACATCGCGTTATCTGATCGGCCTTCTGGTGTTTCTGGGCCTGCTTGGCACATTCTGGGGTCTGATTGGCACGATTGGATCGATTAGCAACGTCATTCAGTCGCTAGACCCGAATGCGGGGGATGCCAATGACGTTCTGGCGTCGCTGAAATCAGGTTTGACAGCGCCGCTATCTGGCATGGGCACGGCGTTTTCGTCATCGCTTCTTGGTCTGTCCGGCTCGCTCATTCTCGGTTTCCTCGACCTGCAGGCAGGCAGGGCACAAAACCGCTTTTACACTGATCTTGAAAACTGGCTTTCGACGGTGACGGATACCGGTTCCGAAGCACTGTCGTCGCCTGCTCAGATAAAGAAAGAGCTGCTGCAGATTGCGCAGTATCTTTCGAAATCATCGCAGGGCGATAATGCCTCCGGCGAACGCTCGCTGGCTGCGCTGTCCAATCTGGCGGAAGGTGTGCAGGGCCTGGTCAAGACCATGCGGAGCGAACAGCAAATGCTGCGCGACTGGATGGAAGCACAGCAGGATGAGGCCAAGGCGCTGCGGCGAACGCTGGATCGGCTGACCGCACGCGTCAACGCTGATCTAAACGCCTCTGCGGCGGCTGACAGGCCTAGTGACGGCGGGAGCAAATAAATATGGCTCTTGCTCGCAACCGTCGCCGTGAGCGGGGCGTGGACTATTGGCCGGGCTTTGTGGATGCCTTGTCCACACTGTTGTTGGCCATCATGTTCCTGCTTACCGTTTTCGTGCTGGCACAATTTGTGCTTTCGCGCGAAATCACTGGCCGGGATGAAGTTCTTACCCGTCTCAACAACCAGATATCTGAGCTGACCGAACTTCTAGCCCTTGAACAGGGCAACAAGCAGGACATTGAAGATACGCTGGCCAATCTGCAGTCCACCCTTGCTGTTTCCGAGCAGGAGAGAACCCGGTTGCAGGCCTTGCTGGATGCCGGTACGGGCAGCAGTTCTGCCGCCAACTCGCGGATCGGCGCGCTGACAGGTGAATTGGATGCGGAGAAGCAGGTCAGTGCGCGGGCTGCGAGCCAGATCGAACTTCTCAACCAGCAAATCGCGGCACTGAGAGCACAGATTGCGTCTGTTGAGACAGCGCTTCAGGCATCGGAGGCCAAGGACGCGTCTTCACAGGTGCGGATTGCTGATCTTGGACGGCGCCTCAATGTGGCGCTGGCGCAGCGCGTACAGGAGCTTAATCGCTATCGCTCCGACTTTTTTGGACGCTTGCGTGAAATTCTGTCCGATCGCGAGAATATCCGCATTGTCGGCGACCGTTTTGTGTTCCAGTCGGAAGTGCTGTTTCCTTCCGGGGGCAATGATCTCAATCCGGCAGGACAGGCTGAAATGGAAAAGCTGGCCATGGCGCTGATTGATCTCGCAAAGGAAATTCCAGCCGAGATCAATTGGGTTCTGCGCGTAGACGGTCACACTGATAATGTGCCGCTGGCTGGCACTGGCCGGTTTGCAGATAACTGGGAGCTTTCTTCTGCCCGTGCGACCTCGGTGGTCAAATTCCTGATTTCAAAGGGTGTACCAGCCAACCGTCTGGTTGCGGCAGGCTTCGGTGAATATCAGCCGATTGCCGAAGGCGATACTCCGGAAGTACGTTCGCAAAACCGGCGCATCGAACTGAAACTCACAGAGAGATAAAATAAGAGTGTGGCAGAGGATTACTCTGCCACCTCGATATGGGTCACTTCGCTGGTCTGGAATTGCAGACGCGCCAGCTTGGCATAAAGTCCGCCGTGATTGATCAGGCTCTGGTGGGTGCCCTCTTCAACCAGCTTGCCGTCCTCTAATACCAGAATACGATCTGCTTTCAGCACGGTGGAAAGTCGATGCGCGATGACGATCGTCGTGCGCTGCTGCATCAAACCGTCCAAGGCTTTCTGCACGAGTGTTTCGCTTTCCGCATCCAGCGCCGAGGTAGCCTCGTCGAGCAGCAAAATCGAGGCGTTGCGCAGGATGGCGCGGGCAATCGCAATACGCTGTCTTTGGCCGCCTGAGAGGGTAATGCCACGCTCGCCAAGCTGCGTGTCATACCCGTTTTCCAGCTTGCTGATGAAATTGTCGGCCTGTGCGGCCACGGCTGCTGCACGCACCTGTTCACGGGTTGCAGTTGGCAGACCAAAAGCAATGTTTTCGTGGATGGAGGTGGTGAAGATAGTCACGTCCTGCGGCACGATGGCAATACGGGAGCGAAGATCCTGTGGTGAGGTCGTGCGAATATCTGTCCCGTCAATCACGATGCGGCCGAATGCTGGATCGTAGAAACGCAGGAGCAGCGAGAAGATGGTGCTCTTACCGGCGCCTGACGGACCGACGATGGCAACCGTTTCGCCCGGTGCAACGTGGAAAGACAGGTCGCGCAGGATTTCCTTGGTGCCATATCCGAAGCTGACATTTTCAAATGCGGCTTCACCTCGGGCCGGCGTTGGCATGACGCTTGCCGTCTGCGGCGCACGCACGGCGGGAACTTCCTGCATCAGTTCGGACAGGCGCTCTGCGGCACCACCGGCTTGCGACAATTCACCCCAGACCTCGGATAATTGGCCAAGCGCACTGGCGGCAATGACAGAATAAAGTACGAATTGGCCAAGGGTACCAGCCGACATGGTGCCGTTCAGCACGCTGTGGGCACCGTACCAGAGAATGGCGACAACACTGCCAAATACCATGGCAATGGCAAAACCGGTCAGGCCCGAACGGGCGCTGATCGAAGAGCGTGCGTCACGATAGGCGCTTTCGACGGCAGCGCCGTATTTTGAAGTTGCCAGCGATTCGGCATTAAAGGCCTGAATGGTGCGGGCAGCACCAATGGTTTCCGTTGCAAAGGCGGATGAGGCGGCCAGTGTGTCCTGCGTGGCGCGCGAGCGTTTGCGAACAGAACGACCAAAGGCAATCAGCGGGAACACGATCAGTGGTATGGCACAAAGCGCCAGACCGGACAGGCCGGGGCTGGTGTAAACCATCATTGCCACGCCACCTAAACAGAGCAGGGTGTTGCGTAGCGCCTGCGAAGCTGCAGAACCGAACGCGGATTTGATCAGCGTGGTGTCGGCAGTCAGGCGTGAGGTCAGTTCACCGGAATGGTTGATATCAAAAAACGCCGGCGAAAGTGTCGTGATATGATTGAAAACGTCCTTGCGGACATCCGCGACAACCCGCTCACCAATGGCGGAGACGTAATAATAGCGCATGGCGCTGGCGACAGCGAGAACAATGGCAAGACCGAACAGCATGCCAAAATAGTTGTTGATCATGGCGCCATCGGCATTTTCGAAACCGTGGTCCATGATGCGACGGACGGCAAGTGGCAGGGCCAATGTGGTCAGCGCTGAAAGAACAAGTGCGAACAGGGCTGCTGCGACCATGCCGCGGTAACGCTTCATGTAAGGCAGCAGGCTGGCAAGCGGTTTCAGACCCTTGCGCCGTGCCGATTTCTGTTCCTGTGTCGCTTCCACGTAACCACTCCTGCTACCTGTTTTGCCTCACAACCGCCGTCTGTGTTTGCTTTTTGCAAACAGGTCGTTTTTTGGCACTTTCATCACTTAGCGATAGATCGCCAGGCACTTGTTATCTGGACGACCTTCATGTATAGGCACGGCATCGAATTGGGAAGCCGTGGAATAAATGTGCTGCGGTTCCATTTATTGAATTGGCTCCGTTGACGCAATTGCGGCAAATGGACCGCAGTCACACAGCAGGAAGATTGTCATGAAGGCTGAAATCCATCCCGACTATCACGTGATCAAAGTGGTCATGACTGATGGCACCGAATACGAAACACGTTCCACTTGGGGCAGCGAAGGCGCGGTCATGAACCTCGAAATCGACCCTAAGTCCCATCCGGCATGGACCGGTGGTAACCAGCAGCTCGTTGACCGTGCTGGCCGCGTTTCCAAGTTCAACAAGCGTTTTGGCGGCCTCGGTCTCTAATCCGTTTGGATTTGAATACAAAAAGCCCTCGAACATCGTTCGGGGGCTTTTTGTTTGTCCTGTAATAGGGGGTGCATGAGACGCTATGTCTCAGGTGTTGGTATTGCCTCTGATGGCAAAAACAAAAAAAGCAGGCTACGAGCCTGCTTTTTTCATGACATGTGATGTGAAGCGGATCAGTTGTTCACGAAGGCCGTACGCAGCAGGTTAAGCTGGGCTTGAACGCTGTTTTCATTGTCAGGCACCTTCGCGGCTTCTGCAGGACGATAGATTTCGCGATCGAGCAGGGCGACGCGATTCTGGAGGCGCAGGGAACGTTCCACGAGATCGCGGAACGATTCTGGCAGGTCATTCCAGCCTGGTGCGTTACGATCAACGTTGAAGCTGTCGAGGCGAACCTTGCTCTTTTCGTTCAGAACCTGGTCACGGCTCATTTCACCATTGTTGACGGCGCGTTGCAGAAGAAGCCAAGACGCCATCTGCATGAGACGGGTGGTCAGGCGCATCGATTCTGCTGCGTAAAGCACGGAGGCCATGCGCGGCAGCACCTTGGACGCTGCGCGTCCGGCGCCGTCGAGATAGGACGCTGTTTCCTCAACCAGCGTCATGCCCTCGGCATAAAGAGTCTTGAACTGGTTGGATGCTGCGGCATGCCCCGCAAAGCTGATAGTATTCAAAACCTGTTCTGACATTTCTTAATATCCCTGCTCACGCATCACTTTTGTCAGGTAATAGAATCCGTAAATCTTAATACGGTTCCCTTTTTTCTGCTTTTGAGGATGATACCAATAACTCAAATGCGCAAGTTGATTATTAAAGAAGGGTTAATACCCACAGTTTTGATGGCCAAAGCGGACCATAAAAAAAGAGCCGCAAAAGCGGCTCTCAAGGTAAAACAGGGAGAAAAATCAGACCAATTCGCCAGTTGGAGAAGCTGCCTGAAATCCAGAAGCTCTGGATAGGTATAGTTATCTCTCAAAAAGGTTTATAAAGTCTTAATGGTAAACGAATGACTGATCCAAAAATCAACGTTTACGGATTTTTCTCTATATTTATGACCGGAAGAAGTTCTCGGCGGCGAGCCGTCCTGCTGACTTTTTCTTCTTCTCTTCTTCCAGACGTTCAATCTCTTCCTGAAGTAACTTTACACGGTAGCTGAGTTCATCCACCGAGAGCAGCGTGAGGTCACAGCCGATTTCATGGGCTGCAAGCCTCTTGGGGCGATCGTCATCCGATATATTCATATTCCGGCTCCTTTAGCGACGTCGTCATCGTTAGATTGGGCGGCGCGTGGGTCAAGTACGGCACTTTCCGGTGTTGCCAGCGCAGAGGTAACGGCTGGCATCGTCGAAAAGTTGTCCTTCTCCTCGGTGGTCAGCGCTGCACGTTTCTTACTTCTGAACATCGCATAGGCGGTGATGAGAAGGTGAGAAACGGCTGTGACCAGAAACAGTTCGTAGGGTCCGACTGCGGTCATGATCGGGCCGCCAATCGTTGGTCCGATAATCGTGCCGATGCCGAAAAGCAGCAGCAGGCCGCCAGAAACTTTGACGAAATCTTCAGGCGACGCGTAATCGTTGGCGTGGGCAACGGCGATTGGGTAAAGCGCGTTTGCGGCTGCGCCATAGATGGCGATCATGCTGATCAGGACATAGACGTTGGATGGCTGGAACAGCGCCACGGCAAGGCCTGCAAAGGCCGCGAGGGCTGAAAGACCGGCCAGGACATAACGACGGTCAATTCTGTCAGAGAGGCGTCCTGCCGGAAACTGGGCAATGGCACCGGCAAAGATCGTGACGCTGACCATGACAGCGATCATGGTTGGTTCCAATCCCGCACGGGAGGCAAAGACAGCGCCCAGTGTACCGTAGGCACCATTGGCAATACCGATCATCAATATTCCAACGCATGAGACCGGTGAGTTTTTATAGAGGGCAGGCAGATCCAACCGCACAGTTTGCAACGGTTTGGGGCTTTCTGCTTTGGACAAGGTCGCGGGCAAAATGGCGATGCAGTAGACAATGCCGCAAATCATGAACAGCGAGGTGTTGCTGATGTCGCCAATTGGCACCAGCAACTGGCCACCCACTACACCCATCAAGGTGATGGCGATATACAGCGAAAAGATCGTGCCACGGCTTTCATTGGTGGCGCGTTCATTCAGCCAGCTTTCGATGATCATCGAGGTGCCAGCGGTGCAGAAACCGGTAATGGCGCGCAGAACAATCCACCAGACGTCGTCAATGATCAGGCCGGTCGTCAGAACCGTAAGGCATATCAGCGCAAGAAATGTATCAAAGGCCCGAACGTGGCCTACTCTGCGGACAATATTTGGCGCAATGAAACAGCCAATCACAAAACCTGCAGCCCAGGATGTGCCGAGAAAGCCAAGGATTTCGTTGGAATAGCCTTCTTCTGCGCCGCGGAGGGGCAGGATAAGACCTTGAAGACCATTGCCTAAAAACAAAAACAGAGTGCTGGATAAAAGTGCGAATACGGGTAGAAGATTTCTGCTCATAGCAACACTCTCATTTTTTCCGCTCGTCGTTATCGCGTTTGTCTTTGATGAAGGGTAGGTGAAAGGGATACTGCACTTTCCCTGCTGCACGTCAAAGATGTCCACCCTGTGACGGGATATGGATAAAGACAAAAGGTTTATGCGATGACAAAAGCGATAGGTCTTTTTTTGCTTTTGGCAATGTTGGTGCAGATCATCAGGCCGCTTGGATATCCGGGCCTGAAAAAGCGTAGCGACTGTTGGAAGATTGCTGTCGCAGCCTTCGTTATCTGGTCAATTGTTTTGTTGATCAGGCCGTAACGGGCCGCTCTCCTGCCCATTGAAGGCAGGAAAGCGAATTGCAAAATTGCAATCTTCGTTATGGACCAGCCATCGCGTCGGACTTTTCCGATTGTCGATTAAAGCTTACGCCCGAGGTGGTTTTCGACCTGTTTCTTTTCCCAGTCCGCATTCAGGAAGGGAATAAGTTCAAAGGTCTTGAGGGCATGGGACGCAAGCGCAATACCCCAGCCGAGAGCCGGCCAGATCACCCAGAAATATCCGGGGTTGGTAAGCAGATTGATCACGGTCAATACGCACAGAACGACGACATATTGAATGAGGTGCAGATAGAATTTCTTGATGCGGCGAACCTTAGCAAAGGCAATCGCTTCCTCTGCCTCGGTGTGACTTGCGACATAATTCGGCATTTCGGCTTCCTTCTGATCTGTCAGTTGGGACAAATCGACTTCGAAGACTGCTGCCAGAGTATTCATGGTTTCGAGACTGGCGGGCTGGCCGCGCTCCAACCGTTGAATGGTGCGTGTGCTCAACCCGCTTATGGTTGCCAATTGCTCCTGTGACCATCCGCGCTGAAGCCTGAGTTTCTGTATCAGCATACTGTCTCTCCAGGTTCGACGGCGGATTGATGTGCAATTTCGCGGGCCAAGACCACGTCAGACACACGACTGTCGTGTTGCTGACGGGTGGGTGGTCACGAGGGTACAGGACCCAGGCTATTTGAAACGCCTTTCCGTGCATATTGCCATTTCCAGCCTCAAGGGTTCTGTATGGCAACAAAAAAGCCGCCCCGGAGGGCGGCTTTGATGGTTTTGGAAACATGCCTTTATCAGGCAGCCTTTTCCAGTTCCTTTTTCCAGCTGCCGGTGGCGGCAAGGCTGTTCATTTCTGCACGGTGCGTGAATGCGCGCTGGCCAGCAGCAACGTTTTCCGACTTGCCGGCCCAGGTCTTGAGCGCGGTGTCCTGCAGGGCACGACCATAAGAGTAGGTCAGTCCCCAAGGCAGGTCGTAACCGGAGTTCATGGCCGACAGGTGCGCCGTTGCTTCTTCCGAAGACTGGCCGCCAGAGAGGAATGCAATGCCCGGTACCAGAGCCGGTACGGTTGCCTTGAGAACCTTGACGGTCTTCTCCGCAACTTCTTCAACGCCTGCCTTGCGTGCTTTTTTGCCGTCGATGATCATGTTCGGCTTGAGGATCATGCCTTCGAGATTGACGCGGGCGTCGAACAGGTCTGCAAACACGGTCTGCAGAACCCACTGGGTTACTTCAGCGCAACGATCGATATCGTGGGTGCCAGGTTCACCGTCCATCAGCACTTCCGGCTCGACAATCGGAACGATATCGGCCTGCTGGCAGAGAGCTGCATAACGTGCGAGCGACTGGGAGTTGGCCTTGATCGAACCCCAGCTCGGACGCGCTTCACCAATAGTGATAACGCCGCGCCACTTGGCGAAACGTGCACCAGCGTCGTGATATTTGCGCAGGCGTTCATACAGGTTGTCGAGGCCTTCGGTGATGAATTCGTGCGGGTGGTAAGCCATTGGCTTGGCGCCGATATCAACCTTGATACCTGGAATGCTGCCAGCAGCTTTGATGAGGTCTACGAAAGGCGTGCCATCGGCAGCTTTCTGGTAGAGGGTTTCTTCGTAAAGGATGACGCCAGAGATGTACTTCTTCATGGCATCATCGGAACGGAACAGCATCTCGCGGTAGTCGCGGCGGCTGGTTTCCGTGGATTCCAGATTGATGGTGTCAAATCTCTTTTTGATTGTGGATGTGGATTCGTCGGCAGCCAGGATACCCTTGCCGTCGGCAACCATTTTAATTGCGATGTCTTCAAGGCGTTCGGTCATTGCTATTCTCCCAAGGCACAATGTTTTCGCGATAACAGATGTTTACGACGAGGAAAATGGCACGCTAACTCATTGAAACGATTGAAATCATTTCAATCGTTTGAAAGTTGTTGGCCCATTGTACACCCAAAAAGAAAAAGCCGGACAAAAGATTTTGTCCGGCTGCAAAAGTATCAAATGATAGGTTGATCTCAGGCCTTGCTGAGCACCGCGACGCCTGGAAGAACCTTGCCTTCCATCCATTCGAGGAACGCGCCACCGGCAGTCGACACATAGGTGAAGTCGTCTGCAGCACCTGCGTGGTTAAGGGCAGCTACGGTGTCGCCACCGCCAGCAACCGACACCAGCTTGCCGGACTTGGTGCATTCAGCAGCATGTTTGGCGGCCGCAACCGTTGCCGTGTCGAATGGAGCGATTTCAAATGCGCCAAGCGGGCCATTCCAGACCAGTGTTTCAGCGCGGGAAATCCATGCCTTGATGCTTTCGACGGATTTCGGACCAACGTCCAGAACCATCGCGTCTTCAGGAATTGCGTTGATGTCGACAGTTTCGTTGGCAGCATTGGCCTTGAACTCGCGGGCAACAACGCCATCTTCCGGCAGAACGATTGCGCAGCCAGAGCTTGCTGCCTCAATCATGATCTGCTTGGCGGTCGCGGCCAGGTCATGTTCGCACAGCGACTTGCCGACATTGGTGCCGCGAGCTGCAATGAAGGTGTTGGCCATGCCACCACCGATCACCAGCGCGTCTACCTTTTTGACAAGGTTCATCAGCAGGTCGATCTTGCTGGAGACCTTGGCGCCACCAACGATGGCAACAACCGGACGCGACGGCTTGCCGAGACCCTTTTCCAGTGCTTCAAGTTCGGCCTGCATGGTGCGGCCGGCATAGGATGGCAGGTGGTGGGCAAGGCCTTCGGTCGAAGCGTGCGCACGGTGTGCCGCAGAAAACGCGTCGTTGACGTAGATGTCGCCGTTTTTGGCAAGCGCCTCAACGAATGCCGGGTCGTTCTTTTCTTCGCCCTTGTGGAAGCGGGTATTTTCCAGAAGCAGGATATCGCCATTTGCCAGTTTGCCAACGGCTTCAGCTGCGGCATCGCCAATGCAATCGGCACCAAATTGAACAGGCTTGCCAAGAACGTCCTGCACGGCCGGCACGATCAGGCCCAGCGACATGTCGGCGACCGGCTCACCCTTCGGACGACCGAAATGCGCAAGCAGAATAACTTTGGCACCTTTGTTCGACAGCTCGAGAATGGTCGGTGCAACGCGCTCGATGCGGGTAGCGTCCGTTACTTTGCCGTCGGCAACCGGTACGTTGAGATCGACGCGTACAAGAACGCGTTTTCCCGAAATGTCGTTCAGATCGTCAAGGGTCTTAAAGGCGGGCATGTGTCGGTCCTGATCTATGCGTTGTGGAAAAATATTGCCGGACCATACTATGACTGCTTTTGGACGCAAGCGGTTCAAGTGTCATTTTTGATACTGCGGCCAAACATCCTAGGAACCTTTCACCTCACGACTGGCAAAGTGGGTTTGGACGCGGTGAATGATTTCGCGAAGATTGATGAAAACCGGCAGGTGCGTGGCCGGTTCTACCGGCTCAAGCGACAAACCAACACTCGATATGGCGTTGTTTTCATCGAGATTGCGAACGATCAGGACGATTGAGCCCAGACGAATACGGTCGGCATATTCCGCTTTGCCGCCAAGGCGGCTTTCAATCAGTTCGACAATGGTCATCGATTGCTCAGAGGTTGCCAACAGATCTGGCCCATAGGACGTGTCGAGGTCGCGGGCAAAACCGTTGGGCGAGATCGAAAATGTTCCGAAAAAGTCGGCATCATCTGGAGCAACCGGAATGCGGCTGGCGAACAGTCTGTCGAGCAGGCGGGAGTAGCCAGGGGCAACGAACAGATAGATCTGGTCATTTTCCCGTAGCCGACCTGCATATTGGTAACGGATGGACTTGCCATCGCGAATGACCAACGACGGCATTGCCCAGCGTGGAATGCGCTCTCCGTGTAGCACAGGGCTTTCTTTGGTCACACGGTATGAAATCAGTTCATGATTGGCTGTGCCGGGCAAATCGACCTCCAGCTTATCGACCTCGCCCATGCGTGGCGGCACGATCAGTCCGAGACGCATGGCGACGGGTTTGATGGTCCAACCCTGCAGCATCAAAGACACAAGAACGATGATGAAGGCTGCATTGAAGAATATCTGGCCGTTTTCCAGCCCGCCTAGAATTGGCATGATGGCAAGCAGGATGGAAACCGCACCGCGCAGGCCAACCCAGGCGATGAAGGAGGTTTCCTGCTGCGTATAATTGAACGGCATCAGGCTCAGCCACACGGCCAGCGGGCGGGCTATGAAGATCAGGAACAAGGCCAGGAGTATGGCTGGAACGATGATGGCGGGAAATTGCGACGGCGTGGCCAGAAGTCCGAGCATCAGGAACATGATGATCTGTGAAAGCCAGGTCATGCCTTCGTGGAAGCGCCGGATAGCATGTTTGGCGAAAATCTTGCGATTACCGGCCACGATGCCGGCGACATAGACGGCAAGGAAGCCGCTGCCGCCAATCGTGCCGGTGAATGAAAACACCAGCATCGCCAGAGCCAGCACAAAGATCGGTGCGAGCCCACGATCCACGGCAAAACGATTGACGACGGCAACGATCATGTAACCGCCGGCAAGTCCGACCAGCACACCGAGGCCCATTTCTTCGATGAACAGCAGGAGGATGCTGCTATCGAGACCCGACATGCCGCGACCGCTGGAAATAACCTCAACCAGCATAAGCGTCAGGAAGATCGCCATGGGATCGTTTGTGCCGGATTCGACTTCCAGTGTGGAGCGGACCTGATCGCGAATATGTATGCCGCCAATGCGCAGCAGGAAAAAAACTGCAGCTGCATCCGTGGAAGCAACGATGGCGCCGAGCAACAGCCCTTCGATCCATGAGAGCCCGAGCAGCAGTGAAGCCGCGCCGGCAAAAAAGATTGCCGTCAGGACCACGCCGACGGAGGCGAGAGTTATGGCGGGGGCTGCCGATAGCTTGAAGGATTGCAGGTTGGTTCCGAAGCCTGAGTCGAACAGGATGACGGCAAGCGCCACGGACCCGAGCATGTAGGCGAGCGGGTTGTTTTCGAAGTGAATGCCGAGCCCATCTGATCCAGCCAGAAGACCGATAAGCAGGAAGAGAAACAGCAAGGGTGCGCCGAAGCGGAAAGCAATGAGACTGGAAAACGCAGCGACAAGAACAAGAACGGTTGCTGCCAAAAGAAGAATATAAAATGATTCCAATGCCCTAATCCTTCAGCAGTGCTGTGTCATCAGGCATGCCGTGCACGTCAGCAGTCAATGCGCCACGGGTTGGACGGCCTTCTGACAGCAGGGTTTACTGGTCAAGGCAGGGCAAGGCGGGGTGTATCGATTGATACGGGCAGGGCATGAAGCACATGATGCGCAACCAATCCCTGCCTTCTTTTTTCTGCAGCAAAATGGACCACAGCAAGGCAGGAAGACGGAAAGTTAGTGTCCATTTCGTAAAAAATTTTGCACTGCAATAAATTTATGTTTGCGGGGTTGTCGAAGCGTGTGTGTCGACGCGTTGATGTTGGAAAAAGAAAAACCCGGCAGAATTGCTTCTACCGGGTTCTCATCATCAGAGTGAAAGCTGATTAGATGGTCTTTGCGAAGGCAACAGCCGTGTCGGACATACGGTTGGAGAAACCCCACTCGTTGTCGTACCAGGTCAGGATGCGGACGAACTTGCCTTCCAGAACCTTGGTCTGGTCGATTGCGAAGATCGAGGAGTGGCTGTCGTGGTTGAAGTCACGCGAAACCAGCGGCTCTTCGGTGTAGCCGAGGATGCCCTTCAGGGCGCCATTGGAGGCTGCCTTGATGGCTTCGTTGATTTCTGCAGCTGTCGTGTCACGCTTTGCAACGAACTTGAAGTCGACAACCGAAACGTTTGGTGTCGGAACGCGGATCGACGTACCGTCCAGCTTGCCCTTGAGGTGAGGCAGCACGAGGCCAACAGCCTTGGCAGCACCGGTCGAGGTCGGGATCATGGACAGGGCAGCAGCGCGAGCGCGGTACAGGTCCTTGTGCATGGTGTCCAGCGTTGGCTGGTCGCCCGTGTAAGAGTGGATGGTGGTCATGAAGCCATGGTCGATACCAACGGCGTCATCGAGAACCTTCACGACTGGCACGAGGCAGTTCGTGGTGCATGACGCGTTGGAAATGACCAGGTGGTCCTTGGTCAACTGGTCATGGTTGACGCCGAATACGACGGTCAGGTCAGCACCTTCAGCAGGGGCCGAAACGATAACGCGCTTTGCGCCAGCTGTCAGGTGAGCAGCAGCCTTGTCGCGTGCAACGAAAATGCCTGTGCATTCCAGAGCGATGTCGACGCCGAGTTCCTTGTGCGGCAACTGGGCTGGGTCACGAACTGCGGTAACCTTGATTGGCTTGCCACCGGCAACGGTGATGGTGTCGCCTTCGACCTTTACCTCGGCTGGGAACTTGCCGTGGATCGAATCGTAACGCAGCAGGTGCGCGTTGGTCTCTACTGGTCCAAGGTCGTTAATTGCGACAACTTCAATGTCAGTGCGGCCGGATTCAACGATAGCGCGAAGGACATTACGGCCGATACGGCCAAAGCCGTTAATGGCTACTTTTACAGTCATTTACATACTCCCGATCAAAAAATGCTTGTAGTGGGAAATAGTGAGGGCTTGGGGCCCTCACGCTAGCTTTGCTTCGGCTGCAGCAACAACGGCTTCCACCGTGATGCCGAAATGCTTGAAGAGATCCTTGGCCGGTGCGGATGCGCCGAAGGAGTTCATGCCGACAAATGCGCCATCCGAACCGATGAAGTAATCCCAGCCCTGACGGATTGCAGCTTCGACGGCAATCTTGACAGGTGCCTTGCCGATCACTGAGTTGCGGTAGGTTTCTGGCTGCTCAGCGAACAACTCAAAGCAAGGAACCGAAACAACGCGGGTGGAAACACCCTTCTGCTTCAATGTTTCTGCGGCCTTGAGTGCCAGTTCGACTTCAGAACCGGACGCGAAGATCGAAACCTTGGCGTCGCTTGCGGAAACCAGTTCATAGGCACCGTAAGCGCAAAGGTTCTTTTCTTCATATTCCTTGCGGGCTGGCGTCAGGTTCTGACGGGTCAGCGCAAGTGCCGATGGGCGGTCTTTATGCTCCAGAGCAATCTGCCAGCATTCCGCGGTTTCGGTTTCATCCGCAGGGCGGAAGACCAGCAGGTTTGGAATGGCGCGCAGTGCTGCAACATGTTCGACCGGCTGGTGGGTTGGACCGTCTTCGCCAACACCGATGGAATCATGTGTCAGAACGTGAACGACGCGGATGCCCATGAGAGCAGCAAGACGAATGGACGGACGGCAATAATCCGAGAAGATCAGGAAGCCGCCGGAGTAAGGAATGAGACCGCCGTGAAGGGCGATACCGTTCATGGCAGCAGCCATACCGTGTTCGCGGATACCGTAGTGCATGTAACGGCCCGAGAAGTCCGAAGGCGTGATGGACTTCATCTGGCTGGTCTTGGTGTTGTTCGACGGCGTCAGGTCGGCAGAGCCGCCCAGCGTTTCGGCCAGGATGCCGTTAATGACTTCAAGAGCGTCTTCCGAAGCCTTACGGGTCGCAACAGTTGGGTTGTTCTCGGCGACCTTCTTCTTGAAGGCGTCGATGGCGCTGTTGAAGTTGCCCGGCAGGTCGCCCGCGAAACGGCGAGTGAATTCAGCCTTCTTGGCATTTTCAGTGGCGGAAAGGCGACCTTCCCATTCCTGGCGTGCCTTGGTGGAGCGCAGGCCGGTGAGGCGCCATGCATCCAGAACATCTTCCGGCACGACAAACGCTTCAGCTTCCCAGTTGAGGTGCTTGCGGGCAGCGGCGATTTCTTCAGCTCCCAGCGGGTTGCCGTGGACCTTGTGTGTGCCCTGCTTGTTCGGCGCGCCAAAACCGATCACGGTCTTGCAGGCGATGAAGGTCGGACGGTCCGACTTCTGGGCAGCTTCAATGGCCGCGGCAATCGCGTCTGGATCATGACCGTCGATTTCGATGGTGTTCCAGTGAACGGATTTAAAGCGTGCGATCTGGTCTGTGGAATCAGACAGGCCAACTTCACCGTCGATGGTGATGTTGTTGTTGTCCCAGAACAGGACCAGCTTGTTCAGCTTCAAGTGGCCAGCAAGAGCGATGGCTTCGTGGCTGATGCCTTCCATAAGGCAACCATCACCGCACAGGGCGTAGGTGAAGTGGCTCTGCAGGTCGGTGCCGAATTCCTGCTCGAGCTTCTTTTCGGCGATTGCCATACCAACGGCGTTGGCAATGCCCTGGCCGAGCGGGCCGGTGGTGGTTTCGATGCCGGTGGCATGACCATATTCCGGGTGACCGGCGGTCTTGGAGCCCAACTGGCGGAAACGCTTGATCTCATCGATCGTCATGTCTTCGTAGCCTGTCAGGTACAACAGGGCGTACAGCAACATGGAGCCATGACCGGCAGACAGCACGAAGCGGTCGCGATCTGGCCACAAAGGATTTTTGGGATCGAATTTCAAATAACGGCTGAACAGGACCGTTGCTACGTCTGCGGCTCCCATCGGCAGGCCGGGGTGGCCGGAATTGGCCTTTTCCACAGCATCCATGGCAAGGAAGCGGATCGCATTCGCCATCCGGTTATGTTTGTCGCGAGAGATCATGGCTTTTCCGCTTTGTTTCGGGTGAAAGGTGATAGTTTCGAGATACTATCCAGAAAGCGGCTGATCCATAGCAGGTGGTACAGCCAAGTCAATAAAAGCACGCGCGTTTGCCGTCGTCGATGCTATAAAAAAACACTGTGCTTTAGACTTGAGCGTGATTGACGATTGGCAGGGCGGCATAAATCTCCGTCCACAGGCTATATTATAGCATTATCCCACGTTTGATTGACGTGCTTGTTACTCTGGGAATATCGTATCCTGGCTGAAGAGGACGCAATCGGACGATTCGTCGCGGCTGCGTCAAACCGGATAAGAAAATGGCGGCGGACAAGACACTACAACTGGCGCTGTCGGAGCTTGGCTCCGCGATTACAGGCCTTGAAAACGCAATCGACATGCGTATCGAGCGTCAACGTGAGCAGGGCGATATCGATAGCGAAGTGCGCCGTGTACACACGGATCGCTCTCGGCTGGCTCAAGAACTGGACCAATCCGAGTTCCGTGCCAATAGGCTCGAGGAAGTCAATCGCGAAGTGTCGCGTCGATTGGTGACGGCGATGGAAACCATACGTGCGGTTCTGGATCGCTGAGGTAAAAAGGTAATCGAATGGCGCAAGTGACCGTTATGATCGATGGCAAGGCCTATCGCATGGCCTGCGAAGAAGGGCAGGAGGGTCATTTGACCGAACTCGCCTCGCGGTTCGATCAATATGTTGGCCATTTGAAGAACCAGTTTGGCGAAATTGGCGATCTGCGCCTGACCGTGATGGCTGGCATCATGGTGACGGACGAGTTGTCGGAAGTGAACCGCAAACTGGCATCGCTGCAGGAGCAGGTCGATAACCTCAAGCAACACCGCGATGGTGCTGCAGAAAACCGCGCCCAGACCGATGCCTTGCTGGTGCAGGCCATTGGCGATCTGACGTCGCGGCTTAACGGTGTTACCGAAAAACTGTTGTCGCGGCCAAAGCCGCAGGCCCAGCCGAACTGATCCGCAGACAATTTTCCGTGCCTCAATTACGTCTGCCTCTGGCAAAGCGATTTGATACACTCTATATCTGATGTGCGGTCTGCGCTTCTCGACAGGAATCACAATCCCTGGGGCCATACTCGATCCAAAGGGAGCTGTCCCTGACCAGTCCCGTGGGACTGGACACACGGCGCCCACCTACGTTTGTAGGCACCCAGGATCGTAAACCTCCATCGGTCGCCGTGGATCGCGCTTCACTCCTCTCTCAGTGATGTTTGCTACAGTCGTCGCTTGGCGGCGCAAGACCGTTTTCGGTCCTTCATCTTCGGCTCTTTCCGGGATGTTGATGCTTTGATGGCGCGATACCTGTTCAGGCATTTGGATCAATCGCCTGTTGCGGCGTCTTTCCCACAGGTTGCGAACGATAAATATTATCGTCAATGTAGAAATAATCATGAGTTTACGCTGATATTTTATATTGGCGGTCATTGCATTGATAATTTTATTCCTTATTATCCGACATGGCGTATCCGTTTAATCCCCTAGGGTTTCTGCTGTTTCCAGCCGTGATGCGACGTTCAACAGCCCAAAGAGCTAAACTTGTTTACTGAAATTATTATCGTGGTTCTGCTCACCGTCCTGAACGGTGTGCTTGCCATGTCAGAACTCGCCGTGGTTTCCTCCAGACCGGCGAGGCTGAAGGTGCTTGCCGCTCAGGGTAGTAAGGGAGCCGCAATCGCCATTAGTCTGTCGGAAAATCCCGGCCGATTTCTTTCCACGGTACAGATCGGTATTACCCTTGTCGGTATTCTGTCCGGTGCCTTCTCTGGTGCAACACTAGGTGCGCGCTTTACCGCCTGGTTGTTGGCACAGGGCGTTTCCGACAGGCTCGCCGATGCGCTTGGTGTTGGTACTGTCGTTGTTGCCATTACCTATCTTTCGCTGATTGTTGGTGAGTTGGTGCCCAAGCAGATCGCTTTGCGCGACCCGGAGCGGGTTGCAGCACGCGTCGCTCCGGCCATGATGCTGCTGTCCAAAATCGGTGCGCCGCTGGTTTGGCTGCTGGACAAGTCCGGCAAGCTGATCCTCGGCCTGCTGGGTCATAGCGGCGATACTGGCGCATCTGTCACCGATGATGAAATCCGTACTGTTCTTGCCGAAGCCCACAGTGCCGGTGTTATCGAAACCGAGGAATCGGCGATGATATCGGGTGTTATGCGACTGGCGGACCGTAACGCCCGTGGTCTGATGACACCACGTCGCGATGTCGAGGTTATCGACATTGAAGACACCGCTGAGGAAATTCGTGAGCAGCTTCGCAGCACGCAGAGATCCCGTCTGCCGGTCCGTAACGGCTCGTCGGATGAAATCCTTGGCGTGCTGTTTGTTAAAGACGCGTTCGACGCTTTTGCATCCGGCAAAGAACTCAATGTTCGTGAAGCGATGCGTGAAGTTCCCGTCGTCTCCGACCTGACGAGTGCTGTTGATGTCATCCAGTCGCTGCGCCGCTCCACGGTGCATATGGTGCTGGTCTATGACGAATACGGCCATTTCGAAGGTATCATCAGTTCCGGTGACATTCTTGAAGCCATCACAGGTGCGTTTCAGGAAGAGGACGACGAAGAGCCTGCAATGGTTGAACGTGAAGATGGATCCTTCCTCGTTGCCGGCTGGATGCCTGCCGACGAGTTTGCCGATCTCATGGGCTTCCAGATTGATGACGATGCCGAGTTTGAGACCGTTGCCGGTCTAGTGCTGGGCGAATTCCGTCGTCTGCCGCAATTGGGTGAGCACGTCACCCGCAACGGCTGGCGCTTTGAAGTTATCGACCTTGATGGTCATCGTATCGATAAGGTGCTCGTGAGCCGGGCTGCCTGATGTCCGGCGATCCACTGGTAAAAGCAAGGCTGCGCGGCGAAAGACTTGCCACGCGCGATGCGCTTGGAAAAGATGAGCGCGTTGAGAAAAGCCTTTTGATTGCCAGGCACGGCCTGGCCGGGCTTGCTTTCAAGCCCGGTGCGATCATTTCAGGGTTTTTGCCAATCCGTTCCGAAGTCGACCTTTTACCGCTGCTGACTGCATTGGCAAAAAAGGATGTTCGACTGTGTCTGCCAGTGGTTCTGGATCGCCAGACTATCGTGTTTCGTGAATTTCATCCCGACATTCCGCTCGTTGATACCGGTTTCGGCACGCGTGGGCCGGGGGAAAATTCTGTTGTGCTGGATCCGGATATTCTTCTGGTGCCGCTTGCGGTTTTTGACGGTCAGGGCAATCGCATTGGCTATGGTGCTGGTCATTATGACCGTGCCATCGATAAATTGCACAAAAAAGGCCTGAATCCCGTGCTCGTGGGCGTTGCATTTGCCTGCCAGGAAGTGCCATCAGTGCCAGCGGAGCCGCATGATGTGCGCCTTCATGCCGTTCTGACTGAAAACGGCTTCCGATATTTCGAGTAGTGGATGTTTGCATGCGGCTTTTGTTTTTGGGTGACATGGTTGGAAAAACAGGTCGGACAGCGGTTTGGGACCGACTGCCGGGTTTGGTTTCTGATCTGAAGCTCGATTTTGTGATCGTGAATGGTGAGAATGCGGCCGGTGGTTTCGGTATCACCGAGGATATCTACCTCGAAACGATCAATGCCGGTGCCGATGTGGTGACAACCGGAAATCACGTCTGGGACCAAAAGGAAGCCGTATCTTTCTGTGAGCGCCATGACCAGTTTTTGCGCCCGGCAAATTATCCTGATGGCACACCAGGTAAAGGTTCCGGAATTTTTTATGCTCGCAATGGCGCGCGCGTGCTGGTGGCCAATATTATGGGGCGCGTTTTCATGCACCCTGAATTGGATGACCCCTTCAAGTCAGCAGAAAACATTCTGGCTGCCTGCCCGCTGAAAGAGCAGGCGGATGCCATTATCTTCGACTTCCATGCCGAAGCGACCAGTGAAAAGCAGTGCTTCGGACATTTCGTCGATGGCCGTGCCAGCTTCGTGGTTGGAACGCATACGCATGTTCCGACTGCTGACGCGCAGATCCTGAATGGCGGAACAGCCTATATGTCGGATGCCGGCATGTGCGGTGACTACGATTCCTCGCTTGGCATGGAAAAAGAAGAGCCGATCAACCGGTTCATTTCCAAGATGCCAAAGGGTCGTTTTGAGGCGGCGAGTGGGCCTGCCACGATTTGCGGCGTTGGTGTGGAAATCTCAGACAGTACAGGTCTGGCTGAAAAGATTGCACCTCTGCGTCTCGGACCACGTTTGGCAGAAACCATTCCGTCCTTCTGGGCCTGATCCTCTAAACGTCGATAGCATTTGCAATAGCGTCTCGATGACGAGATTGTGAAAGGCAGTTCTGGCTTGCCGCTGGACGGTTTGCCTGTTCTGCCGCATCTTTCTGACGGGAAACCAGTTCAGGAGAGCGGCATGATGCTGCGCGTGCTTTTAAGTGCATTCACCGGACTTCTGTCAGTGGCGGGACCATCATTCGCCCAACAGGCAGCAAGATTACCTGTCAGCCAATGTCAGGCAATCGCACAGAACATTCCTGGCGTGACCTTCGCCAGCTTCAAACTTCCAGACGTGAAACTTGTGCAACAGTCGGCCAAGGAAGAGGTGAAAATCACCTTTATCGGCCATTCGACCTATGAAATTGAGACACCGGCCGGTGTGCGGATCGCAACCGATTATAACGGGGTCTATAGGCCGCAGCGTACGCCAACCGTTGCGACGATGAACCGTGCCCACACCACCCATTACACACTGAAACCGGACCCGGGCATTGAATATGTCCTGCATGGCTGGAGCGATAAGGCGGGTGAAAAGGCTGAACATCAGGTGATGGTGGATGACGTTTATATCAGAAACGTCACGACGGATATTCGCAGCGGTTGGGCGGACTACGAGTCCTTTCAGAAGAACGGCAATTCGATCTTCATCTTTGAGGTTGCCGGCCTGTGCATCGGCCATCTTGGGCATCTGCACCATGAGCTAACCAACACACATTACGCCGAAATCGGCCGTCTCGATATTCTGATGGTGCCGGTGGACGGCGGTTTGACCATGGGCGCGGATAGTATGAGCCGGGTGGTCAAACGATTGCGTTCAGCGCTGATCCTGCCCATGCATCGCACTGGGCCACCGCTTGAACAGTTCGTCAGCATGTTCAGCGCGTCGTTTGATATTGCCTATGCAACGGATCCCGTCATTACGGTTTCCATGCGTTCGCTACCGAAAAAGCCGACCATACTTGTGCCTCAGGGTATGTGAGGAGATATGAAAAAGGCATGCAGGTCGGAAACCGCATGCCCTTGATTGATGTCGCTTGTCTGCGTCTTGTTATGCAAATGCGAGATGCTGGCGAACGCCGACATCCGGCATTTTGTTATCGGTCAAATTAGCCTTGGCGATTTCCCATCCGAATTTCAACGTGCTGTCGGTCGATGCCCAGATATCTGCGTCATCAATGTGCATGGCCAGCATGGTCAGTTCCGGGTCTTGCTTGCCGTGTTCATACCAGGCAGCGACAACAGAATTCCAATATTCGTCGATCTTGCCGAGATCCTTGCGCTGTTCAAGCTTCCCTGAAAGGCAGGCGTGGTAGTCGTGGTCTTTGCCAACGAGACAAAAATGCGCTCTCGAGCCCGGTTTAAGCTGGTTGACCAAATCCGTATTGGTTTTGGTAAAAAACCAGATCGTGTTTGTTTTCGGGTCGGCATGGGGTGCCATTGGCTGCATATGCGCGTGAAGACCTTCTAGGCCGAGCATGCCAGCATGAACGGAGTTGATCTCGTCCCACAGCTGTTGGGCCGGTGCCTCACGAGCTTCGCTAAGACTTACCATTCTGTTGTCCTTTCTGCCTTTTCCCAAATGGGCGTTAATGCCGCATTTTTTTGTTTCCGGTCAGAAAACGAACGAACATTGCGTTCCGTTCCAGTACGTGATGGCATTTCAGTTTGCCAACAGGCTTGAATGAAAGGCGCTTCACACTTATAAGGCCGCATTCCAAACAAATTATCGGATCAGGGGTGCCATGGCTGGCCATTCACAGTTCAAAAACATCATGCATCGCAAAGGAAAACAGGATTCGATTCGTTCGAAGATATTTTCCAAGCTCGCCCGTGAAATTACCGTCGCGGCCAAGACCGGTCTGCCAGATCCGACCATGAACGCTGCTTTGCGTCTGGCCGTTCAGAACGCCAAGGCCCAGTCGATGCCGAAAGACAACATCGACCGCGCCATCAAAAAGGCATCGGGCGCTGATGCTGAGAACTACGATTATGTTCGCTACGAAGGTTACGGTCCAGGCGGCACGGCTGTCATTGTTGAAGCTCTGACGGACAATCGTAACCGCACGGCATCGAATGTTCGTTCGATCTTCACCAAGGCTGGCGGCGCGCTCGGCGAAACCGGTTCGGTGTCCTTCTCCTTCGACCGCGTTGGCGAAATCACCTACAAGGCATCGGTTGGCGATGCTGACAAGGTAATGGAAGCTGCTATCGAAGCTGGCGCTGACGATGTGGAAACCACGGAAGATGGTCACACGATCATCTGCGGTTTTGAAGCGATGAACGAAGTTTCCAAGGCGCTGGAAGGCGTGCTCGGCGAAGCTGAAAGCGTCAAGTCAATCTGGAAGCCACAGAACACGGTTCCTGTTGACGAAGACAAGGCCGAGTCGTTGATGAAGCTTATCGGCAACCTTGAAGACGATGATGATGTTCAAAGCGTTTATTCGAACTTCGAAGTGTCAGAAGAAATTCTGGCCAAGCTGTCGGCCTGATTTTTCCGCCATCAGAGTTTTTTTAAAAAAAGCCCCGGTTCGACCGGGGCTTTTTTGGTTTTATCAGGATTTAGAGAACAGGCCGTCCAGCCCGGCGAACACTTCGATCGATCGCAGTCGGGCATCCACATCGTGGATTGGTGTCGAGATAATCAATTCATCGGCAGCGGTCACCCGAAGGAATTCTTCAAGCTGACGGTGGACAGTTTGCGGCGAGCCGACCATTGCATATTGCAACGTGTGATCGACATTGATGCGCTCCATTTCATTCCACAACTCATCCATATCGGCCACTGGCCTTGGGAAACGTTTGCGTACATTACGGCGCAGATTGATGAATTGCTGTTGCGCCGAGGTGAAGTGATATTTCGCCTCTTCATCAGTATCGGCCGCAGATGCCATGACACCCACCATGACATAGGGTTTGTCGAGTGTTGCCGATGGCTGGAAGCGTTCACGATAAATGGCAATTGCGTCCATCAACATGTCAGGCGCAAAGTGTGACGCGAAGGAATAGGGCAGGCCGAGGGCCGCCGCCAAATGGGCGCTGTAGAGGCTGGAGCCCAGAAGCCAGATCGGCACGTTGGTATCGGTGCCCGGCACGGAAAAGATCGCCTGATCCTCGCGTTCTGGTCCAAGATAGCGCTGCAATTCAATGATGTCGTGCGGGAAGGTGTCTACGCCATTGTCCATGTTGCGACGCAGGGCACGCGCGGTGCGCATGTCGGTACCCGGTGCACGGCCAAGGCCCAGATCGACACGGTCGGGGTATAGCGCCGCTAGTGTGCCGAACTGTTCTGCAATGACCAGCGGCGAATGGTTTGGCAACATGATACCGCCAGACCCGATGCGGATGCGTGAGGTAGCAGCACCGACATGTGAGATAACCAGCGATGTTGCCGCGCTTGCGATACCTGGCATGCCGTGGTGTTCGGCCAGCCATATACGTTTGTAACCCAGTTCCTCAGCCTTGACGGCCAGATGACGGGAGTTGCGCAAGGCATCGCTTGCCGTTTCTCCCTCGCCGATGGGGGAAAGATCTAAAATTGAAAAGGGGATCATCGGCGGCTCCTGCATATGCGAATTGTTGTTGTGCAGGATGTAAGGTGCGTGGACACTATTGCCAGAGTGTGAAAGCGTAATTGTATGAAGGATCAAAAAAATTGGGGCTTCAATTGAAGCCCCAATCCGGTTTCTGATCAGAGCGGGGAACCCACTTTATCCGGCGCGTCGCAAATGTTGGCTGTGGTTGCCAGCGAATGCATCGGTCGAAGGTGCCAGCACGAATTGGCTGAGCTTGCTGTCCATTTCTCCGGCCTCCGCTGCAAGATTGTGAATGGCAGCTGTGGTTTCTTCCACCATAGCGGCATTCTGCTGCGTCATAGAATCAAGGCTGGAAACAGCCCGGTTGATTTCAAGCAGTGTGGTTGCCTCATCGCGGGTGGATTCCATGATGTCGTGGATACGGCTGTTGATTGTTTCAACATGGCTGCCGATGCCGGAAAGCGAATTGCTGGCCTGTTCCACCAGTGAAACACCGCTTGAGACTTCGTCGGTCGATTTCTTCAGGAGAGCCGTGATCTCCTTGGCTGCGGTGGCAGAGCGTTGCGCCAATTCACGCACCTCCTGGGCTACCACGGCAAAGCCTTTGCCTGCTTCGCCCGCACGGGCAGCTTCCACACCGGCATTCAGTGCGAGAAGGTTGGTTTGAAAGGCAATTTCATCGATCACACCGATGATCTGGTTGATCTGTCGTGACGAGGCCTGAATGGCTTCCATGGCCGCTATCGTCTGCCCCATGATCTTCCCGGAGGATTGCGTTTCGGCGTTGGCATCCTTGGCGATCTTGCTTGCCTGCTCGGCGCGCGCGATCTGGTGTTTGACGGCATCGGTAATGGCGTTGATGGCACTTGCCGTTTGCGTAATCGAAGCGGCCTGTCGTTCCGTGCGTTCGGCCAACTGGTCTGATCCAACACGCATTTCTTCTGAGCCGCTGCGCACAGCCTGCGAATTGCCACCGATTGAGTGCAAGGTGTCGCTGAGGGTTGCCAAAGCCTGATTGAAGTTCAGCCGCAGGCTTTCAAGCTCCTGTGGGAAGGGCTTTTCAATACGGTAGGAGAGGTCACACTTGGCAAGGCGGTCCAGCCCCTGATCAAGAGAGTGGACTACCATTTGCAATGTTGCGGCCTCAGCCTCAC
This sequence comes from Rhizobium sp. BIGb0125, assembly GCF_024810055.1. Classification (NCBI taxonomy): domain Bacteria; kingdom Pseudomonadati; phylum Pseudomonadota; class Alphaproteobacteria; order Hyphomicrobiales; family Rhizobiaceae; genus Rhizobium; species Rhizobium sp. BIGb0125. The sequence goes on from NZ_JANUDV010000001.1 coordinate 283,584, forward strand.
GTTCCACCAGGTTCTGCCTGCGGGTTTCCTCGGCTTCGGCACGGGTGCGGGACGTAGTGTCTTCCAATTCGCGCTGCTGAATCAGCTTTTCCCGAAAACTGCCGAGCGCCTTGGCCATGGTGCCGATTTCGTCTTTTCTGTCCTGCGCGGTGATTTCAGTTTGCAGGTTGCCATTGGCAACCTCGCGCGTGAGGTTGGCGAGTTTCGACAGCGGTGCAAACAGCCGTCTGGAGAACACGGCCGTGATCAGGCACATGGCGATCAGTACACATATGCCTATGACTGCCAAAGCGCTGGCAATAGAGAACGAGCCTGCATCCAGTTCGCTTTGCAGGATGCTTTCAACGGCAAGATAGGTCTGGCCATTAAACTCGATCGGCCGCGCATAGGCGTTGGCCTTGGCATTGCCGCGTTGGATTTCGGCGACCGTCATACTCTTTTCAGCCATTGCCTTTGACTGGAAGGTAAATGGTGCAGGATCGAGATTGGTCAGCTTGCCCTGATCAAGGCCGATTGCCGAACCGTCAGCAGACAAAACGGCAGACTGTTCAGAACTTGCCGGTGCAATACCCTTAGCAAGCAACTGTACGAAAACATCGCTGTGAACACGGAAAAGGACGACACCCTTGAAGGCTTCGAACTTCATGACTGGTACGGCAAAATAAATATCGGATTGACCGGTTGCCTGTTCTACCTTCCAGCCGGAGAAGCTGGAGGCTGCGATATCACCAACCGCTTTGCTGGCGTTTTCTGCCGCACGCGCAAAGGCGACCCCCAATCCGGTATCCTTCCAGGCCGCATCCGTGGTGTTTTCCGCGAAGGACGCGTCCTTTTTATAGGAGTAATAGACGGTGCCTGATGTGTCGGCAAAAAGGATATCGCTGAAAGGTGTGCCTTTCAGGTAGGTGGCAATGTCAGTCTGGGTTTTTTCGTGGGTGGAGTAATAAAAACCACTCGGATTTTCCGGTTTGATCAGCTTTTCGCGTTGATCCGCAGGGTTGGGATTTTCCGAGATGAATACCCGTTTCAATTCAGCCTTGGCATCTCCGGAGTTTTTCTGGACCGTTCCCCAGCCACTACGCATAGAAACCACAGCCATTTGCAGGGCTTCGATTTTTGCGATGGAATCGGCCTGGTTTTGCAGTTGCTCCAACCTCTCTTTCAGCATGTCGCCACGGAAGGTCAGCACACTTTCCATGGCGTTCTGGGCCTGCTCTTGTAGAACGCTACTGCTGCTTCGGTAAGCCAGCAGGGTCATGAGCGAGATGGAGACGAACATCAGTGCCAAAAAAATGACCAGCACTTTTGATGAGATTGAATGAAACCTGTTTAACATCAATACGAGCCTATGCCTGTCTGGAACAACCGCAGACCAACAGGCCACAGGGTTGCCAGTGCCAAGTGAAGTTTATGCTTCTTGTTTTATTTGGAACGACAGGCGGTGCCCGGAATTCCCCTCTATTTTTGATGCGCAGCATGCGGACAGGAATTTAAGTGTTGGTAAATGCTGCAGTGCAAATTTATCAATGTTGTCGTTTTGTTCACTTCTCGCTGGCAGGTATTTGTTGCTGACGATAGAGTGAGACCATGCAACAGACGATTCGCATCATAGGAATAGACCCCGGCCTTCGCCGCACGGGGTGGGGGATTATCGAAACACTGGGCAACAGCCTGCGTTTCGTCGCCTCTGGAACAGTGACATCTGACGGCGATATGGATCTGGCTTCGCGCCTTTGCCAGTTGCATGACGGACTTGCCGAGGTGGTGCATTCCTACACACCGGATGAGGCGGCGGTTGAACAGACCTTCGTCAACAAGGACGCTGTGGCGACGCTGAAACTGGGACAGGCGCGTGGTATTGCCATGCTCGTTCCGGCACGCGCCGGGTTGCCCGTCTCCGAATATGCGCCGAATGCCGTCAAGAAATCGGTGATAGGTGTCGGACATGGTGACAAACAGCAAATTCACATGATGCTGAAAATCCTGATGCCGAAAGCTGAGTTCAAGGGTAACGATGCGGCGGATGCGCTGGCCATTGCCATCTGCCACGCACATAATCGCGGTGGCGACCGCATGCGTCGCGCGCTGGCGGCGGGTTGATATTTTTCACTGTTTAAACGGGCGTTGTCATGATCGGTAAACTCAAGGGCACAATTGAAGAAATCGGCGATGACTATGTCCTCGTTGACGTGCATGGTGTCTGTTACGTCGCGCATTGTTCAGCGCGCACACTGTCCAGGCTTGGCTCGGTGGGTGAAGCCATTGTGCTGTTCATCGAGACCTATGTGCGCGAAGACCAGTTGAAACTGTTTGGCTTCATGTCTGCGCTGGAGCGGGAATGGTTCAACCTGCTGCAAAGCGTGCAGGGAGTGGGCTCCAAGGTGGCGCTTGCAGTGTTGTCGACGCTGTCACCTTCGGAACTGGCCAATGCCATTGCGCTGCAGGATAAGACCGTTGTGTCGCGTGCACCCGGCGTGGGACCAAAGGTTGCCATTCGCATCATGACCGAGCTTCGCAACAAGGCGCCTGCCTTTGCTGGTGAGGCATCCGGTTCGATTGGTCTGAAACAGGAACTGGGTGAGGGGGCAGCGCCTGCGCCGGTTGCCGATGCCGTATCGGCTTTGACCAATCTGGGCTATTCGCGCGATCAGGCTGCCAATGCGGTGGCGGCGGCGCTTAAAAATGGCGGTGAAGACGCCGACAGTGCCAAGCTTATTCGCCTCGGGTTGAAGGAACTGTCCCGGTAAGGCAAAAGAACAACATCAAAGGCATCTGTTTTGACCCGGTGCCGTCTATTCTCTGCAATGAAGATGGAATGCGCTGAATGAGCGATGCCACAAGACTGATATCGGCGGACAAGCGTGGCGAGGATATCGACACAACCTTACGCCCGCAATCGCTCGACGAGTTTACCGGGCAGGCAGAGGCGCGCGCCAATCTGAAGATCTTTATCGAGGCAGCCAAGAACCGTGGTGAGGCTTTGGACCACGTACTGTTCGTGGGACCACCCGGACTTGGCAAAACGACACTCGCCCAGATCATGGCCAAGGAACTGGGCGTCAATTTCCGTTCGACATCCGGTCCGGTGATCGCCAAGGCCGGAGATCTTGCCGCCTTGCTGACCAATCTGGAAGAACGCGACGTTCTGTTCATCGACGAAATTCACCGGTTGAACCCGGCCGTCGAAGAAATCCTTTACCCTGCGATGGAAGATTTTCAGCTCGATCTGATTATCGGTGAAGGGCCAGCTGCGCGTTCGGTCAAGATTGACCTGTCCAAGTTTACGCTCGTTGCCGCGACAACCCGACTTGGCCTGCTGACCACGCCATTGCGTGACCGCTTTGGCATTCCAGTCCGTCTGTCCTTTTATACGGTCGAAGAGCTGGAGCTGATCGTTCGCCGTGGTGCGCGACTGATGGGCCTCGGCATGACCGATGAAGGCGCGCGCGAAATTGCCCGTCGTGCACGTGGTACGCCACGTATTGCCGGCCGCTTGTTGCGGCGAGTGCGTGACTTTGCCGAGGTTGCCAAGGCGGAAGCCGTTACGCGGGAAATCGCAGATCAGGCACTGACCCGTCTTCTGGTTGACAATATGGGGCTCGACCAGCTCGACATGCGTTATCTGACGATGATTGCCGTCAACTTTGGTGGCGGTCCGGTGGGTATTGAAACTATTGCCGCCGGATTGTCAGAACCACGTGATGCGATTGAGGATATTATCGAGCCCTACATGATCCAGCAGGGGTTCATTCAGCGCACGCCACGCGGCCGCGTGTTGACGGCAACGGCATGGAAACATCTGGGGCTGCAGCCACCGAAGGATATGGAGGCGGCACAGTTCCGCCTGACACTGGAGGATGACTGAGGCTCGTTTGAAGGAGAGACCATGAACATTTACGATCCTGTCCGCGGCTTTCGTAAACTTGCCTTTAACAATGCGCTGGCCAATTACCGTCTACATCAGGCTTGTCGGCAATTGCAGCCGGGAGAATTTGAGGCGCCGCGGGTTTCCTTCTTCCCGTCCATTCGGTCGACACTCAATCACATCCTCGTTGTCGACCGATTTTATATCGATGCGTTGCAGGGTGGGAGTTTGGGCCCCGCTGCATGGGCTGACCCCGAACCCTACAAGAACATTGACGACTTGGCCATTGAGCAAGGCGCTTTGGACAAGGTTCTCATCACGCTTACTGATGATCTCACCGCTGAGGAGCTCTCCTCCGAGGTCCTCATTCACCGTCAGCAGCGTATTCAGCGTGAACGGTTTGACGACGTTTTGCAGCACGTCTTTCAACATCAGACGCATCATCGTGGCCAGGTGCATGCAATGTTGGCTGGTACAAGTGTTAAGCCGCCGCAACTGGATGAATTCATTGTTGCCGATGACGCGAAATTTCGTCAGGACGAGGTCGCAGCGCTCGGGCTGGATGAGAAACGGCTTATGCAGGCAGGATCATTTTTATGACACAAGACATGCGCATCCGCATGAAATTCAAACCAAGGCGTATTTTCCAGATGCGGATTGCCGGACTGGCTTTTCGCGATGGGCATGTGCTGGTGCACCGTGCGACACACGAGACATTTTGGACATTTCCCGGTGGTCGGGCTGAAGTGGGGGAAACATCTGCCGAGACGCTTGCCCGCGAAATGGTGGAAGAGCTGGGTGCTGAAGTCCAGGTCGGTCGCTTGCTCTGGGCCGTTGAAAACTTCTTCCATTATGAAGAAAAACATTGGCACGAACTCGGCTTTTATTACTTGATGGAACTGCCTGAGAGCTTTCCATTCCACCCCAGTGATATCATCCACCGGGTGCAAGATGGTAAAAACGAGCTGGAATTCCGCTGGGTGCCGGCGACGCGTGACGCCTTGAAAGCACTCGATATTCCTCCCTATTTCATTGCCGACGAAATCGAAGATCTTCCAACGACGGTCAAACATCTTGTGTGGCGGGATGGCGATCTGGATGTGGCCGGTCATCTCTGAAAGTCGTGTTCACAGAGTTTTGAATGGGGTTGGCATCACGCTTTCTTTCGTTCCAGCTGTTGTGGTATCTGCCGGTTTTCATCTGAAGCAATTAGTTTCCTAATCGGGACGGACGTCACATCATGAGCGACCAGCTTTTTTCACTTTCCGGTGAACTCATTGAACATGGCCACCGCTTGACGCAACGGGTCTATTACGAAGACACGGATTTCTCCGGTCTGGTCTATCATGCCAGATACCTGCATTTCCTTGAGCGCGGCCGCACCGACTATCTGCGGTGCCTGGGTTGCGAACAAAGCGCACTGCTGACGGCTGATGAAGAGGGTTTGGTTTTCGTCGTCCATCGTATGGAAATCGACTTCAAAACGCCGGCGCGAATGGATGACGTATTGACCATCATAACGCGCACCGAAAAGGCGGGCGGGGCGAAAATGGTGCTCACTCAGGAGATTTTGCGCGGCGAAACTCTGCTTGTCGCAGCCAAGGTTATTATTGCGGTGATCAACGCCAAAGGGCGGCCGAGGCGCCTGCCAGAGACCATCAGCGAGAAATTTCTCAAATAAACGTGATAAAAGCCAGCGTTCTTTTCTGATGGTAGCGAAAGTGTAACACTCTCTTAACCATAATGTAGTCTTACTTTCACGATCGCTATTTGTGCGCTGCACGCCTTCCTTTAACCAAATTTACAGGCAAGGAAGGCGCAATGGCAAATAACGGGGCTTGCGCAACGGGGTTAACGGTCAGGTGCCGTTCTTCGGCCATGAGCGCACACTTGAAACCGCCCGGTCTCGTGCCGGGCGTTTGGATTCGGGGATTGAGTATTTATGGAACAGGCAGGTTTGGCAGCAGCGACACATGACGTAAGTCTCTGGGCACTGTTCATGCAGGCGGGCTTCATCGTCAAGGTGGTCATGATTGGTCTTTTGGCTGCGTCCGTTTGGACGTGGGCAATCGTCATCGACAAATATGTGAGCTTCGGCAAGGCGAAGAAGCAGTTCGACCAGTTCGAACAGGTCTTCTGGTCCGGCCAGTCACTTGAAGAACTCTACAGAACGCTCGCAGAGCGCCAGAATGGTGGCCTTGCCGCTATTTTCGTCGCGGCGATGCGCGAATGGAAGAAATCCTTCGAACGTGGCGCGCGTTCACCCATCGGCCTTCAGATGCGTATTGACCGCGCAATGGACGTGACCATGGCCCGTGAAAGCGAACAGCTGGAATCAAAGCTCGGATCATTGGCGACCATCGGTTCTGCAGGTCCGTTCATCGGTCTGTTTGGTACGGTTGTTGGTATCATGACCTCGTTCCAGGCGATTGCCGGTTCCAAGTCCACCAACCTGGCTGTTGTTGCTCCCGGTATTGCCGAGGCGCTTTTGGCAACCGCGATCGGCCTTGTTGCCGCTATTCCTGCGGTTATCGCCTACAACAAGTTCACGGCGGATGCAGGTAAGCTTTCTGCACGTATGGAAGGTTTCGCGGACGAGTTTTCCGCCATCCTGTCCCGTCAGATTGATGAGAAACTGCAGCCCCGCCAGGCCGCACAGTAATCGCATACGGTAATTTGTGGAGTAGACGCTATGGGTATGTCAGCAGGTGGCAATAGCGCCGGTTCCGGTGGTCGGCGCGGTCGCGGCGGTCGCCGCAAGGGCGCCATCAGTGAAATCAACGTGACACCGCTGGTCGACGTCATGCTGGTGCTGCTTATCATCTTCATGGTGGCTGCACCGATGATGACGGTCGGCGTGCCAGTCGATTTGCCGCAGACCTCGGCGAACGCTCTCAATTCCGAAACGCAGCCGATCACCATTTCGGTCAATGCCAATGGCCAGATCCATTTGCAGGAAACTCCGATCGAAGCTGCTGAGGTGGCCGATAAGTTGCAGGCTATTTCCACCACCGGCTACAATGAGCGCATTTTCGTGCGCGCAGATTCCGTCGCCGCATACGGTATCGTGGCAGATGTGATGGCGCGCATTCAGGCCGCCGGTTTCAAGAACATCGGTCTCGTTACGCAGCAGAAACAGGATAATTGAAGCGCGCTATGAAGGGCAGTCTGACCACATCTGCTATTCTGCATGTCACTGCTCTGGCGTTTGCGCTTGTTTCCATAGGCGCGCCGGAGCCCTTCGACGTGACTGACGTCGAAGCGTTGCCTGTTGACCTGGTACCCATTGAAGAACTGACGCAAATCCAGCAGGGTGACAAAACTGCGCCGCTTGCTGAGAAGTCGGCCCCTGTTCCGACCACGCGCCCTGATGTCGTTCCGGAAGCCCAGAATATCGGCAACAACACTGCTGACATTGAAGCGCCGCCGACCCCTTCGACAAAGCCAAGCAACAATGTCAGCGCCGCAGCACCTGCCAAGCAGGAAAAGCCGCAGCCTGTCGTTGACACCAAGGCCAATGAGGTCAAGGAAATCGTCAAGGAAGAGACATCCGCTCCGCCACCGCAGGAGATGGCTTCTCTGCCGACGCCGAAGCCCGAGGTAACGCCGCCGCCACAACAGCAGCCGCCAGCGGAAACGCAGGCGCAGGAACCGCCTCCGCAGAATCAGGAGCCGGCTGAAATTCCGGTGCCCCCAAATGTGCCGCGCCCGAATGCTCGTCCGCAGCCGCCGCAACCAAAGCCGGAGCCACTGAAACAGGCTGAAACGAAGCCTGCTGAAAGCAAGCCCGCTGAAAAACCAGCCGAGACGAAACCGGATCAGGCCAAGTCGACGGAAAAGCCTTCGGACAAAAAGCCGGGTGAGAAAAAGCAGGAAACCGCAAAAGCGACCTCCTCCAAGGAGAGCGACTTCAATGCGGATGACATTGCAGCACTCCTGAACAAGCAGGAGCCTTCCGGCGGCGGAGCAAAACGCTCCACCCAGCAGGCTTCGCTTGGTGGCAAGAAGACAACAGGCGGATCCACGCTCAGCCAGACGGAAATGGACGCGCTGCGTGGCGCGATCCAGAAGAATTGGCAAATTATTCCCGGCATGGTCGATGCGTCAGAAGTGCGGGTGCAGGTCAGCATTCGTCTTGATCGTGACGGCTCGATTATCGGCCAGCCTGAAGTTACCGCGACAGGCGGCACAGATGGTACCCGACGGGCGATGGCCGGTGGTGCATTGCGTGCCGTTAAACGTTCAGAACCATTCACCAACCTGCCTCCGGACAAATATGACGCCTGGAGTGAGGTGGTTATCAATTTCGATCCCAGTGATTTGCTGTGAATGCTGAAAGGCCTGGCAACATGAAGACATTATTTTCAACACGGCTGGTGGCTGCCCTTGTGGCTGTCATGGCCATGTTCTCCGCACCGGCTTACGCCAAGGTCGAGATCAACATCAACAAAGGTAACGTCGAGCCGCTGCCGATTGCCGTGACGGATTTCATTTCCGGCAATGAACTCGGTGCGCAAATCTCGGCTGTTGTTGCCGCTGACCTGCAAAGGTCTGGCCTTTTTGCGCCGGTCAACAGAAGCGCCTTTATTGAAAAGATCACCAACCCCGATCAGGCGCCACGTTTTGAAGACTGGAAGGTCATCAACGCACAGGCACTGGTAACCGGACGTGTGACCCGCGAAGCAGATGGTCGTCTGCGCGCCGAGTTCCGTCTGTGGGATACCTTTGCTGGCGAGCAGATGACCGGCCAGCAATTCTTCACACAGCCGGACAACTGGCGTCGTGTGGCCCATATCATTGCCGACGCGATCTATGAGCGTATTACGGGCGAAAAGGGCTATTTTGATACACGTGTGGTTTTCGTTTCCGAGAGCGGTCCTAAAACGGCACGCAAGCGTCAGCTTGCCATTATGGACCAGGACGGCTTCAACGTACGCACGCTGACCAACTCCAACGACATCGTTCTGACGCCGCGTTTTTCGCCGAACCGTCAGGAAATCACCTACATGTCGTTCGAAGGCCAGCAGCCACGCGTTTACCTGTTGCAGCTTGAAACCGGACAGCGCGAAGTCGTGGGTAACTTCCCAGGCATGACGTTCTCGCCGCGTTTCTCGCCTGATGGCCAGAAGGTTATCATGAGCTTGCAGCAGGACGGCAACTCCAACATCTATACGATGGACCTTAGGTCACGCACGACAACACGCCTGACCAACTCAGCTGCTATCGACACCGCACCGTCCTATTCTCCCGATGGCGCGCGTGTGGTGTTTGAAAGCGACCGTGGTGGCCGCCAGCAGATTTATGCCATGAATGCAGATGGTTCCGGCCAGACGCGTGTGTCCTTCGGTGACGGTTCCTACTCGACACCTGTATGGTCTCCACGAGGCGATCTGATTGCTTTCACAAAACAGTCTGGTGGCAAGTTCTCGATCGGTGTGATGCGTCCGGATGGTTCTGGTGAGCGTATTCTGACCACCGGCTTCCACAATGAGGGCCCAACCTGGGCGCCGAATGGCCGCGTGCTGATGTTCTTCCGTCAGAACGCGGGTGCTGGTGGACCGCAACTCTATTCGATCGATTTGACCGGTTATAACGAGCAGTTGGTCAAAACCCCTGCATTTGGTTCGGATCCGGCCTGGTCGCCGCTCCTGGACTAAGATCTCAAGATTTGCAGCGGCCGTGGGTACAAAAGCACCTGTGGCCGCCGCATTTTCGTCACGGGCACGGAAAGACGCCTCTTTCTCGCCTCATTCTATTGTGAGGACCGGTGCTAAAGTGACGATTTGTTAACCATGAATATTTGATCGTGGTTAACCGAAAACAGTTATTGTCTGGCAACGTTACTGAAATTCTAAGGAGAGACCGGCGATGAGCCGTACACACACTTCGTCGATCAGCCCAATGCAGAAACTGGCCCGTAATCCGGCCGTCATCGCTCTTACGCTTGCCCTGGCTCTTGCCGGTTGTGCGAAGGGTAACAAGAACATGCCTAACAGTGCAGGCGATCTTGGCCTTAACGGTGGTGCCGGTGGCCCTCCTGGTTCGCAGCAGGACTTCACGGTCAACGTTGGCGACCGTATCTTCTTCGACACCGACTCGACTTCGGTTCGCGCAGATGCGCAGCAAACACTCGACCGTCAGGCACAGTGGTTGCAGCGTTACCCGAACTACGCCATCACCGTTGAAGGTCACGCTGACGAGCGCGGCACACGCGAATACAACCTTGCACTGGGCGCTCGCCGCGCTGCTGCAACGCGTGATTACCTTGCTTCGCGCGGTGTTCCTGCCAACCGTATGCGCACCATCTCTTACGGCAAGGAAAAGCCGGTTGCAGTTTGCGACGACATTTCCTGCTGGTCGCAGAACCGTCGTGCGGTTACCGTTCTCGGTGGCGCAGGCATGTAATTATGCGGGCGTTCACGCGCTCGTTATCAAAAAGCAAAAGGCGGCCTCGTGCCGCCTTTTGTTTTTTTCATAGTTTGGCCGAAGTTAAGTTGCTTTTTGGCGTAAGTTGAGAACAATCCGGCTTTGCGTCACTCTGGCGCAAATCAGAACAGGCAGGACGTTGACATGAAGAAACTTGTCGTGGCGGGAATGCTGGGGCTTGCAGCTTTTACGGGCTTGAGTGGAATTGCCGTTTCGGCACCACTTTTCGGCTCAGGCTGGGGCGCTGGCGCAGTCAATTCCCAATCGGCGTCGCAGGCTCCTGTTGTGCGTGTACAGCAGGGCAGTGAAGCCGTTCGCGTACAGCAGCTTGAAGAAGAGATTCGGCAGTTGAACGGCCGTATCGAGGAAATGAGTTTCCAGCTTCTTCAAATGCAGGAGCAATTGCGCAAGGCGCAGGAAGACAACGAGTTCCGTTTCCAAGAACTTGAAAAGAGTGAGAACACAAAGGGAGGCCGTGGCGCTGCCACAGCTTCCTCTTCTTCTCCATCATTGACCGCACCATCCAACACGGATGAGGTGGCAACAATTATTGAAACGCCGTCCAACAACGGCGCTTCAACAACAACGTCGCGTGACATTGGTGCAGCGCCCGGTGAAACCACACTTGGTTCGATCCAGCTTGACAGCAGCGGTATGCCGGTCGGTGGGACGCTGAACGACAGCGCAAAAAACTCTTCCGGTGCTCTGCCAGGTGTCGAGCAGAACAACACGGCTTCGGTTGGTGGGGCGGGCAATGGAGCGCTGACCAGCGAGAACGACATTTACCAAGCGGCTTACGGTCATATCCTCTCGGGTGACTACAAGCTGGCTGAAGACGGTTTCCAGAGCTACCTCAAGGGCTATCCGAAGGGCGGAAAGGCTGCCGACGCAACTTTCTGGCTGGGCGAAGCACAATATTCGCAGGGTCGTTTCAACGATGCCGCCAAGACTTTCCTTGATGCACACAAGAACTTTGCCAAGTCGCCACGCGCACCTGAAATGCTGCTGAAGCTCGGCATGTCGCTTGCGGCACTTGATAACAAGGACACCGCCTGCGCAACGTTGCGTGAAGTGACCAAACGTTATCCTTCCGCACCGAAAGCCGTTCTGGGCAAGGTTGCGTCTGAGCAGAAGCGACTAAGCTGCTGACCGATCGGTAGTGTCCGATCCGATTATGAATTTTCCCGTGACAAGCCCTGCCGCCGCCGCGCAGACCTTTATCAGGCAATTACGCAAACCCGCCAAAATCCTCGTTATGGTTTCTGGTGGCAGCGATTCCCTCGGTCTGCTGCTGGCGCTGATAAAAGCTGCACACGCCAGCGCCAATGATGATGTCGCCCTATCTGCTGTTACCATCGATCATCAGCTGCGGCCCGAGGCTGCCGAAGAGGCCAGGCAGGTTGGCGAGATTTGCCGAAGCTTCGGTGTCAAACACGTCATTCGCCGATGGGACGAAGTTAAACCCAAATCTGGCATTTCGCAGGCGTCGCGGCTCGCCCGTTACCGATTGGTAGCAGCGGTTGCCGAAGAGCTCGGCACGACCGTCGTCGTAACCGGGCACACACTCGATGATCAGCTTGAAACCGTGTTAATGCGGGCCGCCCGCAGCACGCGCACAGAAAATACCGGGCTTTCCGGCATGGCAGAGCGCACGCTCTATGCTGGACGGCATTGGCTCGTCCGGCCATTCCTGTCTGTACGCCGCGCCGATATTCGTGGATTTCTCGGCAGAGAGCAGTTGGGCTGGGTTGATGACCCCAGCAACGAAGACCGCAAATATGAGCGGGTGCGGACACGGCAAGGTCTGGAGCACCTTTCCGAAGCATCCGTTGATCGCAATGCCGGAGAAAAGCGCAAGGCAATCTCTAATGCGGCTGCCGGTCTTTTGAAAGACCACGCGCAGGGTGAGGGCAGTGGTGTGATCTGGCTGGACAATGAGGCCTTCGATCAGAAACCTGACATGTTGCGCCACGCACTAGCAGCAGTGGCTGCGGTGATTGGTGGCCGCCAACATCTGCCGGCGGCGGACAGCATGGACCGGCTCTCCGCGTTCATTCTGCAAAATAGGCTTGGCCGGATGACAGTATCCCGCACGATGTTTGATCGTCGTCGTGATGGTTTGTACCTATACCGTGAAAACCGAAACCTGCCGTCGCTGAAAATTGTACCCGGTGAGACTGTGTTATGGGATGAGCGGTTCATGCTGCACAATCCGTCTGCAGAGCCGGTTGATGTCTCCGCAAATGGTGGAAAAAATACGGAACTGGCGTCTGTGATTTTCCCCAATGTGCCGGTTGGTGTGGCAAAACGTGCCTTCTCCTCCATGCCGGATATTTTTGACGCGGGTCGAACGGCGATTCTCACGCGTTCTGTACTTATGCCTTACGAATTGTTTTTACCGGATTTCGACCTTGAGTTGGCAGGCGAAATAGCAATTCTGCTGGATTGCGCACCTGTGTTACAGCCACCGGTTTAAATTAGAGCTGTTTTTATCGATTTAATTTTCAGACTTTTTGCTTGAAAACGCATCTGAATGCCGTGTCTGCCTTGGCAACGGCATATGTCGACCTTATGTTAGTGGCACAGATGAGCGGGCACATAAGATGTCCGTGTGAGTTCGGGGAGTTCGATGAACCCAAATTTTAGAAATTTCGCCTTGTGGGCCATTATTGCCCTCTTGCTGATCGCGTTGTTCAGCATGTTCCAGACGTCGCCCTCGCAATCGGGTTCGCGTGAGATTCCTTATTCGCAGTTTCTGCGTGATGTGGACTCCGGTCGAGTGCGTGACGTGACTGTTACGGGCAATCGAGTGCTTGGCACGTACACGGAAAGCGGTACCGCTTTCCAGACCTACTCTCCGGTTATCGATGATTCATTGATGGAGCGCCTGCAAAGCAAAAACGTAACGATCGTAGCGCGGCCGGAGAGCGATGGCTCCTCCGGTTTTTTGAGCTACCTTGGCACGCTTCTGCCGATGTTCCTCATTCTCGGCGTCTGGCTGTTTTTCATGCGACAGATGCAGGGTGGCTCGCGCGGCGCAATGGGCTTTGGCAAATCCAAAGCGAAGTTGCTGACCGAAGCACATGGCCGCATCACGTTTGACGACGTTGCCGGTGTTGATGAGGCCAAGCAGGATCTGGAAGAAATCGTGGAATTCCTGCGTGACCCGCAGAAGTTCCAGCGCCTCGGCGGTAAAATTCCGCGTGGTGTTCTTCTCGTTGGTCCTCCTGGTACCGGTAAAACGCTTCTTGCCCGCTCCGTCGCAGGTGAAGCCAATGTTCCGTTCTTCACGATTTCCGGTTCGGACTTCGTTGAAATGTTCGTGGGTGTTGGTGCAAGCCGTGTGCGCGATATGTTCGAGCAGGCGAAGAAGAATGCGCCGTGCATTATCTTCATCGACGAAATCGACGCCGTTGGCCGCCATCGTGGCGCCGGTCTTGGCGGCGGTAACGATGAGCGTGAACAGACACTCAACCAGTTGCTGGTCGAGATGGATGGTTTCGAAGCCAATGAAGGTATTATCCTGATTGCGGCGACCAACCGTCCTGACGTTCTTGACCCGGCTCTGCTGCGTCCAGGCCGTTTCGACCGTCAGGTTGTTGTGCCGAACCCGGATATCGTTGGCCGTGAGCGCATTCTTAAGGTCCACGTTCGCAACGTTCCGCTTGCGCCAAATGTCGACCTCAAGGTTCTGGCACGTGGCACACCCGGCTTCTCCGGTGCTGACCTGATGAACCTCGTCAACGAAGCTGCCTTGATGGCCGCACGCCGTAACAAGCGTGTTGTCACGATGCAGGAATTCGAAGACGCGAAGGATAAGATCATGATGGGTGCCGAGCGCCGCTCGACCGCCATGACTGAAGCCGAAAAGAAGCTGACAGCCTACCACGAAGCTGGTCACGCCATCACCGCGCTCAATGTGCCGGTGGCCGACCCGCTGCACAAGGCAACCATCATTCCGCGTGGTCGCGCGCTTGGCATGGTCATGCAGTTGCCTGAGGGCGATCGCTACTCCATGAGCTACAAGTGGATGGTTTCTCGTCTCGTTATCATGATGGGTGGTCGCGTTGCTGAAGAGCTGACGTTCGGCAAGGAAAACATCACTTCTGGTGCGTCTTCTGATATCGAGCAGGCTACCAAGCTGGCCCGTGCGATGGTGACCCAGTGGGGCTTCTCCGATGAACTCGGTCAGGTTGCCTATGGTGAAAACCAGCAGGAAGTCTTCCTTGGTCACTCGGTTTCGCAGTCCAAGAATGTGTCCGAAGCCACAGCCCAGAAAATCGACAACGAAGTTCGTCGTCTGATTGATGAGGCTTACACCGAAGCACGCCGCATCCTGACGGAGAAGCACGACGAATTCGTGGCTCTGGCAGAAGGCTTGCTGGAATACGAAACCCTGACGGGCGAAGAAATCAAGGCGTTGATCAGGGGTGAAAAACCAGCCCGCGATCTTGGCGATGATGGTTCCTCCAACAGTCGTGGTTCCGCAGTTCCGAAGGCTGGCACCAAGAAAGACGGTCCAACCGAAGCCAAGGGCGACGGTGAAGCTGAAGGTGGCATGGAGCCACAACCACATTAAGTTGTGCCTGACAGTAAATGTCAGTGGAAAACAGACCATCCGGTTTTGCCGGATGGTCTTTTTTTGCAGTAACAAGATGTAATCCGTGTTTGCGGTAATTTACGTGCTGTATTGTGCTGTTTATGGCATGAGCAGATCATGTGCGCTGATCGCGCGACTATTTCTGGAGTTCACATGACACGCCGTTATTTCGGGACCGATGGTATCCGCGGACAATCCAACGTCTTTCCGATGACGCCTGATCTGGCAATGCGGGTTGGTATTGCGGTCGGCACAATCTTCCGCCGCGGACATCACCGCCACCGCGTGGTTATTGGCAAGGATACCCGTCTTTCGGGATACATGCTCGAAAACGCATTGGTCGCCGGTTTTACTGCTGCTGGACTGGACGTTTTCCTTCTTGGACCAATTCCGACACCTGCTGTTGCCATGCTGACGCGTTCTCTGCGTGCCGACATCGGTGTGATGATTTCCGCTTCGCATAATCCGTTTGCGGATAACGGCATCAAGCTGTTTGGCCCCGACGGTTACAAGCTGTCCGACGAGTTGGAGCTGGAAATTGAAGACCTGCTCGACAAGGATATCTATTCCCAGCTGGCAAAACCGCACGAGATTGGCCGTGCCAAGCGCGTCGATGGCGATATCTATCGCTACATCGAATTCGTGAAGCGCACCCTGCCACGCGAAGTGACGCTGGATGGTTTGCGTATCGCGATCGATTGCGCCAACGGAGCGGCCTATAAGGCTGCTCCCGCAGCGCTGTGGGAACTGGGTGCCGATATCGTGACGATCGGCAATGAGCCGAACGGCACCAACATTAATTTTGAATGCGGTTCCACCCATCCGGAAGCCCTGCGCAAGAAGGTGCATGAAGTGCGTGCCGATATCGGTATTGCGCTTGATGGTGATGCTGATCGCGTGATCATTGTCGATGAGCGTGGCGAAGTGGTCGATGGCGACCAGTTGATGGCGGTCATTGCCGACAGCTGGGCCGATGACAATATTTTGCGGGGCGGTGGTATCGTGGCGACTGTCATGTCCAACCTCGGTCTTGAGCGTTTCCTTGGCGGTAAAGGACTGTCTCTTGCCCGTACGAAGGTCGGTGACCGTTACGTGGTTGAGCATATGCGCAACCATAACTTCAATGTTGGTGGTGAGCAGTCCGGCCATATCGTGCTGTCTGATTACGGTACGACGGGCGATGGTCTTGTCGCTGCGCTGCAGGTGCTTGCCTGTGTGAAGCGGTCCGGCAAGACGGTTAGCGAAATCTGCCGCAAGTTCGAGCCTGTACCTCAGCTGCTGAAGAATGTTCGTATTTCCGGCGGCAAGCCACTTGAAAACCCTGTGGTTATTCAGGCGATTGCCGACGCGGAGAGCGAACTGGCTGGCAATGGCCGTCTTGTCATTCGTCCGTCCGGCACTGAGCCGCTGATCCGTGTTATGGCAGAAGGCGATGACAGCGTGAAAGTTGAGAGCATCGTAAACGGTCTGGTTGACGTTATTGCCAATGCGCGCAGTGCTGCTGCGTAAGAAAAATACTCGCTAAGTTACTGAAAAGCCGGTCTCGTACCGGCTTTTTTGTTGCCGGTTCTTTGCTGTATTAATAAATCTTGGTGAATGATCGTAGTTAATCGGCACTTAACCTTTCTCATTCATTATTCATAACGGAACAGTTTACTGGCATGCGGCCATGGGCGCAGGTGCCGCTTCTGGAGTTGATGTTATGAAAAAAAGCCTGATTGGCATTCTCGCCGCGTTGACGGCGGGATCCAGCGCATTTGCAGCCGACCTTTATCAGCCAGATCCTCCGGCCTATATTGAGGCACCAGAAATTCAGATCACCGAATCAAACGGTTGGTATCTGCGTGGAGATATCGGCTACGCCTACAACAAGTCGCGTGGCGCTGAATTTTATCAGGGTCCATTCACAGCCGGTTTGACAGATTTCCGCTCCACAAAGCTCAAGGGTGGCTTTATGGGCGGCGTTGGTGTTGGTTATCAGATCAACAACCACTTCCGTACGGATCTGACGTTTGACTACATGGCCAAGAGCAACTTCCGTGGCTCGACCTTTGGCAGCTGTGGCGTAGCTGGTAGCTGCGTATCGACAGATCTGTCTTCACTGCGCGCTTACACGCTGATGGCCAATGCATATGTCGATCTGGCGACATTTGGCCGTTTCACACCTTACGTTGGTGCTGGTATCGGCGGTTCCTACGTTAAGTGGGCTAACCTCAGAAACACATCGTGTGAGGTAGGCGATCCTTCCAACTGCGACCCGACCTTCACCCATGGCGGCAAGGGCGGCTGGCGATTCGCCTATGCGCTGATGGCCGGTGCATCGATCGACGTAACCTGCAATCTCAAGGCTGATGTCGGATATCGTTTCCGCCAGATCGGCAAGGGCGACATGTTTGGCTATGACAGCGTCGGTGGTGGCCCAGGCCGCGACAAGGGCTTCTATTCGCATGAAGTGCGCCTTGGCGGCCGTTATGTCTTCGGCGGTTGCGACACGGCACAGTACATGCCGCCAGCAGAAATCCCAATCCAGCCAGCAGTTTACAAGTAATTTCAGTTTCGAAAACAAGACCGCTCGTGCCTTTCAGGTGCGGGCGGTTTTTTGCATTTTCAGGGCAATTTCCTGATCATCGATATGGCGCAGCTGCGCCAGTATTTTTTGTTCCAGCGACATATTCCGCTTGACTGTAACAAGCGACAGGCATATCCACCGGGGCAGGCCACCTCTCCCTAACGAGAGGCTTTCTATCTGGAAGGATAGCTTTATGACTGCGATTGCGAAGCCGGACGTACGTCCGAACAACACACATTTTTCTTCTGGTCCTTGCTCTAAGCGTCCCGGTTGGTCGCTCGAAGCGCTCGCTGATGCCCCGCTCGGTCGCTCGCACCGCGCCAAGGTTGGCAAAGCCAAGCTCAAGCAGGCCATTGACCTCACCCGCGAAGTTCTCAACGTTCCTGCCGATTATCGCATCGGTATCGTTCCCGCATCTGACACTGGCGCTGTTGAAATGGCACTGTGGTCGCTGCTCGGTGAGCGTGGCGTTGATATGGTTGCATGGGAAAGCTTTGGCGCCGGTTGGGTTACCGATGTCGTCAAGCAGCTTAAGCTGAAAGATGTTCGCAAGTTCGAGGCCGACTACGGCCTGCTGCCGAACCTCAAGGAAATCGATTTCGACCGTGACGTCGTTTTCACCTGGAACGGCACAACCTCGGGCGTTCGCGTTCCTAACGCTGATTTCATTCCGGCGGACCGCAAGGGTCTGACGATTTGTGACGCCACTTCTGCTGCATTTGCGCAGGACATGGACTTCACCAAGCTCGACGTTGTTACCTTCTCCTGGCAGAAGGTTCTGGGCGGCGAGGGCGGCCACGGCGTTATCATTCTGTCGCCACGTGCTGTTGAGCGCCTGCTGAGCTATTCGCCAGCATGGCCGCTGCCAAAGATTTTCCGCATGGTATCCGGCGGAAAGCTGATTGAAGGCATCTTCACCGGCGAAACCATCAACACACCTTCGATGCTTTGCGTTGAAGACTATATCGATGCGCTGCTGTGGGCGAAGAACCTTGGTGGCCTGAACGCGCTGATCGCGCGCGCTGATGCCAATGCCAAGGTGATCTACGATTTCGTTGCTGCCAATGACTGGATTGCAAATCTGGCCGTTGTCGATGAGACACGCTCCAACACCTCTGTCTGCCTCAAGATCGTCGACAAGGATGTTGCAGCTCTCGATGCTGACGCACAGGCTGCTTTCGCCAAGGGCGTTGTTGCACTTCTCGAAAAAGAAAATGTAGCGCTCGACATCGGCGCTTACCGCGATGCTCCGTCCGGTCTTCGGATCTGGGCTGGTGCCACGATTGAAACGGCTGACATTGAAGCTGTCATGCCATGGCTTGCCTGGGCGTTTGAAACGCAGAAGGCTGAGCTTTCCAAGGCTGCGGCCTGATTTGGATTACCGGCCCTGCAAAGTGCAGGGCCGCACATACCTCATCTTATGAATAAACCGTTTTTAGGGAGCCCAAACATGGCACCTCGCGTACTCGTATCTGACGAACTGTCGGAAACTGCTGTCCAGATCTTCCGTGATCGCGGCGTTGAAGTTGATTTCCAGCCAAAGCTTGGCAAGGACAAGGACAAGCTGGCCGAAATCATCGGCAACTATGATGGTCTGGCTATCCGTTCCGCCACCAAGGCAACCGAAAAGCTAATCGAAGCTGCGACCAACCTCAAGGTTATCGGTCGCGCCGGTATCGGTGTCGACAACGTAGATATCCCGGCGGCATCGCGTCGCGGTATCATCGTCATGAATACGCCATTTGGTAACTCCATCACCACTGCTGAACACGCCATTGCGCTGATGTTTGCTGTTGCTCGCCAGCTTCCTGCTGCTGATGCCTCCACGCAGGCCGGCAAGTGGGAAAAGTCGAAGTTCATGGGTGTTGAAATCACAGGCAAGACGCTTGGCGTTATCGGTGCCGGTAACATCGGCGGCATCGTCTGCTCGCGTGCACTCGGCCTCAAGATGAACGTTCTGGCCTATGACCCCTTCCTGTCGCCTGAGCGCGCCCAGGAAATGGGTGTTACCAAGGTTGAGCTGGACGAGCTGCTTGCACAGGCTGACTTCATCACCCTGCACGTTCCAATGACTGACAAGACCCGCGGCATTCTCGGCGCTGAAAACCTTGCCAAGACCAAGCCAGGCGTCCGCATCATCAACTGCGCCCGTGGTGGTCTTGTTGACGAGAAGGCTCTCGCTGACGCCATCAAGTCCGGCCACGTTGCCGGTGCAGCCTTCGACGTGTTCGAAGTTGAGCCTGCAACGGAAAGCCCGCTGTTTGGCCTGCCAAACGTTGTCTGCACGCCGCACCTTGGCGCGTCGACCACGGAAGCGCAGGAAAATGTTGCCCTGCAGGTTGCCGAGCAGATGTCGGACTATCTCGTCAAGGGTGCCGTTTCCAACGCCATCAACATGCCGTCGATCACTGCTGATGAAGCTCCACGACTCAAGCCTTTCATTCGCCTTGCAGACGTTCTCGGCTCCTTCGTTGGTCAGGTGCAGGAAAGCGCCACCAAGGAAATCGAAATTCTTTATGATGGTGCAACCGCCAACATGAACACCAAGGCGCTGACATCAGCGCTGCTGGCCGGTCTGATCCGTCCGCAGGTTTCTGACGTGAACATGGTTTCCGCACCGATCATGATCAAGGAAAAGGGCATCATCCTTTCCGAAGTCAAGCGCGACAAGACCGGCGTTTACGACGGTTACATCAAGCTGACGGTCAAAACCGAAAATCAGGTTCGTTCCGTCGCTGGTACCGTGTTCTCGGATGGCAAGCCACGCTTCATCCAGATCAAGAACATCAACATGGACGCTGATGTCGGTTCGCACATGATCTACATCACCAACACCGACGTACCGGGCATGATCGGCTTCATGGGTACGACGCTGGGCGAAGCGGGCGTTAACATCGCCAACTTCCAGCTCGGCCGTGAAAAAGAAGCTGGCGATGCTATCGCGCTTCTCTACGTGGACGGCCCTGTTTCAGAAACCGTTCTGGACAAGCTTCGCGCCAACCCGGCCATCCGCCAGGTCAAGTCTCTGGCGTTCAACGTCGAGTAATATCGTTCCTCCCAAGGGGACAATAGAGGCCCGGTACTGGAGCAATCCAGTGCCGGGTTTTTTGTGCATTATTGGTGGGCGCAATCAAGGGTTGTTTATCACGAAAAATTTTATAATTAGGCACTAAAAATGATCATCCAGAGTTGCTATATGGTCCGACGATAGGCCGCTCATGGGAGGGCGGCACAACAGGAGAAGACGATGTTTGCTGCCGTTCGGCGCTTTAAAGGTTTGTTTGCGGTTGCCGCTTTGGGAATTGCTGTTTCGTTCGTGGCTGTGGATATGGCTGAGGCTCGTCGCGCTGGCGGTGGTTTCGGCAGCCGTGGAACGCGTACATTCTCTGCCCCACCTGCAACCAACACTGCGCCGGGTCAGGCTGCACCGATCAATCGCAGCATGACACCGAATACGTCGCCAAGCCAGGCGGCTCCTGGTGCTGCGCAGACACGTCCGGCCAACGCACAGCAGCCACAGCAGAACCGTGGTCTTTTCGGCGGTATGGCCGGTGGCCTTATGGGCGGCCTTCTGATGGGTGGTCTGTTCGGTATGCTGATGGGCGGCGGTTTTGGCGGTATGGCCGGTTTCTTCGGCATGTTGCTGCAGGTCGCTTTGATCGGTGTGCTGGTTATGCTGGCTATGCGTTTCTTCGCGTCGCGCCGTCAGCAGCAGCCTGCTTACGCCGGCGGCCAGTCGCAGCGTAGCAACTATTCCGGTTCGTCCAACCCGCCGACGGGTCAGGGTGGCTTCAAGATCCCGCAGATGGGCTCCCTGTCCGGTGCTGCCGGTAACGCCGCGCCCGCTGCTGAAGCCGCTGTCGCGCCAAAGCCAGTTCCGCATGCCAATGCCATGTCTGAAGGCGATGAGATCGGCGTTACGGGCGAAGACCTTGGTCAGTTCGAGCAGATGCTCAAGGACGTGCAGGCTGCCTATGCTGCAGAAGACTATGCTGCACTTCGCAAGCTCACCACTCCGGAAGCCATGTCCTACCTGGCGGAAGAGTTGAGCGACAACGCGACCAGCGGCGTCAAGAACGACGTCAGCGATGTTCAGTTGCTGCAGGGCGACCTCGCCGAAGCCTGGCATGAAGAAGGACGTGATTACGCGACTGTCGCCATGCTGTACTCGCGTGTCGACGTAATGCGTGACCGTACAACGGGTAAGGTTATCGAGGGTGACGAGACCCAGGCAACCGAATCGACCGAGCTGTGGACTTTTGTGCGCCGCGAAGGATCCGAGTGGCAGGTTTCGGCTATCCAGTCGGCATCCTGATCCATAAAAGACTGATTTGAAGGTTTATGACGCCGCAGTGCACCGAGATGCACTGCGGCGTTTTGCGTATTGTTGCGTGCAAATAATTGACGCGTCACTGCTGTTTTACTGGTCGCTTGCAATCTGTGATCGCAGCTTTAGCTGTTGGGCTGATCACATTCACATTATTGCCCTTTTTCGTTCATCCGGCATTCAGCGGCACCTCCGTAACCATTGTGCACTTGCAAAAACGTGATCAAGCCTATGGCTACCATGATCGTTTTCTGCGGAACCGCTTGGCGAAATGTGCGTTGTCAAACCGATGCCAGAGGTTCGTAAACAAGGCCGGGCGATGCGCGGTCCTCAAGAGAATGGAGAGCTATCGAGATGAAACGCTTTGACCTGATCGACGGGATGCGCGGGTATTTTCTTGTTTTCATGCTGATAAACCACCTTGTGTTTGTGGGTGGTTATTGGCTGGTTGAGGTCAACCACCGCCAGTTTGCCTTCGTGGAAGATGCGCAGGGTTTCGTGTTCCTGTCCGGTCTGCTGATTGGCCTGGTCTATGCCCGCAAAATGATGAAGTACGGTTATGAGACCGGGCGTCAGGCCATCTGGAACCGTTCCATGGAGCTTTACAAATATGCCATGGGTCTGGTGATTGCGGTTCTGGCCGTCACGCTGGTTCTGCCACATGCTTCCTATGTCTGGTTCAACTGGATCGGTGCGACATCGTTTGATGATCCGCTGCGTCTGGCCGCCATCGCGACCTTTGTGTTCCAGCCGACTTTCATGGACATTCTGCCACAGTATATCGTCTACATGCTGTTTGCGCCTGTACTCATCAAGCTGTGCCTTGATGGCAAATGGGCCTATGTGATGGTTGGTTCGTTGCTCGTATGGATGGCTGGCCAGCTTGGTTTGCAGAAGGTCATCACCACGCCACTGCATGAGCTCGTCAAAGGTCCTGACGATCAGGGTATCCGTGTCAGCTTCAACATGCTGGGCTGGCAGATCGTGTTCTTCTCAGCTCTGGTGATGGGTGCAATGACCGCCCAGAACAAGATCGAGTGGAAGAAGATCTTCTCGCCAGAAAACAGCTGGATTCCGAAGGTTGCTCTGCTGGTCTGCCTGTTCTTCATGCCACTGCGTATTGCGACGGCTTGGGGCTTCATGCCCGACTATGTGGTTGGCAAGTTCGCAGCGATGGAAATTCGTGCAGATTTCGGCCCGGTCTATCTGATCAACTTCATTGCGGTTGGCGTTGGCCTGACATGGCTGTTGATAGCCGGCCCTAAACACCACAGCCAGATTGTGCGTCGTATTGCCAATGGCGTTATCTGGGTGCTGTCGCTGAAGTTCCTGCAGCTGCTGGGTCGCCATTCCCTGCAGGTCTATGTCTGGCACGTCGCTATCGTCTATGCCGTCTATTACATGGACGGTCGTACAGCGGAGCTGTCGCAGCTGGAAAAGACGCTGATTGCCATTGTCGGTATCGCCCTGCTTGCTTTGCCTGCGCTGTGGCGTGAACGCGACAAGTGGATTGGTGGAACCAAGGCGACCGCCTGATTTTAACGACAATCAAGAGATATGCTTACAGGGCAGGGCGGGTTTCCCGCCCTGTACTTGTTTGCGGGCGCGATATTCTTTATATGCACCCTCAAAATTCCACGTTCCGTACCTCTTGAGCGCCAGGCTGCTCTGCGGCATGTTTTGTGGAATTGAACGACAGGCGCCGGGGCCTTGACCCCCGGTATGGCTGACGATTGGACAAAAACTTGAATACACTCGACTTTGACAAGAAGCCGGAAGACACACGCGTTGTTGTCGCCATGTCCGGCGGCGTGGATTCCTCCGTGGTGGCGGGTATCCTCAAGCGTGAGGGCTATGATGTTCTCGGTATCACCCTGCAGCTCTATGACCATGGCGCAGCCGTACACCGCGCCGGTTCCTGCTGTGCTGGTCAGGACATCGATGATGCGCGCCGCGTTTGTGAAACCCTTGGCATTCCGCATTACGTGCTGGATTACGAAGCACGCTTTCGCGAAACGGTGATCAACCCGTTCGCGGAAAGTTATGCCATGGGTGAAACACCCATTCCTTGCGTTGCCTGCAACCAGACTGTCAAATTTGCAGATCTTCTGAAGACTGCGCAGGAGTTGGGTGCCGATGCGCTGGCGACTGGGCATTATATCCGCTCTCGCAACAACCCGGTTCCCGGTAGTCCAAACCGACGGGCGCTTTTCCGGCCGATTGACAGTGATCGCGACCAGAGTTGGTTCCTGTTTGCGACAACACAGGAACAGATCGATTACCTACGTTTTCCGCTTGGCGGCCTCTCCAAGGCGCAGACCCGCGAACTGGCGGAAGAAATGGGCCTTGTCGTTGCCAAGAAGGCGGACAGTCAGGACATCTGTTTTGTGCCACAGGGCAAATATACCGATGTCATCAACAAGCTGAAACCGAATGCGGCGCTGTCGGGTGATATCGTTCA
This sequence comes from Rhizobium sp. BIGb0125, assembly GCF_024810055.1. Classification (NCBI taxonomy): domain Bacteria; kingdom Pseudomonadati; phylum Pseudomonadota; class Alphaproteobacteria; order Hyphomicrobiales; family Rhizobiaceae; genus Rhizobium; species Rhizobium sp. BIGb0125. Next base: position 307,832 of record NZ_JANUDV010000001.1, read on the forward strand.
TCTTGATGGCCGTGTACTTGGTCGCCACGAAGGCATCGTCAACTACACCATCGGTCAGCGTCGCGGTATCGGCGTCGCAACTGGTGAACCACTTTATGTCGTGCATCTCGATGCGCGCGGCAAGCGGGTGATTGTTGGCCCAAAGGAAGCGCTGGAAACACACCGTGTTTATCTGCGTGACATCAACTGGCTGGGTGACAGGTCGCTGGAAGAGGATGCCGCAAATGGCTTCCGATGTTTTGCCAAGGTCCGCTCCACGCGTCCGCCGGCAGAGGCTGTTGTCCATTATGACGGCAACGGCGTTTATGTCGATCTGATGGTCGGCGAAGCAGGTGTGGCGCCGGGGCAGGCTTGCGTGCTCTATTCTGCGCCGGGCGCAGATGCCCGCGTGTATGGCGGCGGTTTCATTGGCCGTTCAGAGCGTTCGGCTGAAGCAGAGATGTCTTTAAAGACGCTGCTGGAAGGTTCCGTGGCCGCGTAAAATCCTGCAATATTCACAGGCTTGTCGAAAGCTATGAAAATTGCAAATCTTGCGCTTGACATAAAAGGGAGCGGCACTTTATAAGCCGCTCATCCTAAGGGAACAAAGACTTGAAACAAAGTCGCCGTTCCTTGTGGCGGGGTAGCTCAGGTGGTTAGAGCAGCGGAATCATAATCCGCGTGTCGGGGGTTCAAGTCCCTCTCCCGCTACCAAATTCTCTAATGATAAATCAACAAAGTCGAAAAACCCTTTTCAGAGTGTGTAGCTCGCCGCAATTTTCCGGAATTTTGACACAAGAAATCGGAATTTCAATGTTTCCGATTCTAACGTCAAACAATACTACTCGTCTAAGACGCCTATAGACTTGGCAGTGCTTTTTGCCAAAGTGCATTGCGACGGAGATAGCTTCTCCCTGGCCTGCAACTTAAGGCTTTGTCTCAAGTATGAGAGAGCTTCCGGAGAGGCCAAACCTTGTTCATTGTAGTAGCGTTCCAACGCTTCTTGATCGATTTTGTAGTCGCAGACATCAGAGGCGTGAATGACCTCTGCTATCCCGCTAACTTTGTTCATTGCGTAAATATCGAATTCAGCAGAAGCAGCTTGAGTTAGCAAAAAGGACGCCGGCTGCCCCAATGGCGATAATTCTAATCATTTTACCCTCCTTGCAGGTCTAAACTTTGAAGCACTCAACCGCCCGCTGAGCAACAGAGGTTGCAATAGATCTTCGCAATCTACTAATGATTTGTTTGTTTAGGATCGAAACAGATTCATCTTGAGGAGAGGCGAGATATGAACGACATAGTGCCAAACGAGAGGCATAACGCGGCTGCATTGTCTGGAGTAACAATGATGGTGCAAAAGCCGCTTTTGATTGTTGCTCCTACAATATATCGCTATATGCCAACAGAGTACGTAGATGCTTTTTTTGAAACCGGCGCACTACGGCTGTCATGCATCTCGCAGTTCAAAAAACATTCCGACGAGTTTCAGGGCGACATCGAAGAAGGTGGTGCCTATGTCTATCAAAACAACAGCGGACAACACTTTAGCGCATACGTGACGAGAGGGCGTGAAGCTTACATGCTGAGTTTCACTTCCAGCACTAGAAATATGTCCGCTGCGTTCGGTGACGCAGCCATTGAGATATTCAGTCCGATTGAGTTTTGCGCTGCCGTGGGTAACGAGATACCTGGCCTTCTCGCGATGGAAATGGGCCCCTGTATTTATGAAGAGCACAGGATGTTGCAGAGTGCAAAGAAACCGCCAGCTGTCGACGAATTAAAAGACGAGAATGGGAATATTCTATTAGAGAGGATCATGGCCCAAGTGTCGGAGATTTCAGGACCAAAACTGCTGTTCTTGAAAAGCTTGAAGTACGAAATGCAGATGGAGTATCGACTAATTTGGCACGTAAACAGAGAAGTTTTCGAACCCTTGATCATCCATCTAAAAAACCCAGAACTATTCTGCCGAAAAGTGGTCAGACCCTCTTGGTGATGTGAAGAACGAATCTAACTTTACAGCCTGGTGAACACAATTGAGATATTTTACTTTCTTGATCACACTCTCCTTGACGTTCGGTTCCGGCGCGGTATCTTTTGGAAACGACATGCCGGGGTATTTTTCAACAGAAATTCGAGATGCAGCTTCGCAGTTTTCAGTCCCTGTTCGAATTGTGCAGTCGACTGCTGAGGAAAACTCAAATGCGTTGCGATTGGCCGTTACAGAAGAGCGCGAGCAACGGAACTCGCTGCTGCAAGAAGATTTGGCCGAATTGGCTAAGTCCTCATATTCTCTTGGTGTTTACCAGTTCGTGCTGGCTGGTTTAGGTACCATCGGGCTGCTAGTCACTTTATACTTTACTCGTCGGTCTGTTGTTGCAGCGGAAAAAGCGACTGAAACGACGAGGGAGATGATGAGGCGGCAACTTCGAGCATATCTTCTCCCGGACACTTCAACGGTTACGTTCGACGAGAACAATAACGGAGGTGTGATTCTAAACTTTCGCAATGGCGGCCAGAGTCCCGCAATTATGGTCGGGACGACGGCGATGATTGAGGTGATCAACGTAGGTGGGACCCCGAGCGACCCGCCAGTGTCTTGGGAAGGAGCTAATTTTTACTCGATGCTACCCGGCGCAATACGAAGTAAGACTATGCGTCTTCTGCCCACTTGGATCGAGGGCCTCCGAAGTGGCGCTCTTGAGATGCATGTCAGAGGAGAATTCCAATACCAAGACATATTCGGAGTCACTCATCAGGGCCTGTTTCGTTTGATTGGGGGCGGTGAACTGGGCTTCGCAAATGAAGGTGTTCTTACGGTTGCGAGTTTTGGAAATAGTGAGAGTAGCGATGAGTGATCGCCACTACGCTTCCCAAAGCGGGTTTCAAACCGCCTAACCGCGTAATGACAGTTCTCAGTTGACCTGATCAACTACTAATCCGCGTGCCAGAAGCTTTGGACGCAAGGTTGTTTCATAATCGATTTCATGCATTCGCGCTGCTGGACCTATCTTGGCTTGCTCGCTGCATGCGATCGCACCAGCCGCTGCCAGCGCCATGAATGTCAGCTCCATACGGGCTGCACCAAAGCCGGTGCTGCGTGCAGAGATACCAAAGCCGACCGAGAGGTTTTCGCACTCCTTTGGCTTGGGCAATGTCATGCGAAGCGATGCCGGGGCTTTCTTATTGCCCCCGATAGAGTTGTAAAAGTTGCCTTCATTATGACACGCGGAACGCCTGTCGAAGTATCGACATAACGCCGGACGTGATGGCTGTCGGTATCGTAAGAGAGCATTGCGAGGGTGTCGGTGAACCGCAGTGGCGTATCATCCGAGGCCATCACGTCGGCTCACTCAAAGGTTTCCACACCAACAATGCGAGACGCCACACGCACATATAATGAATAGGGCCAATGTAGCGTGTCATTTTCATGCAGGTCGAGGTATTGGCGATTGTCCAGGCCAAAAAAGCAATGCAGACTGTCTGATCTCGACCGGGACGCATGGATCAGGCTCATACTGCAGATAGTACATCAGGTTCCCGGCATTTACCAGATATTCCGGTCACCGGTGTCAAACTACAAGAGTGCCTGTTGTCGTGGTTCGATTTAGCCACCAGACCGCTTCTTGTCAGTCAGAAATTCACCTGTTTCCATAACAGCAAAAAGGCCCCGTAGTTTTCGTACGAGGCCTTAAGGTCGTTTGAATTGTCCAAAGACATGAAACGCGTGGTTACGCGTTTTCCAGTGCCTGTGTCAGGTCAGCAATCAGATCGTCGGGATGTTCCAGACCAATCGAAAGGCGCACATAGCCCGGTGTCACGCCGCTTTTAAGTTGATCTTCCACCGACAGCTGTGAGTGGGTTGTCGTTGACGGATGGATGGCCAGTGAGCGTGCATCGCCAATATTGGCGAGGTGGTAGAAGAGTTGTAGCGCGTCGATGAAACGTCGGCCGGCGTCGCGTCCTGATTTCAGCTCGAAGCCAACAAGTGCGCCATAAGCACCATTTTTCAGATAGGTCTTGGCGCGTTCGGCTGCTTTGCCCGTCTGGAATTTCGGGAAGATGACATTGGATACCTTCGGGTGCTTTTGCAGGAATTCAGCCACCTTGATTGCGTTTTCATTGTGCTGACGCAGGCGCAGTGGCAGCGTCTCAAGCCCCTGAATAAGTTGGAAGACATTTTGCGGGCTGATCGCCGCACCGATGTCACGCAGCAGAACGGCGCGTGCCCTTAGGATATATGGGAAGAAGCCGATGGCATCGGCCTTTTCGATCCATGTCTTGCCCTGATAGCTTGGGTCAGGTTCATTCAGTTGCGGCTGGCGATCTGCCAAATCTGCCCATGGAAAGTTGCCGCCGTCAACGATCGCGCCGCCAATCGATGTGCCATGGCCACCAATATATTTGGTTGCGGAGTAAACGACGATGGCAGCGCCATGTTCCAGCGGTTTGATGGTGAGTGGTGCGGCTGTATTGTCGATGATCAGCGGAATGCCGAGCTTGCGACCGATCGCTGCAACCTCGCCAATAGGAAACACTTCCAGCTTGGGATTGGGCAGGGATTCTGCGTAATAGGCGCGGGTGCGGTCGTCGGTTGCACGGGCAAAGGCTTCGGGGTCGTTGCCATCGATAAAGCGTGTCTCAATACCGAAGTTTTTCAGTGTGGCGGCAAATAGCGCCCATGTGCCGCCGTAAAGACCGGCTGCGCTGACGATGTTGTCTCCTGATCGGGCAAGGTTGAGAATGGCGAAAGCGGAGGCTGCCTGACCTGAGGAAACTGCCAGTGCGGCCGCGCCACCTTCCAGCTCTGCCAGACGTTGTTCAAAGGCGTCCTGTGTGGGGTTCGACACGCGGGTGTAGAGATGTCCCGGTGCTTCCAGCGCAAACAGCTTGTCGGCGCCGTCGGTGCCGGGAAGCTGGAAGGATGTGGTCTGGTAAATCGGAACCGCAACGGCTCCTGTTGTCGGGTCAAAACGGAAGCTGCCACCGTGAATGGCCTGTGTTTCCGGATGAATGCTTTTGAAGGTTGCTGTGCCTGTCGGCTGCTGCGGGACAGATTGCAGAATTTCGTCGGTGGATTGTTGAATGGTCATCGTCTTCCTCCTTGAAACGGGTTGGGAAACAGGTCTGGTTATGGTGTGTTTGGTCGAAAGGATGTCTGGGCCAGTGCAACGAGCAGCAGGGCTGCTGATGCCCAAAGGGTTTCCGGGGCGTACCAGCGGATTTCAAAAAAATGTTCGTTGCTACAGAGCGCCTGCGCGAGACGACAAAGATCGGTCTCAGCGGCAAGGCATGTCGCGGCCTGTGCTGTGGTGATGTAGCCGTTTTCGACGACATTGTCGAAAACCAGCCACCACCAGCCAAAGCTGAGCAATAGCAGTGTGATGGACAAAGACAGGGTGAAGACGACAAACCGCTTCTCAAACATCGTGGGATACCCCCAACTGTTCCAGCAGACTGCGGCGCAAATCCAAGAGGTCACTGTCATCACGTTTGCGCGGGTGTGGTTTGGCGACATTGACTTCAGCCACTATCCGGGCCGGGCGATCTGAAAACACGATCACACGGTCCGCCAGAAGCAAGGCTTCTTCGACATCATGGGTGACAAGCAGCGCCGTAAATCCCGTTTGCTTCCAGAGCTGCAACAGCTCTTTCTGCATGGTCAGCCGGGTCAGGGAATCGAGCTTGCCGAAGGGTTCGTCAAGCAGCAGCAATTTTGGATCATTGACAAGAGCCCTCGCAATGGCAACGCGCTGCGCCATGCCGCCCGAAAGCTGATGCGGATAGGCGTCGGCGAAGCCCTCCAGCTTTACCAGTTTCAGAAGCTCATCGACCCGGTGTTGTTGTTCTTTCAGCACGCCGCGTGCATCCAGACCTGAGGCAATGTTTTTGCGCACGGTGAGCCAGGGAAACAGGGTTGCATCCTGAAACACCAGAATACGGTCCGGGTCGGGATTGGTGATCGGCGTGCCGTCCTCGCTGAGCGATCCCTGGCTGGGTTGCTCCAGCCCGGCAGCCAGCCGCAGTAATGTGGATTTACCGCAACCAGACGGGCCAAGCAGCGCCACGAACTCTCCAGGTCTGACGCTGATCGAAACATTGTCGAGCACGGGCAGGGTGCGGTCTCCCAAATCGTAGTGATGGGAAACGCTGTCAATCTCAAGCCGCAGGTTGCGGCTTCTGTCTTCGGCCGAGGAAAAGGCAAGGGCCATCAGAGAATTCCCTTCTGCCAGTTGAGAAGCCTGTCTCGGAGAACGAACAGCAATCGAACCAGGCCAGCGCAGATAAGCGCCATGATGATCAGCGCCGCATAGACGTTGGCATAGGCGGAATAGGCTGTGTTGAATTGCAGGTACCAGCCGAGGCCAAATTTTGCGCCGAGCATTTCCGCAACGACGAGAACGGCGAAGGAATAATAGAGCGCCATAAACAGCCCGACGAAAACATTGGGCAATGATGCTGGGACCGCCACTTTGAAAATCAGGTAGGAAGTGGAAGCACCAAGCGTGCGCGCAACGTCATAATAGGCGCGGTTGACCTGTCCCACACCGGCGGCGGTGAGAATGGCGACAGGAATGCCCGATGCCAGAGCAACAAGAAAAATCGACGCTTGGAAGGTGCTTGGGAAAATGAAGAAGGTGCAGGGTATCCACGCACTTGCCGGCACGGGGCCAATCAGTTTCAGCACCGGCATGCCCCAGTAGGCAAAGGATTTTGACCAACCGAGCGCGACACCGGCAACAAAGCCAACCGCAATGCCGGAGAAAAAACCGAGCGACCACAGGCGGGCGGTATATCCAACGCAGACCAGTAGACGCTCCCAGTCTGTGATGTAGACGTTGAGCAGGCCTTGTGGTGGCGAAAAAAACGGCTTTGGCAGCCAGCCCAGCTTTGCAGTCAGCAATTCCCAGACCGCAAACCAGACACCAATCGCAACCAGCCACGGGCCATAATGCTGCAATGTCTTTGTTCTTTTGTCGTAGAGCGGAACAACAAACGCCAAGGCGAGCAACAGGAGGGCTATGCCAGCGACGATGGTGGCAAACAGACCGGTGGCATTCCAGTTGATGACGTCAGGTAGCAGATAAGTGACTGCCGCTGCCGTCCCCCAGCTCGCGGCAGCCAGCACGCCATTCCGCCATGGTTTCCATGGCCGAAAGGCTGCCTGTTGAACTGTGCCAAAATCGTTTCTCAACACATCGGTCATTGTTCAGCTCACGCGAAAATGTCGATGGTGATGCGATTGGCGATTTCTTCCGGATCGGTCGATGCATCGGCAACGCCTGTCAGTTTCAGATCCTCGTAACCGATACGAACTTCGTTGAGCAGTTCCCTGCCGAACCAGTGGTCATGGTAGGTGAAGGACGCAAGGACTTCCGTCAGGTCTTCCAAGGGAAGGCCAGGTTTCAGTGTATCGAAATACCACTTGGCAACTTCATCCGGGTGCTTGGCGGTATATTGATGCACTTCGAGATTGGCAGAGGCGACACGTTTGATGGCATCCTTGTTGGCCTCATAATAATCGCCGTTAACGCCCAGTACGCAGCACACGCGGTCCTGGAATGTTTCGGTCTGGGTGTCGGCAATCTTCACGAAGCCATGCTGTTTTTCATAGGAGTAAGCCCAGGGGTCCATATGCGCGACCGCATCGGCTTCTCCCTTCAACACACCTTCCGCGACCAGATCGAAGGGGAAGACCTTCCAGGTGACGTCGGTTTCCGGGTTGAGGCCAGCCTTTGCCAATGCCACCGAGAAGGCAACGCGTGACGGGGACATCACATCAAATGTGCCGATGGTCTTGCCCTTGAGGTCGAGCAGCGTCTTGATGCCGGAATCCGGTTTGACCAGAACGCGCTGGCAGCCACCATGCGAACCCGCAAACAGCTTGACGTCAAAACCCTGTTCGATGGGTTTCAGCCAATCATAGAGAAGGCCAGGACCTGCTTCTGCCTTGCGGGTTGCCAGTGCCTGGATGAGGGTCTGGCCGCTAGCCCCCTGGTAGAACAGTTCCACATCCAGCCCGTGTTTGGCGTAGATGCCCTTGGAAAGGCCAAAACCAACGGGAGAGTGGCAGGCTGCCACTTCGGTCCATTCCAGCTTGATGGGAATGAGGTTGCCTGCAATAGCGTAGCTGGTGGTACGACCCGCCAGCGCGCCAACTGCTGCGGTGGCACCCACAGCTGCGGCAGATTTGAGAATCGTGCGGCGGCTGATACTGCGTTTGGCGGGTGAAGATTTGCTGGAAAGCTCTGACATGGTTTGCCCCTCATCGTTTGATAGGGAAAAACTTAGCAGCAACAATTAAATTACATAGATTTTATAGACTATTTATAAAACACAAAGCGGATAATTTTTCGAACAAAACGCGCGTCCAGATCACAGCTTGTTCAACATGCAATGGAACGACCCACCGCCTATGGAAAGGCCGGTGGGTCTGTTGTTTCGAAGAGTTAGTAGGCCGAAGCCACCTTGTTGCCGGTCAGCTGTTCCGGTGTCAGCAGATCGGCGTAGTGGGCACGCGCCACGTCCGGATGCGAGCGCAGACGACTTTTCAGAACATTATTGCCAACGTCGCGGAAGATCGGGTTCAGTGGATCAACGGTGATGCCGCGTTCGCTGCGCTTCAACTCTTCCGGCAGGTCAATCACTGGAATGCTGGCATCGTAACGGGCGCCCATGAAGAAGGCGACGGAGAAACGTTCGGTGCCGGCTGGCGGCACGATAACGTCATGAACGTCGGCGCGCACAAAACCGTTGGTGGCCAGCTCCAGCAATTCGCCGGTGTTGATGATAAAGGTGCCGGGAACCGGCGGCGCATCAATCCAGACGCCATCTTCCGTCTGCACACGCAGACCCGGAACGACGTCCTGCAGCAACACGGTGACGAAACCGCCATCCTTATGGGCGCCAACGCCCTGATCGCTCTGCGCCACGTCACGGCCGGGGTAACGGATGATTTTCAGAAGTTTTGTCGGCTCTGGGTCATAGATGCTGGAGAAGACGTTTTCGTCCTGACCGAGAGCGACGGAAATGGCTTTCAGCACGTCGATGCCGATGCGTGTCACTTCTGCCTGATAAGCCAGCAGCAGGTCTTTGAGTTCCGGCAAGGCTGATGGCCACTGGTTGGGTCCGATCAGGCGTGCCCAGGCCGGGGTATCTGGACCAATCTCGACTGGCGTGGACTCATTGTTGATATCCACCTGTTCGCGCCAATCCTGCTGACCGCGCGTGTGTTCGAGGCCGGCACGGTTGTACCCGCGGAAATGCGGAGACTTGACCATCTCGATCTCCAGCTTGTCCTTTTCAGGCAGGGCGAAAAACCGCTTGGAGGCTGCGACTACGTCTGCAAGAAATTTTGGATCCACGCCATGGCCGGTCAGATAGAAAAAGCCATGGTCATGCAGGATTTTGCGCAGCTCATCGATGAAGCGCGCGCGCTCTTCAGGACCGGCGTTGAAACGGGAAATGTCGACAAAGGGCAGTTGGGTAGCAAGCGTATGAACGGTCATGATGTTCTCCTTTGAATTACGTTGGTGGGCCTGAGCCCTGAAATTAAAAAGGCTCCCTGCGCAGGCGCTGGCCCCGCTGTCAGGCGGAGCGGCGGCTGCGTGCTATGCGGTGATTGACGAGACGGGCGGCAAAATCACCGGTCATCTGCACGGACTGGACGATAGCGACGAGAATGACGACCACCGCGAGCATGACCTCAGGCATGAACCGCTGGTAACCAAAACGGATACCAAGATCACCCAATCCACCACCACCGACAGTGCCGGCCATGGCGGAGTAACCGATCAGGCTGACCAGTGTGACGGTTTGGCCAGCGATGATGCCGGGCAGGGCTTCCGGCAACAGCACCTTGAAGATGATCTGCAGCGGTGTTGCGCCCATGCTTTCAGCCGCTTCGATCAGGCTTTGATCAACCTCGCGCATCGCGGTTTCGGCAAGCCGGGCATAAAGTGGGGTGATTGCTACCGTCAGCGGCACGATGGCCGCAAATGTACCAACCGTTGTGCCGGCCACAAGCCGCGTGAAGGGAATGATAGCGACCATCAGGATGATGAAGGGCGTCGAGCGGATGAGATTGATCAGGGTGCCAGTGACCCGGTTGAAAATTGGTCGCTCCAGAAACTGTCCGGGCGAAGTGACGACAAGCAGCACGCCGAGTGGCAGGCCGATGAGCGTCGAGAGCAGGGCAGCCACCGCCACCATGGTAACGGTCTGCTTGATTGATTCAATGAGCAGCGCGATGAGCGCCGGTGACAGCAGGTCGGACAGCATGACCGATAACCTCTCCATGAAGACCGAGTGATGACAGGTAAGACAGAATGTCGGGCAGGCGTGGTCCGGTGTTTTCCGAGACGATGGTGAGGATGCCGAGCGCTGCACCACCTATGTAATCAATGCGCCCATGCAGAATGTTGGGCCGCACTTTGAAACGCTCCACAAGGTCGGCAACAACGGCACTATGTGCCGATGAACCGGTAAAGGTGATACGAATGACCGGGTCGGTGTCGCCTGTGGCTTCCGGCACCAACCGTGCGGTCACCTCTTCCGGCAGGTCATGTGCGACGATGGTGGAGAGGAATGAGCGCGCTGTCTTGGAACGGGGAAAGGCAAAGACATCAAATGTCGGGCCGCTTTCGATGATCCGCCCCTGTTCGAGAACGGTCACGTGATCAGCGATTTGCCGGACCACATCCATCTCATGCGTGATCAGCACGATGCTAAGCCCGATGCGGCGATTGATATCCTTGAGCAGATCGAGGATCTGTTCTGTGGTTTCCGGATCCAGTGCCGATGTTGCCTCATCGGACAACAGCACGGCTGGTTCAAGGGCAAGTGCACGGGCAATACCGATGCGCTGTTTCTGCCCGCCGGAAAGCTCTGACGGATAGGCATCTGCCTTGCCCGAAAGGCCAACCAGTTCCAGAAGGTCGGGAACACGTTTGCGTATGGTTTCTTTGGCTATGCCGGCAATTTCCAGTGGCAGAGCAACATTGGCCGCTGCCGTGCGGGACGACAACAGGCTGAAATGCTGGAATACCATGGAAATCTGCCGACGCGCCTTGCGCAGGTCCTGTCCCTTCAGGGCGCTTATTTCCTGGCCGGACACGAATACCCGGCCAGAGGAGGGGCTGACTAGCCCGTTCAGGCAGCGCACCAATGTGCTTTTACCAGCACCGGAGCGACCAATGATGCCATGTATCGAACCTTCGCTGACATTCAAGCTGATGTCATCCAGCACCGGGCCGCTTTTGGCGTCATAGGTCTTGCTCAGCGACTGGATTTCGATGATCGGCCTTGTATTTGCCGGGCGAAGGCCAGAGCCATGCTCCTGTGAGCGTGGCTTCGTTTCGGTCGCGTCATCTGTGCGTGCCAGAAGGGTCATGTTACCAGCCCGCGATCACGTTGCCTTCGAACTTCTTGTCGATGAAGGCTTTCACTTCCGGAGACTTGTAGGCTTCGATCAGGGTGTTGACCCAAGGCGCATCCTTGTTCTTTTCGGCAACGGCGATCAGGCAGAAATATTCAGAAAGTTGATCTTCAATCAGCAGGCTGTCCTTGCTTGGGTTGAGACCGGCCGAGAGTGCGAAATGCGAGGTGATGACGGAGAAATCAACATCTTCGAGCGATCGCGGCAGCTGAGCAGTTTCAAGCGGTACGATCTTGATTTTCTTCGGGTTTTCGATGATGTCCAGTTCGGTGGCGTTGAAGGTGACGCCAGGTGTGAGCTTCAGGAGGCCGCCAGCTTCCAGCAGTTTCAGGGCGCGTCCGGCATTGCTCGGATCATTGGGAATGGTGACCTGTGCACCCTCTGGCAGATCGGCCACGGATTTGTATTTGTGGGAGTAACCGGCCATCGGCAAAAGCACTGTCTTGCCACCAACCGCCACGAGGTTCAGTCCACGGTCGGCATTCTGACGATCAAGATAAGGTGTGTGCTGAAAACCGTTGGCATCGAGATCGCCGTCATTGGTGGCCGGGTCGATCAGTGCACCGTCAGAAAATTCGATGATCTGGATGTCCAGGCCCTTGGCCTTGGCAACGGGCACGATCGCTTCGGCAATCTGGGCATGCGGGCCGGCCGTGACCCCGAACTTGATGGTTTCGGCAAGTGCCGTGGCATGGGTTGCCAGAAGCAATGCCAGTGCGGAAACGGTGCCGGCGACAAATGATTTATAACGCATGGAATGGTCCTTATGGGTGTTCTGATGATGTGTTTGAAAATGGACCGACGTCGGGAAGAACCTTGCCGGGATTGAAAATGCCGAGGGGATCAAGTGCGGTTTTGAGCGTCTGCATCAGCGCTATGGCTTCCGCGCCGTGTTCGCTTTGCAGGTACTGCCGTTTGCCAAGCCCGATGCCGTGTTCACCGCTGGCGGTACCGCCCGCTGTAATGGCCCGTTGCACGATGCGGGACGCGTAATTCGCCACCTCTGTTTCTTCGTGCTCGTGCAACATGAAAACGCAGTGGAAATTGCCGTCTCCCACATGGCCGACGATAAAGGCGGGTGCGGTGGAACTGGCGACATCCTGTCGTGTTTCTAGGATTACCTCTGCCAATCGTGAGATTGGCACGCAGACATCGCTTGGCCAGGAGTGAGAGCCGGGCCGTTCAGCCTTGGCCCAGGCCAGGCAATCGCGGCGGGTTTCCCATAATAGTTTGGTGTCCTGCGCCGTGTCCGTCCATGTCAGCGGTGTGCCGCCATTGTCGGAGATGATCTGCTCAATGGTCTCCGACAATGTGTCGATTTCTGCGTCCGAGCCGTGAAACTCGAAAAACAATGTCGGCAATGGCACAAGACTCAACTCTCCCCGACGATTGATCACGTCGACCAAGGGTTGATCGACCAGTTCGACACGGCCGATGGAAAGGCCAGCGCGCTTGATATCGGTGACCGCATTGACCGCACCGGCCAGCGTGGCAAAACCGGCATGGGCAGATCTCGCCTCCGGTATTGGATGCAGGCGCAACAAAACTTCGGTGACGATGCCTAGTGTGCCTTCGGAACCGACAAACAGCCGTGTCAGATCGTACCCGGAGGATGATTTGCGCGCCAGTGATCCCGTTTTGACGATATCGCCATTGGCCGTCACCACGGTCAGGCCGAGCACGTTTTCGCGCATAACACCATATCGCACGGCATTGGTGCCGCTGGCACCGGTCGATACCATGCCACCAATCGACGCATTGGCGCCGGGATCAACGGGAAAGAACAGACCGGTGTCACGCAGGGCATGGTTGAGGTCGAGCCGGCGAACGCCGGCGCCCACCCGTGCAATCATGTCATCGGCGCGGATTTCAACAATCTCGTTGAGATCACTTGTATCCAGTGAAATTCCGCCGTGAACGGGAATAGCGCCACCTTCAAGCCCCGAACCGGCACCAAAAGCCGTGATCGGAATGCGATGTCTGACCGCGATCTTGACGATCTCGGCAACGTCTTGTGTGCTCTGCGGTCGCACAACAATGTCTGGGCGCTGCCGGGCATGGTGGCTTTCATCGCCAGCATGTAGGTCCAGAACAGATGCGCCGGTTGATGCCGCAGCACCGAAACGGTTCTGCAACTCAGCGATCGCCGCATCGTAACTGCGATGCGTAAGATGCAAATTCATGACGCGACCTTTACGGCATGTCCCTGCCGCCACAGCGCAAGGCGCTCGACTGCATTCACGAGTGTCTCTGTTTTTTTGGCAAAGCAGAACCGCACGTGGCTGCGCACATCGCGGCTACCGTAAAAGGACGAGATCGGCACTGGTGTTACGCCAGCTTCAAGCGTCAGACGGCGGCAAAAGGCTAGGTCGTCGCCGCCCGTGTCGAGTGTGGATATATCCGCGACGACAAAATAGGTGGCCGGAGCATCGGCGACCTCGAAACCTGCGTCACGCAAGCCATCGACCAGCAAGTCCCGTCGCTTAGCCAACTGGCGACGCAGATCGAGGAAATAATTGTCGGGCAGGCTCAGCCCTGTCGCCACTGCGGTTTGCAGGGCAGGCGGGGTCGTGAAGGTGACGTATTGGTGGGCTCTGGCAATCGGCTCCAGCAGTTTGGGTGACGCTGTCACATAACCGACTTTCCAACCGGTCACGGAAAAGCTTTTGCCAGCCGAACCGATCCTGACGACACGGTCGCGAATACCGTCCACCGCAAACAGGGAATGGAAGGGACGGCCGTCAAAAACCAGATGCTCATAGACTTCATCGGAAACGATGGTGAGGTCATGTTTGACGGCAAGCTCACCGAGAAAACGCAGCTCTTCGGGTGAGAAAATCTTGCCGATCGGGTTCATCGGCGTGTTGACGACAATCAGTTTCGTTTTGCTGGTGATGGCTTTCTGCAGGGCGTCCTGCGGCAGATCCCAATGGGGCGGCAAAAGCCTGACAGGCACGACAACGCCACCCGCCCGACGGATCAGTGTGGCATAGGCATCATATACGGGTTCGAAAAGAATGACCTCGTCACCGGTTTCAAGCAAAGCGAGGAATGTGTCGGCCAGCGCTTCGGTCGCACCTGAGGTGACAAGCACTTCACGTTGCCAGTCAATGTCCAGATTGAAAAACCGTTTGGCGTTGTCAGCAACCGCCTGACGCAGAACAGGCAATCCCATCATCGGCGGATATTGGTGGGGGCCGTCACGCAATGCTGAGATCGCGGCTTCCACAAGTGCTGCAGGCTCAAAACCTTCAGGAAATCCCTGGCCCAGATTGATTGCGCCTGTCTCTGTTGCCAGCCGCGACATGGATTCAAATATCGACGTGCCTGCTGCACCGAAGACCGAGTTCACCACCGAGATATTCCCCGTATTTTTGATTTGTCCCGGCCAGCTTAAAATCCATAAAATAGATAAACAAAGTATTTTAAAGCGTTTGGATTTGAGTTTGGAGAAAGATTTGCTCCGGAAATCGGCCTGTCGTGAATTGATTTGCGGAGAGCGGTAAAATGGGCCGATGTGCACGGCTAAAAGCCGTGTCGACGCTTTTTTGTTGAAGGCGGAAAAGACGGAAAATTCTTTCGCTTTGTAATCAATAAAAAAGATAGAATTACTGTCTTTGGTTTTTCACTCTGCGATGCTTGAGGCCAGTTTACCACCCGAGCGGACACGCCTTTTACAGGCGTAGCACGAGGCCAGAATGAGCAAAACGATCCATTTCAATGCCTTCGATATGAACTGCGTCGGCCACCAGTCTCCCGGCCTATGGGCTCACCCGAAGGATAAATCCTGGAAATACAAGGATTTGGACTATTGGCAGGATCTCGCTCGAACGCTGGAACGCGGCATTTTTGACGGCATCTTCATCGCCGATGTCATTGGCTATTACGATGTCTACAAAGGCTCGAATTTCCACGCCATTCAGCAGGCGGCGCAGATCCCCGTCAATGATCCGTTGCAGCTTGCCGCACCCATTGCACTAGCAACGGAGCATCTGGGCATTGGCATCACCGCGTCGACATCCTTCGAGCACCCTTATATTTTCGCACGTCGCCTTGCGACCGCCGATCACCACAGCAAGGGGCGCATCGGCTGGAACATCGTTACCTCCTATCTGGAAAGCGGTGCCAAAAATATCGGGCAGGCCGGGCTGCAGAGGCATGACAACCGCTATGATATCGCCAACGAATATCTGGAGGTTGTTTACAAACTTCTGGAAGGCAGCTGGGAAGAAGGCTCTGTGCGGCGTGACCGAGATGGCCGGATATTCACCGATCCGTCCAAGGTTCACGAGATTGGCCACAAGGGCAAATATTTCGATGTGCCCGGTTACGGGCTGACGGAACCATCACCGCAGCGAACACCGGTGCTTTATCAGGCCGGTGCATCGGGCCCGGGCAAAAAGTTTGCCGCCGAACATGCCGAATGTGTGTTTGTGGCAGCGCCGACCAAGTCGGTTCTCAAAGCTTATGTCTCTGAAATCCGCCAAAAGGCAGCGGCAGCGGGACGCGATCCCAAGGCGTTGCGCATCTACACGCTTTTGACCATCATCACCGATGAAACGGAAGAAAAGGCCAAGGCCAAATTCGAGGACTACCGGCAGTACGTGTCCTATGACGGTTCGCTGGTGTTCATGTCGGGCTGGAGCGGCATCGACTTTGGGCAATATGCGGCAACCGATGTTATCCAGAAGGTCGAAACCAATGCGATCCATTCTTTCGTTGAGCACATTGCCGGCGGCGACAAGTCCTGGACCATCGATGAGCTGGCGAAATTCGGTGGCATTGGCGGGCTCGGTCCGGTGTTTGTCGGTTCGCCGAGCCAGATTGCCGACATATTGCAGGAGTGGGTCGAAGACACCGATGTTGACGGTTTCAATCTTGCCTACGCCGTGACGCCTGACAGTTTCGAGGACGTGGTGCAATACATCGTTCCCGAACTGCAAAAGCGCGGCGTTTACCCCACATCCTATCGTCCCGGCACATTGCGGGAAAAGCTTTTCGGTAAGGGGCCTTACCTGCCATCCGACCATCCGGCGGAACATTACCGCGATATTGAAGCCATTAAACGCGGCCAGCAAACCCGGCTTGCGATCTAACTCCTATTATTCGAACCCGATGAGGCATGACCATGGGTACCGTTTCAGAAACCAAGATTGATTATACCGTCCATCCGCGCGTCAATTCCAATGATCCGGTTGCCCCACGGCCACGGCCTGCGGAGCCAGCGCATATTATCAAAAGTGATGCCGAGGCCATTGAGATCGCAGAACGCCTTGCTGCACGTTTCAAGGTCGATGCAGCCTTGCGCGACCGTGAAGGCCTGCTGCCGATCAACGAGCTGGATGAATATTCGCAAAGTGGTCTGTGGAGCATCAATGTACCGCGCGCCTATGGTGGACCTGAGGTGTCCTATGCGACGCTTGCCAAGGTGATTTCAATCATTGCCACTGCCGATCCGGCGATTGCGCAGATTACCCAGAACCATCTGGCCATTGTGGCAACGGTTGATCTTGATGGCACAGAAGAACAGAAAGAGCTGTTCTTTGGCTGGGCCCTGCAAGGGCTTCGTTACGGTAATGCTTTTTCGGAATTGAAAAGCAAAACGGTTGCCGATTTCGAGACCAAGGTGGTGCATGACGGCGATGATGTCATCGTTCAGGGCGAGAAGTTTTACGCGACCGGTGCGCTGCTGTCGCATGTTGTGCCGATTGTTGGCGTCGATGAGCAGGGGCAGGGCTTCCTGGTGTTTGCTGAGCGCGATGCGCCAGGCCTGACCGTGACCAATAACTGGTCGAGTTTTGGCCAGCGTACGACGGCGTCCGGTTCAGTCAAGATCGAGAATGTGCGGGTGCCGAAGGTGCGTGCCGTCAAGGTGACCTCTTTTGATCATCCAACGGTTGGTGGCCCGGTGTCGCAGATTATTCAGGCGGCAATTGATGTGGGTATTGCGCGGGGCGCAATTGAAGACACCATCACTTTCGTCAAGAAATTCAGCCGTCCGTGGATCGACAGCGGCAAACAAAGTGCCAGCGAAGACCTGTTCACCATCGCGGCGATTGGTGATCTGAAGATCAAGCTGCATGCAGCTGAAGCATTGCTGGAAATTGCCGGTCGCAGCATTGATGTTGGACGTGCCAACACCACGCTTGAGACTGTTTCAGAAGCGACGATCAAGACCGGGGAGGCCAAGGTTCTGACAACAGAGATTGCCATTCTCGCCACCAACAAGCTGTTCGAACTGGCTGGCACACGCTCGACACTGGCCGAACACGGGTTGGATCGCCATTGGCGCAATGCGCGTGTTCACACGCTGCATGATCCGGTGCGCTGGAAGTTTTACCATGTCGGCAATTATTATCTGAATGGCGAACATCCGCCACGCCATGCCTGGAACTGAGGTGTCGCCGATGACCACGACAGATCGTCAGCTTCATCGCCAGGCCGCTCTGACCAAGGGGCGCCCGGCACCGCATATCCCACCTTTGCGAACCCATGCGCACATCATCCGTGATGATGCCGAGGCCATTGTCGTGGCCCGCGAACTGGCGGCGGAATTCGCGGTCGGTGCCGCTGAGCGGGATCGGGAACGGCGTTTGCCAATTGCAGAAATCGAACGATATTCGCAGAGTGGGCTCTGGGCAATTTCGGTTCCCAAAGACTATGGTGGTGCGGGCGTTTCTGCCGTTACGCTGGCCGAGGTGACGGCTATCATTTCTGCGGCGGACTCCTCGATTGGTCAGATTCCGCAAAACCATTTCTTCATGGTCGAGGCGTTGCGATTGTCTGGTTCTGAAGAGCAAAAACGGCACTATTTTCAGCGTGTGTTGAATGGTGAGCGCTTCGGCAATGCCTTCACGGAAATTGGCACCAAAACGCCGGTTGATTACAAGACGCATTTTGCTGAGAAAAACGGCAAGCTGGTGCTGAATGGACAGAAATTCTATTCCACCGGCTCGCTTTTTGCTCACATTATCGTGGCGGTCGCCAAGGGGCCGAATGGCCGCATTCATATTGTTTTCATTGACCGTGCGACGCCCGGACTTGATCTGGTGGACGACTGGACGTCTTTCGGGCAGCGCTCCACCGGCAGTGGCACTGTGACATTCGACGATGTCGAGATTACACCGTCTCAGGTCGTTGATCATGATGACCCGTTTGACCGGCCAACGGCGATGGGGCCCTTTGCGCAGATCATCCACGCCGCCGTACAGGTTGGCATTGCGCGTGGTGCGCTCGCCGAAACCATTTCCTATGTTCGGGCACATTCGCGACCGTTTTTTGAGCTGACGATAGAGCACGGTTATGAGGACCCGCATACAATCCATGCGGTGGGGGATGTCACAATCCGCGTGCATGCGGCTGACGCATTGTTGGCACGGGCGGGGCGTTTTCTCGATGTTGCTACAGCCGATCCCAATGAGCGCACGGTTGCCGAGGCGTCGATTGCCGTTGCCGAGATCAAGGCGCTGGGCACCGATGTAGCGCAGCTTGCTGCAACAAAGCTGATTGAGCTTGGTGGTGCACGCTCAACACTGGAAAGTTACGGGCTGGATCGCTTCTGGCGCAATGCCAGAACCCATTCCCTGCATGATCCGGTTCGCTGGAAGTACCACCATATCGGCAATTTTTATCTGAATGACCAGTTGCCGCCGAGACATGGGGCTCTGTGATTTCAGAGCCATTTGTTCCGCCGGGTGTAGGGTTTCTCTGCGCCCGGCTTTTGCTTGACCACAGGAAACCAAGACATGAGTTATCTGCCTGATCCAAAACGTTATGATAATGCACAGTTTCGCCGTGTTGGGCGAAGCGGCCTGAAATTGCCTGCGCTTTCCTTTGGCCTGTGGCACAATTTCGGTGACACGACGACCATTGAGACGCAACGTTCCATCCTGTTCAAGGCATTTGATCTGGGCATTACCCATTTCGACCTCGCCAATAATTATGGCCCGCCAGCGGGAAGTGCCGAGATCAATTTCGGGCGTATTCTGAAGCAAGATTTTCGCGGTTACCGCGATGAGCTGATTATCTCGACCAAAGCTGGTTGGGATATGTGGCCGGGTCCTTATGGTCGTGGCGGCGGTTCGAAAAAGGCGCTGCTGTCGAGCCTCGATCAGAGCCTTTCGCGGCTTGGCGTCGACTATGTCGATATTTTCTATTCGCACCGCTATGACGCAGATACGCCGCTGGAAGAAACCGCGGATGCGCTGGCGCAGGCCGTGCGGCAGGGCAAGGCGCTTTATGTTGGTATCTCCTCTTACTCCGGTGCCAAGACCCGTGAGATCGCCGCGCATTTGCGTGACAGGCAGGTACCGCTACTGATCAACCAGCCGGCCTATAACCTGTTCAACCGCTGGGTTGAAAAGGACCTGCTGAATGCGGTCGAGGATGTCGGGGCTGGTATCATTGCCTTTACGCCGCTTGCGCAGGGTTTGCTGACCAACAAATATCTGAACGGCATTCCGCAGGATGCACGCGTGAACCGGCCGGGTGGTGATTTCCTTCGGCCGGAACATCTGAAGGAAGAAAACATCATTCGTGCCCGCGCACTGAACGAGATTGCCGCACGGCGCGGCCAGTCATTGGCGCAATTGGCCATTGCCTGGGTTCTGCGTGACAGGCGTGTAACCTCTGCCCTGATTGGCGCAAGTTCGGCCAGGCAGATCGAGGAGAACGTGGCAGCCTTGAATAACCTTTCTTTCACACCAGAGGAGCTGGCGGAGATTGATCGTCATGCGGTCGAAGGTGGTATCAACCTTTGGGAAAAACCATCGCATGATGAAGCCGTCTGACCGGCACATATCGTGAGGATTACAAGATTACCCGGCGTGTTATCCGCCGGGTATTCTATTGAGGGGCACAGATGCTTTCGCGATGGACATGTCGTCTGGCCGGTGCCGGAAAGCCGGGCAGAAACTTGCCGACATCCGACGTTAAATGGCAAAGAAATCTATTTCCGATCCCGAATTGATAAATATTAAATCTATAAAATAAGTGTATTTATTTGAATAATGGACGTCATCCGGGGCCGCTGAAGGCCTTTTCGTTTCAAGGGGAACTCCATGACGTCAACTCTGCGTTTTCTGGCATTTACCGCTCTGTCCTCTTTGGCTTTGGTGCATTCGGCATCTGCGGAAGGCCTTACGGGCGCACCGGCTCCCTTCGACAAAGGTGGCGTGAAACTGGCCCTGATCAGCTACATCTCAGCCGGTGATTTTTTCCAGGCCTATCAGGCTGGCGCTGAAGCGCAGGCCAAGGCGCTTGGGGTTGATCTGCGTATCTTTCCTGGCCGCCAGAATGCCGCAGAACAACGCGAACAAATTCTTCAGGCCATCAATCTCGGCGTTCAGGGTATTGTGGTTGACCATGGTCTGCCGGAATCTTTGGGGGATGTCGTACAGCAGGCACTCGATAAGGGTATCAAGGTTGTTGCCTTTGACGTGAACCTCAACAATCCGAAAATTCCGCAGGTCGAGCAGTCCGACCACAAGCTGGCAGAGTTGGCGCTGGATCAGGCCATCAAGGATAATGGCACCAGCTTTAATGCAGGTTATGCCTATGTCGCCGGTTTTGCGCCGCTTGATCGTCGCAACGAGGTTTGGGACAAGGTGAAGGCGGCAAATGCCGGTATCGTGGAAAAGGCCCGTTTTGGCAATGTCAGCGATACAACGGCGACCTCAACGGCCGATCAGGCCAAGGCGGTGTTTCAGGCCAATCCCGATATTTCAGTTGTATTCGCACCCTATGACGAATTTGCACGCGGGGTGAAACTGGCTGCGGCCGATCTTGGCATCAGCGACAAGCTCAAGATCTATTCGGCGGATATTTCTACGGCCGATATTCAGGAAATCGTTGAAGAGGGCAGTCCTTGGGTAGCGACCGCCGCCACCAATCCGGCGGTTGTGGGTGCTGTCTCCATTCGCGCGGCAGCCCTGCAGATCGCCGGGGAAGAGGTTCCGCACCAGATTATCGTCGATCCTGTTTTGGTGACCCAGCAGCAATTGCGTGAGGCAGGTGTGACGACGATTGACGATCTGGCGGCTAAAATTCCGGCATTCTCTACCAGCACGGCGGCGACCGCCTCGTGGATTCCGTCTGCCGCTTTCTGAGCAACTTAACTCCCAAGCATGCTCTGCGCAGACAATCGAACGGAAGCATCGCGGCGGGTGCTTCCGTTTTCCATTTTGGTTGCTCTTTCAAATGAGGAATGCATATATAGCACTAATTTTATAGAATATATTTGCAGGAGACTGTCCGAGACGATCGTGTTGGAGTGTCCAAAATGAAGGAGGGCAAACCCTGTTATCTGGCTTTGCTAACACGATATCTGATCGGCTGGCACGCTTTCGCCAATCGTCGGATGCGCGTATTTTTAAACCTCGATTGTATGGCGCTATGCTGCGCTCCGCATATATCTTCCATAACTGTCGGAGCTTGTGATGCCTCAAAAGTCTCTTTGTCCGGTCATTGCGATTGTGGGTGGCGGTGTTACTGGGGCTGCACTGGCAATCCATCTTGCCCGGCGTTATCCCGGTATTGGCACTGTCCGCATGGTGGTCTTTGAGCCGCGTGAAAAGCTGGGTGCGGGCCTGGCCTACAGCACACATGAACCGGCACACCGCATCAATGTACCTGCCGGCAAGATGACGCTTTACCCTGACGATCCAGAGAGTTTTCTGCGGTTTGCAACAAACAGGAACATTCTGACAGAGGATGCGGATGCGTTTGGCTCGGATGGATTACCCTATTTGCAGCGCGCGTCGTTCGGCGATTACGTGTCGTCTGAAATCCAGCCCTATCTTGATCAGGGTGTTGTCGAACATCGTCAAACGAGTGTCACCGGCGTCGGGAAATCCGGGACGAAGTGGCTGTTGAAAGCCGAAGATGGCAGCGTGCTGCTGGCTGACGCCGTTGCAATTGCGGTTAGCCATCCGGCACCGGCACTGCCTGCCGCATTGGCCGCCTTTAGAGATCATCCAAAACTGATTGCCGATGTGACGCAGCCTGATGCGCTTCAACCGATCGAGCCGGACGACCGCGTGCTTGTCATTGGCAATGGCTTGACCTCGGCCGATGTCGTCGCGACCCTGAAAGATAAAAGGCACCACGGAACGATTGTTTCAATCTCGCGGCGCGGATTACGCTCGCGTGGCCATTCGGCAACTGCCCAAGAAGCGTTCGGCGATTTTGTCTCCAGACCCAGTGTCCGCGCGTCTGAACTGGTGCATCGGATCCGCGACACGATCAGGCAGGCGGAGAAGGCGGGTTTCAGTTGGCATGCGGTCATCGATGCCATCCGCGCACAGGGGCAAAAAATCTGGCAGGCTTTGCCAACCAAGGAGAGGCGTCGCATTGTGCGGCTGGCCCGTCCATATTGGGATGTTCACCGTTTTCGCATCGCGCCGCAGGTCGAGAAAGTGCTGGACGAAGCAGTTGCCGCCGGCCAGCTGTCGATAAAAGCTGCTTCCCTTCAAGGCGTTACGTCCGAGGATTCGGGCTTCCGTGTGTCTCTGAAAGAGAAGGTCACAGGCGAAGTGGCCGATTATCTTTTCGATGCGATCGCGGTGACCACCGGCCCCGCGCATGGCGAGGTCCTGCATTCAATCCCATTCCTCGCCGCCCTGCAACGGGACGGTCTGATCTCATCTTGTGCCACCGGCCTTGGTATTGCCTGTGATGCGGCCTCCATCGCGATTGATGAAACGGGCAGGGCGGTGCCGGGACTGTACATTGCTGGGCCATTGGCGCGCGGTACATTTGGAGAGCTGATGGGGCTGCCGCAGGTGACGGACCATGCGATTTTTGTTGCTGGCCAGCTGTCGTCCTATCTTAATCTTGACAAACAAGAGCAGTCTTTGAGCAGCACCGGCTGACCACGATGTACAGCCTATTGGTGGATAAGAGGGCGGGCAGGGCCAGGTTCCTTCAGTCCGTGATTCTGAAGATGGAATTTCATCGCTTTGGACCTGCCGTGAGATAATCTTCATCAACGGTGGGTTCTTTGGAATAGTATTTCTTATAAAATCTATGGATATAATTATTGTTGGAGCGAATGAGGGGCCAACATCGAAATGGACTGGAAAAGTTCAGTTCGACCCTTCTCCGCGGAGGTGCTGATTGTCTGGCAAGCCGTGAATGATGTGTCCGATGGGGCTTTCGTGGTCACATCATCAAACGGGACTTGAGCAATGGCAAAACCTCATCAACCACTCGATTTTCTCTGGTTCATTCCATCTTCCGGTGACGGTGCCTATCTTGGGTCGGATGATCTGGCGCGGCAGTCAGATCCCGGTTACTTCCGCGAGATTGCCCGGGCTGTTGATCGTCTGGGGTATTCCGGCGTGCTTATTCCGACCGGTGTGGCTTGCGAAGAATCCTTCATTCTCGCTGCCGATCTGGCGGCGCATACGGAACAGCTAAAGTTCCTCGTTGCCATTCGTCCGGGAACGGCGTCGCCTGCCTACTACGCACGATTGGCCTCAACGCTTGACCGGGTTTCCAACGGAAGGCTGTTGTTGAACATTGTCGTTGGTGGCAGCGCGCAGGAACTGGCTGGAGACGGTATTTTTCTAGCCCATGATGAGCGCTACGATCATGCTGGTGAGTTTTTCCAGGTGTTTAATGACCTGATCGAAACCGGCAAGGCGCATCTTGATGGCCGGTATATTCAGGCCCATCACGCTCAACTGGGCTTGCCTCCGGTGCAGCAGCCACGTCCACCAATCTATTTTGGCGGATCCTCGGATGCTGCAATCGATTTTTCCGCCGGCATTATCGATAAGTACCTGACATGGGGTGAGCCGCCTCATCTGGTGGAGGAAAAAATTGCTAAGGTGCGCAAGGCTGCGGCGGCGCAAAATCGTGACGTCAGCTTCGGCATCCGACTGCACTTCATCGTACGTGAAACCGATGGTGAGGCATGGGAGGCTGCGGATCGTCTGATTTCGAAACTGTCCGACGACACCATTGCCGCAGCGCAGGAGGTGTTTGCCAAAAATTCCGATTCCGTCGGGCAGGCACGCATGGTGGCATTGCATAATGGTCGCCGTGACAAGCTTGAGGTCTCACCAAATCTTTGGGCCGGTATCGGTCTTGTGCGCTCCGGTGCCGGGACAGCGCTCGTCGGTTCACCCAAAACCATCGCTGCCCGACTGCGGGAATACCAGGATCTCGGCATCGATACGGTCATCGCCTCTGGTTACCCGCATCTTGAGGAAGCTTACCGGGTCTCTGAATTGCTGTTTCCGGAAATCGGCCTTGACGGACCGCGCAACCAGATCCGCTCGTCGTTTGGCGAACACCGCGTTTTTGGCGGCGGTGGCCACGGCGGCAACGTAAAAATCGTCTCCGGCTCCTGAGACGAAGCACAGTTTAAAATGCCTTGCCCGGTTGCCTGTTCACATCAGGCTAACGGACAGGGGTAATTTTGATTAAATCTCTCGAATAGATTGCGCGCTCTCTGTTGCCTTAAGCGCGGTTTTTGCCCATATCTATCGCCGCGATGTGATTGTGAAAGAGCGGTTGATGCTGACGAAAAAAGGGAAATACGGCTTGAAGGCCATGGTTGATCTGGCCGGGCTTGCTGAAGGGCAGACAGCATTTGTCAATGAGATTGCCAGCCGTAACAACATACCTAAAAAATTCCTCGATACGATTCTTCTGGAACTGAGAAATGCAGGCATGCTGCGTTCAAAGAAAGGTCCAGGCGGTGGATATTCCCTGTCCAAACCGGCTTCCGAGATTTTGATTGGCCAGGTGGTGCGTACCCTTGATGGGCCGCTGGCCCCGATACGTTGTGCAAGCAAGACGGCGTTTGAGCCATGCGAGGACTGTGAAGATCCAGAGCACTGTCAGGTGCGCCGGTCCATGGGCCGAGTGCGCGATGCTATGGCAGAAGTTCTTGATAACACGACATTGGAGCAGTTTGCAGCCGACACCGGCAAGGGTGTCGACGATGCCGCATACGCTTGAGATTTAACCTGCACGGTTAAATCGGGACGATGTTTCCATACTGGCCATTGTGATAAACCAATGGTTCTCCTTGGTCAGTCACCAAGGCGACCACACGTCCGATAACGATAGCGTGGGTATGCCGTTCAATTACATCTTCGACGGCACAGTCGATGGAGGCGAGTGCGCCTTCCAGCACGGCCGCGCCACTTTCGAGCGTCGACCAGCTGGCGTTGCTGTATCGCTGCACGCCCTTTAGGCCGCCAACACCGGCAAAGCGGCTGGCAATATCCTGCTGCTGTGCCGAGAGAATGTTCACACAGAAATGGTTGAACCGGCTGATAACAGGCCAGATGGATGATGAGCGATTGATGCTGATCAGCATCGATGCCGGATCCATGGAAAGTGCTGTGGCCGAGGTCACGGTTGCGCCATTGCGCTGATCTCCAGATCCCGCAGTGATAACGGAAACGCCCCCGGCAAAATTGCGCATGGCAGACTTTAGCTGGTCGGGATGGGTAAGCTGTGTTTCCAGCGGATTATGAAGATAAGTCACGGTCGCAGTCATATAGGTCTCCAAGGCTGGTGAAGATGCCCTTGCAATTTTGCAAATATACCATCGCGGATCAGGACTGATGAGCGACAGAATTTCATTGTTGACCAATATTATAGAAAATATTGTCAGTCGACCCGCTTTGACGCTGTGTTGAGATTGTGGATCTCAAATTCCCGAAATGAAATTCCATGCTTTAGAGGTTTTTCGGAAATCCTCATCTAGAATATGGATTTTTTCCATAACTATCGGATGTTTTTTCTCCTTCTATTTGGCATCTTGGCATGTGGTGCCTTTAGTCTACTAAATTTATGTATAATTTTGACTGCATGATTTTTCGACGAAGGAGTTCGGAAATGGGCATTTTTCGCCGTGTTGCAAAATTGATCAGAACGCAGAACGAACTTGAGGACCGCTTGCTTTTGCACGATGCCCGTCATTGCTTCGGTGATTACGAAATCGACGACGGAACCGGTTTTGAGTTGCGCAGCAGAATGCGCGAAGTGGGCAAAGAACTGCGGCTGTTGGGCGAGCACTGATATGAAGATCTGTTGTCACCTTGTTGATTAAGAGGACGCCATGCGCACGCTTATTCTTCCCGGACTGAATGGATCTGATGAAGGGCATTGGCAGTGGTACTGGCAGAAGGACCATTCTGACGCGAGCATCGTCGTGCAGGATGATTGGTCCAAACCCAGCCTTGATTGCTGGGTGGCGAATGTCGAAGAAGCGCTGGAGCGCGAGGGCGAGGCCTATATTGTGGCGCATAGTCTCGGGTGTCTGGTGGCTGCCAAATTGGCGGCCCGCGCCTCTGCCAATCGTGTCAAGGCGGCGCTGCTTGTTGCGCCCTGCGACCCCGAGTTGACCGATGAATTACATCCCGGCGCGATTTCTTTTGGACGGCTGGATGACGGGCGTCTGCCGTTTCCGAACATCGTGGTTGGCAGCCTTAATGACCATTACATGCCGATAGATCGGCTGACATCGGTTGGTGAAAAATGGCAGGCCAATATTCTCAATCTGGGGATGGCCGGTCACATCAATATCGCAAGCGGATTTGGACGGTGGTCCAGTGGTTACGGCCTGCTGGATGGCCTTGCCAGCAAGGTCAAAGCACAGAAACGCAGATATGCCGATCTGGATTTTGATGAGCCCCAGGTGCAACGCTGTTGATGCCGGTGGAACATGTATCTCTGAAAGTCGTTTAGCAACAATGAGATGGAGGATCTCAATGAGCCATGACAATTTACAGGTTATCTATGATTACCCCAGTAAGACGGTGTTGCTGCAACTGGGGCATCGCAGCCATGTCTTGAAAAACCTCTCCAGCCGGGATGCCGCAGAAAAGGCCGCCCGCGATTATGCCGGTCAGTTCTGGCCCGCAGTGCACCTGCCACAAGGCGACCAGTTTTTTACGACCCACACGGTTTCATAAAGGAGCTATCCGTCTATAGTGTTTTTGCCTGTCACCAAGATCCAAGGAAGATTGCGCATATTTTCAACCAATATGCACTCAACGGAGGAGAATGTTATGACATCCAAACTACCGGAGCTTTTTAACGGCCACGCCCCAATCGACCTGCATTATCTGTTCTGGGAAGCCGTTTTGAAATTTGAAGAGTGGGAGCCCTATGATGGCCAACCCCTCGTAACCTTCGAAAACTCTCACATTCCGATTTCCGATGTCTTCACCGCCATGCGTACCTGCACGGATATCGTGCCGGCTGCCCTGGTTGGCTCGGTTGTCGCACGTCTGAACAAACCGTGGGTGGGTCATGGACCGCTGGGTGAAATGAGCTTTTCGACAGCGGCTCGCATCATGAGCTTGCTGATTAGAAAGCGCAGGTTGAACCCGGCCTTTGCGCCTGCATTTGACACCGCCTATGCCGCTGACTGGAACCGTTCGCGGCATTCCTATAACGGCAGTCTGAGATAGTTATGCCACTGTCGCAGTAAGGTCTGCGAACACCGTTCTGTACAATTGACATCGTGACTTCCTTGGATTGCCCCCGACACCAGACCTGTGTCGGGGGCAGCATTTTTGAGGCGGGCTCAATAGCGTGCCAAAACGCGATGTCTAAATTCCCGATTGTAAAACTTGATTGCTGGTTCGCGTTGATTTGCCATTTGATTTCGTTTTGTCGAGTGGCTGCTACGCGGAATAATGTGATCTTCTTTGATCGAAAAAATGGCAATTACATTCCTGATGTGATCGGAAAATGGGCATGTGGTGCCTCGAATATAAAAACTATTGAATTAGTGTATATTTTGGCATCAGTTCCTCGGGGGACACCAAGATCTGATCGCCTGATTGAAGCATCAGGAGTATTTGAACCATGAGATTTAAAGGATATCTCGGCGGCTTTCTCAAGTCGGCGATCGCCGGGACTTTGTTGACCAGTCTGGCTCTTTCAAATGTTGCACAAGCCGGCCCGACGCTTGACAAGATAACGCAACGCGGCTCCATCAAGGTTGGTGTTGGTACGACACCAGGTTTCTTTGCGCCTGACAGTAGCGGCAAATGGCAGGGGCTGTTTGCAGATTACGGCCGTGCTCTTTCCATCGCTGTTTTCGGCACACCCGATAAGGCAGAGTTCACCAACTCTTCTCCGCAGCAGCGTCTGCCAGCCCTTCAGAGCGGCGAATTCGATATTCTGTTGTCGGGTGTGACGGTTACTATCACCCGTGCGCTGAAGCTTGGTTTCCACTTTGGCCCTACGGTGTTTTATGACGGTCAGGGCATTCTGGTCCGTAAAGACCTCGGTGTGACCACAGCTGCCGAACTCGACGGCGCAACGATTGGTGCTCAGAGCGGCACGACAGGTGAGTTGAACGTTGCCGACTTCTTCCGCAAGACAGGCAAGAAGTTCACGCCAGTGACGATTGAAGATACCGGACAGTTCATCGCGGCGCTTGAATCCGGTCGCGTGGATGCAATCACCCAAGATTCGTCCGACCTTGTCGGCAAGCGTACACAGCTGAAAAAGCCGGATGATTACATCATCCTACCAGAGCGCCTGTCCAAGGAGCCACTTGCACCTGCGGTTGCCGGTGGTGACGACCGTTGGCTGGAAATCGTCAACTGGACTGTCAATGCGACCATCCAGGCGGAAGAGTGGGGCATTACCTCGCAAAACGTCGACGAGTTCCTGAAGTCCGAAGACCCTGCCATCCAGCGTTTCCTTGGTGTTGATCCAGCCCTTGGCGAAGCGATCGGACTTGATCCGAAGTGGGCCTACAACATCATCAAGACTGTCGGCAATTACGGTGAAATCTTCGACCGTAACCTGAAGCCGCTCGGTTGGGATCGTGGCTACAACCGTCTGTGGACGGATGGTGGTCTCCTCTATTCTCCGCCATTCCGCTAAGCAGTCGGGGCATATCAATAATGCCGGTAAATCCAGCGCCGGGCCCTCAAAGGCCCGGCATCTTTCGCAAGGCCTTGATGTGGTGGGGCACTCGTCCGCTGCTTCAGGTTTTCATCATCGGTTTTCTTGTCGTTTCGATGTATTTTCTCGCGGTCAACGTGATCGAGAGCATGCGCCGTATTGGCGTGACGCCAGGGTTCGACTTCTTGAGCCGGGCGGCCAATTTCGAGATTGGCGAAAGCTCAATTCCGTTTCAGGCGGGGGATACCTACATCCGTGCCATTATCGTCGGTTTGCTGAACACGCTGAAAGTCTCAGTGATGGGCTGTGTTCTTGCGACTGTACTTGGGGTCGCGGTCGGCGTGGCCGGGCTTTCGCGTAATCTGCTGCTGGCAACTGCGGTGCGCTGGTATGTCGAGATTATTCGCAACACGCCGCTGCTTCTACAACTGTTCTTCTGGATTTCGCTGACAAGTGCCTTTCCGGCGCCGCGACAGGCCAGCGCCTTTCTGGGGTCGATCTATTTTACCAATCGCGGTGTGTTTATCCCCGGTGGTTCGATTGAGGGTTTGAGTGTCAGTGGCAGCACGGTGTTTGCCGGTGCAATCGCGACCTTCGCCGCCATCCTGTTTATCCTCAAGCGTAGCAGGGCTTTAAACATTACCAGCACGGCCTTGAGCTTCGCGGCCGTGATCGTGGTTGTTGCCGCCGGACTGTCGTTCGGCGGGGCACAGCTCAATTTTGATATTCCAGAATTAACCGGGTTCAACATTCGTGGCGGCTCCAGCCTGTCTCCGGAGTTTGCGGCGCTGTTGACGGGGCTCGTCGTGAAGTTTTCCGCGGCCATTGCCGAGATTGTTCGGGCGGGCATTCAGTCCGTCAACAATGGTCAGTGGGAGGCTGCACGGTCGCTCGGGTTGCATCCGGGACAGATCATGCGGCTTGTTGTGTTGCCACAGGCCTTGCGGGTGATCACGCCGCTAACGACGTCAAGTTATCTCGACTTGACCAAGGATTCGAGCCTTGCAGTGGCCATCGGTTATC
Source organism: Rhizobium sp. BIGb0125 (assembly GCF_024810055.1). Taxonomy (NCBI): domain Bacteria; kingdom Pseudomonadati; phylum Pseudomonadota; class Alphaproteobacteria; order Hyphomicrobiales; family Rhizobiaceae; genus Rhizobium; species Rhizobium sp. BIGb0125. The sequence goes on from NZ_JANUDV010000001.1 coordinate 338,163, forward strand.
CGGAGCTGGTCAGCGTCATTAACACCACGGCCAATACAACAGGCCAGTCGCTTGAAGCGCTGATGATCCTGATTGGCACCTATCTGGTCATCAACCTCTCGGTTTCGGTGTTGATGAACGAATATAACAGGCGTGTTGCCTTGCGGGGGAATGGCCGATGACGGTGAATGTTGTGCCCAGCCACCGCGGCAAATTGCGTATCCTGTTGTTAGGATTGAGGGCAGGGTTGTTCGGTACGGTGACCAATAGTTTGATCACTCTGTTGACCTCAGCCGCCCTCGTCTGGACCCTGCCGCCGCTTATTCGCTGGGGCATTCTCGATGCCACGTGGAGTGGCGCGTCGGCCGATTGCGCGGCGCGTGGTGGTGCCTGCTGGGCGTTTATCGGCGCCAAACTGCAATTCATTCTGTTTGCTTTTTACCCCGCTGAGTTTTTGTGGCGGCCGACTCTGGTTGTGCTGTTACTGGTGTTGTTGCTGTTTGCAACGGCAATGCCGCGCTTCTGGAGAAAGGAAACCCTGCTCGCCTGGCCGCTGATTATCCTGGCCAGCTGGTTTCTGATGGCCGGCAGTTTTTTCGGTGGGCCTGTCCCTTCCAACCAATGGGGTGGGCTGCCCGTTACGCTGTTTGTCTGGGCTGGCTGTTTTGCTGCCGCGACACCGCTTGCCATTCTGCTGGCGCTGGCGCGTCGCTCCAAGCTGGGTGGCCTGCGCACATTTTCGATCCTCTATATCGAGTTGATGCGTGGCACACCGATGGTCGCCATTCTCTACGTGGCGATGCTGATCCTGCCGATGGCGTTACCCGACGGCCAGTTTTTCGACAAGATGATCAGAGCGATGATCATGGTCACGCTGTTTTGGGCAGCCTATATCGCCGAGGTCGTGCGTGCCGGACTACAGGCCATTCCCAAGGGGCAGGAGGAAGCCGCCACCGCACTTGGTATTGGCTACTGGCGCACAATGCAGCTGATCGTGCTGCCGCAGGCATTGCGGATCGTTATTCCCGGCATGGTCAATCTGGCGATCGGTTTCCTGCTCGCCACGTCCTTGTTGGCGGTGATTGGTATCTTCGATATTCTCAACGCTGCTCGGGCATCAGCGACGGACCCCAGCTGGCTTGGGTTTTATAACGAAGCCTACATTGCCGTTGCCTTGATCTATTTCGTGATCTGCTTTGGTGCCTCACGTTACAGCCTGTGGCTGGAAGGCAGGTTGCGCGGTCATCACAATAAATAAGGTCGCATAAAAAGGTCCGCGTGCTGGTACTCGCGGACCTTTCTTTAGAACGCTATGCTCTGTGCTTACAGGCTTACGGTGATGCCGCCATCAACGTAGAGAATGTGGCCGTTGACGAAAGACGATGCGCCTGACGCGAGGAAGATGCAGGCGCCAACCAGTTCTTCCACCTTGCCCCATCGACCAGCTGGCGTGCGCTTCTGCAACCATTCGGTAAAGGCCGGATCCTTGACCAATGCGTCATTGAGCGGGGTTTCGAAATAGCCGGGTGCGATGGCGTTGCATTGCAGGCCGTGTTTCGCCCAGTCGGTTGCCATTCCCTTGGTTAGATTGCCGACAGCACCTTTGGTCGCGGTGTAAGGCGCAATGCCTGGACGCGCCAATGCGGTCTGAACACTGGCGATATTGATGATCTTGCCAGCGCCACGACCAATCATGTGACGGGCAACGGCCTGGCCAACATTAAACACCGAGGAGATATTGGTGCGCAGCAGACGCTCAAAGGCATCGGCAGGGAAATCTTCCAAGGGGGTGCGGTGCTGCATGCCAGCATTGTTGACGAGGATGTCGATGGCGCCTTTGTCTTTTTCATAGGCGTCAATGGCTTCACGGGCAGCGGCATGGTCGGTCACGTCGAAGGCGAGGTAGTCGACATTACCGAGCTCTTGTGCCGCAGCTTTCAGCTTCTCGGGGTCGCGGCCATTGATGACGACGTCAGCACCGGCATCCTTCAGACCCTTTGCCAGTGCAAAGCCAATGCCCTGCGAGGAGCCGGTAACAAGGGCGCGACGGCCGGTAAGGTCAAATATCTGGATGCTCATGGTTTTCTCCCGGTCTTGAAATAAGTCGTACTTTTCGACTGTCTGTTTTCAAGCACAGGGGATGGGCAGGGACAAGTCTTGCCGCCGTTAAAAACAGCGTGAAAGGCTATTTCTTCCCCTGTCGTCCAAAGGCGAATGCGTGGCTGGGATAGACGCCGGTTTTCAGGTTATGGGGCTTCCGGTGCACGCAGTGGATATTGATGGCGTGGTGGTATCAGGTGGTGAACCACGGCGATGACCACAAGCAAGGCGCTGCCAGCCAGAACGACCAGAAACAGATCCTGTCCTTCAAGGTGCGAGCCGTAAGCGACAAGCGGTACGGCGCCGGCCGGTGGATGGGTAACGCGCAGCAGCAGCATTCCGGCAATAGACAGTCCAACCGCAATTGCCGAAGCCCACCAGATGCCAGGGAGGAACTGCAAGGCAAGGCTGCCGACCAGGGCTGCCAGCAAATACCCGCCGATGACATTTGCCGGTTGCGCAAGCGGGCTTTTGGGCTGGCCGAACAGCAAAACCGCTGTCGCTCCAAAAGGTGCGATCAATAACGGAATGCCTGTCTCCACCGTCAAACCACCCACGGCCAGCATGGCGGCAATGGCACCAATCCCCGATTTGACGTGATGATGTGCCTGTCCTTTAGGCTCATGGCGGTGGATGTAATGCCGCAAGTGGCGTCGCATGAAATTTTTCCGGCTTAAAATTATGCAATTGCCGTTTAATAGACCGAAGAGTGCATGTTTTCCAAGCAAAGTCTTTATGAAACTCGTCCGTTTCTGCGAATATATTTGCGCCTGTGGCGATCGCTCTTACCCACGATCGACGCTTGAGACAGGTGCGGTCCGTCTCTGTGGCTGAAATAAAAAAGACGCGGGGAGACTATGGTCTCCCCGCGTCCTGTTTTGACGTTTGATATTTTTTAGTCTTCGTTGGCAGCGAGCTGCGACAGGACCTGTCCACGACCGCGGATACGCATGACCAGCGGGATGATGAAGGCGGCTGCGGCAACAATGAACAGGCCAACGGCAATCGGCGACGTGAACAGCACGACAGGATCACCCTGACCAATGGCCAGTGCGCGACGCAATTGCTGTTCGGCCAGCGGGCCAAGGATCAGGCCAACGACAGCAGGTGCGATCGGATAACCGAAGATGCGCATGATGTAGCCAAGAATACCGAAGCCGAGCAGCATGCCCAGTTCGAACACCGAAGGGTTCGCACCGATCGTGCCAAGCGTCGCAAACAGCAAGATGCCCGCATAAAGCCATGGCTTTGGAATAGTCAGCAGCTTAACCCAAAGGCCAATCAGCGGCAGGTTGAGAACCAACAACATGAAGTTGGCAATGAACAAGCTGGCAATCAGACCCCAGACAAGCTGCGGGTTGGTGGCAAACAGCAGCGGGCCGGGTTGTAGGCCGTATTGCTGGAAGCCGGCCAGCATGATGGCGGCAGTCGCCGTGGTCGGCAGGCCAAGTGTCAGCAGCGGTACCAGTGTGCCGGCGGCAGATGCGTTGTTGGCAGCTTCCGGACCGGCTACGCCTTCAATCGCGCCATGGCCAAATTCTTCCGGATGTTTTGAAAGCTTCTTTTCAGTGGCATAGGACAGGAACGTGCCGATTTCCGCACCACCGGCAGGCATTGCACCAATCGGGAAGCCGATCAACGTGCCGCGCAGCCATGGTTTCCACGAGCGAGCCCAATCCTGGGCATTCATCCACACGGAACCCTTTACGGCTTCGATCTTGTCCGGGCCGCTTTGTCCCTGTGCAACGATGAACAGCGTCTCGCCAATCGCGAACATGGCAACGGCGAGCGTCGTCACTTCGACGCCATCGAGCAGATCTGGAACGCCAAAGCTCATGCGAGCCTGACCGGTCAACTGGTCGATGCCGACAATGGCAAGGGCAAAGCCGATGAACAGCGAGGTGAGGCCGCGCAGCGCAGAATCACCAAAGGCTGAAGACACGGTGACAAATGCCAGAACCATCAGCGCGAAATATTCGCGTGGTCCGAACACCAGTGCCAGCTTGACGATATAGGGTGCAATGAAGGCAAGGGCGATCGTGGCAATGAGGCCAGCCACGAAGGAGCCGATGGCGGCGGTGGCAAGAGCCGGTCCCCCACGCCCCGCTCGGGCCATCTTGTTGCCTTCCAGCGCCGTCACAATGGACGCACTTTCACCGGGTGTGTTGAGAAGGATCGAGGTGGTCGAACCACCATACATGCCGCCGTAGTAGATACCGGCGAACATGATCAGCGACCCCGCAGGATCGAGCTTGTAGGTGACCGGCAGCAGCAATGCGACAGTCAGCGCAGGGCCAATGCCGGGAAGAACGCCGACAGCTGTGCCAAGCGTTACGCCGATCAATGCATAAAGCAGGTTCATCGGCTGCATTGCGACCTCTAGGCCGTGAAGCAGAAATTCAAATGTATTCATGGACGAATGTCCCCCTGTCGGGTGGAGTGTTACCAACCGCTTGCACAAAAGCGATTGTCACTCCCTGTTTTTCAATCAAGAAAAGAAGGCCGGTTCCGATTAGAAGAACAGGCGTTCCAAAGGCCCAGCTGGCAGTGAAAGCTGCAGGAACTGTGCAAATATCACCCAGACGACGAAGCTGATGGCGATGCCGACGGGGATCGAATACCACAGCTCCCGTTTGCCAAAGGCGCGGGCAGTGAAGGCAAACAGAATGCCTGTTGCGATGGAGAAACCGGCGGTTTTCAGCAGCAGCATCTGCCCGGCCAAACCAGCGATAACCCAGATGACGGCGCTGGTTTCCTGCTTGTCCCGCTTGGGGAACTCACCACGCAGAGCTTCCACGACTGTCCAGATGGCAAGGCCGACAAGACAGAATGCGATGGCGTAAGGTACGGTGGCTGGACCAACAGGCGAATAACCGGACACGCCTGCAAGGCGTGTGGAGTCCATGAAGATTACAGCAGCGATGGCAACGAGTGCAGCGGCTATAACCAGCGCCGCCCGGTCAGGGCGGCGCTTTTGAGAGTTGGATGAGTTAGAACCCATGCTCATTTTACAAGTCCGATGTCTTTGAGAATAGCCTGAGTGGATTCAACATCCTTGTCGAGCTGTGCCTTGAAAGCATCGCCAGCAAGGTATGTGTCCTGCCAGCCCTTGGTCTTCAGGGTGTCCTGCCAGCTCTTGGACTTCACCAGCTTTTCAACGTCGGCATTGATTGCTGCTTCCTGATCTGCAGACAGGCCAGGAGCCGCTGCGACCATGCGCCAGTTTTCAACCACGACATCAAGGCCGCTTTCTTTCAGGGTTGGTCCGTCAACGCCTTCGATGCGCTCTGCGCTCGACACGGCCAGAAGGCGAAGTGTGCCAGCCTTGACCTGGCTTTCAAATTCACCGTAGCCGGAAATGCCAGCTGTCACCTGCGAGCCGAGGATGGAAGCGAGTGCTTCACCGCCGCCTGAGTAGGCGATGTAGTTGATCTTGGTTGGATCAACGCCAGCAGCCTTGGCGATCAGGCCAACTGCGATGTGGTCGGTACCACCAGCTGAACCGCCACCCCAGGAAACGCTGCCCGGATCTTTCTTGAGCTGCTCGATGAGGTCACCCATGGTCTGCAGCGGAGAAGAGGCCGGAACGACAACGGCTTCATATTCGCCGGTCAGACGGGCAATCGGTGTCACGTCCTTCAATGTCACTGGCGAATTGTTGGTCAGGATGGCACCAACCATCACGTAACCGCCAACGATCAGAGCATTTGGGTTACCCTTCTGCTGGCTTGCAAACTGGGCAAGACCGATCGTGCCACCGGCACCTGGTACGTTCTGTACCTGTACGCTCTTGGAGATGCCTTCATCCTGCAGCGAGGTCTGCAACGAACGCGCGGTCTGGTCCCAACCGCCGCCTGGGTTTGCTGGTGCTATGATCGTGTAATCGGCTGCTGCGGCAGGAAGAGCCAAAGCACCGGCGATAATGGAAGCAAGTACGAAATGTTTCAAAAGCGAACCCTCCTTGATAGCCCATCGGGCTTCGTTGTTTTGGCGGAAGGAGAACGCGGGCAAATGTAGACACGCTGCCATCACAGGGCAGTTTGTTCATTCGCGATAGATATTTCCTCCCGCATCTTCGTTAAGCCGCCTCCACGGCCGAAGAGTAGAAGCAGAGCACCATAGAAAGCTGACATTTAACTGACGCAATCCCCGGCTTTGCCAATTTAACATTCATTAATTTTTGGATGACGTCCAGTTTTTACCTGATAACCGGCTTTGGCGGGTGTTTATTGCAGGCGCAAGGCCTCGTTCCAGCGGGCAATCAGCCGATTGCGCTTTACCTGATCCAGATAAACCATCAGGCCAAGGCTGACAGGAACGGGCAAAAGCTGGGCGCCATGAATGGCCTGCATGGTGTTGGCGGTATTGTCTCCGGCGACATCCGGATTGACGGCCGGAATTTGCAATCGCGTTGACAGGATTGTCTGGCCTTCCCGGGACATGAAATATTCCAGATATTTACGGCCCAGTTCCGGGGAGTTGGCGGCCTGTGGCACAAGGCCGATTCGTGACATCACCACCGTATAATCCTTGGGCAGCACGATGCCGACGTCCGGGTGGCGGGATGCCCAGTCGGCTGCGTAGGAGCCGAGAATATTGTAGCCCAGCACGAATCGTCCGTCGGCAATGCGCTCCAGAATGGCGGAGCTGTTGGAGTAGAGTTTTACGCCGGCCGCCCCCATGTGTTGGATGACGGACCAGATATCGGCAAATTGTTCCTGGTCCCGCGACATGAACAGGAAACCGACGCCGGAACGTTCAATGTCATAGGTGGCGATGCGCCCATGCACGTCCTTGGCATGGTGCTCAAGATAATCGACAAATTCGGCGCGGGTGGCCGGTGGTTTTTCGGTGGTGAAACTCGGCTTGTGATACACAAAAACTGCCGGTTCAAAGGTCAGGGCATAGGCGGTATTGCGCCAGTTGGCCCAGCTTGGCCATTTTGCGCTGAGCGGCAGGTCGCTGCGTTGCGCATAACCGTCATTGCTCAGTTTGACCTGCAAATCCATGGCCGAGGAAAAGGCGAAGTCGGCGGTTTTCTGCCCAGCATCGGTTTCCTTGACGATGCGGTCATAGATCTCACCGGTCAGCAAATCCTCATAGGACACCGTCACATCCGGGTTCTGTCTCTGGAATCCTTCGATCATCGGTGCAGCCAATGGCTCATCCAATGAGGAATAAACGATCAATACCGGTGCATCCGGATTGCCGGATGGTGCCGGAAACACAGTCGGTTTGGCCAGAGCAGGTGCTGCGAAAGAGAGACCCAGGCAGAGACAGAGAAGAATACGCATGAAAATATCATGCCGCACCAGCTTTGCGTGCACAAGCGTCTGCCCCTGTGATTGCCGCACGGCTGACGGACCGATGTCACGCGTAGACGCTCTAACTCCTTGAAACTGTGCATCATGCCCAAACGAAATTCGATTCCGATTTTCAAATCGATGCGTTAGGGTGCGCGGTGAGGGCAGGAGATTGATTTGCGTATATTGCTGGTCGAAGACAATCAGGTTCTGGCGGACGGTCTGGTCGCTTTGCTGCGCGGCAGTGGCTATGCCGTGGATTGGGTATCGGATGGCACGTCGGCCCTGGCTGCGACTGCGACGGAAAGTTTTGATCTGGTCATTCTTGATCTCAATCTGCCGGAAATGGATGGCATTTCCGTGTTGCGCTCCATGCGGGCGCGGCAGGAAAGGGCTGCCGTACTGATCCTGACGGCGCGTGGCTCCCCGGAAGAACGCGTCAAGGGGCTGGACCTTGGTGCCGATGATTACATGATCAAACCCTTTGATGTCAGCGAGCTTGAGGCACGGGTGCGTGTTCTGCTGCGCCGTCAGGCGGGTCTGCGCTCTTCGACCGTCAGTTACGGCAAGGTATCGTTTGATCTGACCTCGCGCACCTTTAGCGCTGAGGGTGTGCCGCTGGATATTCCGGCGCGTGAACTTGGCATTCTGGAACTGTTGTTCATGCGCGCTGGCAAAGTGGTTGCCAAGGAGGCTATCATGCAATCGCTGGCCGGATTTGATGACGAGTTGAGCGGCAATGCCATTGAGCAATATGTCAGCCGTCTGCGTAAACGCCTTGCGCCCCATGGGCTGACCGTCAAGACGGCACGCGGCATCGGGTATTATCTGGAGCGTCTGCCGGAGATTGCCGAATGACAGGCGGAGCCTACTCGCTCCGCAAGCGCCTGTTGGGCTGGCTTCTGTTTTCGACGGCAATTATCGGCACTGTTGCCCTGACGGACACCTATTCAGAGGCGGTCAAAACAGCAAATGTGGTGTCGGATCGTGTGCTGGCGGGCTCTGCCCTAGCCATTGCCGAGCGGGTTGCCGTGTCTGAGGACGGCAAGCTTGAGGTCGACATTCCCTACGTTGCATTGGAGATGCTGACATCGGCGGCACAGGACCGGGTGTTTTACCGTGTTGACGGTTCGCACGGAGAATTCCTGACCGGTTATCAGGGTCTGCCGTCAGTTTCGCCTGAAGAGCCGAATGTGGCGATTTTCGAGGATGCGTTTTTTCGAGGTGAACCGATTCGTGTCGCTGTCATGCAGCGATCCGCTTCGACCGGCATCAATTCGGTGCCGTTTACCGTGACCGTTGCTGAAACCACCATTGCCCGCCGCCAGCTTGCGCAATCCATTCTGTTTCGTTCTGCCCTGCGCCTATTGGCGATGATTGTCGGAGCTTCGGTTATCGTGTGGGTGGCGGTGACGATTTCCTTGCGGCCGCTGTTTCGGCTGAGTGAAGCGATTGCCGAGCGCAATCCGAGCGATCTCCATCCTATTGACCAGAAGGTCCCGGTGGAGGTGCAAAACCTCGTTGATACTGTCAATTCCTTTATGGTGCGCCTGAATGCGGCGCTGGAAGCGCTTCGACATTTCACCGGTAATGCCAGTCACCAGTTGCGCACGCCGCTGGCGATCATCCGCACTCAGTTGGCGCTTTCCGAGCGGGCGGAAACATTGGCGCAGGCCAAGGAAGCAGCGCGGAAAGGCGATGAATCCGTTGCTCATGCCGAGCATATTCTGGCGCAGCTTCTGCGCATGGCAAAAATCGATGCGGCAGGATCAGGTGAGCCGCAGGCGCTGTCACGCATCGATCTGGTAGAAGTCGCCCAGACAATAACTGCAGAGTATATTCCTCAGGCGGCGGAAGCTGGTGTCGATCTGGGTTTTGAGGGTGAGGGAACCGTTGCCGTTCTAGCCGAACCGTTGTTGATCGGCGAGCTGCTGGGCAACCTCATCAGTAATGCCATTGCCTATGCCGGTGATAATGTTGAGGTGACAGTGCGCGCTTACCGTAGTTCTGCGGGGCAAGTCTGCCTTGAGGTGGAGGATAACGGGCAGGGCATCGCGCCTGAAAAACGCGACATGGTGCGTCAGCGTTTTGCCCGTGGGGATGGCAATCCAGCTCCCGGTGCCGGTCTGGGGCTGGCTATTGTCGAGGAAATTGCCCACCTGTTTGGCGGGCAATTGCTGCTGGATGCCGGTCAGAACGACAAGGGTTTGAAGGTCACCGTGCTGCTGCCCACAGCCGGTTAATCTCTTATCATCCCATGCGCTCGGATGCGTAGCTGCCGGGGCTTGGTGGGAAAACGACCGTGCGGTTGCCGTTGATAAAGGTGCGGTGATGGATATGCGCGTGGATGGCGCGTGCCAGCACCTGGCTTTCGACATCGCGGCCCAGCGACACATAGTCATCGGCGCTTTGTGCGTGGGTAATACGGACGGTTTCCTGCTCGATGATCGGACCTTCATCAAGGTCGGCCGTCACGTAATGGGCAGTTGCGCCAATCAGCTTCACGCCGCGCTCATAGGCCTGCTTATAAGGGTTTGCGCCCTTGAAACTTGGCAGGAACGAGTGGTGAATGTTGATGATCTTGCCGGACATTTTCTGGCAGAGCTCATCGGACAGCACCTGCATGTAACGGGCAAGAACGATCAGTTCTGTACCAGTCTGTTCGACCAGATCCAACAACTGTGCTTCGGCCTTCGGTTTGTTATCCTTGGTCACCTTGATGTGGTGGAAAGGAATGTCGTGATTGACGACAACTTTCTGGTAATCGAAGTGGTTGGAGACGACACCGACGATATCGATTGGCAGTGCGCCGATCTTCCAACGGTACAGCAGGTCGTTCAGGCAATGGCCAAACCGCGACACCATCAACAGCACTTTCATGCGCTCGGCCGAGCTTTCGATCTTGGCATCCATGCCGAATTTCTCAGCGACGGGTGCAAAGCCCTCGGTGATGGCTTCGCGGCTTTCGCCCTGTTCGGAAATGAAGCTGACCCGCATGAAGAACATGCCGGTCTGAAGGTCATCGAACTGCGAACTGTCGACGATGTTGCAACCCTTGTCTGCCAGATAACCCGATATTGCCGCCACGATGCCGCGGGTGGATTTGCAGGTTACAGTCAGAACATAAGTCGTCATCAGTCTATTCCTCTGGAAGCGCCATTTCCGGTGCCTCTGGTTTTACGTCACGCGCCACAATTGGGGCGTCCTGCATTAGCGCAGTCGCTGGCCGTGGCATAGTGGCTTTGTCGCAATTTGAATATCCGCGACATGTGTGCGAGCGGAAGAGCGATCAAGCGCCCATAGTCATACGGTGCTTGCTGCCGTTCTGTGTTGCGCAAAACGACATCGGATAACGAGTTTCTGACGTGAGATGAAAACGCCCCGCCTGATATCACCATCAAACGGGGCGGAAACCGATGCCGTTCAGGCCCGGCGAAGGCGCATCAGTGGGCGACCCCGACGGTCGCGTAACTCCAGCTGATTGCTGCGCGGGCTCAAATCATAGCCGCGTGCTTGCTCAAGCGCGGAAAGAAACGCTCTTTCCTGTCGCATGATTGGCGGTTCGCAGGCCATTTGCGTGGAAATGGCGCGACTGAAATCAATCTCGCGGCGGTTTACTCTGAGTTCGGCACCAAAACCATTGCAGCCGGTGTTGCCGGATACGCGGTTATCAGGCCCAATTTGCAGGACCGGTGGTTTTCTGTCGGTAACACGCTGACCTGCAATGTCGACGACAACCCAGGAGCCGACCAGAGATGGTTCACGGTCCGGCTCCGGCCGTGGTGACGCACCGGCACGTTCAAGCATCAGGTCCGTGGTCTCGCGGCGATTGTTGAGGATCGGGTAGTTCTGCGTGGTGGTAAACAGCAGGCGGCGACCATCGCGGATTTCGGCGCGAAGCGCATAACGTCGGTTGGGGCGGATGTCTCGGTCATTGTAACGAATAACATAGGGAATAGGTACGTTGCGTCCCGGCAGTGGGGTGGTTTCTGCAATGATGCTGAAACTTGCGCCAGCGCGTGAGACATCAATCAACTGAACCGTGACTGTCGCAGAAGGTGGTAACGCCATGCGCTCACGGTAGCTGACTGTGCCGCGAATGGAGGCCGGGGCTGCAAGCGATGGTGATGCAACCAGAACGGCGGACAGGCCAAGAAGGCTGGCAAAGCCGCGGCGAGAGATTGGCGTTTTGCCAATCAGTGTATTTTTGTTGGTCATTTCCAAACCCCCATGATCACGATGTGCGAATATTCGCCTTCGATAATAAGGAAGCCAGATGAATCCGGGATGAACTGCCCGGATAAGCAACGCTGCCGGGCCGTGGCTGGCAGCGTTGTTGTTGTTTAGCGTGACAGACTGTCGCGCAAAGTCTCGAACTTCGAAAGCTGGTCTGCCTTCAGTTCCTTGTTTTCATCACGACGGACAAAAACCTTGAACATGGCCTGACCACTGGCATTCATGAACCATACGGAGCAGGAGCGACGGCCGTGGAATGCGCGGTCGACAAAGCTGATGGCGTGACAGTTGTCCTTCTTGATGTGGCCACCAATCGGGCTGTCGCCGTGAATGTTGAACCAGCCATGGCTTTCGGTACCTTCCGGCAGAAAACCCGGTACTTCCAGCACGATGTCGGCGGTCTGCACGATCATCAGGACTTCGCCCCAGGTCATCATGTCGGACCAGATTGCGGAGAACTGTTCGGCCGGAATGGTGACTGCAGCGCCCGGCGGCAGGATTTCCAGAACTTCGGCCGGCGTGACGTCTGCCTTGCCGGCAATCGCCTCAACGATGCCGTCAGGCTTCTCGTTCAAGGCGGCAAGGGCTCTCTCACGACGCTCAGGCGTGTTGTATGCCACAGCTGTCATGGTTTCCTCATGCCGCATCAAAAATGCGTTGGCCGTTCTTGTCGTCGTGAATGATCACGTCAAAACCTTCAAAATGCGGACCGGAGAGGTATTCGACCTTGCCACGGTTGTTGCCGGCATTGGCATGTGCTGCACGGAACTGCTCGGACTTGGTCCATGCGGTGAAATCTTCGCGGGTTTCCCAAACGGTATGCGAGGCATACAGCGTGTGGTCGTCAGACTTAGGGCCTTTGAGCATGTGAAACTCGACATAGCCCTTCAATTCGTTGAGCTGCGTCTTGCGCTCGCGCCAGATCGTTTCAAACGCTTCCTCAAAACCCGGTACCACGCGAAAGCGGTTCATTGCGATGAACATCCAATAACTCCCTTGACTGAAATAAGTTTCCTGTAATTGTCAGGATATAGGTGGTTCCCAGGGTTGAAAAGCCCGCATGTGCAAGAAATCCAGTGGTTTTTGACAGTTTTCATTTCTTGGTTTGTCTACTCTTGCGCGGGTTTTTAAACATGTGTACCAAACTCCACTTAAATGAACTGCCCATGGCAGCTTGCCTCTTATCTGGATGAAAAGCTCATGATGTCTTCAAAACGTTCGCTTCGATCTCTGGCTTTCGGCGTGTTCATGCCGGTGGCGCTGGTAACATCCACTTTTGCGCAGGCGGCCGATGGCGGTAACGTCAAGGCACAACGTATCGTGTCTGTCGGTGGCACCATTACGGAAATCCTCTATGCGCTCGGCGCGCAGGACCGCATCGTGGCACGTGATTCCACCAGCAGCTTTCCTGTTGATGCGCTGGCCAAGCCGGATGTCGGCTACATGCGTGCGCTTTCCGCTGAGGGCATTCTGTCACAGAAGCCCGATCTCATCCTGACGGAAGACGGTGCTGGCCCGGCCGATGTTCTCAATATTCTCAAGGACAGCGAAGTGCCCGTCGTGACAATCGACACTCCGCCATCGGGTGCCGCGATTGCCAAGAAGATCCAGGATGTCGGCGCTGCCGTTGGTCTTGAAGACAAGGCAAAGAACCTGGCGGAAGAAGTGGACACTGGTCTAGCAGCCCTTGCCAGGGATGTTTCGGCGGTTGGCGAGAAGAAAAAGCGCGTACTGTTCGTGCTGTCGACCGCGGGTGGTCGCATCATGGCCGGCGGTCAGGATACAGAAGCTGCGGCCATTATCGAAATGGCCGGTGGTGTAAATGCTGCGTCGGCGATTACCGGTTACAAGCCGCTGACCGACGAGGCTGTCATAGCAGCAGCACCTGACGTGGTGTTGACCATGGCGCGTGGCAATCATCAGGCCTCTCCCGATGAAGTGTTTGCGCTGCCTGCATTCCAGAGCACACCTGCCGCAGCCGACAAGGCTCTGATCAGCATGGACGGTCTTTATCTGATCGGTTTTGGTCCGCGCACACCTGCGGCGGCACATGAACTGGCCTCCAAGTTGTATCCGGATGTGGTGAAGCCGTGAAATCGCTTGCCGTGACGCCTGCTACAGCTCCCGTTGAAGGCAACAGATCGCGCGTTGGCGGCATTGCACTTGCCGTGCTTGTCGGCCTGTTGTTTCTGGCCTGTCTGGTGTCGCTGGTCAGTGGGCCAACCGGGGTAGGGCCGGCAGAAATCTGGGCCTATTTCACCGGTCATGCGGCCGATATGGAACCGCGTGACCGGATTATTCTTGAAGCCGTGCGTTTGCCGCGCACCGCGCTTGGCCTTCTCATTGGTGCTGGGCTTGGTGTGTCCGGTGCCATGATGCAGGGTCTGTTCCGCAACCCGCTGGCCGATCCGGGTATTGTCGGTGTCACCTCGGGTGCTGCCTTGTTTGCGGTTGCCGCACTGGCGCTGGGTGGTGGCATGCTTGCGCCGCTGGCGGAATTTTTCGGTTCGCAGTTCCTGCCGGTCATGGCGTTTTTTGGTGGCCTGATCAACACCATCCTTCTGTATGTGATTGCTACGCGCAACGGTATGACGTCAACCACGACGCTGGTTCTGGCCGGTATCGCGGTGGGAGCCTTGAGTGGTGCCCTGACCGGTCTGATGATTTTTGTCGCCGATGACCGTGCGCTGCGCGACATCACCTTTTGGAGCCTCGGCTCACTGGGTGGCGCAACGCCTGCAAAAGTTCTGGCGACACTGCCGTTTATTCTGGTGGTTCTGGTCATCATACCCTTTGTTGCCAAGGGGCTGGACGCACTCATCCTGGGTGACGCGGCTGCCTTCCACATGGGCGTGCCGGTCCAACGCTTGAAGCGTCTGGTCATTCTGGCGGTTGCTGCCGCCTGTGGGGCAGCTGTTGCGGCGGCCGGCTCGATCGGTTTTGTCGGCATTGTCGTGCCGCATCTGCTGCGTCTTGCCATTGGTCCCTCGCATCGCTTTCTGCTGCCGGCATCAGCGCTGGGTGGTGGCGCGTTGTTGTTGCTGGCCGACAGTTTTGCCCGCACGGTTGCTGCGCCTGCCGAGCTGCCGATCGGCATCGTCACGGCGCTTATTGGTGCACCGGTGTTTCTGTTCCTGCTGTTTGGCAAGGGCGGTATGGGTATGAGGAACCTGTCATGATCACGGCAAGCGGTATCAATCTCACCCGTTCGGGACGCAGGCTGCTCCACGAAGTTTCATTGAAACTCGAGCCGGGCAAGTTCAATGTGATTATCGGCCCGAACGGTGCCGGAAAGTCGACCTTGATGAAGGTGCTGTGTGGAGAAACCAAGCCGGATGTCGGCACCGTTTCTTATGGTGGGGCGGACATAAACCTGTTCTCGCCTCGGCAACTGGCACGTCAACGTGCAGTGCTGCCACAAAACACCACATTGGCATTTCCGTTTACTGCGTTTGAAATTGTCCGAATGGGCGCTGTTGCCTATGGCGGCCTGGATCCTGACGCACAGGCCCAGACGGCGCTTGTCAATGTCGGTCTGCGTGGCTTTGAAAGCCGTTCTTATAATTACCTGTCTGGCGGCGAACAGCAGCGTGTGCAATTTGCCCGCGCTTTGGCGCAGGTCCCGCATTCCGTTGAAGACGGTGAGGCGCGGGCGCTGTTTCTTGATGAGCCCACCGCAAGCCTCGATATCGGCCATCAGATCAGTGTTCTGGAGACAGCACGTGATTTCGCTGAGAAGGGCGGTCTGGTACTGGCCATTTTGCACGACCTTAATCTTGCGGCGGAGTTCGCAGATCACCTGATCGTGATGCACGATGGCAGGATCACTGCGCAGGGCGCATCCTTCGACACGATCAGCGATGAGACCATTGCCCGGGTCTATGGCATTGGCGGTGCGGTGGGACGTCTGCCGGCGGCGCACATCCCCTATGTTTTACCGCAGTCACGCCACAGATAACGGGTCAGAATTCAAGCCTTTGGTTCCGGCCGCGTGACGATGAAGGCGGCGGAACAGAGCATGACAACGAGTACAATTACCGCCCGCAAGGCGGGTGGATCTGTGGTGAACCAGAAGATCGCGTAGCTGGCGGTCATAACGGAGACGGCGGCAATCTTGGCACGGCGGGCAATCGAGCCAGTTTCTTTCCAGTTGCGCAGAGACGGGCCAAAACGCGGGTGAGACAGCAGCCATGCTTCGAGTTTCGGGGACGAGCGGGAAAAACACCAGACGGCTAAAAGCAGGAACGGCGTGGTCGGCAGAACAGGCAGGAACGCACCAGCAACGCCGGTCGCCACCATAATCCATCCCAAACAGAGATACACGTACCGCATGTCGTTTGCTGCCTTTTGTCTTTATGAGTGCAATTCTCATGATAGGCTTGTGATGTCTAGGTTTGACCTTTGTTTTTTGAACAAATGGCGTGAGACACATTGGCTAGGACGCCGCGTAAAAGGCTTGAAATAATCAGCCCGTTTTCGTTTCACAGGTGAGGCTGGGTGCTGTCACAGCGGGTAGGATATGTGAATTTGCGTCGCCCGAGTTGCATTCCTATATTAACGGTTGTGATAAGGGGCTTGCTTCGCGTCTGTATATGCCTTTATCCCGATGCGGCAATTATTTGGCTCCAAGTCGAAGTGCCAACAGAAGAAGGAAAACACCATGGCCAAAATGATCCACTCGATGGTCCGGGTGCTGGACGAAAAGCGTTCGGTTGACTTTTACTCTCTCGCATTCGGCCTGAATGTGGCGGAGCGTGTGGAGCAGGAAACTTTCACATTGGTCTATATGAGCAATGAAGAGGAGAGTTTTGAACTTGAGTTGACGATCAACCGAGGCCGTGATGTTCCCTATGCGCTTGGCGATGGTTATGGCCATCTGGCCGTTTCCGTCGATAATCTTGACGCAGAACACGCACGCCTGATCGAAGCCGGTCTGGCACCGGGCAAGATCATCGAATTTGTCCGCAAGGACGACGTGTTTGCCCGTTACTTCTTCATCTGCGACCCGGATGGTTACAAGATCGAAGTTCTCGAGCGCCGCGGTCGCTTCAAGTAAAAGGTTGGCCAGAAGGGGCAGGATATGACCGAAGAGAGTGTGAAGCTCGAAGAGAGCTGGCGGCAGAAGCTTCTTCCGGAATTTTCCAGTCCCTATATGGCCCAGCTCAAGGCTTTCCTGCTTGAACAGAAACAGGCAGGAAAGCACATCTTCCCCAAGGGGCATGAATATTTCCGTGCTCTTGACCTAACGCCGCTTGGCAAAGTCAAGGTGGTCATTCTCGGACAGGACCCATATCACGGTTACGGTCAGGCGCATGGCCTGTGCTTTTCCGTCCGCCCCGGTGTCCGCACACCGCCATCACTGGTAAACATCTACAAGGAACTGCAAAGCGATCTCGGCATCCAGCCAGTTCGCCACGGCTTTCTGGAAAGCTGGGCGCAGCAGGGCGTGTTGTTGCTCAACAGCGTTTTGACTGTTGAAGAGGCACGTGCGGCTTCTCACCAGGGGCAGGGCTGGGAAAAATTCACTGACGCTGTTATCCGTGTTGTGAATGACGAATGTGAACATGTTGTCTTCATGTTGTGGGGCTCCTACGCGCAGAAAAAAGCATCCTTCGTGGACCGCGACCGCCATCTGGTCTTGAAGGCACCGCATCCCTCCCCGCTGTCGGCCCATAATGGCTTTTTCGGCAGCCGGCATTTTTCGCAGGCTAATGATTATCTCGTTTCCCATGGCCGCACGCCGGTTGAGTGGGCATTGCCGGCGGATGTGGCGGACGGTTCGTAAGTCGTATTTTCTGCAATTCCTGACTTTAAAGTTCCAGTTCGTTGGTCTATGAGATAAGTGGACTTACGGCCGAAGGATTTTTGTTGTGTCTGTGTTATTTGCGGAAACTTCTGTTGAAATTGCCAATGCGGAGTTGATTGTTGACAAGTTTCAGCAGCACTTTGCCGAGCATTTTCCTGTCATCCGTGAAGGTACTGTTCTCCATTACGAAACGGAATACGGCAAAGTCTGGATGGCTGGCGAGAAGGGCCGCTTCCAGGCTGAGGTCAATTGTTATGACGCCCATGTCCTGATGTCGATCAAGGCAATGCTTGCGGAACATCTGCTGGAGTTCTCGGGCGACAAGGATCTTCGTTTTCGTTGGCAGGGCCACGGCGCTGATCTGAACCAGCTGCCAAATCTGTTTGAAGGTCGCGTGGTCAGGGCGTTTAACGTCACACCCCGCATGCGTCGTCTGGTTATTTCGGTTGGTGAGGGCATTGAACGCCTGATGACCGGCGGTCTGCATATCCGCATTCTGATCGTGCCGCAGGGTCGCACACCGGTTTGGCCTCACCTGTCGCAAACCGGTGCTGTCGTCTGGCCGGAAGGTGATGACGAGTTGATCCGGCGTGTTTACACCATTCGTTACGGCAATGTGGAGCGTCAGGAAATCGAACTGGATTTCGTCATGCATGAGGGAGACCACATGCCTGGTGCGCATTTCGGGGCAACTGCCAAGGCCGGTGATCTGGTCGGTATTATCGGTCCCGGTGGTGGCGTCGTTCCGGTTGAGGTTGATGCGTGCGTGTTGGCCGGTGACGAAACGGCGCTTCCAGTTATCTCGCGTATGGTGGAAGAACTCCCGGCTGGAAAGAAGATTACCGTTTATGCTGAAGTGGCTGACGAAAATGAACGTCAGGACATCAAGTCAGAAGCTGATGTGAAGTGGACCTGGCTTTACCGCAAGGGCAAGGCTGCCGGCACATCCGGCCTTTTGGAACAGGCTTTGCGTCAGCACGACTGGAGCAAGGATAGCGACAGCCGCCATGTTTTCATTGCCTGTGAAAAGGGCGAGGTTCGACAGATCAAGAAATTCCTCAGCGATGAGGCAAAACTGCCGAAGAACGATTTCCGCACGGCCGGATACTGGGTGCTGGGCGAAGCCGATGATCACTGAACGTAATTGTCGGTAGCCGCCAGACCTACGATGTAATCCTCTCAGGCCGCTATAAACTGGCGGCTTTTGTGTTTTGAGATCTTGCGGATTGTTGAACGGGTTTGATTTTTCGTTCTCATTTTGTGAACAATGCGTTCTGAGAGTTCGGTCTATGCTTTGTGGCAGATCGGCCTAATTATAAGCCCATCAACAGCAACGATCCTTTCTCAGGGATCAGGCAAAAGGGTTTTTATCATGCTGAGCCAGATCAAGGGACTGCACCACGTCACGTCGATGGCAGCAAGTGCCCGCACCAATAATGTATTCTTCACTGACACGCTTGGCCTGCGCCGCGTCAAGAAGACCGTGAATTTCGATGCGCCCGACGTCTATCACCTTTATTATGGTGATGAGGTTGGTACGCCCGGCTCGGTCATGACCTACTTCCCATTCCCGCACATTGCACGCGGCCGGCCGGGGACAGGCGAGGTTGGCACGACACTGTTTTCCGTTCCGCAGGGATCGCTCGGTTACTGGCAGGACCGCCTGACCAAGGCCGGTGCGGATGGCCTGAAAACCGACGAAGCCTTTGGCAACAAGCGTCTGCATTTTGCCGGTCCTGATGGCGATGGTTTTGCGATGGTTGAAGTGCCTGACGATAATCGTGGCCAGTGGGTTGGTAATGGTGTGACGGCGGATCATGCGATCCATGGTTTTCAGGGTGCGTCGCTGCGTCTTCGTGACGAAGGTGCAACTGGCGAACTGCTGAAATTCATGGGGTATGAAGAAGTTGACCGGCAAGACGGGGTGTTGCGCCTTGGTATTCCCGGCGGCAACGGTGCCGACTTCATAGACATCGAAACCATGCCCAATATTTCGGGTGCACGTCTTGGTGCCGGTTCCGTTCATCACATCGCCTTTGCGGTCGAAAACCGTGAAAAGCAGCTCGAGGTGCGCAAGGCATTGATGGATACCGGCTATCAGGTCACGCCCGTGATCGACCGAGACTATTTCTGGGCGATCTATTTCCGCACACCGGGCGGCGTATTGTTTGAGGTTGCCACCAATGAGCCGGGCTTTGACCGGGACGAAGACACGGCGCATCTCGGTGAAGCACTGAAACTGCCTGAACAGCATGCGCATATGCGCGGCATTCTGGAACAGCATCTGGAACCGCTTGGTGACGAAAAGGCCGCGTAACGGCCTTCACTGAAACTATTGATGAAACGATGACGTCACCCTCGGGATTTGCCCGAGGGCCAGCCCGTTGGCATGGATGGTCAGATCAAATCTTGCCATGACGCGAGCGAAAAAAGGGACCTTTTCATGGGCCAGGATAACTACATTCACAATCTCAGGGCCGGTGCTGCTGGTCAGCCGCTTTTTGTCGTGCTGCATGGCACGGGTGGTGATGAAAACCAGTTCTTCGACTTTGGCAGCCGGTTGTTGCCGCAGGCAACCGTCGTTTCGCCGCTTGGCGATGTTTCCGAACATGGTGCTGCGCGTTTTTTCCGTCGCAAAGCGGAAGGCGTCTATGATCTAGATGATCTTGAACGCGCTACGAAAAATATGGCCGACTTTGTTGAGGCGCACCGCGATCACTATCAGGCGGGAAAGGTTATCGGACTCGGTTTTTCCAATGGTGCCAATATCCTCGCCAATGTGTTGATTGAATTTCCAGACCTGTTTGATGCGGCGGTCCTGATGCATCCGCTCATCCCGTTCCAGCCGGCCGTCAAGCCATCCACCAAGACGCCACGTATCCTGATCACTGCTGGTGAACGCGATCCCATCAGCCCGGTACCGTTGACGCAGGCGCTTGCCGAGCATTTCACCGGAACTGGTGCAGATGTGTCGCTGGTCTGGCATCCGGGCGGCCATGAAATCCGCTCGGGTGAAGTTGATGCCGTGCGCGAATTCATAGCGCCTTACGCATAATTTTTAAGAGCGCTTCTGGCGACATCACATCGCCTGAAGCGCTCCATCTTTATCTTTTCACGCAATTACGGGTTCGAAATCGGCTCTCGTTTTCGCTGAAACTGCTTCAGTAGCCGCAGTTTCGCAGTTGCCGTGCATAGTTATCGGCAATGTTGGCGGAACGGCGTGCAGCTTCGCGGATTGCAGGTTTGCTTTTCCAGACACCCTGCGCATAACCGCCGTGGCCGGAATAATAGGCCAGATAGAGGTTATAGGTGTCGCGCAAGGCGATGCCATTCCGCTTGTTGCTCTTGTTGTGATACCAGCCAACGAAGTGGATCGCGTCGGTGAAATCAGTGCGGCTTGCACTCCAGCGGCCGGTGTCACGCTGATATTCTTTCCAGGTGCCATCCAGTGCCTGGGCATAACCATAGGCGGTGGAGCGACGCTTCCATGGAATGAAACCAAACAGCTTGGTGCGTGCCGGGCGCGCATACTGACGGAAACTGGATTCTGTGTAGATCGTTGCCATCAGCACAGGTACAGGCACACCCCAGGTGCGTTCTGCCGCCTGCGCATCACGACGCCAGTTGTTAAACAGGCCATCACGCTGTTCAAACACGGCGCATATGTTGCGCGTCTGGGTAGGGGCTGTCGCACAGCCTGCCAATAAAGCGGTCAAAAAGAGCGCGACAAATAGTTTACGCATCGCAAAACCTCACGTTTTGCTGATTACTAATTGGTAAATACTAACGTTAGGTTTTTAGATAAGGTTAACGCTGGACCGCTTGTCCACTGCCTGTTTAACCTTATGAAAACATGTGTGAAACGGGCATGGTTTCAAGCTTGTTTTGCGTCCGGAAAATGCCGGATTTTGGCCATTTTTCAGCTTGGCAGCACATTCGTTTTTTATAGGGAAAACAGGCTCCCTGGATGCCGAAAGCCGACAGCAACAACACGCTCGTTTATTAACAAAAGCGTCTCGTCGCGTGTTGCAAATGTTAATGGACAGCTGCCGAAAATAGAGAGGGGGCTGGTGCCGTCCCAGGCCGTGATTTCAAAAAAATCGCGTTAGATGGCAATAAAAACAAATTCCGATAAAATTGTAGCTATCGATTTAAATGCCCCGAAAAGACTGCCCTGTAAGTTGGGTGTCACTGGAGAAGGGACCTGTTGCCCTGTGGCGGCAGATACCGAAGCAAACTCCAGAAACGTTATTCAAGACCGGCGGGCAAGCTGGCTGATACCGAAACGGGGTATGAAATGTTGAAGAAGATCATAGCTGCCGCAATTTGCGGCGTATTCGTAGCATCTGTCAGTGGCGAAGCCGATGCGGCCGGGCCTGCTGGTTTCGCACGTGGTTTTGCCTCGGCTGAAAAGGCGCAGGCAATGGCCGTTGAGGCATCAGCCAGCAAGGGTCTGCGTTTCGGCGATTGCCTGCTGGTTGCCGGTCAGTGTGCCCCGCGCGCCGCCCTTTCGCTGACTGAGGCTCGTCGCAAGGACCTGTTGCGCGTCAACAAGGCGGTCAATGAGCCAATGCAGGCACTGGATGACTTTTTCGGCTCTTTCGACAGCAACAATTCGGTGCCGGCCTTTATGCAAGCCGACAATTGCGGTGACTGCGCCACCATCAAGCGCCAGGAATTGATCCATCGTGGTTGGCCATCACATGCGTTGCGCATCGGTTACGCGCTGGGTGATGATGGCTCGCTGCAAAAGGTTCTGATTGTCGAAACGGCAAAGGGCGGCGTCGTCCTCGGCAACGGTTCGCGCAACGCCAGCCCGACTGCCAGCGAAATTACGCTTTAAGCGTTCACACTATTCATGACTGACTTGGCTGCCGGCTCCCTTTCAAGGGACTGGCAGCTTTTTTCGTTCTGCCACCGCAATGCCACCCAGCGTCAAAAGCAGAGCCATGATCTGGTAGGTGTGCAGTGTTTCTCCAATAATGATGACGGAAAGCAACGTGCCGAACACCGGTACGAGATTGATAAACAGTCCGGCGCGGTTTGGGCCAATGCTTTCGACGCCTCTGATGTAGAGAATCTGTGCCAGAAGCGACGCAAAAATCGCCGTATAAAGCGTGATTATCCAACCCTTCTGATCCGGCCAGACGGCTGTCTGTTGCATGACCTCCCATCCCATCAGCGGGAAAGATGAGATGAGTGCGCCAAGCGCCGGTATGGCCATCAAGGTGCGCCAGTTTACCAGTGGTTTCCAGCGCAACATGATGGTGTAGACGGCATATACCAGCACCGCCAGCAGCATGATGGCATCCCCGGCATTCAAGTCCAGCGCGAGTAACGACCATGGATCGCCATGCGAGGCCAACAGGGCAACACCGGCAATCGTCATGAAGAACCCAATGATCTGGCCACTCATCACACGTGTTCCAAACAGCGCGAAGTTTAGCGCAAAAATCACCATGGGAATACCAGCCTGAATAACGGCGGCATTGATGGCGGAGGTGTATTGCAACGCGGTGTAGAGAAAGGCGTTGAAGCTGGTGTAACCGATGACGCCCAACCCGAAGAAATAGGGCAGGTTCTTTTTCACCACCGGCCAGTCACGGACCAGTTGCGGCACGGAAATGGCAAAGATGAAAGCAACCGCAAATACCCAGCGCAGATATGTCAGCACCATGGGACTGACGTGGCCAAGAGCCAGTTTTCCGGCGACAGCATTGCCGCCCCAGCACAGTGTGGCGATGATCAGGGCGAGGTAGGCTCTTGAAGGCACGGGGGATTCTTTCGGTGGTTATATGCAGGCGCAGGGCGGGAATCGTCGGTCGTCGACAACGTTTTTGCCGCCTCGGTGCCGAGATAAAGCCGCAAAGCGTGCTTTGTCACGGATTTTGTCATGCAAAAAGCAAAAAACGCTAGCATAAACAGGGTCGCTTTCCTTAAAACAACGCAGTATACATTCGCGGGTTTGGGTTAGGGCGCAGACACGCGCCATAAGCAGGAAAGCAAGATAATGACGAATGTCGTAGTGGTCGGCTCTCAGTGGGGCGACGAAGGCAAGGGTAAGATTGTTGATTGGCTCTCCGAGCGTGCGGACGTTGTCGTTCGTTACCAGGGTGGGCATAATGCCGGTCATACACTTGTCATTGATGGCGTCAGCTACAAGCTGTCTCTTCTGCCTTCGGGTGTCGTGCGTCCTGGCAAATTGGCCGTGATCGGTAATGGCGTTGTGGTCGACCCACATGCGCTGATTGCTGAAATGGGCCGTCTCGCTGCACAGGGTGTTACGGTTACGCCGGATAATCTGCGTATCGCCGACAACGCCACACTTATCCTGTCTCTGCACCGCGAACTGGACGGCATGCGCGAAGACGCGGCCTCCAACAGCGGCACAAAAATCGGCACCACGCGTCGTGGTATCGGCCCTGCCTATGAAGACAAGGTCGGTCGTCGCGCTATCCGCGTGATGGATCTGGAAGACACCGAGGCACTGGCTGCCAAGGTTGACCGTATCCTCAACCACCATAATGCGCTGCGTCGCGGTTTTGGTGTGGCTGAAGTCAGCCATGAAACAATCATGGAAGAACTGACATCGATCGCCGACAAGATCCTGCCGTTCCGTGAAACCGTATGGCTTCTGCTCGACAAGAAGCGTCGCGCTGGCGCACGCATCCTGTTTGAAGGCGCGCAGGGTTCGCTGCTCGATATCGACCACGGCACATATCCGTTCGTGACCTCGTCCAACACGGTTGCCGGTCAGGCTGCTGCCGGTTCCGGCATGGGCCCCGGTGCCCTCGGTTACATTCTTGGTATCACCAAGGCCTACACCACCCGCGTTGGTGAAGGTCCATTCCCGACCGAACTGAACGATGAAATTGGTCAGTTCCTGGGTGAAAAGGGGCATGAGTTCGGCACCGTTACCGGACGCAAGCGCCGTTGCGGCTGGTTTGATGCTGCATTGGTTCGCCAGTCGGTTGCAACCAACGGCATTACCGGCATCGCGCTGACCAAACTCGATGTTCTTGATGGCCTTGATGAGCTGAAGATTTGCATCGGCTACAAGCTCGACGGCAAGGAGATTGATCACCTTCCGGCAAGCCAGGGAGCGCAAGCTCGCGTCGAACCAATCTACATCACGCTGGAAGGCTGGAAAGAATCGACCGTCGGTGCCCGAAAATGGGCGGATTTGCCTGCTCAGGCGATTAAATACGTTCGTCAGGTCGAAGAACTGATCGGTGCACCAGTTGCGCTTCTTTCCACCAGCCCTGAGCGTGACGATACGATACTTGTGACTGATCCTTTTGAGGATTAATGTCACAATTAATAAACCATATCGGGCCGGTACGTCGCCGGTGACGACGAGAAAGTGCTTATGGCAGATTTTGTAGCGGTCATTCGCAAAGCCGTTGATGGCTTGGCGAACAACACTCCCGAAACCCGGGCGAAGGTTTACGAAAAAGCTCGCAGTGCCGTTGTTCGGCAACTGGAGAATATGAACCCACGTCCACCGGAAGAGTTGCTGCGACGTCAGGTCGTCAAACTTGATGCGGCGATTGCAGAGGTTGAAGGCGAATATGCCGAAGCCTTGCCGCCGCTTGAGGAAGATGATGACTATGTGCATGACGACTATGCTGCGTCGGAGGAAACAACCTCCGGACAGCAGTCCTATGTGCAAGAGCCTGCCGATGTGGTTGAAGAAGAACCTGCACCTGCGGTTGAAGAGCCGCAGGTTGAGGAGGAAGAGCCTGCTGCCTATGCAGCGGCTCGTGCCTATGAACCCGAGACTGAACAAGAGCCAGAGCCGGTTGAGCCTGTTTACGAACAGGCTTACGAGCCCGCGCCTGAAGTTACCTACTTCAAACCGCAGACCGTTGAACCTGTCTACGTCGATGAGCCTCGTTATGAGGAGCCCGTAGAAGACGAACCGGCACCAGAACAAGAAACCGCTTACCATGAGCCCGTCGTCCATGCGCAAGAGCCGCATTGGGTCGATGATGATGCTCCTGCTGCGGAAGACGAATGGCGCAAGCCTGCCGATGATGCCGTGTATGCCGATGACGTGCGTGTAGAAGCGGAAGAGCCTGTTCTGCAGGCGCCACGTTCCTATCCGGAAGTGGTTGAGCCGGTGTATGTTGCTCCCGCTGTCGAAAATGAGGCAGAGGTAGAGCCTGAGCCCGAAGTCGTTGCCGCTCCAGCCTATAGCGTGGTTGAACCGGATAACCGTCACAGTTTCGAAGACGAATCCGATCCTTTCGCCGCCCGTGCTGATTACCGTGACGACGTGTTTGCGACGCCTGCTGTCGAGCAGCCACGCAAACATTCGGCACAGGATGAGGATTTCTCCTCCTATTTTGAAGACGCGACTGTTGATCTGCCGACCGCTGGGGAGGCTTCCAGCGCTGCAGTTGCTGCGGCGGCTGGAACCGGCAAGCCGTCCTTGCAGGAAGTGCCGCTGGACTTCAAGCAGGCACCTGCTGACACTACAAAGGAAGCCGCCAACAAGGAACGCACTCCTTGGGACGATCTGGAAGAACTAATCGGTTATGACGGCATTGGCACCGATGCCAAGGTTGCCGGCAAGGTCGGTTCCTACGAGGCTGGGGCCTCTGGCATTTCTGCCGATGGTGTTCCGCCTGCGTCCTACATGGTGAAGAAAAAGCCGCGCCGCAATTATGCAAGCTATGTGCTTGCTCTGCTGGGTGTTCTGCTTCTGGCCGGTGGTGGTTACGCGCTGTGGGTCAACCGCGATGCCATGAATGACATGGTCAGCGGATTAACGCAGTCTGCGCAGCCAGAAACACCCGCCACGACAGAGCAGCCAGCCCAGAACGGTGCAGGCGAAACAACGACGACCCCACCTGCAACGACGGACCAGACACCGCCTGCCACGCCGCAGACGGATGACGGTTCGGTGCAGGGTAGCAAGTTTACCCAGCGTCTGCTTCCTGACGGCACCGAGCGGGACGAAGGTCCGGCACCTGGCGCCAACGGTCAGCCGGTTACCGCCGAAGGTCAATCTGTGTACGAGCAGAATGAAGCTGCTCCTGCGCAGACACCAGATGCTGCCGCTACGACACCGCCAGCCACTCAGGGCGCTGCTGCGACACCTGGCGTGGGTGCGCCACTTGCAGCCGGTGCAGAACGCATGTTCCTCTATGAAGAGGTGCTTGGCCAAACGGTTCCGACTGCAATCGAAGGCAGCGTGGCCTGGACCCTGCAGCATGAGCAGGGTGAAGATGGCAAGCAGCTTGCGACCGTTCAGGGTCAGATGAGCATTCCTGCGCGCGGTTTGAGTGCACTGATTACCTTCAAGCGTAATCTGGACTCGTCGCTGCCTGCGAGCCATCTGGTGGAAATCGTCTTCTCTGTTACGCCTGGCTTTGAAGGTGGCGCGATCGACAGCGTTCAGCGTATTGCCATGAAGCAGACTGAACAGGACCGCGGTAACGCTTTGATTGCCGTTCCAGCGAAGATCACGGACGATTTCCATATGATCGCCCTGAATGACTTCCCAGATGCGATGAAGACCAATCTGGAGCTGCTTGCCACCCGTGACTGGATCGATATTCCAGTGTCCTATCGCAACGGCCGTCGTGCATTGCTAACTATGCAGAAGGGTCCTGAGGGTCGTGCTGCTTTTGATGCTGCGCTCAAGGACTGGGCATCAACCGCACCCGCCGCTGGCCAGTAAGGTTTCAACGCGCAACCATTAAAAAAGCTCCCGAACACTGTTCGGGGGCTTTTCTTTTGGCTTTTACAGCCGAGGTCGCTTGGGAGGAGCGAACTTAATCAGGCGTCCACCACTCGAAGAGCCTTGGCTGCTTCCAGAGCTTGTTTCTGCACCGCTTCCTGTACCTTTTCAAAGGCACGGACTTCAATCTGGCGTACGCGCTCGCGGCTGATATCGAACTCCTCGGAAAGTTCTTCCAAAGTGATCGGATCTTCTGCAAGGCGACGGGCTTCGAAGATACGGCGTTCACGATCGTTCAGAACGCTCATGGCACGCGCCAACATGTGGCGACGTGTTTCGAGCTCGTCCTGCTCAATCAGCACCTGTTCCTGGCTGTCGTGGTCATCGACCAGCCAATCCTGCCACTGGCCGGATTCGCCTTCCGCTGCCTTGATTGGTGCATTCAACGAAGCATCGCCATGCAGGCGACGGTTCATCGATACGACTTCCTCTTCGGAAACCTTCAGCTTTCTGGCAATTTCAGCGACGTGTTCGGGCTTCAGGTCACCATCATCGATTGCCTGAATACGGCCCTTGAGGCGGCGCAGATTGAAGAACAGGCGCTTCTGGTTGGCGGTGGTGCCCATTTTGACGAGCGACCAGGACCGCAGGATATATTCCTGGATCGAGGCCTTGATCCACCACATGGCATAAGTCGCCAGTCGGAAACCACGCTCCGGGTCAAACTTCTTGACGGCCTGCATCAGGCCGACATTACCCTCGGACACCACTTCACCGATCGGCAGGCCGTAGCCGCGATAACCCATGGCAATTTTGGCTACCAGTCGCAAATGGCTGGTGACGAGCTTATGCGCAGCATCGCGGTCTCCATGTTCGGCATAACGTTTGCCGAGCATGTACTCTTCCTGCGGCTCCAGCATAGGAAACTTACGAATTTCGTCGAGATAACGATTGAGGCCGGCTTCACCGGCGGTAATTGAAGGCAAACTATTGCGGGCCATAAAGCACCCCCTATCCTTGAACTACGGCCCCCTAATCATTGCTTTTCAGGCAGGCCGCCTCGTGCGCATACAATGTATCACGCACAATTTCCCGTTACAGATATGTAGGGGTGAACGGTGTTTCAAGAATACGGTTGCATCACGAAGCCGTTACGGTTTGCTTTTTTGATAAAAAAGGACCGGTAACGGTCCCATTCTTGAATTCACGCCTCTTTGTCGTTTCGCAGCGCTTGCACCAATTCCTCCATGTCGTCAGGCATGTCGGTTTCAAACTCCATCACCTCACCGGTGCGCGGATGTTCAAAACACAAAAGGAAAGCATGCAGGGCCTGGCGGGGAAAGCGGTTGACTACGGCTTTTGCTTCGTCATCCAGCAGGTTTGCCTTTGTGCGGAAGGCTGCACCGTATTCGGGGTCGCCAAGTAATGGATTGCCGATATGTGCCATATGTACGCGGATCTGGTGCGTACGGCCAGTTTCCAGATGGCACTCGACCATCGATGCAAGGCACGAAGCGTCCGGCTTCTCCCGGTAGCGTTCCATGACTTCGTAATGCGTAATGGCTTCGCGTGCGTCTTCCGCTTCCTCGCGCTTCACGGTGCGCTTTGTGCGGTCATTGCCCGAACGGCCGAGAGCCGCATCGATGGTGCCACGAAGCTGTTTCGGGCGGCCCCAGACGATTGCCTTGTAGGCGCGTTCCAGTGGGCCTGTGCGGCCATGGTCGGCAAACTGCGCAGCAAGATGGCGATGGGCATTGTCGTTTTTGGCAACCACCATAACGCCGCTGGTCTCTTTATCCAGGCGGTGCACGATGCCGGGGCGTTTGACGCCACCGATACCGGAAAGGCTATCACCGCAGTGATGGATCAACGCGTTGACCAGTGTTCCCGTCCAGTTGCCAGCGCCGGGATGAACGACAAGACCGGCCGGTTTGACGAGCACGATCAAATCTTCGTCTTCGTAGAGAACATCAAGCGGGATGTCCTCGCCCTGCGGTTCAGGATCTTCCGGTTCCGGCATGTTGATTTCCACGCGGTCACCGGGGCGGATTTTCTTTTTTGGCTCAGTGATGGCGACACCATTGACGGTGACGGCACCCTGCTCGATGAGAGATTTGAGGCGGTTGCGTGAAAAATCGCCCTCAACAGCCGTAGTCAGCCACGAATCCAGACGACCTTCGGCATCTTCTTCGGCAATCAGGACTTTTCTTGCGTCTGCGCCTTGTTTAAAGGGGTCGTTCATTCAACTTTCCGATCAAATAGTAATGACAGGACCTCAGATGACGCAGATCGAGCCAGAAGAACAGGAAGACAAGCCGCTCGACCCGGCCATGGAAAGCGTTCGTCGCAAGATGATACGCTTGCAGATCGTTTCTGGGTCCGTGATGTTCATCAGCCTTATGGCGGTGTTCGGAGCCGTTGTCTACAAGGCTATGGGGCCATCCAAGACGCAAACGCAGGCTCCGGTTGCTGCAGTCAATGGTGCAGTGCCGTCTGATGGACCTGTTTCTGCCACCGCAAGCCTGCCCCAGGGCTTTGTCATTGAAAATACCTCGCTGGCTGCGGGTCAGTTGCTGTTTACGGGCAGGCTTGCAAATGGCACACGCAAGGCACTGGTGTTTGATATCGCAACGGGCCGCTTCGTGGCCGATGTGACAATCGATGCACAATGAGGCAACAACGGCCGCGACCGGCCGTGCTGTCATCGAGATAACCTCTGCCGATGATCCGCGTATAGAAGCGTTCTGCAACATCAGGGAACGCGATCTGACCGGACGGCAGGGGCGTTTTATTGCCGAGGGCACCGTGGTGTTGCGCATGCTGGCAGCCGCCCACCGCGAGGGCGGTACATTCGAGGCTGAATGCATTCTTGTGCTGAAGAACCGCCTGGAGGGTGTTGCCAGCATTCTGGAGGAGTTTCCGGCCTCTGTTCCGCTCTACATTGCTGATGCTGCCGTTCTGGATGCGATTGCCGGTTTTCACCTGCATCGCGGTATCCTCGCGCTCGGTCGACGTCTGGCAGGCGCTCAGGCTGACGGCGACGCGACCGGGCAGGGACTGGATAGTCTGATTGCCAGGCTGCCAAAATCATCGCTGGTGGTGGTTGGCTGTGGCGTTTCGAACCACGATAATATTGGTGGCATGTTCCGCAATGCAGCGGCCTTCTATGCCGATGCCGTTCTCCTGGACGAGACATGCTGCGATCCGCTGTATCGCAAGGCACTGCGTGTCTCTGTCGGTTCTGTGCTTGCGGTGCCCTACATCCGTGAAGGCAATGCGGTGTCGCTGCTGGAAAAATTGGCGGCAGAAGGTTTTACCATCTGGGCGTTGTCTCCTGCCGGCGAAACGGAAATTCGCAATATTCCGGTTTCCGAGCGTATGGCGTTGGTTATCGGAACAGAAGGCGACGGTTTGCCAGCGGAGGTGCTGTCGCGTTTTCGAACGGCGCGTATCTCGCAATCGGCGCGGTTGGACAGCTTGAATGCCGGTACGTCATCTGGTCTTGCGCTTTACCAGATGGCGGCGGCACTCGGCCGCTTGTAAGCGTATCTCGATTAGTTTGGTTTCTGCGACAGAAGCTCGTTTGCCCGTTGCGCAAGGCTCTGGCGCGTTGCATCCGGATTGGCGATGTCACGCGCCAGAATTTCCGGAATTGGTGAGTTGTCGCCTTCAAGGCGGGCAGTCAGGGCAATCATCCTCGCGGCAATGATGGCAATCTCCTGACGGATCGCTTCATCATTGTTGGTATTCTTGATGTTGATGAGGCGCTCGGTGAGCGCCGTTCCCTGATTGCGGATTTCTTCGATTTCGCTGTTTAGATCAGCTTTGTCAGCTGCTGTGGCCGATGTTGCGGCGCTGCCGGCGATATCGATGATGGGCGGTTTTGCTGCCACGACAGGCATCTCTGGTAGGGTGGAAGCAGCACTTTTGTTGGCCACGGCCGGGTTGGGCAAGCGAATGACCATTTCGCCGGACTGTGGACCGGATGTTGCTAACCGCTCTTTGAGGCGTGCGATTTCCTGGTTGCGGCGCTCAATCAGATTTTCATTGTCGGCATTGCGAGCAGCTTCTTGCGCCAGCTGTTCTTCCAGTCGGTGGATCTTGCGGCTGTCGCGGGTGATCTGATTTGCCATGTCGCGGCTTTTGTCGGTCGAGCTGTTCAGATCGCGGGTAATGGCATCTTTTTCCTTGCGCCAAGAATCATTGCGCTGACGCGCCTGTTCCACCTCGAGTTCACGGGCAGACAGGTTGATTTTCAACTCATCCAACTCGCTAGTGATACGGCTGGCGCGCTTCATCAGGTCAGCCAGTTCTGCGGCCTTCAGCTGATTGCTTTCTTCTGCATGACGCAAGGTGCTTTTCAGTTTTTCAGCGGCGTCTTCCTGCTTGCGCAATCTGGAGCGCAGGTCTCCGGTCTCGACAGACATTTCTTCGAGATGCTGGCGAAGCTCGCGGTTCTCGGTCAGGATTTTGCTGGCATCATCGGCCAGGCTGTTGCTGCGCACGGAAATCTGGACCGACTTGGCGCGCTCATTTTCAAGCTCCTGGCGGGTTCTCGCATTTTCGGCGGCATACAGCGCACGCGCCATGTCCTTCTGTGCACGCACTTCCTGGGGGCTGATGGGCATGGTGGCGCGCAGGCGCTTTTCGGTATAGGCGACGATGCGGCGATGAATGGCGGGCGCTATGAGGGCTGCAACAAGAGCGGCACTCAAAAAACCCAATCCAAATAAAATCGCAAACTCGATCACGCCGGGATCTCCAAACTAAGACACGCTATACCGTTCTGACTTTTGTCGCCACCACCGACGCAAAAAGCTGCCGCATGTGTCACACGCGGAGCTTGCGCTGGCCGTTCCATACCTGCGTTAAGGGATGGCGAATCGACGCTGGCTTTTACCGTCGGCCGATATCAACTGCAAAAAATGTCAGAAAGGGTTCCAAGTTGGCTGCTGCGTCAGCTTGAGATAGCCGACATTGATGCCGAGACGTGCGCCGATGCCGGTGCGAATCGGTGCAATGGTTACGTCGTTGTTCTTCAAAACGGTCATGCCGACACCTGCAATAACGAATGCGGAGCCACTGACACCGCCAAAGCGGCGGTAAAGACCATCCACGGATGCAAGGTTATAAACCAGCATCATGGTGCGCGTGCCTTGGCCACCGTAATCAAGGCCGAGCGATGGGCCTTGCCAGAAAACTGGGTGCTGACCTGCGTTCTTTGTGTAGAGCTGACCTTCGCCATAGGTGAGGCCCGCGACAAATGCGCCTGAGCCTTCCTGGCCCAGAATATAACCGTTTGGCAGGCCGTAACGCTGGAATGCCTGTTCAACGACCTTTGCAAGGCCACCGGTGGTGGAGCCAAAAAAGCCGTGTCCTGCATCCACGATTTCTTGCATCGTGTATTGGTCACTGCTTTGCGCCATGGCCTGTGCCGGCAGAATCATTCCTGCAACGACCATGAAAATCCTGATCAGTCCCAGGTGCGCAAAAGTGCGAATTTGGTGGAGGCTCATCGTCATTTCCGTCCGTCTGTTTCGTTTTACTTGCCGTATCATGACATCTGACCATTTTGGAAGCATGGTCTTAATAATCGGTTTACCAAATATGGTGTCATTATGACGGCAGGTTATTCTTGAAATAACGCACGACCGAAGAGCCGACGGCGCAGGAGATATTTATGACCATTAACCCGAACCTGACACTCTCGGGAGCCGATCTTGCGGCGTTGCTTTGCAGTCGTGTATGCCACGACGTCATTTCGCCCGTGGGCGCGATTAACAACGGCCTTGAGCTTCTTGATGAAGGTGGCGCGGACGAAGATGCAATGGATCTGATCCGTACATCCGCGTTGAACGCTTCTGTGCGACTGAAATTTGCCCGTCTGGCCTTTGGTGCTTCCGGTTCGGCCGGTGCGTCCATCGACACGGGCGAGGGTGAAAAAGCGGCAAAGGATTTTGCCGGTGCCGACAAGAAGGTTGAGGTTAGCTGGACCGGGCCGCGCGCTATCGTCGCCAAGAACCGGGTGAAGTTGCTTCTGAACCTTTTCCTGGTCGCTTACGGCGCTATTCCACGCGGTGGCAATCTCGACGTTGTCTTGGAAAATCCAGAAACCGATGCGCGATTTGAAATCACCGTTAAGGGCCGCATGCTGCGCGTTCCGGCGAAGTTCGCCGAGCTTTGCAAAGGCGCTCTTGAAGAGGCGATCGACGCCCATTCCGTGCAGCCCTATTATACGCTGCTGTTGGCACAGGAAGCTGACATGGAACTGAATTATACGGTGCACGAAGACAAGATCGTGTTCGTGGCGACACTCAAGGCCTGATCAGGTCTCCGACTATTCTTAAACAAACGGCGTCCAGTGGACGCCGTTTTTGTTTATGCCGCTTTATAGAGCCGCTGGTCCTTGATCATGTTTCAGTCGGCCTCAAACCTGTTTCAGGTCGCCGCATTTGCACAGCTGTCTCATTGGATTGACCCAGTTCAACATGTGGAGACGGAAATGCGTTGTTTTTCATTGGCGATGCTGGTGTTGACTTTGACAGGGCAGGTTGCCCTGGCGGACACGGGGGTAGGTTTCAAACAAATCGAGCAGGCTGAAAAAGGTAATGATCGGCCGCTGAAGATTTCATTGTGGTACCCGGCAAACGAGACGGTGACGAAAGCCGAGACCGTTGGGGAGAATCCTGTCTTTTATGGTCTTGGTGTCGAGCAGGATGTGTTGGCAGCACCGGGCAGACATCCGTTGGTTTTACTGTCGCATGGTTATGGCGGCAGCTGGCGAAACCTTAATTGGCTGGCTGGTGAGCTTGTGCAAAGCGGGTACGTTGTTGCGGCACCAGACCATCCTGGCACGACATTCCAGAATATGGACGACGCAGAAGCCTTGCGGCTTTGGGAGCGTCCGCGCGATATCAGCCGCACGTTAACGACTGTGCTGGAGAATACGTCGCTGGCTGGCGAGATAGACGACGGGAAAATCGCCGTCATAGGCCACTCTCTGGGTGGTTGGACGGCAATCGAACTGGCTGGCGGTCGTTATCAGGTGGATCGCGCTCTCAAGGACTGCACGGGCGATGTCATGCCTGCGCAATGCAAAGACCTGAAACTTATGGCGCGGATCGGTATTGTCGGCGGTGGCAACACTCGTCCAGAGCTTTCTCAGGATTTGAAAGACAAGCGCATCAGGGCTGCTGTCTCGCTTGACCTTGGACCTGCCTCCGGCTTTGTGCCTGACAGTCTTGCAGGGATCGATATACCGGTTTTGGTCTATGCTGCGGGTCATGAGACGGCTGAGATTGCCGCGATAAAAAGCGATTCAGAGTATTTGCGGCAACATTTGCTAGCTTCTTCAACGCTTTACCGGGAAATTGGCGATGCAACACATTTCAGTTTTGTGCAGACGTGCAAACCTGGTGCGGACAAGATCATTGAAGAGGAATCGCCCGGAGAAGGTTTTGTTTGCCGTGATGGTGGCGGGCGAAACCGTGCAGATATTCACCGCGAAATCGCTGACGGTATTGTCTCATTTTTGCATGAGGCGCTGAAATGACCGTATGTTTCACCGCTTGAAACAAAAAAGCCCGCCATGAAGGCGGGCTTTTGCATTGGGGAATGCGGTATCAGGCAGTTTCAAGATATTCTGTCGCGCCATCCGGCTCGCGCAGAACGTAACCACGACCCCACACCGTTTCGATGTAGTTCGCGCCGCCTGCGGCATTTGCCAACTTCTTGCGAAGTTTACAGATAAACACGTCAATGATCTTGAGTTCAGGCTCGTCCATACCGCCGTAAAGGTGGTTGAGGAACATTTCCTTGGTAAGGGTAGTGCCCTTGCGGAGCGAAAGCAGCTCCAGCATCTGGTATTCCTTGCCGGTCAGGTGAACGCGCTGACCGCCGACTTCTACAGTCTTGGCGTCGAGGTTCACGATCAGCTCGCCAGTTGCGATGATCGACTGGGCATGGCCCTTCGAACGACGCACGATAGCGTGGATACGGGCAACAAGCTCATCCTTATGGAATGGCTTAGTCATGTAGTCGTCTGCGCCGAAGCCGAGACCACGTACCTTGTCTTCAATACCGGCCATGCCGGAGAGAATAAGGATAGGTGTCTTCACCTTGGACAGGCGAAGTGTTCTCAAAACTTCATAACCGGACATGTCCGGAAGATTGAGGTCGAGAAGAATGATATCGTAGTCATACAGCTTGCCTAGATCCACGCCCTCTTCGCCGAGATCGGTCGTGTAGACATTAAAACTTTCTGACTTCAGCATTAGCTCGATGCTCTGAGCTGTCGCGCTGTCGTCTTCGATGAGTAGAACCCGCATAATTATCCCCTTTGCCGCCCGCCGGAAGGTAAGTGCCTTGCGCGATACGGATCCAGACGTTGCCTGATTTGCAGGCTGCCATCAAATGGTTAACAAATTCTAATCGCCTCTGGCAAGTGTATCGAATTTGTTAAATATAAATGGCACGCCACTGATTTTCCATATGAATCCACCATCGCCAACATTGAATCTTAACATGAGGATATCGTGCTAAGTGATTCAACCGACTCGTACATTGTCGCGTCCAATTTTTTGGACATGGCATTTACCGACCCTTAAATGATCGTCGTTATCATTAATGATGCCCGTAAACGAAAGGTTAACGCGGACGTTTTTTTATTAACGTCTTGTTATTTTTTTGAACGATTTCGGCTCACACCGGCATCAACGGGTTAAAATTGTCTTGAACCGGGGTTTCGACATCCACGGAGTATTGCGTATGAAGTCGCGTGACAGCCTAATTCGCCTGAAGGAATTTCAGGTCAACGAGAAACGCCGCCAGTTGCAGCAGTTGCAACTCATGATGGCGGAGTTCGACCGGATGGCTAAGGAACTGGTTCACCAGATCAGTCTTGAAGAATCCAAGTCGGGCATTACGGACCCAACACATTTTGCGTATCCGACCTTTGCCAAGGCGGCACGTCAACGTGCTGATAACCTTCAGGTTTCCATTCGGGAACTGAGGGCGCAGCAGGAGGCGGCCGAAGCATCGCTTGAGGAAGTAGTGGCCGATTATGAAAAGGCTGCTGCTCTCGAAAGTCGCGATGGCGCCATGCGGGCACGGGCATAAGCCACCTTTATTTGCTGGCAAAACGATAAATCCGTTTTCTCGCAAAGGCTGTACTGATGACTATTTTCAGGCAGGCGCCTTCATCGAAGGCGCGTGCCTGAACCCATTTTGGGATTTTTTTGTCATTTTCGCGATGAAAGTGATTCGTTTGGCGCGCGCTGGTGATTTTCGTCATGCTTTAGCCGAGAATCCGACCTTGGATTTGCGTTCCGGGGCCATCTATAACGGTTAACGCGCCGCTGAAATGTTTAAGACCTGACGACCATCGACGCGAATGTTGGGTTTTGAATCCAAAAAAATGGCAATTTTTATGCACCTGAAATCCGCTTAACCGGAGATGACGTCGTTCCATTCTGGGTGACGAAGCACCTGCGCCTTGAAAAAAGGGCAAAGCGGTATGATTTTCCAGCCACCTTTTCGCGCCTCTTCGATTGCATGCGCTGCCAGTGCCTGGCCAACGCCTTTGCCGCGAAGCTCGTCGGGAACACCGGTGTGATCAAGAATGATTAACTTTTCCGATGCGCGAGAATAGGTCATCTCTCCGGTATGGCCCTCAAGCGTTGCCGTGTAGAGACCTTTTGAGCCCGTTTCACTGCTTTTGAATTCCATTATCTTCTCCCGCTTAACGTTTGTGATGGCGTAGCTATACCATGCCACATGAGCAGCAGACGGGAAAAGGTGACCGCAGTTTGTGAACAGTGATGTTACAATTTGGCATGTTCAGCTTGTGCGACGCCGCTGAATGCCGTGGGTGGGGAGCGCGAGGCGAGCCATTTGTATGGCCGCTGAAAACAGATACGCCACGGTGCATGTTTTTAAACATGCCGTGGCGCTATCTTGTATAATGGTCTCGATGCGGCTTACGCCGCAACAGGACTTTAACTAGTGACGGTACTGCTGGATGCGCGTGGTGCGCAGACCTGCAAGGCCGTGATCGGAAATCGAAGACTGCCAGGACAGGAATTCTTCAACCGTCAGCGTATAACGCTCACAGGCTTCTTCCAGGCTCAAAAGCCCACCCCGAACCGCAGCAACTACTTCTGCCTTTCTACGGATCACCCAACGACGGGTATCAGCCGGAGGAAGGTCGGCAATTGTTAGCGGGCTGCCATCTGGGCCGATGACATATTTAACTCGTGGACGTATCATTTCGGTCATTGGACACTCTATACAAACTCAAGACCATATAGGATCAACCTAGCGCGCTAACTTTAAAAAAGAACTAAGCTGTTCGAGAGAATTTGTTAACAATTTGAACTATTTCGGGTGTTCTGTGAGGAAAACGGTTCAAATCTGGCCGAAAGATTACGGTCGTATCAAAAAAACGCAGTCTTCGTCGTGCCAATAAAAAGGCACATCTTCGACATAAACCCGGCCGGATATATCTGTGTCCGCTGATTTAAGTATTTCTTATTTGTTGTTTCTGGCGATTACTGTAATTGTAATATATTCGAATGTTTTAATGTTATTATTCTCATGCGTGCAGTATGGTCGGTTGCACAGCGATTCCGTGTACTGTTCCAACCGATAAGCCAATGCAAAAATCCAGCACCATTTTCAAATGTGAATTTCCAGATGCTTTTATAGAGGGGAGAAGAAACGTGTCGGGCAACGTTTCAACGACTGATGCAATTGATATGGCAGTTCAGGGTCTGTTTTCGTCGGAGTGCAGGGTGTGACCGGGGCCGTGATGACAGACAAGGGCGATAGCGAGTTTCCAAACCGTCTGGAAAGTGACCTTGCAGACTTATGCAAGCGACATGGCTTTGACCGTTATATGCTGACGGCTTTTCCACGTGCGGATAAATCCGGCTTCCGGGACAATATCGTTCACAGCAACTGGCCAACCGGGCTGGTGAATGCCTATTCGCTGAGTGATGCGTTTCGGAGCAGCAAGCTGATTGCCATGCTGAAGCGCAAGGTCGTTCCGGTGTTGCTGCCAGGTTCATGTTTCTGGCAGGACGAGAATGGTCGTGATGTGGCCGATCTTGGCAAGGAGTTTGCCCGGTTTGGCTATGCCAATGTCCTGGCCTGCTCGTTGCATGATGCACATATGAATATCTATGTGTTGGCTCTCAGCAGCGACGCTGTCGATCCCACGCAGCCAGATATGGCGTCATTATATTTTGAAGCTGTGGAGATTCTGGACAGGGCATCTGGCGACAGTCTGTTGCAGGCTGGGCCACGGGAAAAACTGACGGCTCGTGAAATTGAGTGTTTGCGTTGGTCTGCTGCCGGTAAAAGCAGTGAAGAGATCGCCATCATTCTCTCCATTTCCAGCCATACCGTGATCAGCTACCTGAAAAGCGCGATGCGCAAGCTTGAGGCAGTCAACCGCATGCAAGCGGTGGCGCGGGCCTATCGTTATCGATTGCTGTGAATTTGGTCACGGGCAGGGCGGATGATTGGAGCAATCAACCGTCCTTACTTCTCAAAGCAATAATCAGGTGTTTTCCGCCATGGCGGGCGTGCCCCAAGCCACGAAGTTGCCGTTGGCAAGGCCTTCTTCCGTGCAGATCTTGGGCAGATAGACCAGTGGGGCACCTTCAGGTGTGACTGTGATGCCACCGGCCGCGCGCAAGATGGCGTCACCTGCCGCCGTATCCCACAACATGGTGCGGCTAAACCGTGGATAAACATCGGCCTGACCTTCGGCAATAAGGCAGAATTTCAGCGATGATCCGACCGAATTGAAATTGCGAATGCCATGCTGTGTAACGAAAGCTGTCGTTTCCGGCGTGCTGTGCGAGCGACTGATGAGCGCCATCATCGCGTCAGGACAGCTTCTTGTGTTGATCTCTTCCCGCGAGACGATGTTGAAATCCTCGTCGAGTGTGAGCTTTTCGGCAATACCTTCGTGGCCGGTCCAGAGTGTCCTGAGCAGAGGCGCCAGCACCACACCGGTTACCGGTTCACCATCGCGAATCAGCGCAATATTGACGGTGAAATCGTCGTTTCCGGCGATGAACTCCTTGGTGCCATCAAGCGGGTCGACCAGAAAGAAATCGCCGCCGGATATTTCCGGCATGATGCCAGATGATACAGCCTCTTCGGCAATAACCGGAATAGTGGGAAAAGCCTGTTCCAGCGCTGCCAGAATAACGTCTTCGGCACGCTGATCCGCCTCTGTGACGGGGGAACAGTCATTCTTATAGAGCACATGTGGCCCAGCCGTGTGGATGGCCATGATTTCTCGACCTGCTGCAAAGGCTGCGTGTGTCAGATGCTCCAGCATTTTGACGATGTGTCCTCGGGTTCCCAGCGTTGTCTCAGATATATCGCATTTATTTCAAGTATTTACGATATATAACATTGATAAATACAGCATTAAATTGTGTCGGGAAATGGTACGGGTATCATTTCGAGTTACGTTAAGTGATAACGTTGTATTACACTGCGAAATGAGTGGTTTTTGCTCAGCTTCTGCCGAATTCCTGCTCTTTGTGATCCCAAATGCGGCAGTGAATATGAAAACTCCAAATATTTGGCTGAAATTTTCCTTTTGGGCTTCACATTTCTTTCGAACGCGTTATGCATTTCATACGGATCTGTCTTACAGGATCGCGGGAACGTAATAAAAGAGATGTGCTCCTTTAGAGAGTGCATCCGGGGGAAAATATGGAGTATTTTATCCAGCAGCTCATAAACGGGCTGACTCTTGGTTCTATCTATGGCCTGATCGCAATTGGCTATACGATGGTTTACGGCATTATCGGCATGATCAACTTCGCCCATGGCGACATCTTCATGCTGGGTGGCTTCGCAGCCCTTATCGTCTTCCTCATTCTCACATCGTTTTTTGCCGGTATTCCGGTGGCGCTGCTCCTTCTTCTTATGATGGTTGTTGCGATGCTGATGACCGGTTTGTGGAACTGGACGATTGAGCGTGTGGCTTACCGGCCGCTGCGTGGTTCCTTCCGCCTCGCACCGCTGATCACCGCGATCGGCATGTCGATTGTGCTGTCCAACTTCATTCAGGTTACACAGGGTCCACGCAACAAGCCGATCCCGTCGCTTGTGACAGATGTCTTCCACTTCGGCGCAATCACCATCTCGTTGAAGCAGCTTATCATTGTGGCCGTCACATCCGTGCTGTTGTTCGTGTTCTGGTATATCGTCAACAAGACACCGCTTGGCCGTGCGCAACGTGCAACCGAGCAGGACCGCAAGATGGCGGCACTTCTGGGTGTCGATGTAGACCGCACCATTTCGATCACCTTTGTTATGGGCGCTGCTCTCGCGGCCGTCGCTGGCACGCTGTACCTCATGTATTATGGTGTTGCCTCGTTCAATGACGGCTTCATTCCGGGCGTAAAGGCATTCACGGCTGCGGTTCTTGGCGGCATTGGCTCACTGCCAGGCGCTGTGCTGGGTGGTCTGCTGATCGGCCTGATCGAAAGCCTGTGGTCTGCCTATTTCTCGATTGCCTACAAGGATGTTGCAGCTTTTGCCATTCTTGCATTCGTTCTGATCTTCAAGCCTACGGGCATCCTCGGACGTCCCGAAGTCGAGAAGGTATAAAAACATGGCAAATCCTGGCTCTGAAACAAAATCCTCCAGCCCCGATCTTACGGCCGTGGCGTTGAAGGAAGGCCTCTACGCGGGCTTGATTTCCTTCGGCATGTTCCTTCTTTTCGTTGGTATCCGTACCTTTCAGGATATCAATAACGCACTGGTCTGGGAGACCCGTTGGGATCTTCTGGCGATTTTTGTCGCTATCGCTGCTGTCGGTCGTTTTCTGGTTGTTGGTTTTATCAAGCCAGCGCTTGATTCACGCAAACTGAAAAAAGCACGCACTGGCGTACTGGATATCACTGAAGAAAAAAGCGATTTCCAAAAGTATTTTCTGAAGATCGCGCTTGTTGCGTTGCTTCTCTACCCACCTGTTATGGTCGCAATTAACGGCTTTCAGGGTTCACTGAAATACGTTGATAACTTCGGTATCCAGATCCTGATCTACGTCATGCTGGCATGGGGTTTGAATATCGTTGTCGGTCTGGCCGGTTTGCTTGATCTGGGATATGTGGCGTTCTACGCGGTTGGTGCCTATTCTTATGCACTGCTGTCCAGCTACTTCGGCTTCTCGTTCTGGCTGCTCTTGCCAATGTCCGGTATCCTGGCGGCGTTTTGGGGTGTTATCCTCGGCTTCCCCGTTCTGCGCCTGCGTGGTGACTATCTTGCTATCGTGACACTTGCCTTCGGTGAAATCATTCGTCTTGTTTTGATAAACTGGACAGATGTGACCAAGGGCACGTTCGGTATCTCGAGCATCGCCAAGGCATCGGTCTTCGGCATCTGGTCGTTCGATACCGGTGCGCCGAACAACTTCGCCAAGGCTTTTGGTCTGTCGATGTCGTCGGCCTATTATAAAATCTTCCTGTTCTACGTCATCCTGGCGCTTTGCCTTCTGACAGCCTACGTCACGATCCGCCTGCGTCGCATGCCGATCGGTCGTGCATGGGAAGCCCTGCGTGAAGATGAAATTGCCTGCCGCTCGCTTGGTATCGACACGGTTGCGACCAAACTCACCGCCTTTGCAACAGGCGCGATGTTTGGTGGTTTTGCCGGTTCATTCTTCGCAGCTCGTCAGGGGTTCGTATCGCCTGAATCCTTCGTGTTCCTTGAATCTGCGGTCATTCTGGCCATCGTGGTTCTCGGTGGCATGGGATCACTCACTGGCATTGCCATTGCGGCTGTTGTGATGGTGGGTGGCACGGAAGCACTGCGCGAAATGGAGTTCCTCAAGCATTTCTTCGGCAATGACTTCACGCCGGAACTCTACCGTATGCTGCTGTTCGGTCTGGCAATGATTATCGTGATGTTGTTCAAGCCACGTGGTTTTGTGGGTTCACGCGAACCAACTGCCTTCTTGAAAAAACGCAAGGCTGTCTCCGGCAGCTTTACGAAGGAAGGTCACGGCTGATGGCATCCGGAGCAAGTTCCATGAAAAAAGATACGATACTGAAGGTCGAACACCTCTCGATGAAGTTCGGCGGCTTGATGGCCATCAACGACTTTTCGTTTGAAGCCAAGCGTGGTGAAATCACCGCGTTGATCGGGCCGAACGGTGCTGGCAAAACAACTGTGTTCAACTGCATCACTGGTTTTTACAAACCGACAATGGGCATGATCACGATGAACGGGAAGGAGGGTCAGCAGCACCTTCTGGAACGTTTGCCGGATTTCGAGATCACCAAAAAAGCCAAGGTTGCGAGAACCTTCCAGAACATCCGGCTTTTCTCCGGTCTGACGGTGCTCGAAAACCTGCTGGTTGCGCAGCACAACGTGCTGATGAAGGCATCCGGTTACACCATTCTCGGTCTGCTGGGTTTCGCGGCTTACAAAAACGCTGCAGCCGATGCCATCGAGAAGGCAAAGTACTGGCTCGACAAGGCCAATCTAACGGATCGTGCTGATGATCCGGCAGGTGATCTTTCCTATGGCGCGCAGCGCCGTCTGGAAATTGCACGTGCCATGTGCACCGGTCCTGAGCTTCTGTGCCTCGATGAGCCGGCCGCTGGTCTGAACCCGAAGGAATCTCTGGCACTGAACGCATTGCTGCGTGGCATTCGCGATGAAGGAACATCGCTTCTGCTGATCGAGCACGACATGTCGGTGGTTATGGAAATTTCCGACCATGTGGTGGTGCTTGAATACGGTCAGAAGATTTCTGACGGGACGCCGGACCATGTCAAGAATGACCCCAAGGTCATCGCCGCCTACCTCGGTGTCGAGGACGATGAAGTGGAAGAAATTATTGCTGAAGAACTTGACGGGGGAGCGGTCTGATGTCCGGTGAATCCCTTCTTAAAGTCCAGAATGTTGAAACCTATTACGGCAATATCCGTGCGCTCGCCGGTGTCGATATCGAGGTGAACAGGGGCGAGATCGTCAGCCTTATCGGCGCTAACGGTGCTGGCAAATCCACGTTGATGATGACCATTTGCGGCAGCCCGCAGGCCCGTTCCGGTTCGGTCATCTTCGATGGCGAGGACATTACCCGTGTTCCAACACACCTGATTGCGCGCAAGCGTATTGCGCAGTCTCCTGAAGGTCGTCGCATTTTTCCGCGCATGACGGTTCTGGAAAACCTTCAGATGGGCGCTGGTCTGGATAATCTGAAATACTTCAAGGAAGATGTGGAGAAGATCTTTGTGATGTTCCCGCGCCTGAAGGAACGTCAGAGCCAGCGCGGCGGTACATTGTCGGGCGGTGAGCAGCAGATGCTGTCCATCGGCCGTGCGCTGATGGCCCGTCCGAAACTGTTGTTGCTGGACGAACCTTCACTGGGTCTGGCGCCCCTGATTGTGAAGGGCATTTTCGAAGCGATCAAGAAACTGAACAGGGAAGACGGTCTGACCGTGTTTCTTGTTGAACAGAACGCTTTTGCTGCCCTCAAGCTTTCCGACCGCGCTTATGTGATGGTGAACGGCAAGGTAACCATGAGCGGTTCCGGCAAGGAACTTCTGGCCGATCCTGAAGTGCGTGCGGCCTATCTGGAAGGTGGCCGCCACTGATATTCGTCATGAAAACTTTTGGCGGTTTTCAAGACGATAAAAGGTGAGGCAACGAGATTTTGAACGGCGATATTTTTACGAGTTCGACGTTTTGAAAAGAAATTCAGGTGTCGCCAGCCATCAAAAAGAAGCTGGCACGCCTGCAATCGGAATGGTGTTTCTCTTTCTGAAAAATGTCATGCCGCAAAATACTTTCCCGTCTTTGGCCTCAAAGCTGGCAACAGATTTGAAGGGGTGGGAAATGGAATTCCCGGTCTGCAAGGACCGGTTTTAAAATAAGAATAACGGAGCGTCTGTCGTAAGGGCGACCGCGCTAAAGGGGAAAATGAAATGCAGGGACTTTTTTTCGAAACAGATACGATGCCTCGTTACGTTTTGCGGGTATTGGTTCTGCTTCTGGGGTTCTGGACAGCATGGCGTACCGGCAAGTCGGTAGCCGATGGTTGGGGCGAAATGCC
This sequence comes from Rhizobium sp. BIGb0125, assembly GCF_024810055.1. Taxonomy (NCBI): domain Bacteria; kingdom Pseudomonadati; phylum Pseudomonadota; class Alphaproteobacteria; order Hyphomicrobiales; family Rhizobiaceae; genus Rhizobium; species Rhizobium sp. BIGb0125. Next base: position 382,367 of record NZ_JANUDV010000001.1, read on the forward strand.
TCGGGTCATCGTCTATACGTTACTTCTGGGCTTTGCCATGCGCTTCTTGCATCACGCGCTGTTTAACGGCCCGATACTGAATGGCTTCTACTACACAATCGATGTGGTGGTGTTGCTTGTTTTTTCCGTTGCCGGTTTCCGTACTCGCAGAACGAGCCAAATGGTCAATAACTACTATTGGCTATACGAAAAAAGTTCTGCTTTTTCCTGGAAGAAGAAAGATTGACAGGGCAGGGTCTCTGACCTCAGACTGCTCGCAAAGGTGGAACAGCTTTCCTGTTTAGTGATGATGGGGCTGGACAGGTAAACAACAATACCCATCCAAAAGGAACTGGGAGTAACATAATGAAGAAGTCTCTTCTTTCCGCAGTGGCGCTGACTGCAATGGTCGCGTTCAGCGGCTCTGCCTGGGCTGATATTCTCGTCGCCGTTGGTGGCCCGCTGACTGGCCCGAACGCAGCGTTCGGTGCACAGCTCCAGAAGGGTGCCGAGCAAGCGGCAGCAGACATTAATGCTGCTGGCGGTATCAACGGCGAACAGATCAAGATCGTCCTGGGTGACGACGTGTCCGACCCCAAGCAGGGCATCTCCGTTGCCAACAAGTTCGTTGCTGACGGCGTGAAGTTTGTTGTTGGTCACTTCAACTCGGGCGTTTCGATCCCGGCTTCCGAAGTGTACGCAGAAAACGGCATTCTCGAAGTGACGCCTGCTGCGACCAACCCGGTTTTCACCGAACGCGGCCTGTGGAACACCTTCCGTACGTGCGGTCGTGACGACCAGCAGGGCGGCATTGCCGGCAAGTATCTTGCTGACCACTTCAAGGATGCAAAGATCGCCATCATTCACGACAAGACCCCATATGGTCAGGGCCTTGCCGACGAAACCAAAAAGGCTGCAAACGCCGCTGGTGTGACTGAAGCCATGTACGAAGGCGTTAACGTCGGCGACAAGGACTTCTCCGCACTGATCGCAAAGATGAAGGAAGCCGGCGTTTCTATCATCTATTGGGGCGGCCTGCACACAGAAGCTGGTCTGATCATCCGTCAGGCTGCTGACCAGGGTCTCAAGGCAACGCTCATTTCCGGTGACGGTATCGTGTCCAACGAACTGGCCTCGATTGCTGGTGACGCTGTTGAAGGCACGCTCAACACATTCGGTCCTGATCCAACCCTGCGTCCTGAAAACAAGGAACTGGTAGAGAAGTTCAAGGCTGCCGGCTTCAACCCTGAAGCTTACACTCTGTACTCCTATGCTGCGCTCCAGACGATTGCTGAAGCTGCCAAGGCTGCCGGTTCGACCGACGCTGAAGCTGTTGCCGAAGCAATGAAGAAGGGTACGTTCAAGACCGTTCTTGGCGATATCTCCTTCGACGAAAAGGGCGATCCAAAGCTTCCTGGTTACGTTATGTACGAGTGGAAGAAGGGTCCGGACGGCAAGTTCAGCTACTTCCAGCAGGGCAGCTAAGTTTCTGCTAATGCATCCAAGAAGCCCGGCAGAGATGCCGGGCTTTTTTACTTTTGAGGACACGGAATAGCAGCTGTTTTCTGACTTTCCCGCGCACCAGATTGTTTTTGCCACAAAGGCGACATTGTCGTTGCAATGAATGTGGAGGGGACAACTGCCGGGAGAGATTCGATGGTGATGCGGCGACTTTTGACAGTCGGTTTGGTCGTGCTTGGGCTGGGAGGCGGTCTGTTTGGCCTTTACACCCTCGGCAATTCTCGCACCACACAGTTGTTTGGCGAGATTTTCGCCCGGGTCGAAACGAGCAAGCCCCTCGTTGCCCTGACATTTGATGATGGTCCGACCGTTCGTTTCACACAGGATGTGCTGGACATGCTGAAAGAGCATGATGTCCCGGCAACGTTTTTCCTGACCGGCAGAGAGATGCAGGAAAATCCGGCGCAGGCGCGGGCGATTGTCGAGGCAGGGCATCAGGTGGGCAATCACTCCTACTCGCATTCCCGCATGTTACTGACAGGGCCTGCCACCGTTGCCGACGAAATTGAGCGGACTGATGCCGCTATCCGTGCAGCCGGCTATCAGGGCGAGATCGATTTTCGCCCACCTTATGGCAAAAAGCTGGTGACCTTGCCGTGGTATCTGTCGCAGAATAATCGCAAAACAATCACCTGGGACATAGAGCCGGAAAGTTATCCTGACATTGCGGGCAATGCTGATGCCATGGCTGCGCATGTGCTTGAAAAAGCGCAGAATGGATCGATCATTTTGCTGCATGTGATGTATCGCAGCGGAGAGGCAAGCCGTGCAGCCGTACCGAAGATTGTCCAGGGTCTGAGACAGCGCGGTTTTGATTTCGTGACCGTTTCACAGCTACTCGCCAGCCGTTCTGAGGAGGCACCGTAGACTTAGGAGGGCTCAGCCGTTGTTATGGATGACCTGCGTTGCTTTCACCGCAGCAGATGCGCGGTTTTCAACGCCAAGCTTCACATAAATCTGCTCCAGATGTTTGTTCACCGTGCGGGCAGAAAGGCCAAGAATATCGCCGATGTCGCGATTGGATTTACCCTTGGCAATCCACAATAACACTTCGGATTCCCGCAACGTCAGGCCAAAATGTTGTCGCAGCAAGGCATCGGCCGGTTTGTCATTGGTTGCCATCAGGCGGAACAGATATTCGTCAGCCCCCATCGCTCCCAAGAAGGTAAGCTGCAGGATCGCCTGCCCATTGTTGGAAATGCTTAAGGCTGCATCCCGCATATGCCGGGCGCGATCGGGAGTGCCAAGCCAGGTGGCAATTTCGGTGGAGACAATTTCCAATCCGGCGTCACTGCCCGTCGCTGCGTTGATCAGCCGTGTCGCCTGCGGTGTTGACCAGTGGATTGCACCATTGGCCCGTACCGCCAACAGATGGCGTCCGGCGGCATCCAGTGCCACACGGGCACTTTGTGCTGAGCGGGCATTGGACAAGTGAACACGAATTCGGGCGCGCAATTCATCGATATTGATTGGCTTGGTCAGATAGTCGACGCCACCGGAACCCAATGCGTGCACCACATGTTCGGTCTCCGTCAGACCGGTCATGAAGATAACCGGCACCTGTGCGACCGAGGCATTGGCCTTAAGACGACGGCAGGTTTCAAAACCGTCCATCAAGGGCATGATCGCATCCAGCAGAATGATATCTGGGGTAATGCGTTCGATAATGTTGAGGGCCGCTTGACCGGAAGTGGCAATCAGGACGGAGAAACCGGATTGCTCAAGTGCCTCTGTCAGAAAGCCCAACGCTTCTGGGCTGTCATCCACCAGCAGCACGATATCGCGCGGGTTCATCGGCTCAGTCATCCGTGCCCGTCCTTTTGTCTTCAAATTTTTTTATAAAGTCCGCGTAACCCGTCAAGTCGAAGGATCGCACGAAATTGCGGGCTTGTGCGGTAAATGGCAGGTTTTCTTGGCTGCGGTCAAGATCATCCAGCTTGGCTTCGATACCTCGGATGTAGCCAATTTCCCCAAGGCGCAGCAAGTCCTGAAGGTGAACAGAAGCCGGTGCCTTTAACGGGGCTGGCGGAGCTGTCGAAACAATGACCGTGGAAAGGTCTTTTTCATACACCCAGTGCAGACCCAGATGCACGGCGAGGCGGTCACAGAGCTTGCGAATGTCGACCGGTTTGGCAATGGCATCATTATGGCCATCGGTACCTGGGCCAATAATGGCCGTGTCCCCAATATTGGCTGACAACATGATGATAGGTGCGGTTTGACCGGCATCGCGCAGCTTGGCGACCAGTTGCCAGCCGTTCATGCCGGGCATGGAAATGTCGATGAGGAATGCGTCCGGCCTTAACCCTTCGATGAGGGTCAGGCAGTCCGGACCACTCTGGGCAGTTAGCACCACAAAATCGAGCGGAGAGAGGACTTCCTGCATCAGATCACGGTGGTCCTCATTATCATCCACCACCATGATGGTGCGACGTGGCCCGGCGTAGGACACGATTTTCTTTTCAGCGGCCGGCGCCGTGCTCGGGCGGTCGATGGCCGACAACATAAGGCGCACGCGGAATGTCGAACCTACATCCTTTTCGCTGGTGGCGGAAATTTCGCCGCCAAGCGTGTTGGTCAATAGCTGGGTGATGGTGAGGCCAAGGCCAAGACCCGGCATGGGTTTGATGTTATCCGCTTCACCGCGCTGAAACGGTTCGTAAATGCGCGCCAAATCCTTGGGGGAAATACCGCGTCCGCTGTCCGTCACGGTGAAGGTGGCGACCTGGCTACGATAGGCAACATCGAAGGTCACGCTGCCTGTATCGGTGAACTTTATGGCATTGGACAGAAGGTTTACGAGGATCTGACGCAGGCGTTTTTCATCGTTGCGCACATATTGCGGCAGTGACTTTGCCCTGATGTGATGAAATGTCAGCCCCTTGGCCTGAGCCTGCGGGCGAAACATATCGACGATCTGATCCAGAAAATCCTGGATATTGATTTCGTTGGAGTAGACCTGCAGTCGGCCAGCCTCAATCTTGGAAATATCCAGCAGGCCGTCAATCAGACCGGACAAGTGGTCTGCTGAACGTTTGATGACCTTGATGGCAGATTGGCGCGGCGCCGGGATAGTTTCATCCCGTTCGAGAATTTGTGCGTAACCCAGCACGGCATTGAGCGGCGTGCGCAGTTCATGACTGAGGCCAACCACATACCGACTTTTAGCGCGGTTTGCCGCCTCAGCGGTTTCCTTGGCGGTCTGCAGCGCGGCATCTGTTTTGCGGTGGGCGGCAATTTCCTTAAGCAGCAACGTGTTTTGGCGCGATGATTCTTCTTCCGCGACCACGCGGCTGTCGTGGGCAAGGACCAGAAACCAGCAGACGATGCCCGCAATGACCGCGAAAACAAAAAATACGATAAGAATGGTGCGGTTCACGACATCAGCGGTTTCCGGCGATGCTGTGGCGACCTGATGGGCAATCAATGCCAGAATGCCGCCAAGGGCTGCGATTGCCAATGCTGCTGACATGCCATAACGGCCAAGGCGTGTGGCAAGTTTGGCCACCAGTTCATTGGGCAGGAAGGACTTGGCGACCGTCGCTACCTGATAATTGAGCTTTGCCTTGGGTTTGCACATGTCATGACAACGGCTATCCAGCGAACAGCAGAGCGAACAGATAGGCGCTGCATAGGCAGGGCACCACGCCATGTCCTCCGGCTCAAATGGGTGCTCGCAGATAGAGCAGGTAATGCTGCTTTCTTCATGCCATTTCTGGCGCGGCTTACGAGCGAGATAAAACTTTCCCTTCGTACCCCACGCAATCAGCGGGGAGGCGATGAAGGCAACCACCAGCGTGATGTAGGGTGCAAGTGAGGCGGCCATTGAGCCGAACAGGCCAAAATGGGCGGCAAGTGCAATGGTTGCTGATAGCATCATGCTGCCGACACCGACCGGGTTGATGTCGTAGAGGTGGGCGCGCTTGAATTCGATACCGGGTGGAGCAAGGCCAAGTGGCTTGTTGACAAACAAGTCGGCCGAGATCGTGCATAGCCACGCCATTGCAACAATGGAGAATATGCCGAGCGTTTCTTCCAGCAATTTGTAAATGCCGAGTTCCATCAACAGCAGGGCGATGGCAACGTTAAACACCAGCCACACAACGCGACCGGGATGGCTATGGGTGAGGCGGGAGAAGAAATTCGACCATGCCAGCGATCCTGCATAGGCGTTCATGACATTGATCTTGAGCTGCGACACCACCACGAAAGCCACCATTAACAGCATGGCTGCATTTTCGTTCGGTATCATGTAGCCGAAGGCGGTGAGGTACATTTGCGAGGGGTCGGCGGCCTTGTCGACTGGCACGCCTGACGACAGGGTCAGAACGACAAGGAAGGAGCCGGCCAGCAGTTTTGGCACCCCCACCACGACCCAGCCGGCACCTGCCAGAAAAACAGCGATGCGATGGCGCAATTTGCTTTGGCCCTCGGCGGGCAGGAAGCGCAAAAAGTCGACCTGTTCGCCGATCTGGGACATCAATGCCAGAATGACGGCGGAGGCGGCACCAAATTCAACGAGATTGAACCGCGCAAACTCTCCAACTGGTGCAGGTGTGTGGTGGATGCCGGAAAAGGCCAGCCAAAGATCGAATTTGTCCCAGTCCAGAAAAGCAATGAAGATAAACGGCAATATGTTCAGGATGATCCAGAATGGCTGGGTCATGATCTGGAACTTGCTGATCAACCGCACGCCGTGCGTCACGAGCGGTATGACCATGACGGCAGAAATGATGTAGCCGATCCACAAGGGGATGCCGAGCGCCAGTTCCAGCGCACCGGACATGATGGATGCCTCGATGGCAAACAACATGAAGGTGAAGGCGGCATAGATCAGCGAGGTTATCGTCGAGCCGATGTAGCCAAAGCTTGCACCGCGGGTCAGAAGGTCAATATCGACGCCATGGCGGATGGCATAACGGCTGATCGGCAGGCCGACGGCCAACATGGCGACAGCCGCGACTATAGTGGCAAAAAACGCGTTGGTCGTGCCATAGGACAGGGTGATCGCACCGCCGATAGCTTCGAGAGCTAGGAAGGAGATAGCGCCAATGGCGGTATGGGAAATTCGGTTTGATGAAAACTGCCGGGCGCTTTTTGCGGTAAAGCGCAACGCATAATCTTCCAGCGTCTGGTTGGCGACCCAACGGTTATATTCACGTCTGACGGGAATGATGCGTTGTCGTGCGGCCATGCCGGATTTCATAGCCTCCGAAACCGTTATCAGAGTTTGTGGTCGTTGCTCGTCTTAGCAACGCGGCCTGCCTGTGCAGACACAAAAATGGCGTCGTCCGGATCGAACGACGCCATCATTTTTATGTTAGGCCGCAGCCGACTTTGCAGTCGGTACTTCTGCGATCGTCTTCAAAACGACAGACGCGATCTGGTAAGGGCAACCCTGTGAGTTCGGGCGGCGGTCTTCCAGGTAACCACGGTAACCGTTGTTGACGAAGGAGTGTGGAACGCGGATCGACGCGCCACGATCAGCAATACCGTAGGAAAACTTGTTCCATGGGGCTGTTTCGTGCTTGCCGGTCAGACGCAGGTGGTTGTCTGGTCCGTATACGTCGATATGCTCCTGCCAGTTCTTGGAGAACGCGGCCATGAGGGCTTCGAAATATTCCTTGCCGCCAACTTCGCGCATGAACTTGGTAGAGAAGTTGCAGTGCATGCCCGAACCGTTCCAGTCGGTGTCGCCGAGCGGCTTGCAATGGAATTCAACGTCGATGCCATACTTTTCGCAAAGGCGCAGAAGCAGGTAACGAGCGATCCAGATCTGGTCAGCGGCCTTCTTGGAGCCCTTGCCGAATACCTGGAATTCCCACTGACCCTTGGCTACTTCGGCGTTGATGCCTTCGTGGTTGATGCCTGCTTCGAGGCAGAGGTCGAGGTGCTCTTCAACGATTTCGCGGGCGATGGAGCCGACATTCTTGTAGCCAACGCCTGTGTAGTATGGGCCCTGCGGAGCTGGGTAGCCCTGCTCAGGGAAGCCGAGCGGGCGGCCGTCTTCGTAGAAGAAATATTCCTGCTCGAAGCCGAACCATGCATCTTCGTCGTCGAGGATGGTCGCGCGGCTGTTGGATGCGTGTGGCGTAACGCCATCTGGCATCATGACTTCGCACATGACGAGCGCGCCGTTGGTACGGGCTGGATCAGGATAAATGGCAACTGGCTTCAGAACGCAATCCGAGCTGTGGCCTTCGGCCTGCTGGGTGGAGGAGCCGTCAAAGCCCCAAAGCGGAAGCTGCTCGAGTGTCGGGAATTCGTCGAATTCCTTGACCTGCGTTTTGCCACGCAGGTTTGCTACCGGCTTGTAACCATCGAGCCAGATGTACTCGAGTTTAAACTTAGTCATTGCGAACCTCTCATAGGTAATAATGCGAAGCCTTGATATCCCCTGACCTGTTCAGGCCGCAGGGAAACCGCTTTCGCTTTCAAGGGCTGCCTACATACAAGCACGCGGCGTGCCAGTTTGAATTTGGTTGGCGGAACGGCTGCAAAATTCTTTTGGAGAGTGGATTCGTGCGCGGTGGAACGACTGTTTCAGCTGTTCGTTTAAACCCAAGCGACAAATCGTAATTCCCTGCAAATATGAAGTTTTTATAAAGGGAAGGGCGCTATTATAACGCTTCGGACCGGAAATTTGCCGATAGAGGCGCTTTTTGCGCCAGGAATGACCGATTTTAGGTCGTTAGCTGCATAAAGACTACTCTTTCACGTCTCTGATTTCTTAAGTGCCTAATTTTTAATCTTTCTGATTTTTTTTTAATCGATACGGTGAAATTTCGATCCTGATGCGCTATATTAGGATGAAGCAAGATGCTGAGGTGTTTTTAACGAAGAGAGAATATCATGAGAAATGAACCGCAAATGGAAAGTGCCAGAATTTATCAGTTTCCCGTTGGTGGTCGTGCAGGCTACAACCGCTTCCGCAAGGACGCGTCTGTGCACCCTGAACCTCATGCCGCTCCCCTGCCTCAGGTCGACTTCGACAGCTGGTATCACCAGGAAGCCATCCTTGAGACGTCTACAGATCCAAAACCGCAGAACTAAGTTCCACCACTAGGTTCTTTTTAAACGAATAATGCTCCTGCCTTCCGCGCCGCTTCTTGCGGCCTTCTTGATGGCTGAGTTTTCTGCCTTCCTGTTTCGCCACCCTGCATACGTCAATTGACGTATACGGTTTTGCGGATGTGCGTTTGATAGTTCCCCACGGCGGCAGTCAAAAAGGCTGCTGGTGCCTTTTAAGGCAAACCATAAGAGGGGTTCGATCAGATGACATTCAGAACAAAGGTTACAGGCGCGCTGCTGGGCGCAATCCTGTCCACCACCGCCTTCCACGGCGCGTTTGCTGCCGATGACACAATCAAGGTTGGCGTTCTTCACTCCCTTTCCGGCACCATGGCGATCTCCGAGACGACGCTGAAGGATGCCATGTTGATGCTCATTGAAGAGCAGAACAAGAAGGGTGGCGTTCTCGGCAAAAAACTCGAAGCTGTTGTTGTCGATCCGGCCTCCGACTGGCCGCTGTTTGCCGAAAAGGCACGTCAGCTGATCAGCCAGGACAAGGTTGCCGCCGTGTTCGGTTGCTGGACATCGTCTTCGCGCAAATCCGTTCTGCCGGTGTTTGAAGAGCTGAACTCCATCCTGTTCTACCCGGTTCAGTATGAGGGCGAAGAATCCTCGCGTAACATTTTCTATACCGGTGCCGCACCAAACCAGCAGGCTATTCCGGCCGTTGATTATCTCGCCAGCACAGAAGGCGTTGAGCGCTGGGTTCTGGCTGGTACTGACTATGTCTATCCGCAGACCACCAACAAGATCCTCAAGGCCTATCTTGAATCCAAGGGCGTGAAGTCTGAAGACATCATGGTCAACTACACGCCATTTGGTCACTCCGACTGGCAGACCATCGTTTCCGATATCAAGAAGTTCGGTTCGGCTGGCAAAAAGACCGCCGTTGTTTCCACCATCAATGGCGATGCCAACGTACCGTTCTACAAGGAACTGGCAAACCAGGGCGTCAAGGCTGAAGACATTCCGGTCGTTGCCTTCTCGGTTGGTGAAGAAGAGTTGGCCGGTCTCGACACCGGACCACTGGTTGGCCACCTTGCAGCCTGGAACTACTTCCAGTCCGTCGATTCCGAAGTCAATGCAGAGTTCATCAAGACCTGGCACGCCTTTACCAAAAATGACAAGCGCGTCACCAACGACCCGATGGAAGCGGCCTATATCGGCTTCAGTGCATGGGTAAAGGCTGTTGAGGCCGCTGGCACGACCGAGACGGATGCCGTTCTCGACTCGATCATTGGTGTATCGGTTCCAAACCTCTCCGGCGGTTATTCCACCGTCATGCCGAACCACCACATCACCAAGCCGGTGCTGATTGGCGAAATCCAGGCCGATGGCCAGTTCGATATCGTTCAGCAGACCCCACAGGTGGTTGGCGACGAGTGGTCCGATTACCTGCCGGACAGCAAGGACCTGATCTCGGATTGGCGCAAGCCAATGGAGTGCGGCAACTTCAACGTGGCCTCGGGCAAGTGCGGCGGCAAAGGCAGCTGATAAACGAAAAATGCGGATGCCGATCAACGTGAAGTTGGTCGGCACCAAGCGCCTAAGCCGGGTGAGGCCCGCTGATGACGTCTAAGGGGAAAGCCCCTGAGGCATGAAGGAAAGCTCCTTCACTCCAGAATTCGTCTGCCAGTTTTCGCAACTGATGTGCAGGCTTCCAAGGGGGACTTGGGACTATGATATTTCGTCTATTGGCCGTGACCGGCCTGCTGTTCAGTTTGGCGTCGGCTTCAATGGCGCAAAGTGATCCAAAGGCGCTGTTCGATGCGCTTGGCACAGCTGACTTCAAGCAGGCAGAGGTCCTGATCGGGCAGATTGCAGCGACGGGGGATCCACGTGTCGTTCCTGCTCTTGAGGCATTTGCATCCGGCGACCTCTATGTGCGTAAAGCCGATAATCTGGTTTTCATGGCAACGGCTGCAGGCTCCAGTTTTGCGTTGATCGACCCGCTGTCGGGTGAGGCCGCTGGAGAAGTGCCCAAAGCGGCTGTGACGAAGATCAAGGTCAATAACAATCTGCGCCGGGTTATCCGTTCCGCTTTGGGCGGTTTGACACTGTTGAGCCCGGAAAAATCTGTTCGCCTGTCCGCGGCAGATGCGGTGCTCAAGGCACCCAGTGCCGAAAATCTCGATTTGCTGGATGCTGCTCTTGCCAAGGAAACGGACGCAGAAGTGCGTGGCCGCATGGAAGAGGCGCGGGCTGTATCCCTTTTGTCGTCAGACCGTTCGGTGGACGAGAAAAAAGCGGCAATTGAAACCATCAGCAAGATTGGCGGGCGCGATGCGATCAGCATTCTGATGGCGGCCTCATCTTCTGTCGATACCAGCCTGAAGGCTGATATCGATAGCGCGATTTCAAACATTGAAAGCTCGCTTGCTGTCTGGGACGGCGTGCAAAATGTCTGGTACGGCCTGTCGCTTGGTTCCGTGCTGCTGCTGGCCGCCATTGGCCTTGCCATCACCTTCGGTGTGATGGGCATCATCAACATGGCGCATGGCGAAATGGTGATGATTGGTGCCTATTCCACCTTCATGGTGCAGGAGGTTATCCGCAGCAATTACCCTGGTTTGTTTGACTGGTCTCTGGCAATTGCACTGCCAGTGGCTTTTCTGGTGACTGGCTTTGTCGGACTGGTCATGGAGCGAAGTGTCATCCGCTTCCTGTATGGCCGTCCACTTGAAACCCTGCTTGCCACATGGGGCATTTCGCTTGTGCTGCAACAGGCGGTTCGGACGATTTTTGGGCCGACCAACCGTGAGGTTGGCAATCCGAGCTGGATGTCCGGTTCGTTCAGTGTCGGTTATCTGAACTTTACCTGGAATCGCGTATGGATCGTTGCCTTTTCTCTCACGGTTTTCTTTGCGCTGCTTCTGCTTTTGAAACGGTCATCCTTCGGTCTGCAAATGCGAGCAGTCACCCAGAACCGCCGCATGGCTTCATCAATGGGCATTAGAACGCCCTGGGTTGATGCCTTTACCTTTGCGCTTGGCTCTGGTGTGGCCGGTCTTGCCGGCGTTGCCCTTTCGCAGATCGACAACGTGTCACCCAACCTTGGCCAGAGCTACATCATCGATAGTTTCATGGTGGTGGTGTTTGGCGGTGTGGGTAACCTGTGGGGAACGCTTGTCGGGGCGCTGTCGCTTGGCGTGCTCAACAAGTTCCTGGAGCCGACGGTCGGCGCTGTTCTCGGCAAAATCCTCGTACTCGTGCTCATAATCCTGTTCATTCAGAAGCGGCCGCGTGGTCTCTTCGCACTCAAGGGAAGGGCCATCGAAGCATGATTACCGGCTTCCTTCTTCGGGCGCTTGATCGCCACATCACCATTGCTCTTGCCATTCTTCTGGCGGTTGCCCTGCTCATCCCGGCATCAAACCTTTTGCTGCCTGCCGATAACCCGCTGCATGTGCCGACCTATATCATGTCGATGCTCGGCAAATATCTGGCCTATGCGCTGCTTGCTTTAGCCCTCGATCTCGTATGGGGATATTGTGGCATTCTTTCGCTGGGGCATGCTGCGTTCTTTGCGCTGGGTGGTTATGCCATGGGCATGTACCTGATGCGCCAGATCGGCACGCGGGGTGTCTACGGCCATCCGGTGCTGCCGGATTTCATGGTGTTCCTAAACTGGAAAGAATTGCCGTGGTTCTGGCAGGGCTTTGATATGTTCTGGTTTGCCATGCTGATGGTGCTGGTGGTTCCGGGTGTTCTGGCCTTTGTGTTCGGCTGGTTTGCCTTTCGCTCCCGCGTCAACGGCGTTTATCTATCGATCATCACCCAGGCGATGACCTACGCGCTGCTGCTGGCCTTTTTCCGCAACGACATGGGTTTTGGCGGCAATAATGGCCTGACGGATTTCAAGGATATTCTCGGTTTCTCCGTGCAGGCCGATGGCACACGTGCCGTTCTGTTTGCCATGACGGCCATCATGTTGGCGCTCAGCCTTTTGATCGCCTCGGCTATCGTCAATTCCAAATTCGGCAAGGTGCTGGTTGGGGTGCGCGATGCCGAAAGCCGCGTGCGTTTCCTCGGCTTCCGGGTCGAAAACATCAAACTTTTCACCTTTGTTGTCTCAGCCATGATGGCAGGCATTTCCGGTGCTCTGTTCGTGCCGCAGGTCGGTATCATCAACCCCGGTGAGTTCTCACCTGCCAACTCGATTGAAGTGGTGGTGTGGACGGCGGTCGGCGGTCGCGGCACCCTGATTGGTCCGATTATCGGTGCCGTGCTGGTCAATGGCGGTAAGAGCTATTTCACCGGTGCTTTCCCTGAATTGTGGCTGTTTGCATTGGGCGGGCTTTTTATTGCCGTCACGCTGTTTTTTCCCAAGGGCATTGTTGGCACCATCCAGCAGGTCATAGGCAACCGCCGGGACAGGCGTAATGCCTTGGCAAACACCAAAAAGGCAGCTGCGGTTGAGGTGAACACGGCAACACCTGCGCAGCAGGCGGCGGAGTGATATCCATGAATATGATTGCTGAAAACAGATCGAAAAGCTTGCTTTATCTTGATGGTGTGTCGGTGTCGTTTGACGGATTCAAGGCGCTGAACTCCCTGTCCTTCGTCGTGGAGCCGGGGGAACTTCGTGCCATCATCGGCCCTAACGGTGCCGGTAAAACGACGATGATGGATATCATCACTGGCAAGACGCGACCTGACACCGGCAAGGTGCTGTTCGAGGATAGCGTCGACCTCACCAAAAAAGACGAGGCGGATATTGCCCAGCTTGGCATCGGTCGCAAATTCCAGAAACCGACCGTATTTGAAAGCCACACGGTTTGGGACAATCTGGAACTGGCGCTGAACCGCAAGCGCGGGGTGTTCGCCACGCTTTTTTACCGGCTGACCGAAGAAGACAAGGCCCGCATCGAGGAAATTCTTGGCACTGTGCGTCTTAGTCATCGTCGAAATGATCTGGCAGCCAACCTTTCGCACGGCCAGAAGCAGTGGCTGGAGATCGGCATGTTGCTGGCGCAGGAACCGAAACTTCTTCTGGTCGACGAACCGGTGGCTGGCATGACGGATGCCGAAACCGCCGAAACGGCTGTGCTGTTAAAGGAAATCGCCAAGACACGTTCCGTGGTGGTGGTGGAACATGACATGGGCTTTATCCGTGAACTGGGTGTGAAGGTGACCTGCCTTGCCGAAGGTTCGGTGCTGGCGGAGGGATCCATCGATTTTGTGTCTAGCGATCCGAAGGTGATCGAGAATTATCTGGGGCGATGACATGCTGAGCGTTAACAACATCAATCTTCACTATGGCGCAGCGCAGGCCTTGCGTGGCATTTCGCTGAATGCGGAGATGGGCAAGATTACCTGTGTTCTCGGACGTAATGGTGTTGGTAAAAGCTCGCTGTTGCGGGCCGTTACCGGTCAGCATCCTTTAAGTGCCGGCACCATAAGCTTTGGTGGTGAAAGCCTCAACGGCCTCGCCCCTTATCAGCGTGCCAAGCGTGGGGTTGGTTATGTGCCGCAGGGACGTGAAATCTTTCCGTTGTTGAGTGTGCAGGAAAATCTGGAAAGCGGTTATGCGCCGCTGCCACGCAAGGATCGTTTTATTCCGGATGATATTTTCAGCTTGTTTCCGGTGCTGCAATCCATGCTGTCGCGCCGTGGCGGTGATTTGTCCGGTGGGCAGCAGCAGCAGTTGGCAATTGGCCGTGCATTGGTAACGCGGCCGAAAATTCTGGTGCTGGATGAGCCGACTGAGGGCATTCAGCCATCAATCATCAAGGATATCGGGCGGGCGATCAAATATCTGCGAGATTCCACCGGAATGGCTATTCTGCTGGTGGAGCAATATCTGGATTTCTGCCGTGAGCTTGCAGACTATGTCTACATCATGGATCGCGGTGAGATCGTTCATCAAGGGGCGGCTGAAACGCTGGATAGCCAGGAGGCGCGTCGCCATTTGACAGTGTAATCAACCTGTTTTCGTTCACGGACATGTAAAGCCGCTATAATAAAGTGAAGTCCTATGCGTTGTTGCATGGCATTTATGCATTGTTTTAGCATTTCATCGAATAACGAGTTGTGGTATCTGGCGCAACATAGACGCATGCAGGACACATGAAGAGCCTTAAAGCATGCGGCTCCCGTCGATCCCTTACATTCCACGTGTCTCTGCCGTATGGTTGGGAACTTGTGCCAATAAAGGCGTGCCGATGAAACTTGATAATGCTGGCCGGATCGTCCGGTTTGTTTTGCCCCTTCGAACCATCACCGCAAGCTTTTTCGCGCTCACAGCCATGAGTGCCGCCGCATCTGCATCGATGTGCGGTCAACCTGTCGAGCCGGGCCGTCACCAGTTTTCCGTGGTGTCCGGTAGTGATCAACGCTCTGCCGTTTATTTTGTTCCATCATCGTATGACGGACAGAAAAAATTGCCTGTGGTGTTTGATTTCCATGGCAGCAACAGCAATGCCATTGGCCAGATGAACCGCAGTGGCTGGGACCGGGTCGCGGAACGCGACGGCTTTATCACAGTTGCGCTGCAGGGCAGTCTATCCGGCGAGATGACCGGAACGAATGCCTGGAATGTACCGGGTGTCACCACCCGCGAAGGCGGGTTAGATGAGGTCAGCTACATCCGCGCGGCGATCAAGACCGTTTCGGAGACACTGTGTGTCGATGAACAGCGCATCTATGCCTCCGGTTATTCCGGTGGTGGCCGCATGCTGTCGCAATATCTGTGCAACGGTAACGAGGACTTTGCGGCAGCCGGTTTTGTCGCGTCGCTTCGTGCCGGTTATCCGGTTGAAAAAGATGGTTCATGGATGCCTGACGGCGCGACCTGTACACCAGCACGTCCTATCTCCATTATTGCCTTTGCCGGTACCAAGGATCCTGCCAACCCTTATCAAGGTGGTGGTAAAGCCTACTGGCGTTATAGCGGTGAAACCGCGCTGAAGCGTTGGGCGGAATTGGACGGCTGCAAGGGCGCCGTCAAAAGCCGTACTGCCGGTCGTGTGACATTCAATACCTATGATGTCTGCAAATCCGGTTCACGTGTCTATTCTTACGTGATTGACGGTTGGGACCATGCATGGCCGCGCAGCCCGGTAAAAGCCGAGGTTATTCAAGCCTCTGCCGACGGCAAGCGCAAAGCTGTGGCTGAGGTGTCGCGACAGGTTGATGCGGCTGACACGATGTGGGATTTCTTCCAGAACACAGAAGGCCAACTGGTGGTTGATGCTGCGGTCAAGAAAAGCGATTGCGTCTTGCAGGCAGTGCCAGCTTCGGCTTCGGCGAAAACTTCGGAGACGACGTGCATTCAGACCAGCAACTCGGGGAGCATACCCGCCATCAAAGCCGTCAGCAAAGAGCGCGTGGTAGAGGACGCCTTGTAACCAAGGCGCCGCAGGGCAAGACCCGGCTAGAAACATTGTATCAGGAAGGCTGCGCAAAGATCCGCCTTCCTGATACGTTTTCCAATGAGATGGAAGCCATTCTGATCAATTCCTCCGGTGGGTTGACCGGTGGCGATGAACTTGAGTGGAGCGCCGTTGCAGGTGCTGGCTCCCGACTGACTGTCACCACGCAAGCCTGCGAAAAAATCTACAAAGCGTCGTTTGGTACTGCTGCCGTCGCTGCAAAGGTTACGGCTGAAGCTGGTTCTGTGTTGCATTGGCTGCCACAGGAAACCATTCTTTTCGACAATGCCTCCCTGAGCCGCAGGTTGGAGGCAGATATTGATCCCTCCGCAGAATTTCTGGCCGTCGAAGCCGTTTTGCTAGGCCGCAAGGCCATGGGTGAAATGATGCGTGGCGGGATGTTTCGCGACCGTTGGCGCATTCGCCATGGCGGCAAACTCATCCATGCCGAAGAACTGTTGCTGGATGGCGAGATAGAAGAACTGGCAGGATCTGCATCCGTACTGAACGGGCAGGTGGCCTTTGCAACTCTCTTGTATATCGGGCCTCTGGCCGAGGCGATGTTGCCGAAAGTGCGCGAAGCGTTGGGCGATCATGGTGGGGCAAGCGAGTGGCAAGGCAAGCTTGTGGTGCGTGTTGCCGCGGAAGACGGATTTGCGTTGAGAAAAATACTGGTGCCGGTCATTTCGCACTTGCGTAATGGCGCGCCAGTGCCGAAAGTCTGGAATCTATAAGAACAAGAGTGGGACGATAATGAACCTTAGCCCGAGAGAGAAAGACAAGCTGCTTATTTCCATGGCGGCCATGGTTGCACGCCGTCGTCTGGAGCGCGGTGTGAAGCTGAACTATCCTGAAGCAATCGCGCTCATCACGGATTTTGTCGTGGAAGGCGCGCGCGACGGTCGCGCTGTTGCCGAGCTCATGGAAGCTGGCGCGCATGTCATTACCCGTGCCCAAGTCATGGAAGGCATTGCCGAAATGATCCATGACGTTCAGGTGGAAGCGACCTTTCCCGATGGCACAAAGCTGGTGACGGTTCACGAACCAATCCGCTGACGCTTATCAAGGGGAACACCATGACGCTGGAACTGAGACCCAATTGTGAGTGCTGCGACAAGGACTTGCCTCCGGCAAGCCTTGAGGCTGTGATCTGCTCTTTCGAATGCACCTATTGCAGCGATTGCGCTGAGGGCACTCTTGGAGGAAAATGCCCGAATTGCGGCGGCGAACTCGTGCGCAGGCCGGTAAGACCGGCTGGAAAGCTGGTGAACAATCCGCCCTCCACGGTTCGCGTACTGAAGGCGGAAGGCTGTAGTTCTCTAACAAGTGCATAGGCCGAAAATATAAGGAGGATCAAATGATCCCAGGGGAAATTATATCAGCCGAAGGCTCCATCGAACTCAATGCGGGTCTGGAGACGATTACTCTCAAGGTTTCCAACACCGGTGATCGTCCGGTACAGGTTGGCAGCCACTATCACTTCGCAGAAACCAATGCCGGACTTGCCTTCGAGCGAGACCGCGCCTTTGGCATGCGCCTTGATATTCCGGCAGGAACGGCCGTGCGCTTTGAGCCGGGGCAGACCCGTGAAGTGACGCTGGTGCCGCTTTCCGGCAAACGTGAGGTCTATGGTTTTCGTCAGCAGGTCATGGGGAGGCTTTGATATGGCAACGCAACATTATCACGGAAGTTGCCAGTGCGGCGCAGTCAGTTTTGAGGCAGATGCCGATCTCGATCAGACGGTGGTGTGTAACTGCTCCCGCTGTAAACGGCTGGGATCGGTACTGACATTTGTGCCAAAGGATCATTTTAAACTGGTCTCGGGCGAAAAGAGCCTCAGCGAATATCTGTTCAACAAGCACAAGATCAATCACCTGTTCTGCGCAACCTGCGGCATTGAAAGCTTTGCTTATGCCGATGCACCTGATGGTACGCCGATGGTCGCCGTCAACGCCAATTGCCTCGACGGCGTGGATGCTAGGGCGCTGTCGCCCAAAGCCTATGACGGCGCGTCACGATGACAGGACGGATGATTTATAACGGAATAGCAGCACTTATCATCAGTGCTGCTTCCGCAACAGCGGCGTTAGCGCAGAGTGAACCTGACATCGACTGTGATTCGCCGATGACGCAGGCAGAGATGAACATCTGCGCGTCGCGAGATTACGAGACAGCGGACGCGGAACTAAACACGCAATATCAGAGCGTGCGTAAGGTTCTGGCGGAGCGAGACAGTTCTGCGGGTGAAGATGGTGCAGGTGCGGTCAAGGCATTGTTGGCAGCGCAGCGAGCATGGATTGCATACCGTGATGCCAATTGCGAAGCGGTTGGCTTTCAGGCGCGCGGCGGCTCCATGGAACCGTTGCTGGTGTCGTCATGTCTTGCCGATATGAGCCGTAAGCGGACGGAAGAATTACGTTCCCTCTCGGAAGGATTTTAACCGCGATGGGGCAAAAAATCGTGGTTGTCGGCAATGGCGACATACCTGACGGTGCAAATGCACTGATTGATGTTGCGGATCTGGTGATCCGTTTCAACGATTGCCGTTCGTTCGGTCGTGGTGGCGTCAAAACTGATATCGTTGCCGTGTGTAATACCGGGCGGCCGGGAAAGTCGATGAGTGAAGAGCCGCAATGGCGCTCACTACAGCCGGTCCAGGCGGCGTCAACCATCTGGTCGGTACGCGATCCCGCTAAATTTCTGGACATGCGTTCCGGTTTGAAGGTTTCCAATCCGGAGCTGGATGATTTCTGTGACGACTATAGTGATGCCTTTGCTGTGATCGCTTCAGACAACGGCAAACAGCACCAGATCATTTCGCGTGACATCCATGAGCGTGCGGACGGATTTTTGGCCGCATATTCGCCAGAACCCTATATTTGCCCGAGCAGTGGTTTGATTGCCATTTTCCAGGTGCTGGACATGGCGGCTAAAGATCAGGCCCAGGTTTTTATTACCGGCTTTGGCCATCAGGGGTGGGCAGGGCATCCGTTTCAGGCTGAAAAACAATTGGTCGATACCTTCGCAAGCGAAGGTAAACTTGTAAGAATTTCAATAGAATAGCTTTTCTCCGCTTTTCAGGGAGCATGATCTAATGGCTTATAAAATTTCCCGTGCAGCCTATGCCAGCATGTTTGGCCCAACGGTGGGCGACAAGGTGCGTCTGGCGGATACCGAACTGTTTATCGAAATCGAAAAAGACCACACCACCTATGGTGAAGAGGTCAAGTTTGGTGGCGGCAAGGTTATTCGTGACGGTATGGGGCAAAGCCAGGTGACGCGCGCCAATGGTGCGGTTGATACGGTTATCACCAATGCTGTCATTGTTGACCACTCGGGTATCATCAAGGCCGATATCGGCCTCAAAGACGGGCGTATTGTTGCCATCGGCAAAGCCGGTAACCCGGACACGCAGCCGGGCGTTAACATCATTGTTGGACCGGGCACCGAAGCGATTGCCGGTGAGGGCAAGATTGTTACCGCTGGCGGTATGGACAGCCATATTCACTTCATTTGCCCGCAGCAGATCGAAGAAGCGCTAATGAGTGGCATAACCTGCATGTTGGGTGGCGGCACAGGCCCGGCCCATGGCACGCTGGCGACGACCTGCACGCCGGGGCCATGGCACATTGCCCGCATGATCGAGGCCGCAGATGCCTTCCCGATGAACCTTGCCTTTGCCGGCAAGGGTAATGCCTCGCTGCCCGGCGCACTCGAAGAAATGGTGCTTGGCGGCGCCACATCGCTCAAGCTGCACGAAGACTGGGGAACAACACCCGGCGCTATTGATTGCTGCCTTTCGGTGGCGGATGAATATGACGTTCAGGTGATGATCCATACGGATACGCTAAACGAAAGTGGCTTTGTCGAAGACACGGTCGGATCGATCAAGGGCCGCACCATCCATGCATTTCACACCGAAGGTGCCGGCGGTGGTCACGCGCCTGACATCATCAAGATTTGCGGTCAGATGAACGTTATTCCGTCGTCCACCAATCCGACGCGGCCCTATACTGTCAATACCCTGGCCGAGCATCTGGATATGCTGATGGTCTGCCACCATCTGTCGCCATCCATCCCCGAGGATATTGCCTTTGCGGAAAGCCGCATTCGCAAGGAGACAATCGCTGCAGAAGACATCCTGCACGATATCGGTGCGTTTTCGATCATTTCGTCCGATAGTCAGGCGATGGGGCGCGTGGGTGAAGTGGCGATCCGAACCTGGCAGACGGCAGACAAGATGAAACGTCAGCGTGGCCGTTTGCCGGAAGAAAAGGGTAATAACGACAATTTCCGTGTGCGTCGTTACGTTGCCAAATACACCATCAATCCTGCCATCGCACATGGCGTCAGCCATGAAATCGGCTCGATCGCGGTTGGCAAGCGTGCGGATCTGGTGATCTGGAACCCTGCTTTCTTTGGCATCAAACCGGATATGGTGGTGATGGGCGGAATGATTGTTGCAGCGCCGATGGGGGATCCAAACGCTTCTATTCCGACACCGCAACCGGTTCACTACCGTCCGATGTTCGGGGCTTACGGCAAGGCACGTACCAATTCTTCGGTGACCTTTGTGTCGCAGGCGTCTCTCGATGCAGGGTTGGCGCAGCGTCTGGGTGTTGCAAAGAACCTTGTTGCGGTCAAAAACACCCGTGGCGGCATCTCGAAGAAATCGATGATCCTCAATGATCTGACACCGCATATCGAGGTCGACCCTGAAACATACGAAGTGCGTGCCGATGGGGAATTGTTGACCTGCGAACCGGCAACCGTTCTGCCTATGGCGCAACGTTACTTCCTGTTTTAAGAAAGCGCCTCAGAAACCGCGTAATTGTGCATGGCTGCTGTGCAGAGGGATATTTCCTGCTGCATTGAACGCCGTTTTACGCTATCTCGAAACACGAATTAAAGGCGGGCATTGTTCCCAAGCTTTGTCGCGCCATCGACAGGAGAAAATCATGCTAGGTAAAAAAGTTCCCGCAGTTACATTCCGCACGCGCATTCGCGACGAAGCTGTTGGCGGTCCAAACCCATTCCGTTGGCAGGACGTAACATCCGACGATTACTTTGCAGGCAAGAAGGTTGTTCTTTTTTCCCTGCCAGGTGCTTTCACACCAACATGCTCGACCTACCAGCTGCCAGATTTTGAAAAGCTGACACCAGAATTCCGCGCGCTGGGCGTCGATGAAATCTATTGCCTGTCGGTCAATGACGCGTTCGTCATGAACGCGTGGGCAAAGAGCCAGAACCTCGAAAACGTCAAGGTTATCCCTGATGGTTCGGGTGAATTCACCCGCAAGATGGGCATGCTGGTTGCCAAGGATAATCTCGGTTTCGGCATGCGCTCATGGCGTTATGCTGCCGTCGTTAATGACGGTGTTGTCGAGCAGTGGTTCGAAGAAGAAGGCTATTCCGACAATTGCGAAAGCGATCCATACGGCCTGTCTTCTCCACAGAGCATTCTTGAGCATCTGCAGGCTCGCAAGGTCGCCTGAGACCCACGTCAAATTTGGATTTGAATGCAAAGGCCCGGAAGCAATTCCGGGCCTTTTTTGCAAACGATGTATGACTTTAAAGTGTTAATGGTTATCCGTAGCAACTATCCCTATGCAGCAAGGCATTAGAACACTTTATCGTTTGCCGGACGTGGACCGTCGCAAGTCGTATTTGATTCGCCTTGTCCTTATTTTTAAGGCCGAAAAGTGTTTTCTTCTTGGTGTGTCAAGTTGTTTTTAGATTTTTGCTATGTTCTGTGTGTCTTCAGTTTTATACTTGGAAATACTAAAATTTTAGACATTGTATTAACTTCGAACAAACATCTGGGCCTTATCCGTTAGGAGGTTAAATGAGGTGCTTCGATGTTTGCTCGTCTGAAAAAACTCTTTTCAATCGATATTGATTCCGCCGAACTTGAGAATGCGAGAACTATTCCCGCATTCGCTGGTAAGACGGTTTTTCTTGCAATTATTCTCTCGATTTTCGTCAGTATTTCAGTCTTGCTGATGGCGAGTGTTTTCGACTTTTTGCCGGTGACATTCTCGCTGGCCATTGCCTATGGCATTGCCATGTCCTGGCTGGTTGGTGGTAGTGTTGCGCTGTTCATTTCCTTTTGTGCATGGCGCCTTATCCGCAAACTTTATCATTCTCGCGATGAATTCGAGCGGTTGAGCCGCACCGATGCACTTTCAGGCCTGTTGAACCGTCGGGCGTTCAACGAGGCCTTTGAGAGTGTGCAGGATAATGCCTCGCTTGCCATCTTCGATCTCGACCGCTTCAAGGCGATCAATGATTGTCACGGCCATTCCGCTGGCGACATCGTCATTCGCACCGTTGCAAACACGCTGGCTGATTCTTTCAGTTCCCTGCATCCGGTCGCACGGTTGGGCGGGGAGGAGTTTTCCGTCATCATCAAGGGCGGACAGCAGGGTGACAGGATGGCACTTGTGGAGTTGGCGCGTCGGAAAATTGAAGCGCTGACACTCAATTTTGAAACGGATGTGGTTAGCACCACGGTGTCGGTTGGCGTGGCGGAGATCGTGCCCGGTCGGCGCAAGGACGATATTTTCATTTCTGCGGACCGTGCGCTTTATCTTGCGAAGGCCAGTGGCCGCAATCGCGCCCTGCACGAGAATGAGATGCATGGTGTACAGCAGGAATATCGCAGCGGCATAACGCTGTTGAAAGGTTCTGCCGTTCGTGATGTCAAACAGGGGCAGGCAAGGGCAAGTTGAACCTTGCAATCAGGCAGGTGATCCGGCAGTTATTTCATTCGAGACTTTTTGATGGAACCGGAAAAGCCATGTTACGCGTCACTTCATACCTGCCAGCTGGCACGCCTGCCGATGAAACATCCGACTTTGTGGTGCTTGCCCATGACCAGCGCCATCTGCGCCGCAAGCTGCTTCATTTACAGAATGATGAGATGGTGATGCTGGACCTGAAGGAGCCGGTATTGTTTGCGCACGGGGATCTTCTGGTGGTGGAAAATGGCGACCTGATTGAAGTGCGTGCTGCCAATGAGAAACTGTTTGAAATCACCGGACGCGATACGCTCCATCTGATCGAACTGGCCTGGCACCTGGGCAACAGGCATCTTTCGGCGCAGATCGAAGAGGGCCGCATTCTGATCCTGCGTGATCATGTCATTCGCTCGATGCTTGAAGGCCTTGGCGCAACGGTTCGCGACGTTGAAGAACCGTTCCAGCCAGCGCGGGGCGCCTATCATTCGCATGGCAGCCACTCACACGGCCACGATCACAAACATGATCATGGGCATGATCACGGTCATCAACACCATAATCACGACTGATCGATGAGCGCACAGAGCGATGTTGCCGGGCTGCTGCGGCTGATGGCGTGGATGTCTCCGGCATTTCCCGTCGGTGCGTTTTCCTACTCTGCTGGCCTAGAAGGGGCGGTGCATGATGGTTTGCTTAGCAATCCGCACGAGCTTTCCGTTTGGGTGAAACTATCACTTGAACGTGGTGCGCTGTGGAACGATGCGGTATTACTGGCGGCGGCCAGCCGTTGCCATGAAGACGATCAGGCGCTGCATGAATTGTGTGAACTGGCCCGTGCCCTGGCCGGATCTGCGGAACGTTACCGCGAGACGGTTCAACTGGGCGACGCGTTTGTTGTCGCTGCCAAAGCCTGGCCACATCAGGTATTTGAACTGCTGCCAACGCAAACAGCATATCCGGTTGCCGTTGGTGCTGTTGCGGGAGCCCATGGGGTTGATCCGGTCAGTGTTATTGCCGCCTATCTGCATGCCGGTGTCTCCCAAATAGTGTCAGCAGCGATACGCTTGGGGCTCGCAGGTCAGACGGACGGTGTTGCTATTCTCGCAAACAACGAGCAGCTTCTGACTGACATCTCGGTCAAGGCAAAGGGCTCGACACTGGATGATCTGGGAAGCTCGACCATTCTGGCGGATATCGCGTTCATGCGGCATGAAATCCAGCATTCACGGCTGTTTCGGTCCTGATTATCGCGGCATTTCGAACGCTGACATTCGGCGCATGATCTCCCCCGCAAAAGTCGGGTCAATTTTTCTGACGGTGCAGCGCAGCATATTGAACCAGACGACCAAGCTCCATAAAGTCGTGCGATCAGAACATATAAAGGAACAGCTGATGAATTCGGGAAATGGCCCTTTGCGGGTTGGCATTGGCGGGCCGGTAGGCTCGGGAAAAACCGCTCTGACGGAAAAGCTGTGCAAGGCGATGAGCGCGGATTACTCGGTCGCTGTCGTGACCAATGATATCTACACCAAGGAAGATGCCGAGGCGCTGGTGCGTATGCAGGCTTTGCCATCTGAGCGCATCGTCGGTGTCGAGACAGGTGGGTGTCCGCACACCGCCATTCGTGAAGATGCCACCATCAATCTGCAGGCCATCGCCGGTCTCAATGAACGGTTCCCGGATCTCGATGTGGTGTTTATCGAATCGGGTGGCGACAATCTGGCTGCGACCTTTTCCCCTGATCTCGCTGACATCACCATCTATGTGATTTCCGTTTGCCAGGGTGAAGAAATCCCGCGTAAGGGCGGTCCGGGCATTACCCGCTCGGATCTGCTGGTGATCAACAAAAAAGACTTGGCGCCCTATGTCGGGGCTGATCTTGATGTGATGGACAAGGACGCGACGCGCATGCGCAAACAGATGCCGTTCCTTTTCACAGATATGAAACGCGGCGATGGCGTCGATGGTATCGTCAGTTTCCTGAAAGTGCAGGGCGGTCTTTAAGGCTGTTGCCTTGTTTCCTGCTCCGTAACCCTTGGGTGCCATGAAACAGAAAAGACGGCACGCCCCACGAAGGCATCCCGTCTTTTCACTCCCCCGCTCCCCGCAGGAAAGGGGCAAAGCACGTTGCGGATAATGGTCATGCAACGGCTTTGGATTTGTCCTGTTGTCTTCTTTCCCAATGCCATCTCAGCGTTAAGAGATGCGTTGCTAAATCTGGCGCAGCGCGCCGATATCATTCACCTGAACGACGCGACCACGAACCGTCACACCTGCGTCCCGCAGGGTGGAAAAAGCGCGGGACAGCGCTTCTGGCGCGAGGCCCAGCTTGCCTGCCAGAAGGCTTTTCTGAAATGGCAGGCGCAGGGAATAAGATGTCGCGCCGTGAGGGCCGCTGGTGATCAGATAGTTTGCGACACGCTGTGGTGCTGTCTGCAAACGGTCATTGGCCACACAGTCCATGGCATTGAGAAGGCTGTTCGACAGGCACTGCATAACAGCCTTCGCAACACCGGGCTCCTGCTCGATCATGTTGCGGATACGCGGCAGCTCGAAACGCGCCAGCGTTGTGCTTTCGGCGGTCTGGGCGTTGTAACGGTAGCGGTCGCTACCGAAAATCAGACACTCGTTGAAAGTGTCACCCGGTCCGCAGACACGGATATCCGCTTCGCGGCCGTCCTTGTTCAGACGATAGATACGCACAAAGCCGTTCAGCACACAGTAAAGGTGCTCGGCCGGGTCATTTTCGCGAAAAAGGATATGGCGTGGATCGAATGTTACGATGGCCGCCGCTTCCAGAAGTTTCAGCGCCGACGCATCATCCCCCGCTCCTATGAAGGGAGCGCGGACAAGGATGTTCCTGTCCTTATTGCTCAGTTTCACAGTTTTGTTCACGTTTGTCATGGCTCCCGATCAAACCCTGACCTGACAGACGATACCATGAACGCAGCAGTCCGGTTCACTGCTTCCGGCCCTGCACACCATGCCACTGGTGTTCTCACTGTCTGCCAAGTCTTGCCAACATTAAACTTGCCAATTTCGGAAAGAATAACACGGCGGAAAATCCGCTATTTGATTTCGATCAACGAACTGTGAAGTTCCCTGTAAATGTTGCTTGGCATTTATGTGCCTGCGCAAACAAAAACGCCGGATTATGCATCCGGCGTTTGTCGTGTCATTGGGCAAGACTTTATTCTGCTGCGAGAGGCGGCAATCTCAGGACATTGTCGTTCTTGGTATTGTCTCGCGTTGAGCCTGAGCCGGTACGCTCCATGGCATCCATCCGTTTTTCAACCTCTGCCAGGGCGCGGGAGTTATCGAGCGCCATCTGGGATAGTTCTTCCTTCGAAAGAACGTCCGGGTCTTCTTCTTTCTTGCCGACAAAGCGACCGAAAATCCGTCCCAGAAGCGTGGAGAGGTCATCCATGATCAGGAAGAAGGCAGGAACAACCACCAGGGACAGGACTGTCGAGACGATGATGCCGCCGATCACCGCGATCGCCATTGGCGCGCGGAATGAGCCGCCTTCACCAACGCCGAGCGCCGAAGGAAGCATGCCGGCTGACATGGCAATCGATGTCATGATGATTGGACGGGCACGTTTGCGACCAGCCTCCACCATGGCGTGAACACGCTCCATGCCGTGGCGTCGCATTTCAATGGCGAAATCAACCAGCAGGATGGCGTTCTTGGTGACGATACCCATCAGCATCAGGATGCCGATCAGAACAGGCATGGACAGCGCATTCTGGGTGATGATCAACGCCACCGCCACGCCACCGATTGCCAGCGGCAGAGAGAACAGGATGGTGAATGGCTGGATGACGTCCTTGAACAGCAGGATGAGTACCACCAGAACCAGCATCAGGCCAAGCAACATGGCGTTGCCGAAGCTCTGCTGCATCTCGGCCTGAATTTTGGCGTCACCACTTTCGGCCAGATGCACTGATGGTGGCAGCTGGGTTTCAGAAACGATGCGCTTGAATTCGGCCGTCGACGTATCAAGTGCGGTGCCGAATGGAACGTCCGAACCAATGGCGACCACGCGGTTACGGTTGTTGCGCTTGATGGAGCTTGGACCTTCTGAATAATCAATGTCGGCAACGCTGTAGAGCGGTACGGATGCACCGGCTGCCGTCTTGATCTTGATGGCACGGATTTGTGCGAGGTCGCGGCGAACATCGAGCGAGGCCTGAACCCGGATCGGGATCTGGCGATCATCCAACGAAATCTTGGTCAACAAGGCGTCGATATCACCGATAGTGGCAACGCGAACAGTTTGGGCGATCTGCTGGGGCGTTATGCCGAGGCGGGCAATCTCATCCTTGCGTGGACGAATTTGCAGTTCCGGCCGGGGCAGGGCGCCTTCCGAGCTGACATTTGCCAGAATGGACGAGGCACGCAGGCGAGATTCCAGGATGCCGGTTGCTTCGTTCAGATCGGCTTCATTTGACGACAGGAAGTTGAAGGTCAGTTCGCGTTCTGCACGGTCATTCAGCTTAATGATGCGAACATCGGGAATGCTTTTTACGCGAGCGAAAATATCGCGTTCAACATCCCATTGCGGTCTGGTGCGCCCTGTTTCCTCGACCTTTGGCAAGTACTGTCCAATGAGCGGAATGGAGCCTAGACCTTTGTTGACCAGCATTTTGACAAGTGAGTGGTCGATGTTCTGCAAAATCACGCGCACGGTGGCACGGCGCAGTTCCAGATCACCCTTTGGCGAGGCACCACCGAGAACGAAAACGCTTTCCACCCCATTAATGTCGCGTAATGCGTCATAGATTTTCGTGGTGGTGGCGTCGGTTTCATCGAGAGTCGCATTAGGCGGCAGTTCGATGGACAGCACGACGCGTGAGGAATCTTCCGGAGGCATGAAGCTGCCCGGCACGCCGCTGAGAAGAAATAGCGAGCCGGCAAGAAACGCCACTGCACCGACCAGGGTCAGATAACGGGCCCACCATTTGCGTGTGGTGGCAGTGACGAGGCGGGTATATGCCTTCATCAGCTTGCCGTCATTATCGTGATGGTCATCCATGGCGTCTTCAGCACGCATCAGATAGGCGGCCATCAACGGTGTGATGAGACGCGCTACCATCAGCGAGAAGAACACCGAGAAGGCAACGGTCAAGCCGAACTGGATGAAGTACTGGCCGGGTACGCCCGGCATGAAGGACACCGGCACGAAGACCGCGATGATGGTGAAGCTGGTGGCAATCACCGCAAGACCGATTTCATCGGCAGCTTCCAGTGCTGCACGATACGGCGTTTTGCCCATCTTGATATGGCGGGCGATGTTTTCGATTTCCACGATCGCGTCATCCACCAGAATACCGGTGGCGAGCGTTAAGGCGAGGAAGCTGACGAGGTTCAGCGAAAAGCCCATGACATCCATGATCCAGAATGTCGGGATCGCAGAAAGCGGCAGCGCGACGGCGGCAATCAGTGTTGCACGCCAGTTGCGGAGGAACAGCAACACCACGATGATGGCAAGAACTGCACCTTCAATCAGCGTGTGAAGGGCAGACTCGTAGTTGCCATAAGTGAAGTAGACGGCATCATCGACCATTTCGATGGTAACGTCCTTATGTGCGGCACGCACTTCATCAAGGCTTTTAGCAACGGTTTCGGCAACGGAGACTTCACTGGCGCCTTTCGAACGGAAAACGGCAAAGGTTACAGCCGGTGTGCCATTGAACCGCGAGAAGGACTTTGGCTCCTCGTAGGTGTCGGTGATGGTGCCGAGTTCCGACAGCTTTACGAAACGGCCGCTTGGCAGGGAAATGGTGGTGTCGGCAAGCTGTGCGACATTGCGTGCATCACCCAGTGTACGAATGGTCTGCTCGTTGCCCGCGACCTGTCCACGACCGGAACCGAGGTCTATGTTGGTGCCACGAAGCTGGCTGTTTACCTCGGTTGCGGTAATACCATAGGCGTCCAGCTTGGCAGGATTGAGCGAAACACGGATTTCACGGTCTGCACCGCCATAACGGTCGATCTTGCCGATGCCGGGCTGGCCCTGCAGCGCTCGCTTGACGGTGTCATCCACAAACCATGACAGTTCTTCCAGCGTCATGTTTGGCGAAGAAACCGCAAATGTCTGAATGGCCTGGCCTTCGACATCCACCTTGGTAACAATTGGTTCTTCAATGTCAGATGGAAGATCGCTACGGATCTTGTCGATGGCGTCCTTGGTGTCCTGAACGGCTTCTTCGGTCGGCTTTTCGATGCGGAAGATAACCGTCGTCTGCGACTGGCCGTCGGTGACCGTAGACTGGATTTCGTCGATGCCACTGATCGATGCGACCGCATCTTCGATTTCCTTGGTGACCTGCATTTCCAATTCAGATGGCGAGGAGCCACTCTGGTTGACCGTGATGGCCACCACTGGAACGTCAATGTTCGGGAAGCGGGTAATCGGCAACGTATAAAACGACTGTATGCCGACAACAAGCAGCAGCACAAAGCCGAGTATCGGAGCAATCGGATTCTTGATCGACCATGCTGAGAAGTTCATGGGATCGCTCCGTTAATTAGAGACGGCGGCAGAAGCCGCGACAGGGCTGATATGGTCACCATCACGCACAAATGCACCGGCCTTTTCGACAACCTTGTCGCCTGCGGAAAGGCCGCTCAACACTTCAACGAAACCGTTGTCCTGTATGCCGGTTTCGATCTTCACCTGCCGGACAATATTATCCTCCACCTTGCGTGCGGTCGATCCGTCACGATTGGTGGTAACAGCGGAAAGAGGAAGCGCCAGAGCATTTTCCCGGGCGACAATGATTTCGGCGTTGGCGTACATGCCCGAGCGTGCCTCATCTGCCGGAATTGTAATATGGATAGAGCCAAGACGGGTCACCGGATCAACGATTGGCGACACAAGACGCACCTTGCCTTCGACACGTTTGCTGGCTCCGGCAATGGTCAAAAATGCGGACTGACCGATTTTGATTTTCTGAATGCTGGTTTCCGAGAGTTCGGCGACCAGTTCAATAGCGCCGTCCTTGATAACTGTAAAAAGCGGTGTTCCAGAACCACTGGCAATGGCACCAATCTTGGCGTTCTTTGCCGCGATGATACCGGCCACCGGAGATTTGACGCCGGTGCGGGCAAGTTTCAGATCAATGTCATCAATCTGGGTATCAACGACCTTTACATCGGCTTCGCCGACCGTGACCGCCTGTCTGGCGGCTTGCAGCCGTGCTAGCGCAACTTCGGCCTGTGCCTGGGTCTGTTCAACCTGCGAGACGGAACCTGAGCCGCTTTTGCCGAGCCTTGCGGCGCGGTCGCTTTGACGGGAGGCATCGTCGGAATTGGCCTGCGCTTCGATAACCTGCGCCTTGAATTGTGCAAGGGCAGCTTCAGCCTTCGCCTTGTTGGCTTCAAGCTGGCTCTTTTGCAGGAGAAGCGCGTCGGTAGACAGCACAGCCAGAACTTCGTTGGCTTCCACTTTGTCACCGATATCGACATTCAGCTTGTCAATGGACAGACCGTCGACCAAAGGCTGCACGTAGATTTCATCAACCGGCTGAATGGTGCCCGTGGCGATAATCCGGTCCACCAAATCGCGTTTGACCGTTTCTGTCACGACGATTGAAGGCAGGTTTGCTTGTGCCTCAGCGGGAGACTGTTCCGCGGCCATTGCTGCAAAGGGCAGAAATACGCTGGAAAGAAGTGCCACAACAAATGGCTTGCCGATGGTTTTGCGCTGCATGTGTCATATCCGCGAAAGGTCGTTCACATGCTCTTATGCGTGCTCCACGTCAGAAGGCATTGACTACGACTTGTGAAACCAGAGACGAAAACTCTTGTCATTTGGCGCAGGCTATATTGTCCAGAGCATTAAGGCGAAACTGTATCCCCCGCACCAATGCCAGCCATCGAAACCGCAAACAGAAATTTTTTATCTGCAGCGCAATGTAATTAGTCAGCTGGTACAAATCAATATACGCAACAACTTTAGTTGCTATACATTTCTGAATATCTCCAGTGGTTGTAATTTTCATCGAAATCGCTGGTTTAAATAAAATGAGGTGCGTAGCCAAAACCACGCACCTCATTTTCGTCAGTTAATGTGTCCCAGCACCAAAACACTTGAGAATGAGTGTTCAGGTTCTGTCGCCAGTCGAGCGGCCCGCAACTATTTCAGGGCAGCATCGGTGATTTCAGTGGTGTAGGCACCGCTTGGTTCCTTGGTAATGACCGGATCGGAGCCGCCACCAAGAAGTGTTTTGACGGTACGTTCGTAATCCGCTGCATCAAGCGCACCGGTGGCGCCTGCCGTCAGCTTTGCCACTTCCGTCATCATGCCCTTCTGGTGTGCTTCGGTCTGTGCGCCGGAGGCGTCGTTTTCAAGAACGATATCAGCGGCTTCATCGGGATTGTCCTCGGCGTATTTCCAGCCCTTCAATGACGCACGGACGAACTTGACCATGTTGTCCTTAAACGTCGCATCCTTCAGCTTGTCTTCCAGAACGTAGAGACCGTCTTCCAGAGTTGCGACGCCTTCATCTTCATATTTGAAGGTAACGAGATCGTCGGCTTTCACGCCAGCTTCCAGAACCTGCAGATATTCATTGTAGGTCATGGTGGAAATGCAAGCGGCCTGCTTCTGCAACAGTGGATCGACGTTGAAGCCCTGCTTGAGAACCGTGACACCTTCTGCACCACCTTCGGTCGGGATGTTCAGGTGCGCCATCCAGGACAGGAACGGGTATTCGTTGCCAAAGAACCAGACGCCCAGTGTCTTGCCCTTGAAATCATCAGGTTTGGTGATGCCGGTTTCTTTCAGGCATGTCAGCATCATGCCAGATTTTTTGAATGGCTGGGCAATATTGACCAGCGGCACGCCTTTTTCGCGTGTTGCGAGCGCCGATGGCATCCAGTCCACGATGACATCCGCACCGCCACCGGCCAGAACCTGTGCGGGTGCAATGTCAGGGCCACCCGGCTTGATGTCGACATCAAGCCCTTCAGCCTCGTAAAAACCCTTGTCCTTGGCAACGTAATATCCGGCAAACTGTGCCTGTGTGACCCATTTGAGTTGCAGTGTCACCTTTTCGGCAGCTTGAGCGCTGAACGCAGTCGTCAGCGACGCGCCCGCCAGAAGAATGGATGCAAGTTTCATTTTCATTGCTGTTCCCTTTTTCTTATTTACGTTCGTCCACCACGGACGGACGGATGCCAGAAGGTGACGGCCCGCTCTGCGAGCGCCACCAATCCGTAAAAGCCTGAACCCGCCAGCGCCGCGACGGCGATTTCGGCCCAGACCATATCGACATTGCTTCGCCCCATTTCGGCAGAGATGCGGAAACCCATGCCCACGATGGGCGTGCCGAAGAACTCCGCGACGATGGCGCCGATCAGTGCCAGCGTGGAGTTGATTTTCAGGGCGTTGAAGATGAACGGCCAGGCGGCAGGCAGGCGCAGCTTCAGCAGCGTCTTCCACCAACTGGCCGCATAGGTGTGCATCAGGTCCCGCTCCATGTGGCTCGACGCTTCCAGCCCCTGCACGGTATTCACCAGCATCGGGAAGAAGGTCATGATGATCACCACCGCGACCTTGGACGGCCAATCGAAACCGAACCACATGACCATGATCGGCGCTACGCCGATGACGGGCAGGGCGGAAATGAAATTGCCGATTGGCAGCAGGCCCTTTTGCAAGAAAGGAGAGCGGTCGATCAGAATGGCGACGATGAAACCAAGACAGCAGCCTGCGATGTACCCGGTAAGAACCGATTTCAGGAATGTCTGGCGGAAGTCCGCCCAGAGAATGGGAAGTGAGCTAAAGAGCCGCGCACCAATGGCACTCGGTGCAGGCAGCAGGATCGATGGCACGGCAAAACCGCGCACCAGCCCTTCCCACAGAACCAACAAGGTGACACCGAACAGGATAGGCACGGCAAGACGGGCTGTCCGGTTCAACGCGTCAGATTGGAATTTCTGGCGGACAAGCCATTCATTCAGAGACCAAGCGGCGATCCAGAATGCGACTGCGCTGATAATCCATAAGGGTTGGGTCATGGTCTTGCTCCCATGCGTTTCAGCACACGTCGATGGGCAATACCAACAAGCGATACGAGGATGGCAGCCACGGCAGCTGCCATGAACAGGGCCGCCCAGATCTGCACGGTCTGCCCGTAGTAGGAGCCAGAAAGAAGCCGTGCACCGAGACCGGCCACAGCACCGGTTGGCAGTTCACCGACGATGGCGCCGACCAGAGAAATGGCGACCGCAATTTTCAATGAGGTGAACAGGTAGGGCATGGCTGATGGCCAGCGCAGTTTCCAGAAGGTTTCCTGCGGTGTGGCGTTGTAGGTGCGCATCAGGTCAAGCTGAATGGCTTCGGGACTGCGCAGTCCTTTGACCATGCCAACAACAATCGGGAAAAAGCTGAGATAGGTGGAGATCAGTGCCTTGGGCAACAGGCCCGAGATGTTGATGGAGTTGAGGACCACGATGACCATCGGGGCGATTGCGAGGATCGGAATGGTCTGGCTGGCAATGACCCACGGCATCAGTGAGCGATCCAGCGCGCGGTTATGCACGATGGCGATGGCCAGAATAACACCAAGCACGGTGCCGATACCAAAGCCGAGCAGCGTGGCAGAGAGTGTAATGCCGGCGTGATAGACGAGGCTGCGTTTTGAGGTGATCGCCTTGTTGACGGTGGTGTCCCAAAGTTCGGCGATGATCTGATGCGGGGCGGGCAGTACCGGCCGCTCCTGCGCAAAGGTTTGTGGCAGCACTTGCCAGAAGCCGATGTCCTGACCGGCGCGTGCCGCCTGATCACGCACGAATGGCGCGTTCAGATAGACGACAAACAGGTGCCAGATGACAAGGATGGCGAGAACAACGGTAAGGACGGGCAGGATGCGATCACGGAAGAGGGTCATGACCGGCCCCCTGTTTGTGGCATCATCCCTGTCTTGATCTCTACTTCTGCCTCAGCCCTCGACGTGTTGCGAGGTGAGGATAAATGTGGGGAAGAGGGGTGTGATGAGAATTCCTTGGAGGCGGGAGGGCTGGCGAGAAACAAGGCGGAAAATAGACTACTCCTCATAGCTGTGCCCCGCTTTCAGACCTTCGCGGACCCGGTGGGCGATTTCCAGGAATTCCGGGCTCTCGCGAATATCGAGTGGCCGTTCGCGTGGAAGAGTTGATTCAATGACGTCGGTTACGCGGCCGGGGCGCGGTGACATGACAACGATCTTGGTGGAGAGGTAGACCGCTTCCGGAATGGAGTGGGTGACGAAGCAGATGGTTTTGCCTGTCCTGTCCCAAAGCTTCAAAAGCTGTTCGTTGAGGTGGTCGCGTACGATTTCATCCAACGCGCCAAATGGTTCGTCCATCAGCAGAAGGTCTGCGTCGAAGGCCAATGCGCGGGCGATCGATGCGCGTTGCTGCATGCCGCCGGAAAGCTGCCATGGATATTTTTTGCCAAAGCCATTGAGGTTGACGAGGTTCAGCGTGCGCTCAATGCGGCTCTGCTGCTCGGCCTTGGTGTAGCCCATGATTTCCAGCGGCAAGGCAATGTTTTTTTCGATGCTGCGCCAGGGGTAAAGGGCGGCGGCCTGAAATACATAGCCGTAGGAGCGATCCTTGCGGGCATTTTCCGGTGTCGTGCCATTGACGGTGATATCGCCAGAGGTGTGTTTTTCCAGATCGGCGATCACTCGCAAAAATGTCGTCTTGCCACAACCGGATGGGCCAATGAAGGAGACAAAATCTCCTTTCTTGACCTCCAGATTGACGTTGGAGAGAGCGTGCACCGGACCATCACCCGTTTCAAAGGTGAGGCCGAGGTTTTGGGCGGAAACAACGGAGTATGAAGAAGGTACTGTCATCGGCATTTCGGAAGCGGTCCCCAGCTTGTGCCATCCTTGAAACGGATCGTGTAACCCTTGGTGCTTTTGGTCAGATCGACCATTTCCTTGTCGCCCTGTTCCCCTTCGCTTTCGCATTGGGTTTCAATGCGGAAACCGGACGAGGTCTTCTCGGCTGTGCCTGAAAACGCGCAATAGGCGGTCGAGGTGGTGATGCCGTCGTCATTCAGCAGGAAGAAGATATCGGCTCCGCTGGATTCCCCGGTTTTGGAATAGCGGCAGCCTTCCTTTTCTCCATAAGCGCCATCCAGGAAGGTGGCGCTCATGGCTGTGGTGGCAGACAATAAAGGCAATGCAATCAACATCAGAATTCTGGCCATGACTGATCCAACCTGTTGTGAAATTTGCGTTTTGACGTGTTTGCGGACTGTCCTGCTTAATACGGTGTGTTGCTGCCAAGCGCCTTTCTGGCGAGCGGCAACATGTGGAACTCTGTCAGTTTCGCTAGAGGCAGCGGGCTTTGCCCGTGAATGGGAAGCCAGCGGACATCTTCGATTTCTGCCTGCGGGGTGACGTCTTGGTTGAGCATGGCGACAAAGGCATGGGCAACAACGGTGGCGCCCGGTTCGTTGGCTGCCATTTCCCGGTAGACGCCCTGATAGGAGAAGGCGCTTTCGTCGAGATCGAGAGAAATCTCCTCTGACAGTTCGCGGCACAGCGCCTGACCGGGCGTTTCGCCGGCGTCGATCTTGCCGCCGGGCTGCATGAACTGGCCGGTGCCGCGTTTGCGCAC
Organism: Rhizobium sp. BIGb0125; assembly: GCF_024810055.1. Taxonomy (NCBI): domain Bacteria; kingdom Pseudomonadati; phylum Pseudomonadota; class Alphaproteobacteria; order Hyphomicrobiales; family Rhizobiaceae; genus Rhizobium; species Rhizobium sp. BIGb0125. Next base: position 417,675 of record NZ_JANUDV010000001.1, read on the forward strand.
CACGAGCATTTCCTGCTTTTCGTTGAGAAGAATTGCAGCGGAGATAATGATTTCGCGTGTTGTATCGTCGCTCATGTTACACTCCACTTGCCGGAATGCCTGATCGTTCCACCTTGCGTGGTGCGGTCAGTTCTTTCCATGTCGAGAGCGCCTTGCCCGTTGCTGTGAACGGATCGCGGGCGATAAATTTGCCATGTCCCTCACGGTTCTTGATGGTGTTTTCTTCAATAGAAACAACACCTCTTGTCAGGGTGAAGCGGGGCAGGCCTTTGACCTTCCGGCCCTCGAACACATTGTAGTCGATGGCGGATTGTTGTTGAGCAGCCGAGATGGTCTTTTCCCGTTTGGGGTCCCAGACAACGATATCGGCATCGGCGCCAACCAGAATAGCGCCCTTGCGCGGGTAGATGTTGAGGATCTTGGCGATATTGGTGGAGGTCACTGCCACAAATTCATTCATGGTCAGGCGTCCAGTCGTTACGCCGTGGGTCCATAAAAGTGGCATGCGGTCTTCAAGGCCGCCGGTGCCGTTTGGTATCTTGCGAAAATCACCTATGCCATTGCGTTTCTGCTCTGTCGTGAAGGCGCAGTGGTCGGTCGCAACACACGACAGTGAGCCGCTGGACAGGCCAGCCCACAGGCTATCCTGATGTTGTTTGTTTCGGAATGGTGGTGACATGACGCGACGGGCGGCATGATCCCAGTCCTTGTCGAAATATTCGCTTTCATCCAGAACCAAGTGCTGGATCAGCGGTTCACCGTAGGCACGCATCCCCTTCTGGCGCGCGCGCCGGATCGCTTCATGGCTTTGTTCACAGGAGGTGTGCACGATATAGACAGGCGAACCTGCCATGTCCGCGATGACGATGGCGCGGTTGGTGGCCTCACCTTCAACCTCGGGCGGTCGGGAATAGGCATGGGCTTCCGGTCCGGAATTGCCTTCGGCAATCAATTTTTCCTGCATCTGGGCAACGATGTCGCCGTTTTCAGCATGGACGAAGGGCAGGGCGCCCAGTTCAGCGCATCGCTGGAAGGAGGCAAACATCTCGTCATCATTGACCATCAATGCGCCTTTGTAGGCCATGAAGTGTTTGAAGCTGTTGATGCCCTTGTCCTGAACGATGGTCTTCATTTCGTTGAAGACCTGTTCGCCCCACCAGGTAATCGCCATGTGGAAGGAATAATCGCAATTGGCGCGGGTCGTCTTGTTGTCCCAGCGCTGCAAAGCATCCAACAGTGACTGGCCGGGTTCAGGCAGGCAAAAATCGACCACCATGGTGGTGCCGCCTGCCAGAGCCGCTCTTGTGCCGCTTTCAAAATCATCCGCCGAATAGGTGCCCATGAAGGGCATTTCGAGATGGACATGCGGGTCGATACCGCCCGGCATCACGTAGCAATCGGAGGCGTCCAGCACCACGTCGCCGGAGAGGTCGGTGCCGATTTCAATAATCTTGCCGTCGTCGATCTTCACATCGGACCGGTAGCTGAGATCGGCTGTGACGATGGTGCCACCCTTGATGACTGTGGTCATTCTGCAATCTCCGCTGTTTCTAACACTGCATGCAGCAGGACATCCGCACCGGCCGCAGCCCATTCTTTCGAGATGGCTTCGGCTTCATTGTGGGACAGCCCATCAACGCAGGGGCACATGATCATGGTGGTTGGCGCGACTTTGGCGGTCCAGCAGGCGTCGTGACCGGCGCCGGAAATGATATCCATGTGGCTGTAGCCGAGGTGTTCCGCCGCATTACGCACGCAGTTCACCAGAGTTGGGTCAAAGGTTACAGGGTCGAAGTGGCCAATGGCCTCGATAGAGCAACCAACGCCAAGATCGGCGGCGATTTTTGGTGCTGCGGCTTCGATATGCGCGCGCATGCTGTCAAGTTTTGCCTGATCCGGTGTGCGGATGTCGATGGTAAATACGACTTTGCCTGGCAGGACGTTACGGGAGTTCGGGGAGAAAAAGACCTGGCCAACCCCGCCGACTGCACCGGGTTGATGGTCCATTGCAACGCCCTGAACCATTTCCAGAATGCGTCCCATTGCCAGCCCGGCATTGACGCGCATATCCATCGGCGTCGAGCCGGTGTGGGCTTCTTTGCCTGTCAACGTCACTTCCAGCCACCACAGGCCTTGGCCGTGGGTGACCACGCCAATCTGCCGGTTTTCGGCCTCCAGAATGGGTCCCTGTTCAATGTGGTATTCGAAATAGGCGTGCATCTTGCGTGCACCGACCTCTTCCTCGCCAAGCCAGCCGATACGTTTCAGCTCATCGCCGTAGGTTTTACCGTCCGGGTCCTTTCGACCATAGGCGTAGTCAAGCGAATGCACGCCAGCAAATACGCCTGACGCCAGCATGGCTGGGGCGAAGCGCGCGCCTTCCTCATTGGCCCAGTTGGTAACAACAACCGGATGTTTGGTTCTGATGTTCAGATCATTGAGGCTGCGCACAACCTCAAGCCCCGCCAATACGCCGAGAACACCGTCATATTTGCCACCTGTCGGCTGGGTGTCGAGGTGACTGCCGATATAGACCGGCAGGGCATCCGGATCGGAGCCGGGGCGGGTGGCAAACATGCTGCCCATCTGGTCGACGCCAACCGTCATGCCGGCAGCTTCGCACCATGATTTAAACAGGTGGCGACCTTCGCCATCTTCATCCGTCAATGTCTGGCGATTGTTGCCGCCAGCAATGCCAGGGCCGATCTTCGCCATGTCTTCCAATGCATCCCAAAGCCTGTCGGCATTGATCCGCATATTTTGTCCCGGTGCTGCCACCATTCTTATCTTTTCCTCACCTGTTTGATATTACTGACGCAAGGGGCATGCCATTCCTGATTTTTCACAATTCTTTTTCGCGGATTGCCCGTTGCCAGCGATGTTTGATAAATTGACCGCTTGGTAAACATTGTGAATTTTCGATCTGCTGATTTACCCTGCGTCGTGAATTTCAATGGTAAAATCCGCAAATAATGCCTAAACTATAGACCATGCCAATTTTCTAGTCATTGCTGGTTGGCAATTGCATTTAAAAGAAACAGGAAGCCCATGGCCATTCCACGTGCCGCAAAAACCCAAAAACGCACCCGTATTCAGGAAGAGAAACAGGAAGCAATTCTGGAAGCGGCACTGGATGTATTTTCCGTTCATGGTTTCCGCGGCACCACAATAGACCAGATTGCCGAAGTGGCGGGAATGTCCAAACCCAATCTGCTCTATTATTTTCGCACCAAGGAAGCGATGCATCGCGGCCTGATCGAAAGGGTGCTCGACACATGGCTGGATCCGCTGCGGGCGTTTAATGCGGACGGTAATCCTGAAACGGAAATCCGGTCTTATATTCGTCGCAAGTTGGAAATGGCACGGGACTTTCCGCGTGAAAGCCGACTGTTTGCCAATGAAATCCTGCAAGGCGCACCGCATATTGAAGATGAATTGAAGGGCCCGCTGAAAGAACTGGTCGATGAAAAGGCCGAGGTCATTCGTGTGTGGATCAAGGCGGGGCTGATGACCAAGTGTGATCCTTACCACCTGATTTTCTCGATATGGTCGACAACCCAGCATTATGCCGACTTTGACGTGCAGGTGCGTGCCGTGCTCGGCAAGGAAAATGACGGGGAGGGGCGCTTTGAAGATGCGGCGCGTTATCTCGAACAGTTGTTCGTCGGCGGCCTCAACATCAAGCCATTGAGCGCGTGATACGATATATATTTACGGTTGAAAAATGCGTCAGGTGAAAAATCATGACGTAAATCATCAACTTTATACTTTACTCGAAAACTCACCTTTATTATGGTGCCGGCAACCCCGACGATTCAGGGTGTGTTAAACAACATAAAGGTGAGGCATGGCGCGGAAAGACAAGAAGAAAGCTGAACGTGGTGGCAAGTCTGCTGCAAGTCAGTCTCAATCTGTAGTTTCCGCCAATGAACAGGTCGCTGCCGGCCCGAAAAGCTTTCTTTATGTTGGCGGCCGCGACTGCCAGGTTGCACATCTTCGCCAGATTGCCAGCAACTTCGATGCTGAACTGATCCATCACGATGGCGGGTTACGTGAGGCCGTCTCGCGTATCGATACACTGCTTCACTCTGTCGACTGCGTTTTCTGCCCCATCGACTGTATTAGTCATGATGCGTGTCTGCGGGTGAAGTCGGGCTGCAAGAAATTCGGCAAGACGTTTATTCCGCTGCGCAACGGTAGCAAATCCAGTCTGGAGCGGGCGCTGCAGACGATGAATGAGCGGAATACCAGCAATGAGCGAAGAGCACAGTGACAGTTCATTATCTTTGAACGACGACCTTGCCGATCTGCACAAGATCGCAGCCAGCAATGGCGAAGGGTTTCTACCTGATATGCATGAAATTATCGGCGAGCGTGAGAGACGCTCCCGCGCCGCACGGGAAAAGACCAACATATTGCTCTTTCCCTATTTGAGGGCACGCCATCCCGGCGGTGACATTCCGGCCGATCTCGGCGCGGATGCGGAAAATGGCGGTAATATTCTGAAGTTTCGCTGGTACAAGCGGTAGAACGTTACTCTTGCAATATCGGAGTGCTTTCCTGGCTCAGGTTCTGACCTTGAAGAAAGCACCCGCGGCGAGAACCAGCCATCCACCGATCATGCCAAGGCCCCCTGATGGCGCCGCCATCGGGAAAAGGCTGCTTCCTGAGAAGTGGCGTGATACTAGATCGCCAACGAAGATCAGCGTTCCCAGGCCCAATAAAAGGCTGGCGGGCATTGCTGTTCTGACAGTATTCCATCCGATGAACAGTGCAACGAGGACAGGCGCATGAGCAAGGCTCATCGCTGACGCATTGCCCAGCATATAGGTTTCGCCGGTATGGGTGGCCGCTGCCGCCAAGGCGACACCGGCAGCACCAAGAATACCACCGAGGAAAAGTGCCACGGGGCGCAACCGGTCATGTGCGGTCATGATGGATTTTCTTCCTGATTTTGCATATGCAGAGCGAGCTGTTCGACCGGCCGCCAGATGATGTCGCGCAATTTGGAGTTAGCGATGGTCTCTTCCATAGCAAGCCGGAAGCACAGCAGCCACTCATCCCGTTCGGCCGGACCAATCGGTGCCACGAAATGGCGACGGCGCAGCATCGGGTGGCCATATTTTTCGACATAGACCGGTGGTCCGCCAAGATAGCCGGTCAGGTAGTCGTAAAACTTGCTTTCACTTTTGGACAAATCAGGTGGATGGATGGCACGGCAGCGGGCCGCTTCCGGCATGGTATCCATCAATTCGTAAAACCGTTTCGTCAGCGCGCGGACGGTCTCGTCGCCGCCAATCGCCTGATACAGCGTGATGGTTTCATCGCTCAAGACCGTCATCCCTTGTTGGTTGCCGCACTTATTGCGCTAACAAAACGCAAGCGCAACAGTGAAACAGGGGATGCGGCAATTTCGCAGGGTGACCTCAGCCGAAATTACGGATGAGGTTCAAGCCCTTTTTCAACAGCGTTTCAGCGTCCTGCTCGTTGGCGGCTTCCACGTAGCAGCGCATCTCTGGCGCGTTTCCGGATGGGCGGAAGTGAATGGTGCTTCCGTCGGTCAGGGTAACACGAAGTCCATCTATGTCACTGGTGGACTGTACCTTGCCGACTGATGCAAGAAAACCAGCCAGATTGTCCCCGGAGGCACGCAAATGCGCCATTAGGGCAGCACTTTTTTCCTGGGCAAAATTCTCCAGCCTATCGGCTGCTGCAACGGGCAGATTATATGTTTCTGCCAGTGCCGAGAGTGTTTGTTTGCGCTCAGCGGCAAGCGACAGAACGGCGAGGATCGGCAGGAAACTGTCACGGGTTGGCAGCGGTGAAAGGCTGTATCCGTTGATGGTGAACGTCGAGGCCGTCAGCAGGCCGCCATTGGCTTCAAAGCCCATGACTGCATCCTTGCCCGCCGCTAGTGCGTCGTTCATGCCTGCAATGACGAAGGGCGAGCCCACCTTGGTGCGGACAACATCGAAGTCACCGCTCGCTTCGATACCGGAGTTGGACGTGACCGGGGTGACGACAGCTTTGGCACCGAGGAAACCAGCAGTGATGAGGCCAATCAGGTCGCCACGCAAAGGCGTGCCGTTTTCATCGGCGAGCAGAGGGCGGTCGCCATCACCGTCGGCGGAAACAATGGCATCGAGCGTTTGCTGGTAAGCCCATTTTTTCAGGAGTTTTAACGTCTCGTCAGAAACTGCTTCCGTGTCGACGGGAATGAATGTCTCAGAGCGTCCGAGAGCTACTACGTCGGCACCATAATGGCTGAGAACGTCGACAAACAAATCCCGAGCGACCGTGCTGTGCTGATAGACGCCGATCTTCAGACCTGCGAGCGCGTTTTCAGGGAGCAGAGCGATGTTGCGGTCATAGAACAGCTTTGCCGTCTTGGCCGATTGGTCTTCTGCCGTTCCGGGCGTCAGATCGCGGAGTTCCTGCTCCACCTTTTCGGCTTGCGCAGCAATAGCGGTCTCATCCTGCTTGTCGATCTCGCCATCCGGGCGATAAAATTTGATGCCGTTACGGTCAGCCGGAATATGGGAGCCTGTGATCATCAAGGCTGGCGCATCAAGCGACATGGCGTGAAGCGCCAAAGCCGGGGTCGGCACTGTGCCGCAGTCAATCGGCTTGAAACCCGCGCGCGTCAACGCGCCAATGCAGGTTTCTGCGATGGAAGGGCTGGACGCACGAAAGTCGCGCCCGATCAATATGGGTGACCCTGTCTTGGCAAGACCAGCAGCAATCAGGTGTTTTGCAAAGGCAGTTGCGTAAACGGCAGAAGCGCTGCCTTCGAGGTCGACTGAGAGGCCGCGAAGACCACTCGTTCCGAATTTCAGGCTCATAATCCCTCGTTCCACATTTGCGCTGCGACGCAGCTAAATTGAATTTTGTCCAGATTTTTAAATGAATTAAACCCGGTTAGGTTCCAGCATCCATGTTGGCGCACATTACCACATTTTCTGGCCCATCTGCTTTGCAAGAGCAACAAAATGTTTGGTCGTTGCTAAAAGCCAGCCTTTCAAGTTTTAACTAAAGTAACTCAATATTCATGATGATGACCTAGAAATGACGTGTGCGGTTTTGCGCAATTTTGCCAAATCGTTGGTGCGTAAGCTTTGCCTGTCCATTTGTGGGACGGCTGAGTGTTGATCATGGAGTGTGTTGGAAGAGCGGATGTACAAGCTTGGAAAAGCGAAAGACAAACAGGCTCACTCGCCCATGGAAGAAGCTCCGCGGCCGCAGGGATCGCTGCTTGACGCCTATCTGAATGTCGAATCCGATAAGCCGTCATATACGGAATCTGAACGGTCCGCACTAAGGCCGGAGCCGCAACAACCTTACGTTATCCGTCCGCAACAATCTGCATTTGCCGGTTATTTCCCCGGCATCAACTTCATCGATCGCATTGGTATCGGTGATATTCTGTCGTGGCTGCGGGACGGCATCATATGGATCATTCTGGCGATCATCGCTTGTGTTGGTGCAGCGCTTGCCTATTCGGCAATGACACCACAGCGTTACACCGCCTACACCGATATCATCGTTAACCCATCCAACCTCAACGTGATCAATGATGGTGTGTTTTCGGTCAGCCCGCAGCGCGATACACAAATCCTTGAAGTCGAAAGCAAGCTGCGAACCCTGACATCCCGCAACGTGCTGTCGCAGGTTGTGAGCGAACTCAAGCTGGACAAAGACCCGGAATTTATCAACCCTACCCCGATTGAACGCTTCAAAATGTTGCTGTCCCGTCCGCCGGAAGAAGGCGACAACAGCATTGGAGCATTGCGTGCATTGGGCGACCGGGTGGTCGCCGAACGCGACCCACGTTCGTTTGTCGTGACGGTGGCTGTCTGGTCAGCAAACCCCGAAAAGTCGGTGACGCTTTCCAACGCCATCATCAATGCGTTTGAGAATGAACTGTTCCAGACAACGTCTGAAGGCAGTCGTCGTGTCGCCGATGACCTGAACACCCGCCTTGAGGAATTGCGCGTCAATGTGACGGAAGCGGAAAAGAAGGTCGAGGAGTTCAAGCGGCAGAACGGCTTGCAGGTCAATAATGGTGAACTGGTCAGTAACCAGTTGTCTGGTGAACTGAATGCACAGGTACTTTCTGCGCAACAGCGGCTTATTCAGGAAGAATCGCGACTGAAGCAGATGGAGCAGGCCATTTCGCAACAGCGTGTGGCGAGTTCTGCCATTTTTGACAGCGAGACGATGAACACGATCCGCGAGCAATACAGCATCTTACAGCAGCAGATCGGCGCGATGACCATGACCTATGGCAGCCGCCATCCACGCATTGCGACTGCGAATGCAGAAAAGGCGATGCTGGAACAGGGGTTTACGCAGGAAGCGCAGCGTATTCTCGAAACCGTCAAAACCAGCGTTGCTGAATCACGGTCTTCACTGGATGCATTGCGCCAGAAGGCTGTTGCCGAACGTGCCAATGTGTTTACCGACAATGATGCGCAGGTGAAACTGCGTGATCTTGAACGCGATGCAAGAACCGTTGCTGCAATTTATGAAACCTATCTGACGCGATCGCGCCAGATTGCCGAACAGCAGGCCATCAACTCCACCAACGTCCGGGTTATTTCCCGTGCGGTTGCGCCAAACTTCCGCAGCTGGCCTCCCGGTAAAATGACGCTGATAATCTTGGGTGGTTTTGCCGGACTGTTCCTCGGAATTGGCCTGGCATTGACGTTTGGTGCGTGGCGTTATCTGCGCGGCAGTTACGGATTTGCCCCAGCTTCTGCCACGCGCGCCTGATTATTTTCGCGAAAATCGTTCCATATTGGCGGAGATCAGGTGCTTGAGCGCCTTGAGATAGCGTTTGGAACGGCTTTTGGCGGCAATTGCCGAACTCCAGTCGACCATCGACGAATTGATGTCGAAATCTCCGCGCTGGCTTTCCGGGATATCGCCCGCTTCAATGCGTTTGATCAGTGATGGCAAGGCCGCGTAAAACTGCGGCGAGCGATAGGGTGGGTGCAGTGAGTACATACCCTGGCCGGTTCCCATATAGTCCAACCGATAGAGATCCCTGGCAATCATATTGGTGCTCAGGGCTTCTTCTGCCGGCATGGAAATCGGCTTCTGGTTAAAGGCATAGGAGCGTATGCGGCGCTTGAGGTCGGGGCGCAGCAGGTCCAGCGAGCCGATGCGGTCAGCAAACCGTTGCATGTCGATCATGAAAATGCGCGTGCTGACAGTCGGGAAACGCCAGGCGGGACTGTCCAGCTGCAGTTTTTCTGCACGAAGAATGTGCTTTACCCCGGGCATCCCAACATGCAGTGAAAGGCTCATGTCGCCACCATCTTTCGGTGGGCCGGAGAAGGGGCACACGACCAATACGTTTGGTTGTGCTTCAAGCTGGGCGATGGCTTCGCTTATCCATGTTTGGCTGGCGCCGCCAAACAGCATGTCGCTGTCCATGTGCAGCACGTAACGGGCGTTGGCGCGCATGAGCCCATAAAAATACACATAGAAAGGGCCGCCATCGAATGCCTTATCGGGATAATGCGGAGCCCTGGAAAAGAACAGTTGCCCGAGTTTTCGGTGTGCTTCTGTGCCATAGTCGACAGTGTCGATATGCAGTTTGGGATGCTTGATCCTCAGGCTTTCCAGAAATGCAAATAACCGTGCCTTGGCCGCGTCAAAGCCCTGTCCCTTGTAGCGGCCAGCATTGACCTGTCCGGTATCAACCGTCAGCAAAATGCGGTCGACCTGATTTTCCCATACCCGGATCTGATGCGGCAATGTGTGGATGACATGCTGCGCATCAAATGGATGCATATTGATTTGAAGGGCAGTTTGGACGGGCGGCAGATCAGCACTCATGGATTATGCACCGCGATTACGGAATTCGTTGATAACGGACAACATGGATTTCGGCTGGAAACTCCAGTCCAGCGGCAATGGTCGATTGACCGTGCCATCCTTGCGCGGATAGGCCCAACGTATCCAGCTGTACTGGTCGGAAATGCCCCAGGTGGTGATGGAATCGAGAGGGCCGCCTTCCGATGCGGCCTCGAGGAAGTCCTTGACCTGTGCTGAAATAATTGCGTCGCGTTCCTCTGCTGGTTCCGGCAGTTCATGGTCCATCACATCAAGCTCGGTCACCAGAACCTTAAGGCCATGTCCGCGCATTTCGCTGACAAAGGCGGCCAGTTCCTGTTTGGCAATTGGCCAGCCGCCACGCAGATGACCCTGCAAACCGATGGCATGGATCGGTACGTCCTGATCCAGCAGTTCCAGTACGAGATCGCGGAAGGCCGCGCGCTTATTGGGTGAGTTGCGGATCGAAAATTCAATGTCGTATTCGTTGAGGACAAGTTGTGCTGTTGGGTCTGCCGCATGGGCATAACGAAACGCCTTGGCGATATGGTCGTTGCCAAGGTTCTCGAACCAGAAGCCATCACGACGGGCTTTTGGGCCATCTGCGGCGTCGGGGATTGGTTCGTTCACAACATCCCAGCTTCGCGTCACGTCCTTATAACGGGCGACAGTAGTGTTGATATGATCTTCCATCAGCTTTTCAACGGCGGCTGCACCACTGACTGACGATATCCAGCTTGGCAGCGCTGCATACCACACCAGCGGGTGTCCATGCATGGTCAGCTTGTTCTGGCGGGCGAAGTCGGCAATCGCATCCACCGCGGTAAAATCATATGCGTCAGGGGAGGGACGCATGGCGTCCCACTTCATTTCATTGACGGGCGTGATGCGCGAGCAATATTGCAGGACGGCTTCGCCAACCCGAGAATCCGCCTGCATGTCCGGCAGATAGACCGCAGCGCCATAGGGGATAAGTTTACTGTCGGTCTTGGTCGATTTGGCGAAAGATGAACCAGCTGCTGTCAGTGACAGACCTGCTGCTGTTGCTGTGCGCAAAAAATCTCTTCTGCCAAACATTCTCGGCACCTGCTCCGCTTTGTCTTTTGATGGGACGGATAATAACAGACTATTGTTTACCGGAGGGTTTTCTTGTGAAATGAAGTTAACGCCCTGTTTGGCATGATATATCGGCAGTTTTTCATTTAATGCCGTAGTAACTTCCCTCTGCGCATGCTGCCGCCAGTTTTATTATTTGGCCAGAAATCACCCATGTCCGTGTCCGTCGTCATTCCTGTTCGCAATGGTGAAGCCTTTATCGGCGAAGCCATCAACAGCGTGCTGGCGCAAGGTCCGCTGGCCGGGCAAGTGATCGTAGTCGACGATGGTTCGACGGATGGAACGGCTGCAGTTGTTAAGGCAATTACAGACCCGCGCGTCACGTTGCTGACCAGACCTTACGGGCGAAAGGGCGTGTCGGCGGTTCGCAATTTCGGTCTTTCAAAAGCCTCGGGTGAATGGACACTGTTTCTCGATGCCGATGACCGGTTGCGTGAGGGAGCTTTTGCCACCTTGCTTGCAGGTGCAGACTGCGCTGACGACGTTGCCATCTATGGCGACTATGAGCGGATAAATGAGCAGGGCGAAAAAATCGGCAGGCGCAATCTGATCCGCAAACGCAGCAAGCCTTCAGGTCACATTCTGGAAAATCTGGTCAGCGGCAATTTTATTGTCAATGGCGGCATCATGCTGGTCAAGACGGCAGTGTTTCGTGCGGTTGGCGGCTTTGACGAAACCTTGCGCTACGGCGAAGACTGGCATGGCTGGTGTCTGCTGGCGGCCAGAGGACCGTTCCGATATGTCGAAGGCGCGCATGTGCTCGATTACCGTGTCCACACCTCAAGCGTGATGATGTCCAAGACGCTGGAGTTTGCCGATTGTATTCCTGTCATTGACGCGATTTTTAATGACCCGTCCATTCTGGCAGATCTGCCGTCCGAGCGGGTAAAAGCCCTGCGGCAGAAGGCGGAAGGGCATATGAATGCTTATACGATTGCCCAAGACATACGTGCGCACCGATATGGGAAAGCATTCATGGCATTAAGCGATACTTTAATTCACCGGCCAAGACAGGCCAAGCGCGCATTGCTGTTTTCGGCTGCTGCGCTCGCTGGACTGTAGGAGTTAGATTTTATGACCACTCAGGCTCCTCACGCCGTTGTCTGTATTCCAAGTTTTCGCCGGCCGGACGGTTTGAAAAAGACGCTGGCGTCGCTCGCCACACAACAGGTCGATTTTTCCTTTGCCATCGTGGTCATTGACAATGATGGCGTCGGTCAAGAGGCTCTGGCGGTCACGCAAAGCTTTCTTGCTGATACAGGCATGTTGGGGCAGGCATTTGTTGAACCGCAGCAGGGCAATTGTTACGCCATCAACTCGGCCTTTGCCAAAGCGCGCAGCCTTTATCCCTCTGCATCTTACTTTTTGATGATCGATGATGACGAGATCGCATCGCCCATTTGGCTCGCCAATATGGTGCGCACGGCTGAAACGCTTGGTGTCGACATTGTCGGCGGTCCAGTCATACGCGCCTTTGACAAGCCCGCTTCCAAGGGGGTGGAGCTACATCCGCTATTTGGTTCGATCGAGGCAAAAACCGGCCCTGTCGATATGATCCACGGCTCTGGAAATTGCCTGCTGTCCAAACGGGTTTTCGAGAGACTGGAAAAGCCGCAATTTGACGTACAGTTCAACTTTCTCGGTGGCGGCGACATGGATTTCTTCACACGCAGCAAACGCTCCGGCTTGCGTTTTGGCTGGAGTGCGGAAGCCATCATCACCGAGTTCGTGCCGGTTGAGCGTATGGAACCCAAATGGATCATGACACGCTCACTGCGTACCGGCATCATCAACTATTCGATTGATCGTGCCCGCAGGCCCGGCCTGCAGGGAGCGGTGCTGTTGCAGGCCAAGAATGTCATAAGCCTTGGACTGTCGCTCGTGCGTGCCGTCTCGGTGTTTGCAAAAACCGGCCAGCCGCTGGTTGCCACACACCCGGTTTTGCTTTCGGTCGGCCGTGTTCTTGCCAGCATCGGTATTACGCTGTCGCCCTATAAGGCAAAACCGCAATCATAAGCCGGTTCAGGCGCTTGCCTGTGCAGGCGAAGGAGAATTGCGCAGGCTGAGCAGAGCCATCCATACGGCCAAGGCAATGCCGATTTCGACGATGAAATAGCTGCCAAGCGTTCCATAAATGCCGAAGGCCCAGGTGGTCAGCGCCACCAGCAGCGAACCGATGAGGTTGCCGCTGTTCCAGATTTTTGCGCGGATATTCTGGTGTCCCGAAGCCCCCAATGCCTCGAGCGCCGTGGCTGCGACCGCCATAGGCAGCACCGCCCAGCAGAGGATCCGGGTGAGGGTTGGCAGGGACACATATTCCTGGCCGAACAACAGCGGCAGAAGTGGCGCAAAAATGGTGATGACACCGGCGCTGCCGATAGCGATAATAAGTGCTGCTTTCAAAATACCCTTGGCGCGTTCAATGGTCTTGCCCATGCCCTGCATGGCAAGCGACGCGGAGCCCGGATAGATCAGGCGATTGAGCGCTTCTACAGAAAGGTAGGAGCTGTCCAGAATACGACGTGCAATCGAATAGCTGCCGAGAATTTCTGCACTGGCCAAAGCGCCGAGTATCAGGATGTCGGCATTACCGCGCACAGCCTTGAAGAAAAACTGGGTCGAGAACAGGATGCCGATACGGATTTCTTCACGCACGATCGTAAACAGCGGCGCGCCCAGCCTTTTGGTGGCCTTGAGGCAGATGACGGCTGTGATGGCGTGAGCCGCAAAGTTCCACAGTGCCCAGCCTTCCACGGTCGTGACATTGAAAACCAGACATGCGCCAACCGCAGCAATGGTCCGGGTTATCGCAAACAGCACTTCCAGCTTGTTTGCCGAGGCAAATTCGGAGTGAGCGATAAAGCTCTGCGTCGATAGCGACACCACTTTCAACAGAATGAGGTTGGTGAACAAGATCAGTGCGGCGGTGATGAGCGTATCGACCAGCAGCGGAGAAGTCGGGAAAAACACCGGTATGGTGATCATGCCAATCAGAAACAGCAGGCCGCCGGATGCAGCGCTGAGAATGTAGGCATGACCCAGCATCATCGGATAGGAAGAGCGATCCTGCGCCACACGGCGGATCAGTGTTTCGTTGGAGCCGATACCGCAGATTTGCACGCCAAGATTGGTGACGGCGGTAATCGAGGCAAACAGTGCGAACTGTTCTACGCCGAGATGGCGGGCGAGCAGGGCGAATGTCAAAAGCTGGGCAGCGCTCGACATCAGCAGTGCACCACCGGACGCCGAGTAAGACAGGGCCATTTGCAGCAAACGTCGGAAATTATAGTTTGACGTATTCACGTCCTGCTCCTGTTTTCCGGCGTCTGTGCCGCACATCCGGATATCTGGCTTCAGTCACGCGACAACGCCCTGCCAGACCCGAATTGAGTTTTGACTTCTGACCTTAACTGCCTGACGGTAAGAGAGAGTTAAAGAGCTTCATGTTTTTATGGTTACTGGGGCTTATGTATCGTATCTCTGAGAAAATGATTCTGTATTTCAGGTCGATAGCTCAGTAGTCAGCAAGATCAGGTAAATTGAAAACGGCTTTATGAACATTAACGTCACCACAGCAGGACCTTATGGCACGTTTAACTGACATGGATGATGTTTCTATGTCGGATGACGTCTCCGAGCGACCGCGGTGGCTTGTCGGTTTTTTGTTCGTAGCCGTGTTTCTGTACTTGTGGATCTCCGTTCGACCATTTGAAAATCTTGCGACTGCTTCTGGTGGTTCCAATGCGCTGAACCAGCTTGTTGGCCTTGCCATTACCGGCGTGCTTTTGCTGTTTGCAATGCGCTACCAGCTTCTTGGCCTTTTGCTGAAACCGCGCTTGCCGATATTTTTGTTGTTTGGCTGGATGTTGATTGCGTCCGTGCTGGGCAGTCAGCCAGGCACGGCCATCCAGCGCCTGGTTTTTACCGGCCTTTTGTGCCTCATCACCAGCATCATTGCGGTACTTCCGTCTGATCGCCAGCAGTTTGCGCGTTTGCTGGCCATAGCGTCCAGCGTGTTGCTGCTGGTCTGTTATGCCGGTGTCATCTTTCTGCCAGCACGATCCATTCATCAAGCCTATGACCTGTCAGAACCGGCGCTTGCCGGGGACTGGCGTGGTGTGTTCAACCACAAAAATGCCGCTGCACCAGCCATGATCATGCTGGTGTTTTTTGGACTTTACCTGCGCGGTTCCTGGTCCAAATGGAAGGGAACGATCGTCACGTTGCTGGCCTTCGTCTTTTTGATGAAGACCAATGGTAAAACAGCCGCCATGCTTTTGCCTGTTACGCTGATATTGTCCTGGTGGCTGGAACGGCACCCGCGGCAGGTTCTGCTGGTTGTGGGTGGCCTGATCGGTCTTTTGAACCTGTTTGCGGTGGGCTCTACCTTCTCCAGCTCGATCCGCGATGTGGTTGAGAGCCTTGGCGTCGACGCGACATTCACCGGACGTACGGATATCTGGGAACTGTCATTCGTCACCTTTTTCCATTCACCGATTTTCGGGCAGGGGTTCCAGTCCTTCTGGAACACCACCGCCTTGCTGGACCAATTTGCAGTTCATGAGACATGGGCGGTTGGTGCGGCGCACGCCCATAACGGTTACATTGAAAGTCTGTTGAATGGCGGTCTGCCGGCTTTCGTTCTCACCTGCATCTGGCTGGTTATCCTGCCAGCACGCGATCTTACCAAGGCTATCCAGAACGGTGCAGCGCCGGATTTGAACCGGCTGTTTGCCCGTATGTGGATCTTCGCTCTGCTTTCAGCTTGCCTTGAAAGCAATTTTTTCACTGGGACTGGTCCCATCTGGTCGTCAATGTTGATTGCAATCTATTGTATGCATCATCAGGCACATGACCAACTCTGTGAGGCAAATGTTGCTTCAAGTTCTTCGAAACAACGTTATCCGGAAAGGCACATAACCCATGTCTAGCAAGGGAACGCTGTTTGAGAGAATTTCCAACCGTCTTGTCCGGCATATTCCAACGAAGCGTGTGAATGTGCAGACCCGCACACCAATCGTGTCCTTTACGTTTGACGACATTCCGCAGACGGCAAGCAGGGCTGGTGCGCAGATCCTGGAAGATGCCGGCGGGAAGGGTACGTTTTATATCTCTGCCAGTTTTATCGATACGGTCGACAATGGCGAGCAGATGGCAACCACTGCCGACTGCAGAGAACTTGCCGCGCGCGGGCATGAGCTTGCCTGCCACACATATTCTCACCGCAAACTGATTAGCTTTTCGAAGCAGGAGTTGGATAACGATCTGACACGCAATGGCGAAGTGCTTTCAAGTTTCGACCAGCGTCAGACGCCACGCAATTTCTCAGTACCGTTTGGAAAGGCTTATTTGCCATCGCAGCCAATGCTGAAGCGACGCTTCCGTTCATCACGCGGCATTTTGCCTGGCGTCAATCGCGAGAATACCGATCTCTACCATCTGCTGGCGGTCGAACTTCGTCCTGATCCGCATTTTCTGGAAACTGCAGATTATTGGCTGAATTCGGCGATTGAAAATCCCGGCTGGCTGATTTTCTTCACGCATGACGTCTCGGACAATCCATCATTTTACGGATGCCCAAAGGAGCGTCTGCAATCGCTTGTGCAAAGGTCGGTTGCTGCCGGTTGCCGCATTCTGACTGTCGATGCGGCGCTGGAGGAGCTTGGCCTCGTAGAGACGAAGCGGGCTGCCAAGGTATAGTTGGTTTTGGTTAGTGCCTTGCCAGCTTCATTTTGAGGCCTGAGGCACTAATGACCACAAGCATGACGACAATCAGGGCTGGCCAGATAAAGCAAAGTGCCAGACCCATGACGCGCATGACATCCCATTCGCGGCCCTTCTTCACACCTTCCAGATACGTCATGGTCAGCGAAATTGCGGTGCCGATCACATAAATAACAAGCGAAATGGTCGTGAGCATTGTCGTTTCCCACTATGGACGTTAGAAAATTCATTTACCGAGTTATTGATTAAAATTATATCAATCATGGAAATGCGGCAACATTGAAGAACGCCCGGAACGCCTGCAAACCGGTCTAATTGTCACCCTTCAAATCTTAGGGTCTCAGCCACTTTCCAGAAATGAAAAGAGCCAGACCTTATTTGGGCTGGCTCATCTGGTAGGGTTTCGGGTTCTGCCGGGTCTTCGTTCGCGGCAGTTTTTTGGCAGCTGCCGCGCGCTTGGGAAAAAAACGGTGCTGTAGCAGGGCATAGATCGCCAGCGGATTGGTCAGTAGATAGCGTTTGCCCAAACGGCGGGGTTCCTGCAGCATGCGGTGAAGCCATTCCAGCCCCATATCCTGCATCCATTGTGGCGCACGTTTGTTGCGTCCGGCAAGGAAGTCGAACAGGCCGCCACAGGTCTTGATGACGGCGACGCCTTTCAGCTTGTCGATATTGCGGCTGACAAATTGCTGCTCAAGCGGAATGCCAAAGCCGACCCACAATATGTCGGTGCCTGATTTGACGACTTCTTCAATGACGGCGTCTTCCTGATCGGCAGTAAAATAGCCATTGCGGGCACCCGCAAAGATCAGATCAGGATAAAGCTCTTTCATTTTGGCAACTGCGGCGTCATTGACCTGTGGCGTCGCACCAAGGAAATAAAACCGCGTTCCCGTCTTCTCTGCCCGTTTGGCAACGGCATGAACAAGATCCGTTGTGGCGACACGTTCCGGCAATTGCTGTTTGCAGAACCAGCGGGTGAAGAGCACGAGCGACATGCCGTCAGCATGGATTTCATCGGCCTCGACAATGGTCTGCTCAAAGGCAGGATTGCCGTGACATTCGGCGATGACTTGGCCGTTTGCAGATGTGGAGTAATAGGGGCGGGCAGTGCGGTCACGTGTGGGGGTGGCACGTTCGATGAAGTCATCGGCCGATTCTTCCATGCCTGCTTTAACGACTTGCAATCTCGCGAGTGCAATCGTCGGCCAGTTTCTCCCTTGGCCTTTTGCATGCATGGTGTTCATCCCCACAAAATCATTTTGGATTTAAACGGTTATTGGCCCGTTTCGAACTATATTACTGCCTCTCTAAATACAAAACTGCAACGCGAAAGGGTTGGTCTAGTTAACTGCAAGTTACGCCAATTCGTATAATCGAGCGTTTTTACCGTTATTTAGCCAAGAAAGTGGGTCGTTTCCTGTCGTTAAGTTGGTCAAATGTTCCCAAACGGACAGGTGAAACAGCATAAGGGGATTTTGTATTCATCTTTTGCTAACCATACCGCACAAGGGCTGTGCATGAAGGCATGTAATGAGGTTAGCGGGGAAGGGCCTCACAGGAAGGTGGGGCTGAGGTCCGCTCTTAACGGAAACGACACGGCTACGGTAGTCGTGTCGTTTGTAATGTGACTTTAGGGCAGATGCCTTAGTCTTTTATGCGTCGTAGAAGATTGATCAGCTGATTGCGCGCCTTTTCTCCTCCAAGGCGGCTGATGAGCTTTTCCTCATTATGTTTCCAGATCTCGGAGAGATTGCTGAGCATTTCGCGGCCATCAGGTGTCATATCCAGAAAATGTACCCGGCGATCCGTGTCTGATTTTCTGCGGGCCAGCAGCCCCTTGGCTTCCAAATTGTCAATGATTGCAACGAAGTTTGCTCTTTGTATGCCGAGTGCCTCGGCAACGTCGCTTTGCTTGAGATCAGTGTTATTGGCCACGACGATAAGGACCGAGAAATCCGCGGGCCGCAGCCCGATCGATGCCAGGCTGTCATTAAAGTCCTGAACTACAGCGAGCTGTGCGCGACGCAAACGGTATAATACTGCCTCCGACAGTATGGAATAATCGACATCACTCCCCCCATAGGACGGCTTGTCGGGGGACGCTGCATACTTGCTTTTACTCTTTGAAGTTACATATGCGAGATTCCCATCCATCATCGACTCCTCTGATTCGATAGTGATATTAATTAATTACAGAATTATCTTTATTAGAACAAGTTTAATAACGAATGAAAAATAAACGATATTGCTCTATTTCTGATAGTAATGTCCTGATGATTTTGTGATTTTGGTAACGATGCGCTTCGTAGCGCAGTCGGCGGTTTTGTTGGCGAAGTCACGGGCTTAGCCAGTTTCATGCGACAACCTGCTCTATGACGGCTAGATACATGCTGAAGGGTGGAGTGATGCAACTCGCTGCATTTTCCGCATTGATGCGAAGCGCAACCTAGTCTAAGAACCAACATAGTTCAGGGTGATTCAGCGCCCTTACGGATGCACCCGTAGCTCAGCTGGATAGAGTGTTGGATTCCGATTCCAAAGGTCACAGGTTCGAATCCTGTCGGGTGCGCCACGATTTTCCTAATGCATTGAACTGCCAAAACATCTAAGGTTTCATGACCTTAGCGATTGCCATCTGCTACACATTGGTATCGCACAAGGGTGTTACACTCCATGGCAGGAATGACCTATATGCAAAGGCGTCGTGGTTCAGGCATTTATCAATTCCGAAAGCGGCTACCCATTGAGCTGGCCGGAAAGCCAGCGCCTGAGGACGTAAGGCTTAGGTTGCCGGAACTCATCAACCCAGACACAGGATGTTTCAAGCGTGAGCTCGTGATCTCACTTGGGACGAACGACCAAAGGACGGCGAAACGCAGGGACCTTGCGGAGGCCTTAAGGGCAACCGAGTTGTTCGAAACCGCCAAGCTTATGCTACTAGATAAGCACCCGGATACCGCTGCCCAATACTCCCCGCCGCTGCCTGATGTGAGCACCATAGAAGCTTGGGCCTTCCGCTGGGTGCTGGAGAAGGATGAGCAGACAAGAAAGCAGGGTGACTTCCGCAAGCAACTTCAATCTCCTGATGAGCGTAGCCAGTGGCCGGACATGGAGCGCATCCGCTTCTCTGGTTTTGGCATGGAGAAGCTGCACTTGGAGGTCCATGGGGAGGAGCTGGACTTATACCTTGGCGACTATCGGAGTGCCTTGGCCAGGTATGATATTTCCATCATCCAGACAGAGCTTCATGGCTACCTCACAGACAATCGCCTGCCGATAGACCCCCAATCAGAGTTCTACCAAGAGGCTGGCCTAGCGATGCTGCGCGGCTATGTCCGAGGTTATGAAGCTTCGAAAGAAAGGCAATTAGGGAGTACGATAAAGACCCCAGCGCCAGAGCAGCCGGTTGAACCTGGTCCAAAACTTTCAGAAGCCTTTGCACAATGGAAAGCCGGGAGCCCAGCCAAAGGCGGCAAGAGGCCAACCGTTAGCAGTGTCCGTGAGACGGAGCGAGTGGTGCGGTTCTTCAAGCAATGGCATGGCGATCTTCATCTAGGTGATATCACAAAGGAGAAGGCGAGGGACTTTCGTAATGCCTTGGCCGCCATGCCCACGCGCCTAAAGGGTGCACAGAGGAAGATGTCTTTCCGCCAACTCGTGGAGAGTACCCAAGGCAAGGGCACTGAGCTGCTCCATGCCAACACCGTGAACAAATATCTCACTCTTCTGGTTGCGCTCGTTAGCTCAGCTGAGAGGGACGGCTACATGGACCGCATCAGTGGTTTCTCCAACCCCTTCTCCAAGCTTACTATTGTGGTCGATAAGCGAAATGACCCGAACCGCCGTAAGCCTTTCACTGAAGCTGACCTCAATGCCATCTTCACGTCCCCTGTTTACAGGGATGGGTCTAGACCTTTAGGTGGTCGGGGAGAGGCGGCTTACTGGCTTCCGCTTATCTCACTTCTCACCGGGGCCCGTCTCAATGAGATTGCGCAGCTTCGGCTGTCAGACCTCAAGAAGGACCCGGAAACAGGCATATGGATTATTGATATTGATACCGATGGGGACCGCTCAGTAAAAACTGTGAGCTCTCGTCGGCAGGTTCCTCTTCATAGCGAACTCTTGCGGCTAGGCTTGCTGCGCTATCGTGAAGGATTGCTTAGTGGTGGAGCCAAAGGCAATAGCAGCATGTGGCCTGAGCTATATTCCGCAGATCCTAAATACCGGTCTACTGCTTGGTCCAAGTGGTTCAACAGATATCTGAGGGTGACTATAGGCATCCTAGAGCCCAGCAAGGTGTTTCACTCATTCCGCCATACCTTCAAGCGCTTAGGGCGTAATGCCAAACTAACGGCAGAAGTCAGTGATGCACTCACGGGACATGTAGGAGGTGGCGGTGTTGGCAGGGAGTACGGGGATGGCTTTGGGCTTCCCTCTCTCGCGGACGCTATAGGTGAGATCACAGCCCCCACTGCCGTCACTGCGCTGCCGGATTGGAAACCTCCAGTGAAAGCAAAGAGGAGGAAAGGTCAGTGACCGGGAAACGCGGCTTGGTCCGTGGTGTCTTTCAACGTGGCCCAGTCTATTACTTCGTGAGGCGTATTCCGAATGATGTACGGCAGGTAATCGTTGGCCGAACCTTGAGCCTCACCGTGCAGGGCACATCAGTCAAGCTAACATTTAGGGAACGCACGAACGATGTGAGGCTCACCCTTGCAACAAGGAGCAAGCAGGAGGCCCAGCGTATTGGCTCTAAGCTCTGGGATGATGTGGATGATTTCTTCTGTCGATTGAGGTCAGGCTTCATTGTGGAGCTGACACACCGTCAAATAATGGGTGTTGCTGGCATCTTCTATGCGGCGTGGTCTCGTGATCCAGATTACACCCCTCCTGCGCATTACGTCCCTCCCTTGGATGGCCTGTTGCCTCATGGTGCGATTGCAGATTTTCAAGCTGAGAGCAGACGCCTCCTAGTTATCCGAGACTTCCTTCAGGAGCTTTATGCAGCAGAGGGGGAGGCGATACAGCGTAGCTTATTCGATGATATTTCCGGTGCCCTGCTGGGTGAGCTTGGCATCTGGCAAGTCACCGAGTTGTGCAAGAAAAGGCTAATCGTTGAGCTAGCCAATGTGTTGCCGATGGCTTTGCAAGCAAGGGCACGGTTAGCATCGGGGGATTATCGACCTGATGAGTATGCTCTCCGCTTTCCCGGCTGGGAGCCTCCAGAGGCAGCACAAGGCCCCATCAGGCCAATTCCCATCAAGGGAGCCGTATCGCTTGAGGGCCTCGTGGAAAGCTGGTGGTCTGAGGCTCAGCTTGCTGGCAAGGTGTCCACCACCTATCGCACCTACCTGGCGTGCTTTGTGCGGCTCAAGGAGTTTGTTGGTCACGATGATGCCCGCAGGATTACCCATGAGGATATCCAGAAGTACAAGGCTCACCGGCTTTCGACACCAATAGGCAAACACCAGTTGAAGATGTTGGCTCCCCAGTCATTCAAGACGGTTGACCTTGGGCCTCTCAAGACGATCTTCAAATGGGGTGTGGAGCAGAGGCTGCTTACGTTCAATCCAGCCAATGACGTAAGCCTAAGGCTATCCCGCAAGACCAAGCTTCGTGAGAAGACCTTCACGGATGAAGAAGTAAGGCGGCTGCTTAGTGCTTCCCTTGAGCTCGCCAAGAAGCCAAAGCTTCAAGCCAACAATCTGCTTAGGCGCTGGGTGCCTTGGCTCTGTGCTTACACAGGGGCTCGCATTGGGGAAATCGTACAGCTACGCAAGCAGGACATCAAGAAGGGCAGTGATGGGGTCTGGACCTTCACGCTGTCCCCTGAGGCTTTTACCATCAAGACCAAGGAGGTTCGGGTGGTCCCTATACATGCTCACCTCATTGAGATGGGCTTCTTGGACTTCGTGAAGAGCGTGAAGAGTGACTACCTGTTCCTGAAGCTGAAGCGTGAGGATGAGGCATTCAGAACCGTTTGGAATACCCGCAAGACACTCGTGCAGCGCTTTGCTCGAAAGTACATGCCTGGCCCCAATGTAGCACCTAACCACGGCTGGCGGCACACCTTCAAGAGTATCGGCTTTGAGGCTGGCATTCAGGAGAAAGTGCTTGATGCCATCTGCGGGCATGCCCCTGCCTCCGTAGGCCGGTCTTATGGTTCCGTATCGCTAAAGACCAAAGTTGATGCAATCAGCACATTTCCCCGGTACATCGTAGAGGAGGGTAGCACGAATGCACCCCAATAGCTTCTTCGTGAATTGGATGCTTGGCCCCTTAATTATCTTGAGCATCATCTTAATCGAACAGCATGAGGCCAACTGGCAGCGAGCCTTAGAGAATGCCCTGAGTGACTGCCTTGTGCATGACAGCAATTACCGATGTGCCAGCAGGATGCCACAGCGATGAGCGAGGATGTTTGATGCTGACACTTGAAGGTCTGTCTGAGCCTGCATCTGCTGCCGTCCTTGAGGCTATCCAAATGGAACTTGCTGAGGTTGGGAAGGCTGTTCAACAATATCACCATGATGAGAGCAATAGGCCACCAGAAATCCTTGCAAACCGTGTCCGAACCAAGGAGCAATTGAACGCAGAACTCACAGCTTGCGGTCCAGCATTGAGGGTTATGTTCAGTGAAGCTGTTGAGCTTCGAATGTTCACAACGCAACGTAAGCTTCTACTAGCTCAATATGGGTTTGATGATGACCCCCGCCCTAGTCGCGTCACACTGAAAGCACAACCAGAAAGGCTGGGGGCGCTTCTTATTGTTACATTCCTTGATCGGCTGGCATGTGTAGACCCAAAGCGGTGGTACGATGCCATCTTTCTCCCTGAGGGCGAGATGATGGAAATTTGGTGGAGTATTAACGCTCCCAAAGCTGGATTGAGACGGTGGCTAGCAAGGCGCAAAGCTGAAGGCCGTCCTTGGCAGGAAAGAGAGAGTTTGCCCGAACTCCCCGCCAACTCAGTTACTTGGGATGACTTCAAAAAAGTTCGTGCCATCCTGTATCCCAAGGGGGTAAGCGGTGACCACAGCCCACGGAGACACCTTACTCCAGCCGAAGCGCATGAAGCATTGCGGGCAGCTCATGCCGAAATAAACGGAGAGCCGCCTCATGCCATCTCAATGCTCATGAAGCTGGATATTGATAACCTCACGCCTGTCAAAGCGCTCAGCACTTTGAAGCATCTACAGGATGTAGCCCGCCGCCGTGACATTGGGCCTAGGCTTTTCGATGGGCCTGAGGGCGGCTAACTGCCGTCCTTCATGGTCACCCAGCGCAGTGCCTTTAGGTCTGCCGTAGTTCTATAAGTGGTCCTGAGGTGTGGCACCAAGGCGTCAATAACACCCTCAGTCCAGACCCTGTGCACCATTGCGGCAATGCTTTCAGCTTGGCTCTCGAAGATGTCAACAATCTCCATCAAGGCGAAAGCCATGAGGTCACCCAGCACATCGATAGCAGCTGCTTCCCAGTCGTCCACAGGACGGCCTTTTGACAAGCGTATGAAGTAGGCTCCCAGCTCCCTTGGTCGCATTGGGTAAAGCTCGGCGGTTACTGTCTGGTCCCCGATAGGCAGCTTGAAGGCCCAGCCTTGTGGCAAACCGTTCGCCGCTGGGAGCCGGCTCAGGGTAAAGAGGTCAACCGATGGCGGGAACAGCTTCGTAAGCTCAGTGAGCATCCTTGGTGCCCTCCAGCCAAAAGCGAATGGCCGTGATGTCCACCATTTTGTTAGCTGCGATTGGGAAGGCCTGAAGCTCTTCAAACCATGCGTCATCATCAGCTAGCGCTGTAGGGTTGGCATTAGGGCCCGTGAAGAAACCCGCTTCGTCTTTGATCACAAGGCCGTCCGGCGTGATGAAGACCTCAAGGAGATGCCGCTCAATGTATCCCACGGCACGCGTTAGGGGGATGAGGCGCGGCATGGTCAGACCACCCCAGATAGCACATCATGTGGGCCCAATGCGCCAAGGCACTTGTGTATTCCCAGTACGTCCTCAGTTCCGATGATCAGGGATTTGTCAGGGTTTAGCATACGGGCAATGACTTTGCCTTGAAGCGCTCCCTTAGGGCGTCCGTAGATGTCTCTGGCTTTATTGAAGAAGCAGGCCGGGGGACTTGATATCAGCCTCTTGAGAAGTACGGGGTTCTCACCGGGGGCTACTGACCTAGGGTCCCTATAGATGGCAACAACATCACCGGGCTTGCAAGCTTCAATGCGTGAAAACAGCAGCGGCTGACCACTTTGGTAAAGGGGCTCCATGCAGTCACCATCACAGATCAGCGCGTATAGGTCCGGCAAATCATTTGGATGGGGTTGCATAAGGGCGTGCGAAAGGGTTCCCTCGGAAGGGCTGGAAATGTTCATATTCATGGTGCGTGGGTCCGTTGTCTAGTAATTTTTACTAGCAAAGTAACACCATGTTAAATGCTTCGTGTCAATGCTGGGCTATTAATTTTTACTAGCGCCTTTTGGAGGGGCAATGCTCAAGACAGGAAACCAGCTCAAAGCAGCGAGAGCGCTCATTGACATGAAACAAGGGGACCTTGCCAAGCTGGCTGGGGTGAACATTAACACGGTGGTCTTTATGGAGCGGACAGGTTCCGCAGATATCACGAGTGCTGCCGACAAGGTTTTGGCCGTTCAGACAGCCCTTGAAGAGGCTGGCATTGAGTTTCTAAATCATGGTCAGCCAGGTGTTAGGCTCAAAGCACCCAAGCCTGCTGGCTGATAGACCACCTCATCTACAGTGATACCCTCAGGGGAGAAGCTTAACGGTATTCACTCCCTGCTACTCTCCTGCTCATTGTTAATCACCTTCTCCGGGGTGTGGCCCTATGCCTAGCCCTATGCCCAGCATCATGCCTGCCTTCATGTCTTGCCAGAATGCTTACGGTCATGGGTGGTGGCATGTGGTTAGGCATATGGGTGGGCATCAAGTAGGTTAGCTGTACGTCTGGTAACTTGAAGCTACAGCATAAGGGTAGGGCATAAGGCTGGGCTTTAAGCTACCGGCATAATGCTCCAGTGATGATGGTCTGATATCTCCATTGGAGAACCTGAGGAGACTACCTTAGCGGAATAGCTTTAGGCAGAACTCCTAAAGGTATCGGAGGAAGAATTCAGGAAGTGGGAACAATGACCTGCTTTTCGGTAACCGGAAGCTCAGCCCCCAGATGCCTCACGCTTACCTTTTTCATGATGCTGACAGCTGTGGCTTGATGGCTCCTACCAACCATTAGACCATCATGCATGGGGAGAGCAGGGATGCCTAAAGCCAAGAGCTCAAGCAGGATGTCCACCATCATCTTGCTTTCCGTGTAGGCGAAAGTGAACCACATGCCTTTTCCGAATAGTGGCGCTATGGCGGGATGCTTGGCCGTCATTGCATCAACAAAGCGGGGCATCGTCCACTCTGAGGGCAACGCCTTCCTCACCTTCCGGGGCATTCTTTGGGCTGAACCAGACTTGGAGAAAAGAGCTGCAACAAGCTGTTTTACCATTGGCCTGTGGTTCTCCAAACCTTCGATGGCGTAAAGGTCCCCATCAGGTGGCCTCACGCCTTGCTGTAGGTAAGCCAAGCGGAAGAACATACTGCTAAAATCCAGGTCAGCTACTTGCTCGCCATTTATGGTTATCAGGTGTCGTTTCTTTTCTGAAAGTGTCAGCCAAAAACCACCGCGATACAGACGCCCATGTAAGTCAAACCTTTGAGGCCCATCCGTTTCTGTCGTGGTGAAAATGCGGATATCGCACGTTGGCAAGCTGGTTCAGACCATCGTTTATTGTGTCGATCTGCTCCCGAAGCGCGGCTGTTTCCGCCGTGTCAGTGTAATCGACCAAGCGTGAACCGTCTGCGTCTTGCTTGTCCTCTTCCTCCTCTTCATCGCGTGGCCCGTATTTGGGTGACCGTTTTAATCTTAAAATGATGGTTTCAGCCCCTGCCTCCCTACCCACATCCTGAAGTTCGACACTCGCTCCCTCCAGCATGATGGAGAGCGATGGGGTAGGTAGAATGCGTGTCCTATGGCTATGCTGAGCTCCCTTAAATACCACCAAAAGCCCCGCCTTGCGCATGGCCGTGATGGTGGCCGCAAGTACCTGAACGCTATAGCCTGAATACTCGTAGCGGGTGCGCGAAGCTGTAGGGTTTCTTAGCGGAGTGGCCAGCGCGTCATGGCTTGAAGGACTAAGCACCATGGAGACCACATTTGCGAGAACGCTTGCAACACATCGCCGCCGCCGCTCGGTCACATCTGCACGGGGAGCTTTTCGCCGCAAAGGGCAGGGAAAGGGCAGTGCCTCAAAGATTTCATCAGCCAGCTCACGCAATGCCACACCTTTGCAGGTCAACCACGGATCTAAATGGAGGGTGCTAAGCTCATCAATGTCAGTGGTGACGGCAAGGTTTCCCCTGCCGCCAAGCTTCTTGTTACCGTCCGTCATGCCACCTTGCTGCGGTTCCATCGGCGTGCCCCTTCGTTTCTCACAATGGCAAGTGTGACATCCTCATGGATGCTTTCCGGTTTCCTGCATGTGATGGCCGTCCGGTTCTCTTCGGCTCGCAGAAGCACCTGCAAAATCCACTCGTGATTGGCAAAAAGCTTTCCGTTCTTCTTGTGGAAGGTTGAAGCCACGAGGTCATTGGTCTGATGGGTGTAGACCTCATAGACGCCATCTGTGTGCGTGGTGATGATGGTCAGCTGCCGTGGGGCTCTGAGCTCATCCACGATAGCTAGAGGGTCTCGCCTTATGCCTTCCAGTGCATCTTTCTTAATGTGGTCACCAACAAGGTGTGGCCAACGCCAAAGCCAGTCGAGGAGGCACCCATGGAAGCCAAGCGTCTGGTTGCCGTCAAGCAGTTCGGGGGCTGCGTCTGCATTCGTATAGACCAAGTTATCCTGCCCATCCTCAACCCTGTAAGTGAAAAGGTGGGAAGAGAAGCCACCATTCGGGCCATTGGAGGTGGCGTATATCTTAAGGTTCCGCAAAACACCGCTGTGGGTGTCCGGTTCGTGTTCTTCAGTCATATACCTTGGTTTCCGTGTGTTGTTGGATTAGTCGTTGCCGCCAGCGCCGAAGCCTTCAAGGATAGCCCTCAGGCCGCCCTTCTGATCTTCTGTTGGCTCCTGCTTCAGGTGCGCAAAATGGTCCTTGACCTTGCGCTGAGCCTTCATGAGACCATCACGCACATTCTTGTCCCTAAGTATGCGCTTTGCTGCGAAGTCGCGGTATCTACTGACCTCTGTGGCAAGCATCCACGGCCTTGTGTGCGGGGTCTGCATATCCCCATCAGGTGCGTCTTTGTATCTTTCAGAAGCCATCACCTTGGCGATTACATCCCGAAGTGACTTTGCATTAGGGCCAGGCTTGCCCGCCAACTCTTGCAGTTTGATGTAGGCGTTCTCGCCTGTTGTCAGCGTAATGTCCCTGAGGTCAACCTTGCCGCCTTTGTAGCCCATTGTATAGCTTGGTGGCCCCATGACGCTGGAACCTTCAAGCCCAAGCCTTACGGTTTCTATATCGACAAGAGAGCCATTGTCGTCCGTCCAGAGACCTTGCCGATTGAGGATAGATTGACCCAACCAGTTGAAGCGCGGGGGCAGCGTTTCGCTCAGGCCGGGGATAACCTGAAGCATTCTGTCGGTAACCGTTCGGGCCTCCCGCATGTAGGAGTCCTGGCTCAGTTGGCGGGTAGCTGCACTGAATGGGACCATTGATTGGGCAATGCCACCTACGAAGACTTTGCCTTGCCGTTCAGGATCGCTAAGAGCTGAAAGCGCTTGGTTTAGGCTCAGCAAGTAAGACCGGGATGTGAACTGCTTGGCAAGCGAGATGCCCAGACCAACCATTGCCGCAGTAATACTGTCTTCTAGCTCATCATCACCAGACTGTTGGGCAACATGTAGGGCATCCTGAATATCTGCGATAATGCCAAAGGGGAGGGCTACAGGGTCATACCTGTTGAATGGGACGTAGGTCTTGGTTCCATCCTCATTCTCGGTGACGATGCTGTAGGGTTGCCAGCCTGTAGCGAGAAGCTGTTGCTTCAAGCGTGGGTTGGATGGTCCACCACCAGTTATCATCCCACTGTTGGCGAGGGATGCGGCTGCCCCCATGAAGAGTGTGCCCATAGCCAGTTGGCCTACAGCTTGCGCCTTAGCCTCATGCCCCATCGCACCGGAGAACATTTGGCGATACTCACCCTGTAGCCCATTCAGTATGGGGGTCATCTTCCATGCGTATCTAATCACATTCGTAGGGGTTTTCACAAAGGGCAGGATAAGCCGTGTGAACTGAGACCGCTCGTTGCTGATGAAGCCTTGCACCGTTTTGCCTACTGTCCCCGGAAGTAGTTCTTGCTGGAAGGTGGAGATGTTGGCCTCTCTCAGCGCTTCAGCATCAAGGCCCCGGCCTTCAGCGTCAAAGGCCGCATCAAGTCGTTTCTCAACGTGGGTCTTGATGAAGTCCTTATAGGCTTTGCCGGACAGACCTTGCTCAACAGCCAGCTCCACGCCCTCCATATGGGCCCTTGCAGCCACCTTGCTGCGATAGACCGTCTGCTTAACCATCTCATCCACAGTGCCAAGCAAGCGGGTGGGCATACCGGCTGCGCTGAGGGGTATTGAGAGGGCGTTGTGCAGGATATTGCCGTAGCTGTCGAATGGGCGGAAGTAGCCCTTGCCGAATGCTTGCGTGCCGGGGACTTGCCATCCAATGTTGACCTCCCGGCGTAGCTCTGGACTACCATGGGGTGACAGAAGCCCATCGTTGCGGGTGAAGGCCTTTACTGCTTGTCCGAAGGCATCCGTGAAGCTTGAGGCCATATAGGTGTACTGCCTCAGGTTCTCTTTTAGCAACATGCGGCTGGCTTGCTTACCTGTCACGGCACCAGGGATAGACCCAAGAATGCGCTCCATAGGCCTAGCGGCTACCATGTACCCATTGCTGATGATGTTTATGAGCTGCGTCTTTGGACCGGAGACAAGGGAAGAGATACGCATATAGTTCACAGTGTCCATGAGCTTGCGACCCAATGAAGGGTCTGCCAGACGCTTGAGCTGTGAAGGGCTTCCCCCACTTTCAGCAAGCAAATCGTAGAACCGTTCCTTGCTAAGACCCTCAAATAGGGAAGGGTCAAATGGTTTGCCCCGGTTGGCTCTCACTGTACGCCCGCCCTGTGCTCGGATGTCACTGGCAATCTTCAGGAACTCTGTTGCCAAGCTGAAGCGACGTGCAATTTCGGCTTCCATCTCAGCGAGGCTACCAAACCCTGAGTAATCTCCCAGCTTCCGGCGCATCGCCAACAGTGAGGCATCCGTGAAGGCCTTACCTGCAAGGGAGCCCGCAACTTGCATCTTTGCTGTAAGGTTGCGTGATGCTTCCCCCGCGTAAGGTTGCGTGATGCTTCCCCCGCTGCCTGCAATAAGCCGAACAACTGCGCGGGGTCTTCTCCCGTGAGCTGCGCAAAGCCGTTTACCTGCTTCTGCAACTCTGCATCAGTGAGGCGTACCCTGAAGCCGTCCGCCTCAAGCTTCTCAGCTTTATGCGCAACAGCCAGCTCCATGTATTGCTGCACGTCCGTATCCGTGCGGAAGCGAGACCACAAAGTGCCCATGTCGCGGAACTCTTTGCCGGACGAAAGAGCTCTGGTGGTATCTCCGTATGTCTGGATTGTGTCCCAGTCCTTGGCAGCATTCTCTAGGTGCACGTCAATGTCATCAAGCAGTCCTGGCTTTGCGATATCCTGAAAGCCGGGGCGTGTAGGGTTGCCCACCATGTCCTCGGAGGTAAACTCAATGGAAGGCTTGGGGGGCTGGCTGGCTGCTCAACTCTTCTGCTGGTACTGCTTGTGAGGCCTCAGGCTGGCCTTCAGGAGTCTTGGCAACACTGGACGCCCCATTCTCCCCACTCTCGGTAACAGACGCTATGGATGGCTCTGTGCCAGTTTGCAGCGGGGCAGTTTCGGTTCCTGCTCCGGTAGCTGAAGTTTCCACGGGAGCGGGGGCAGGAGGGTCAACCTCATCCACCTCCACGGCAACCTCAGGCTCAGCTGCACGCTTGCGCTCAAAGTCCGAAATGGTCCTTGATGCGCCTGCCGTATCGCCAGCCTTGAGTTTCTTCCATACGGTTCCACCCACCTTGAGTGTCCCGATGATTGCAGCATCAAGCCCGATGCTTTCCATTGCGGTCTTCACACGGCCCCACGCAGCGCTATCTGAAGGGTCAGCCGCAAGCCAAGCCGTAATGGGATTGGCCAGCGGTGTGTCTTGAATGAGGTTACTGAGGCGTGCTTCATGAGGGTCAAACGCAATGGCACCGGCAAGTGCAGCCTTCCCGCTCTCAAGCGCTACGGCTCCACCCCTTACGCTTTCCACTGCGGCCTTGCCTGCTGACAGCGCTTCGCCAACCTTAGGGATGGCCTGAGCGATCTTGCCCAGCTTGCCGATACCAATCATGGCTACGGCGAACTGCCCGATGCCAGATGAGAGACCACCCACAATCGGGGAGGCCTCCTTCATGTCGGCATCAAGCTTCTCTACGCTCTGGCGGAATGCACTCTGCTGTTCGGGAGGCGTATCGCCAAACAGGAAGTCCTTGGTCTCAAAGACTGCCTTCATGCCCCCAGTGCCAACAGCCCCACCACCGGCAACAGCTGCCTGCAAGCGTTCCTGCTCACCTAAGGCCTGACCTTCGGAAGCTACACCCGGAGCACTGAAGCCTTTGGAGATAGCATCAAGCAGGCCTTCTGGTCGCTGAGCTCCCTCAATGCCAGCCTGAATGGAGCCCATCATGTTCTGAGCAGCTTCAGGGTCTACCTGAGTATTTCCGGAAAGAGACCCCAGCAGCTCAGCTGTAGCCTCAGGGTCAAACTCAACGCCCTGGTCAGAGGCGGGCACAGTTGTTCCTTGCGGCTGGGCATCATTGCCAAGCAGCCGGTTAATTTCTTCATCATTCATTTTGGGGATTTCCCTTTAGGTGGAAGTGTTATTTCCGGCTGCTAAAGCTCTGAGCCACTTGGGGGCTCGCTTCAGGTTGGCAGCGCTACGGTCGTGCATGAAGTAAGGCGAGCCGTTGCTGCCTTTCTGGTTCTTGAGGTCGATGTGCAGCATGTCAGGGCTTCCGGAATACGTGATGAACCGGCGTACACCCTTGGCAATAAGCCGTTGCACGAGGTCAGCCCTCTGGCTTTCCGACATGCCGCGCATACTGATGTCAGCAGCGTTGCCGCGTGTGTGCTCACCGCCACCATTACGCTTGCGCTTCTCCACCGGATGGCTCTTGTCACGGTGGCCAGACTGGATGGTTAAATCCATGCCGAGCTCCTGAGAGACTGCCGTGAGGCTATTGCGTAATGCTGGGCTGATGCCCTCTTGCCCCTTATGGACAAAGTTCAGCTTACCACCTTGCCCACGCGGGAAGTTAGGCTCAGGGGGTAACAGGCGGGCTAGGCCTTTTGCTTCCGGGTTGCCGGGGCTGTAGGCCGCTGCCTGAACGGGTAGGCCTAAAGCTGCATAGACTGTGGAGCGAGACACCTGAGCCTTGTTGAGCCCATCGCCATCATAGAAGCTACGGCCTGTTGTTGGGTCCGGCAGGCTTGCAAACTCTTGGCTTAGGGCCAGCGCAAAGGTTTGCTTTCCGATACGCCCAGCACGGTATGCCTCCAAGCCACGGCGATTGAGCAATGCCTTGCCCATTTGGTCTTGTAGCTTGGGGGTGAATGGCTCATTGCCGCTGAGACCCAGCTCCGTTTTCAGACCCCTGAGCGTCTTGTAGATAAAGCCATACCTGCCGATAGCGGTTGAGGCTATACCTCTACGTCTGGCCTCCTGCTGATGCTTCAGGATGTCATCAAGAGTGTACTGGCTGAGGTCTCTGGTGTTGGCGATATTGCCATAG
Source organism: Rhizobium sp. BIGb0125 (assembly GCF_024810055.1). NCBI lineage: Bacteria > Pseudomonadati > Pseudomonadota > Alphaproteobacteria > Hyphomicrobiales > Rhizobiaceae > Rhizobium > Rhizobium sp. BIGb0125. Next base: position 450,261 of record NZ_JANUDV010000001.1, read on the forward strand.
ACCGCGTTATAGTTGCCGTGGCTTTCACCTTTTCCGATAAGGTCTAGCAAGATGGTTGCCTGATCGGCGGCAGTGCCGCTCATCTGCTGGGTCTGCATAAAGGCGCTATCGATGTAGGCCGCTGCTTGCTCCTGCGTGATGCCTGTCCCCGCTCTATCACCCGCACCGGTATCTTCAGGCTCTTCCTGCTGTGGGCTGTACGATATCGGCTTGGCGGTGTTGGGGTTGGCTTCAGGGGTGGCCTTGGGCTTGAGAACACGGGAGCGGACAAACTCATCGTAGCCCATGCCACTCTTGGTGGCCATTTGCTCAATCTTCTGGCGGTCCTCTGGGGTGATGTTATTTGCTTTTTCCCAGCGCCTCACATCCGCATCACCACCGGCCTCATCGTTCTGCTCCTGACTGGAAGGCGTGCTGTATGGGTTGTCGAAAGGTAGAGCGGTATCGCGGTCATACTTGGGGTCTTCAGTATCATCATACTGGAACCGGTCCGTAATCTGCTTGCCAAACTTGCTGGCTTGCTCATCAATCTCGTACTGCGTGGCCTCTGGGTTGTCGATAATCCAGCGGGTGAGCAGTTGTCGGAAGTCTGTTTGTGCTTCAAACCCTTCATCTGAGATACCAAGCAGAGGGTTAACCTGCATGTCGGCATTGGTGAGAGTTCGTTGCCGGATTGCGTCGAGTATCTGTTTGCTGACCTGACCACCAAGACCCTTACTGATGCGGTCTTCACTGTCTTGGAAGGACTGCACGAAGCTGCTTGCTGCTCGCATGTCTTCCGATGTGCCGAACACACCATTGGCTAGGGCCTCTCGCAATGCCCTCTTAGGAGGTACTCGGCCTGAGACCACATCATCATAGAAGGTTGCTAGGTCTTTGGGGTTGCTGCTGCCCTTAGTTAGATCGTCGCGCCACTGTCTGGCTTTGACCCTAATGGTTGGGTCGCCGTTCTTCTCCGCTTGCTTCAGTAACTCCTCACTGAATGGGGCCTCAGGGTTCTCCAGAATGCCGTTGATTATTGCGGTTTGAGCCTCATCCTTTCGCCGCTCCTGCTCTGCCTTTTGCTGAGCTGTAAGGGTGGCTTGCTGCTGGCGTGCAGATACCTCAAGGCTATTGGTGGTGGTGTTCTTGACCTCAATGCCGTGTGGCGTCTGGCCGTAAGTGTAATCCTGTCCGGGCACCTTGCGGTTAAACCAGTCCATCAGCTTGGCATCACCGGTCTCAAGTATCTTGGCGCTCATCACATCAATGAACGTATCGACAGCCTTATTGCCGGGGTCACCCTTGGCAAGGCTTTCGGCAACCACCGTGTCCACCCTGTTGAAGATAGCACCGTAGTCTGCCCCATTGTCTTGCAAGAGGCCATCCTCAAGGCCATCCTGAATAGACCCAGAGATGACTGCACCATGCGCCGTCAAGTTGCCGTTGACTGTCCTATCATGCCGGTATTGAACATATTGGGTCCGTGCATTCGCCTGGAGCGCCTCAACTGAAGGCAAGACACCACGCAATACGTCAGGGTCCTCGGTGCCTACATTGGTGGAGATGAAGCTGGAAAAGAACTTATCGAAGGCCTCAGGGTCTTCACTGTCCTTGCCTTCCCAGTTATCCCATGCGTCCTGCCATTTGGTGCGGAGGGCGTCGCCTGCTGCTGAGCCTTGAGCATTCTTGAAGCCCCTGACGTAGAACGGATTGGCATTTGCCGGAATGGTGCCATCGGTTACGAGCTGAGCAAACTCCCCAGCTCCATCAGCGTAGAATGCAGCGCGGCCTTTGAGCTCTTCGTCTTGCTCCTTCTTTTGGTCGCGTGTCTCAATGAGTGTCTGCAAGCCTTTGTTGATGGTGCCCAGACTTTCAGCCACTTGACGTAAAGATGAAGGGCCCGGCCTTACGTAGGTATCGATAGGGGAAGCAACAGGCCTTAGCTGAGCTGTAAGGGGTATCTGTTGGACAGGTGGTCTAGCCATTGCTCTTGCTCTCGCTAATGAAGATTAGATTGGGAGTGGGTGTGTCGTCCGGTCGCTCTAAGAGCTTGAAACCGGCATCAAGCAGCCATTTGATACGCACGAAGTCTCCTTGCTCGCTCTCCGCTACAATGCGGTGATACGTGCTGTGCATCTCGGTGATGCTGTTGGTTAGATGGGTGGGGACGGAGGATGAGCGTTCCGGTGCTGCACTCTGAGAGACCACAAGCCACAGGTGGGCCTCCGCAAGTAGCGGCTCATAGGTGAAGCCCCATGCTGCTATGCAAAGACCATTCTCATCGTTGACGATGGCCTGAGGCGGTAGCTCAGCGCCCTCCATGATGGTTGCCCAAGTGGCGGCGAGAAGTGGGCCACTAGTCACCGTGCCCAGAAGGGAAGCATCATGCTGGCGGATAGGGTTGGCGAAGAGTTGGGCAATGTGGTCTGCGGTGGCATTGAGTAATTCGCTCATGGCCGTTCCTTCAGTTGGCATTGGTTGTGATTAAAGCGCTCTGGAATACGGAGGCAGAAAAGCAAAAAGCAGAGGCTTCTCTGTCCGACACGGAGGGAATGCCTTTGAGCCTGCGTTCAGGAGGCACCATGCGGGCGTGATGCTGGCCTGAGGTCTCGCTCTGGTGAAACCCACTGACCAAGTAACGGGCTACCGATATGGTAATAAACAAGCGGGTGCTCGTAGCTTGGCACGATGCGGGCTTAAAGCTGAGCGAAAAGGTAGCCTTCTGCTATAGGGAGGGAATGGTACTTCTCTCTCCAATAATACGCGAATTGATTTTAGGCGAAGAAGTAAGCAGGGATTGCCGCGTGCCCCTAAAGAAAGAAAATCGAGCTTCTCTCTCCAATAAGCCGGTAATGGTCTACGGCTTTGATTTCATTGAGGCTGGCTTTTCGCAAATCGCCTCAAGAATATTGCTTGGGTCCAGAGCAATTAGGACCTCTAAGCAATCCGCATAGCTCGTTCGCAGAGGTAATGCTCGCAAGCCCTCATGCTGCTTCTCCGTCATGTTCCCCGGAAGCTGCCACCCTGCGAATGGACGCATTGTCGCCCCTGCGCCTGGCTGTATGGGAGGCACCTTGAGATACTTCAGGTTATAGTGCTTTCGGCAAAGGCCATGGTTGGTGGCAAATGTTCCACAGACGTCTTTCTCTCTACCCAGCTCCCTGTCTTTTTTGCCTGCTTTCACAAGCGCTGTGCAGAGATTTTCCTTGCGGGCTCGCTTCTGGCGTTCCTTGAGAAGCTTTTTGTTGGCCTCTTGTACGGCATAAAGCTCTTGGTGGCGGATAAGATTACGGCTTCGGATTTCCGATAGGGGCACCTTCTCCACATCTGGGGTCTCTGGGCGAGCGCCAAGGATTGGCCGGGGGAAGTCTGGAAGCTGGCCTCGTGCTGGGTGCGCTTCAGCAGAGCTTGCAGGGCTGACCACAGGTTTCCTGCGGCGGGTTGGAACGACTTGAGTTCGAGGAGCACGCTCAACCAATCCGGGGGAGCTCTCCGGGGCAGTCTCAGGTTGGCCCATGAAGGGCAGCATTTGGTTCGTCACGAGACCCATCTAGCATGTTTCGATTAGGATTTCGAGAAGTTACTGCTTGAGGGCAGGCGAGTGGCGCTTCTTCTCGCTAATACGCGAATTGATTTTTGGTGGCTGAGAGTTGGCAGTACAGGATGCGGTTACATGATGGCCTTCTTCCGGGGTGGTTAAATGCAAAACGCCTGCCGATGGATTTAACCAAAGGCAGGCGCTTCTTTCCACCAATACGCGAATTGATTTTAGGCGTTCGCCCAGATCGCTAGTGCCTTCTCGGTTCCCTCAGGGTCATCCTTGATGCGGTAAACTGTCTGACGGGATAGACCTGTAACCCTCGACACCTCAGCAATCTGCGTCTGCTTTGACAGGAGGTCCCGCACGGTAGCAACTTGCTCTCGCGTAAAGCTTGGCTTGCGGCCTCTGTATACGTCCTCTTTGGCGGTCTTGGCGTGGGCAATACCAGCACGCTGAGCCTCTTTGGTTGCCTCTGCCTGAGCCTCTGCGGTTGCCGCCATGAAAGCAATAAGGGCGTCCCGTACAGCCATCTGCATGGGGTCCTTAGTGCTACCGTCAAAGAGCATACCGTTGATGATGGTCCTGACTACGACACCCCGCTCAAGGAATGCCTTAATAGTTTCCGTCACGTCCTTATAATTACGACCAAGACGGTCAACCCAGCGGACTACCAGAGTGTCTCCGGCTCTGAGCATGTCAAAGAGTCGCTTACCTTCAGGCCTATCCCGCATAGGAACGCTAACGCCTGAGACCCCCTTGTCTGCGATGATGTGGTCAAACGTGAAGCCTGCCGCCTCAGCCTGAGCTTGCTGGTGCTCAATGGTCTGCTCTGTGGTTGATACCCGTGCATAAAGGAATGTAGCCATTGGATTGTGCCTCCATGTGTCCGAAAGGATTATGTCCACATAGATACATGTCCGAAATATCTAGGTCAACCCTAACGGACGTCTATTTGTCCGAAAACTTCACGTCCAATGAGGTATACCTTAACGGACAGCCTCTCTCTTGTAACCAACACCTGCCCGTTGTAGCAATCGCTGAAGGCAGATCATGGAGATTGGGATGTTAGAAAAGATTGTTTTCGCGCTGGCGGGGGTAGGAGTAGCTGCTATTGCGACAGGTGTAACTTATGCTGTTAATTTTGAAGGTCGCATATCAAAGCTGGAAGCTCAGTCCAACTTTACGCTCGGAGTGTCAGCAGTTTCAAACACTTCTACTACAAAAACTGCGCCTGATACCAAAGACCAGGTAAGCCAAAACGGTTTGGATATATTGCACAAAGCAATAGCATCATCTTGCGCAAAGCTGTCCGATACGTTTAACGAAATTGTCTCCGCAGGCACGATCTACAGCAGTGAAAAGGACCGTCTGGAAGCTCTCACAGCACAAATGGCAAAGATGAATTGCGTGCAAACAAGATAGCGTGTGGCTGCAAATTCCGTGAAAGAACCTTACGTTTCGTAGGTCCTTCTCCTAGCAATCAACCTAAGGTAAGCTTCGGGCTAGTCAAATAGACGGGGGGCTTGGGTATGCAGCGATTAGCGTTTCTTTTTGTTATCTTCATCGCAGGACCAACCTCAGCGCTGGCCTTCTGCTCTCAACCTTTTGGTAGCGTCATGTTACCCAGCGTGCCGGGAACCCTCTACAAGCCCTCAGCTCCATATTGTTTGTCTGGTTACAAATACTCCAAGACGCACACTTGCGCAGATTGGGAGATTACGCGCTATCAGAACGAAGTTGACGAGTACCTTGAGAAGCTACGGGACTATGCGAATGATGCGGTTCAAGTAGCAAACCAGGCTATTACCTTCGCCAACGCGGCCAAAGCGTATGCCAAGTGTGAAAGCCAGAATGTTATTGATGAACTGAACTAACGAACAGCCCGCATCAAGCAAGCCTCTCCGATTAGTCTCCAGCCTCCACAGCCTGCCCATCTAGGTTCGCAAGCCACCTAGTCCCCTGCCGCCTAGGGGGTGGCCTTCTCGCTGAATATGGGGAACCCTAGGGGGCACCGGGGGGAAAGCTCGCCGCCGCTGCTACGTGATTACCTCTGAGATATGTGACCCCTATTTTAGTTGGGGAGTTCCAATCGTCTGGGTCTTGTGAAGCGGACACTTTGCAGGCAGCTTGCCTGATGCCACCTTCTCGATTGCTGGATGTTACTCCTCAAATGCTCAAGCGGAAACTTACCCCTCTCACTCGATTAACTATGGCGTTTGACGCTGAGCTGACCCTAATGGCCGACCCCGTGAAGGAGGCTGAGTTAGCAGATAAATATCTTGCTAGGGCACAGGAGGCATCCGCGCGAAGGGACAGCACTCTGAAGGCCCTGGTGGTCCTCAATACCTTTCTGGCGATTGCGTCCTCAGGGAAAAGCGTGAACATCCCTGGTGTTGGAATTAGCATGTCCGACATTCCGGCACTGATGGAGGTGCTTATAGGGCTCGTGTCGGCTGCATTCTATTTAAGCGCTCACTCATTTACGACTTGGCTCTGCTACTCACAAATCCACTATGTATTCATCGAACGTGTTGCACGGAAAAAGGAGCTTGACCCGGACCTTTACAGTTTCGCTGAAACCTCCTCAGAGCCTACTCTCAAGATGCTTGGCCCTGAGCTAAACATATGGGGTCCCGACTGGTACGCAGCGGGAAAGGGGTTCAAGGTGACTGCGAAACTCTATGATATCTGCAACAATCTGTTCTTTTTGATGCTGCCTGTGTTGCACTGCATGTTGCTAGTCCATGCGATTATGCGAGTGATATCTACGGCGGAAGTGGGGGTTACACATATTGTTTTCTTTGCGTGGGTCGTCTTGACTCACCTGCTAGCAGTCTTTGTTTGGGTCATTCCGCATGTGGTTTTCACCTTCATTCTTGAGGGGGAGTCCAAAAAGAATGCGAAAGCCTAGAGGGCTATCCGCAGGTCTCTAGTCTCCAATGGGTCTACGAAAAGTAGCCGCCACCTTGTCACGGGCTTCAATGACTGGAAGTCCAGATGCTATCAGACGTAGCAATTCGCCGTGCATTTTAATGTGCCGTTCAGGATGCTTTCTTAAAGCGTCCGGGAGCCTCACTCCGCTCCGATATGGTTCACGCGAACGCCCATCGCCGGAACTACACCACTCTATTAAGGGGTCTGGGATATACTCAAACCGCGATGCGAGTTCTACTAGTTGCGGCGTCAGACAGAACCACTGACTGCCTATTTTGACCACAGAATGTAATATCAGATCAGAGCCCAACACCATCCACCCAAAAACATGGTGGCTCGACTTGGTTAGGTCATTAGCTTCTTGTGCAGCGCAATTTGTATGGCAGTCATATTCCACCATATCAAGGGCAAGAAGCTGGTCCTTCGGTGGTCTAGTTACTGTGACACGAGGGAGAGCGATAATCTCTTGGTAGGTTTTCTTCTCCCACTCGCTAGCTGGTAAAGCGAATTGCGCACTATTGCGGAAGATTAATTCCTCCACCGTAAGGGGGGTGTTCGGGGCAATCGTGTTAAGCGGCAATTCGTTTTCCATGATCAGCCAAGAAGGGGATACAGCGTTGCGCCCAATGTCGCCAAGTTCGCTGCCAGTGAGACACCCGCTATCGATTTCGATGTAAGCTTTTGGAACACAACTTGAAGCTTACCTTTCACCTCATCTGCATTCTCTAATTCAGCTATGATCGGGTGAATTTGCGCAAAGGTCGCGAAAGTCTCCTTGTAGATTTTCCAGAACACCTCGTCCCCGAAATCCGAAGCTTGGGCATACACGGTTTCCATTTGTTGTAGGTAGTGGCTGAGCACAGCAGCAATGCGTGCATCCAGACCACCAGACGAAGTGATCGCTTCAATCGTTTCGCGAACAGCCGCCAAAGCCTCTTTTAACTCTGCGTCTGAGCTCTCTTTCAAACCGGCTGCACGGAAACGCTCTGATATCGCGTCCAGCGCCTCTAGGTTGGAAGACGTGAAGTGTTTTTTGAATGCTTCCTGTGTAGACTTTGCGAAATTATCGGCGCTGAATACTAGCGAGATGCTAGCAATGCGTGCTGCCCATGTCGTACGAACGGATTCTTTTCGGATAGGAATACCTTGAATTTCCGCCTGTACGGAGGCGCATAAACTCTCGAATGAATTTCTCAATTCACGGTCATCCGCCATGCCTAATTCTTCAGCCAGCCTTCCCATGGTTTGCCAAAGTTGGAGTGCGTTGAGGCTGTGAACATTGCCACTACTTTGCGTGGCTAACTTATTGACCATACTTGTGTGGGCGGCATAGTGCTGAAGCTTTTCAATAAGGGCGTGAAGCCGTTCTGCTTTGTCTTCGATCTGCAAGGTGCACCTCGTATTTAAAACAACCTGTAATATAGTTTCCCTTGTATGACGTTGGCAAAGGCCTTTTAAGGAAAGGCACAAGTTTCATCAATTTTAATGATCACACAGGTCAGCAATCTATCAGTACTTGTCTCTAGTCCCTTGCAGTGCTACACACGGCCAAATTGGATGGCTTATATCACGTTGTTTTTGTTCGTCTTTTAGGAATCTTAGGCGTTTCCTGTCGGGTGCGCCATAATCTTCAAAAATAATGATTTTATGTTTTCACGTGCAGACGTGACGATCGCCGTTGCCCGCCATGTAGAATGCAGATGTCCGAACAGGACTTCAGCCCAGCGTGCCGCTCTGCTCGCCTGTCAGATAATAATAGAAAAAGGCGGCGGCGAAAAAGGCCACAACAGCCAAAATGACGAGCAAACGTTTTTGCCACGGCGGGGTTTGCCGCGGTGGTTTTGGTTGAGGGCGACGCTCGAATTTTAAAACGTTTTCTGACATGGCATTTGCATAGAACAAAACTGTGCTGTTGCCAATCATCGCAAATGCAAACCAGTGCGTGTGGGTTAATTTCCACAAACTGCGATGCGCGTGACCATAGGCACGGTTTGCCCTGCTGGGTTCTGTGATGTGTTTTTGGAAGGCTGGGGCAGGCCGCTCTAAACTGTGCGTTACCTGTCAAAAGGCTCATTTATGGGAGCCAAATGGTGCCGGCTTTTGAGCGTCCGCCACCATTAATGTGCAGTAGTTTCAATGTGCGTATTGGCGCACACTGCCAAGGGATCAACGACCCCAAACAGCATGGCTGATCTGCTCACGACGCAGGCCGATATCGTTCAACGAACGTTCGTCCATCTGGTTCAGTTCGCGAACTGCGCGACGCTTTGCTGTGTAACTTCTTACGATCTCACCGAATTTCATGTCCATCTCCTTTGTTTGGTATGACTAAATAATAGGACATTTCTCGCCTAAAAATAATGCATAAGTATAATTGGCAGGCATGCGTTTTTTGCATCCCATGCCGCTTTACGATGCTGGGTTGCAAGACTGCCTGTATTTTGATCGAAATTGCCGCTGAAACTGGGTGGCCTGAAACCTGGAGGTGGCTTTGGCTTACGTCTTGAGGAATTTCAGCATGCCTTTGGCTGCCGCTTTGCCTGTCGCAAGGCATGCGGTCAGCAGATAGCCGCCTGTTGGCGCTTCCCAGTCCAGCATTTCACCAGCTGCAAAAATGCCCTGCAACGGGTGCAGCATGTAATTTTCATCCAGTTGCGACCATTCAATGCCGCCAGCGACCGATATTGCCTCGGCAATTGGTCTGGTCGTGGCTACCGGAAGTGCAAGCCCTTTGATCTTTGCTGCGACAGCGGCAGGGTCCAGCTGGGTGATCTCAGGTGTGAGTTCACGCAACAGGGCAATCTTGACGTCGCTAAGACCAGTCTTTTTGCGCAGTCTGTTGGTAAGGCTGTCTTTCGAGTTGGCTTTGGCGAGGTCGCTGGCCAGCTTTTCTTCCGTCTTGCCCGGCGCAAGATCGAGAAACAGGGTTGCCTTGCCTGTGTCCAGCAGCGCGTCACGCAACACGGCGGAGTGGGCGTAGATCAGGCTGCCTTCGACGCCATGTTTGCTGATGACAAATTCACCCTGAAAGCTGCCAGCCGCTGAACTTGTCACCACGGATTTGATTGCGGCACCGGCAAAACGGCTGCGGAAGACATCGCTCCACGGAAGATCAAAACCACAATTGGCTGGTTTGAAGTCGGCAATGCCAATGCCTTTGTCTCTCAAGGTCGGCACCCAGGCGGCGTCGGATCCAAGCCGGGGCCAACTTGCGCCGCCAAGTGAAAGCAATGTGGCGTCTGAGCGGACGTCGATTGTTCCAGTTGGGGTCTCAAAGGTCAGCAGGTCGCCGTTAAAACCGGTCCAGCGGTGGCGGGTATGAAGTTTGACGCCCTGTTGTTCGAGGCGATGCAGCCATGCGCGCAACAGAGGCGAGGCTTTCATGACCTCGGGAAACACCCGGCCGGAGGTTCCCACAAAGGTTTGCTGACCGAGTTCTGCCATCCAGTCACGCACATCGGATGGTCCAAAGTCATCAAGTGCCGGTTGCAGGTGTTGTTTGGCTGCGCCGAAACGCTCAATGAACGCGAGGTAGAGCTCGGAATGGGTGATGTTTAAACCCGACTTTCCGGCCATCAACAGCTTGCGTGCTACGGTGGGCATGGCTTCATAGACGCTGACATCATGACCCGCGGCAGACAAAATATCAGCGGCCATCAGGCCGGATGGTCCTCCACCAATGATTGCCACGCGTTTTGTCGCCATTCGGAATGCCATCCTGCTTTTACCAATGCTGAAGTTAGAGCGTTGTTATCGCAAGTCGGCCGGGTTTTGCACGGCCGCAGCACTTATTTTTTGGAAATTGATAGCAGCGCGTCGATTCGACGTTCTGACAGGGAACTTATGGCGGTGCAAACCGCCATAAGAGCGTTCTGGTACGTAAGGCAGGGATTTGCAGTTAAAGTTTGCCAGCCCCGGCATTCGCCCTGACATAATCAGGTACGTCTTTCGCGGGAATGGGACGCTTGCCATAGAGAGCCGGTTTCCAGCCCACATCTGGTGAAATCGGCTTTTTCGGATCAGCATTCAGTACTGTCGCAAAGTCTGCGGCCTCACCATTCACCAGCGAGCCGGAGTCAAAGAACCTTGTTCCGCCTTGAATGTTGCCCGCATTGCCAATGTTACCGTTCCTGATCTCAAAGAAGTTGTTTTCCGAATAAATGGCGGAGCCTTTGCCGATACCAAAAGCGCTGCGGAAAATAGGGATGTCCTTTGACTGGCTGATGCCGAGTTCATGATTTTCAAGGACGCTCAAATTTGCGTCAGGCGCACCGGATGCATCGCCGGAGAAGTAATTGTTGTAGCTATGCACCTTGCCAAAGCGCACGCGCGGCATACGCTGTCCTGCGTTTTCAAACCAGTTGCCCCTAAACGTGACGTTCAGTTTGCCCTCGTCTGACGTCAGGCTGTCGCTACCGCCGATCAGTGATGTCTTGTCGTGATTTTGAAAGTGATTATAGCTCAGAGTTACGAGGTCGGCGCCGTTGGTAATGTCCACTTGGCCATCGTGGTGCTGCACTTTTTGCTCGACCTGATTGTGTGGGAAGGGGAATACTGGCGGGAACAGCTTGTCCGGCCGCTCACCATCGGTGAAGGTGTTGTGATCCAGCCAGACTCTTTTGCCGCCATTGATTGAGATGCTGTCATATTCGGAGTTCCAGCGGCCGCCGGGGCATTTTTGCGGGCCGGTATCAGCATCGACATAAATCTCGTCGCAACCGGGGTAATTCTTGTTCAGCGACCAGGAATCACCCGGATCCCAGGCCGGGAAATAATCGAAGGCATCTTCAAATGTGATGTTGCGGATAATGACGTTTTCGGTGCTGTTGCCGATAAACAGATTACCCTTGATGATTTTGGCATCATTGCCAAGGCCGATGATCGTGGTGTTGGAGGTGACCTGAATAACGATGCGCTTTTTCTGATTGTCGGCAGACCGTTGCCGTGCTTCTTCCTGTGGGCCAGTCAAGTCACGTTCCGGGCGCTTTTTGTCCGTCAATCTCAGGTTCCAGACTGCGGGCGCGTAAGCCTTTTTATAGGCCTCAAAGTCATAGGCGGGATCGGCGTAGTCTTTCTGGGTCAACTCGTTATTGTTATCGTCGACCGACAGATTGATAGTGCCTTCTACCTTGATGATCTTGGGCAAATCAGGTTTTCCGCCTGCTTGGAGTGCGTCCAGCAATTCGTTGCGGTTTGACACGGTGTAGATGTTGGACGGGTCGGCCTTCGAGCCACCATCCGTGCCTGCGGCCCAGCCATCATTCGCGCTAATTGCCTGCCGGGCAATGTCTTCCTGTGCCTGTGCGGCGAGAATCGGCACGATCATGCCGGACAGGACTGTCCCTGCCACGAGAAACGCGGCTTTGCGGCATGTGGTTGTCATCACTGTCTCCTCCTCGAAACGTAGAATCAACTCCCCGTCAGAATGGTAGACATTATTGTGAATTTAGCACAATCAATAATTGAATATATAATTTTTGGTTGCATATAATATTGGCTGAATCTGTTTTCGAGCTCTATGCATTAAAGCGCTGCTCTCCAGAAGCCGATGCTAAATAGCGATGTAAAGGGTATTGTGTAGAGCGACTTATGCCGAAGCTGATTTACGGGCTTTCAGAATAGCAACCTGATGCAGCGTATTGCGTCTGCTCATTTCCAGATGTGTCTTGAGCGCCTGCACGATCTTATCCCTGTCCCCAGCTTTGATAGCATCGAGGATGGACTGATGTTCGGCGACCGAACGGCTGTAATCTCCCGGCAGTGAAACGAACACCGTGTGGGTTTGCGCAACAATGCGGGCATGGGTTTCCGAGATGATCGGCATCTGCGCGGCATCCACCAACAAGCTGTGAAAGGCCCGGTCGTGCTGCAGGGCTTTCGACAGGTCGTCGAGGGAATGGCGGGTTGCGAAGTATTTATGCTGCGCAAGTGTTTCTGCGAGTTTCTTCTGTAAGGTCAGATCGAAACGACCTGCGTCAAATGCTGCCTCCACCGCGCCCTTTTCGATGAGGATACGCGCGGCATAAAGCGCTTCGACATCGGTTTCTCCGAAACTGCGGACAACCATTCCCCGCCGGCTTGAGGTGGTGACAAGGCCGTCTGCTTCCAGACGAAGACATGCCTCCTTGATGGGGGTCGGGCTGATGCCGAGATCGACAGCAAGTTCGTTGGGCAAAAGGCGGAAACCTTCCGGCAATCGCCCCTGAATGATGCGGTTGCGCAGTTCCTGATAGGCCTGTTCGGCCAGCGTGGTCTTAATCATCGTCATGGCGGTATTTTCTGTCAGATCCATCACGAGTGCAATTAAAAACAAAAAATAAAAAATTTTTTATTTTCTAACGTGTGGTTCTGCGTTAGATGATGATCAAAGAAGGAGAGGAGGCCTTCGTTTCACCAGCCAAATTTTTCCTGCAGCGCCAGTTTGCCTGCACCCTAGAGGCGGCAGCACAGCTACCCCCATCCATGACATTCCAGTTCACGATCCCCACGTTTTCCAGCGTTCACGGATCGACCAGGAGCAAAACAGATGAAAATTGTCTCAGTTCACCCCTTTATTCTCCACCTGCCACTGACGTCGGATTCCATTTCAGATTCAACGCACAACATCACCCATTGGGGTGTGGTAGGTACCAAGATCGTCACCGATGATGGTCTGGAAGGCTATGGTTTCACTGGTACGCATTCACATCTTGCGTCAGACCGGTTGATCACTTCCTGCATTCAGAATTGTTACGCACCGCTGCTGATCGGTGAAGATGCGTCGGAACACTCGCGCCTCTGGACGAAACTGGCGCGCGATCCGGCACTGCAATGGGTCGGCCGCGCCGGCATAACCCATCTGGCGCTTGCGGCTGTTGATGTCGCCCTGTGGGACTTGAAGGCCAAGAAGGCAGGCGTACCGCTGTGGAGTTATCTCGGTGGCGCCCGCACCAAAGGTGTCGAGGCTTACAACACCGATATCGGTTGGCTTTCCTTTAGCAAGGACCAACTGCTTGCCGGATCGGCAAAGGCCGTGGAAGAGGATGGCTTTACCCGCATCAAGCTCAAGGTTGGGCATGATGATCCCAATGTCGATATTGAGCGCCTGACTGCAGTGCGTAAACGCCTGGGTAGTTCCATTCGCATCGCCATTGATGGTAATGGCAAATGGGATTTGCCCACCTGCCAGCGGTTTTGCGCCTCAGCGCAGGGACTGGATATCTTCTGGTTTGAAGAACCACTCTGGTACGATGATGTCGGCAGCCATGCGACGCTGGCGCGCAACACCACTATCCCTGTCGCACTGGGTGAGCAGCTTTATACGGTTGATGCCTTCCGTTCCTTTATTGAGGCCGGTGCCGTTCAATATGTCCAGCCGGATGTGACGCGCCTAGGTGGCATTACCGAATATATTCAGGTGGCCGACCTTGCTCTGGCGCATCGTTTGCCGGTCGTGCCGCATGCCGGCGAAATGAGCCAAGTGCATGTGCACCTCAGCTATTGGCATCCGGCCTCGACCATTCTGGAGTATATTCCATGGATCAAGGACCATTTCGAAGAGCCGATTGCTGTCAAGGATGGTGTCTACGCGCGTCCTGAACGTCCGGGTGCCAGCACCACCATTCTGGCGGAAAGTTTTGCCCGCTATGGCAAAAGTCTGAGCTAAGACCGGCCCTCGATCTCAATTTTGATGTGCCCGATCTCAGCCGATCGGACACATCACATAAAGGTAATCAATGGAAAGTAGAATTTCATGAGTTTTTCATTCATGTAATTCTGGATCGGAGTTGTTCCTGCTGATATACGAGCTTGGAATGGTTCGGGGTCATCCGATATTGATTAGCTGTTTGGTATAAAATGGGCATTCGGGAAGACGACAAGCGTTATGCCGTTTATGTCGCGCATCGCCTTGATCTTATTAAATATGCCACACCCATTCTTGGCTCCCGAGAGGAGGCAGAGGATGTTGTGCAGGAAGCCTTTATCAAATTTGTACCGCAGCAGGCCGAAGCGCCGAGTGCCCTCAAGGCCTATCTCTTCCGTGTTGTTCGCAACCTTGCACTCGACGTCCGCAAACGTCGTCGCTACGACCTTCGGGAAAGACCGGATGACACGCCGTTCTGGGGCCTGCCGCAGGACCATGGCTCACCCGAAGACCATGCTTTGTTCTGCGATCAAGTTCGTCAGGTCAGCGAAATCCTCAACGAGATGCCAGCGGACACGCGCCTCGCGTTGGAAATGCACCGTTTTGGCGGCTATCGCATGGAGGATATTGCGGTGCATTTGGGTGTCTCGGTTGCCACCGCACACCGTCTGGTCAAGACCGGGCTTGCGGAGTTTGTCAGGAAAATGAAATGAACGTCCAAAAACATGACGTTTCCATGAAAAAAATAATGCGTTCAATCGTCTCTTTAGAAGGAGAGCATGAAACCGTTATTTTTACTCATGAGAGACCACAGGCAGCACGTCGATGAACGATCCCGCGAAAACAGACGCAGGCGAATTGGATGTTTTTGACGAAGCCGCTGACTGGTTCTTACGTCTCGAGGAAAATTCGGATGATGCAGATCTGCTGAAGGAATTCAGCAACTGGCTGGAACTGAGCCCGAACCACCGTCAGGCATGGGAAAAGACCTGTCGTGGCTGGAGTGTTTTCGGAGCGGTTGAACCGGCTATGCGCTCCCAGTGGGAGAATGCGGGTCAGGCCGCACCACAACGTCGTGCAACCCGGCGGTTCTTCATGCCGAGACGAACCTTTTCCCGGTTCGCGCTGGGTGGGGCAACGCTTGCAGTGCTCTGTCTTGCCGTCATGTCCATTCCGGACATGGCCGTTCGTCTGGAAGCTGATTATCGCACGAGCAATGGTGAAAGTCTCACCGTGACATTGGCCGATGGCAGTACCGCTGTGCTTGCACCCAAAAGTGCGCTTGCGGTCAATTATCATCAAGGTCAGCGTGATGTAGCCGTGCTTGCCGGTGAGGTATTCTTTGATGTGATCAAGGATGAGGCGCGACCGTTTGTGGTCGATGTACGCGATATCAAAGTGGAGGTTCTGGGAACCGCTTTTGATATTGGCATGTCCGACAAGGCGACCAGCGTTGCCCTCGCGCGTGGCTCGGTGAAGGCCAGTCTCCGTGACGATCCATCCGCAACACAAGTATTGGTGCCGGGTGAACGGGTGACTGTTGACGGTGCAACAAAACGCATGAGCAAACAGGCGGTTTCTGTCGATGAGATTGGTGCCTGGCGTCGTGGCGAACTCTATGTCGTGGACGAGACAATCGCCGAAGTCGTCGAAAAGATTGGCCGTTATCACTCCGCCTGGATCAGCGTGCCGGATAGGTCGCTAGCCAATAGCAAGGTGACCGGTTTTTACAATCTCAACGAGCCGGATCAGGCGCTTGAGGCTTTGGTCACGCCCTATGGCGGAAAAATCCGCTCGATATCGGGATCAGTCCGGATCGTGTCGCGCTTTTAAGTCTCACTTGGCGTAAAAATTTCCATTACTTTCCAGTTGGTTACAGACAAAATTCGTTTTGGTTGAAAAAAATTCCGAGAGCAATCGTCTTTTTGTTGAATGTGAAATTCAACATTTGCCACTGTAGGCAAAGAAGACGGGCAGGGTAATGAGTTCTTCCAATAAACAAAGTGCAAAGCAGTCTGGCGTGGGGCAGACGGGCAAGCGCGCACTTCTTATGGCCAGCACGGCCATGGCAATTTTTTACGGGGTATCAGCGGCGCATGCGCAGTCATCCGGTGGGGCAACACCGGCAACGAATGCAGCTCAGGCTGAACGTCGTGCTTTCAATATCCCAGCGCAATCGCTGTCGGCTGCGGTTGGCGCGTTTGGTCGCCAGTCCGGCCTGCAGGTGACGCTTGCCTCTCCGGCCTCCGGAAGCGTGCGTACCAACGCGGTTACCGGCAGCCTGACCGTTCAGGAAGCTTTGACGCAACTGCTTGGTGGCACGGGTATTACATTCAGGTTTGCGGGCAATGGCCGGTCGGTGGTTATCGGTGCAAATCAGGCCGCTGCCGACGTGCCGTCAGCGGATGGTTCCACAATGCTTGAAACCATTACGATCACCGGTAAATCGGGCAGAAACGCTGCATCAGGAGCCGGGTATCAGGGAACACCCGACTGGGTGTACGAAACACCGGCCAGTGTCAGTGTTGTCAGCCGCGAGGCCATTCAGTCTGACCTGGGTGCACGTGATGTGCGCGATCTCTTCGACAATGTCGCGGGGACCTACGTCAACAACTCCGTTGCCAACTCTCCAGCAGTGTCGCCCAATGTTCGCGGTGTGCAGGACATGGGTCGAGTGGTGCTTTCCGTTGATGGTGCGCGCCAGAACGCTAATCGTACGATTTCAGCAGGTGGCGACAGCTACATTGGCAGTTCTGGTAAGGGCTATGTTGAAACGTCCTTCATTCGTGCCGTTGAGGTTGAACGGTTAACGGGCGCCAAATCGGGCCTTGCAGGTTCACTGGCGGGCGCAGTGACATTCCGCACGGTTGGCGCAGACGATATCATCTCGGATGGAAAAGACTGGGGTGTCGAGATCGATACGACTGTTGGCACCAACAATCAGCATTTCAACGGTTCCATACTGGCGTCGAAGCGTATGGGAGATTCCCCATTCTCGATCACCGGCGGCTTCGCGCGCCAGAAGCTTGGCAATTACAAGATTGGCAGCCACGGGGATATTGAGTGGGATGGGGATGAAGACGGTGAAGTTACCTTCATGCAACGAGACAATATGTCGTCGCTGTTGAAACTGGAAGGTGATTTCGGAGACGTGACGACCGGCGTAGCATGGACCCATCAGAAGAAGGATTTTGCATGGTTCATGGGTGGGCTCAGCGATGAAGAGGCCACAGTTAATACTGTAACCGCCAATCTTGACTGGAACCCCGTCGATAATGACCTGATCGATTTCCGTTCAACATTTTGGCTGAACGACACGATGGAAGAGACGCTTCGCCACACCCGGGGCGGTGCTGCAGGTTATCCTGACACACTGATCAGCGCTGATTTCATGAGCTTTGGTATCAATATCGACAATACCAGCCGTTTTGAAACTGCTATCGGTCCGGCAACACTGAATTATGGCGTCGAAGCCTTCCGTGATCACGGAAATTCCAGTGCTTCCAGCACATCAATTGATGTGTGGCCGGAATTGGCATCGAACTTTACATCGTTCAGTCCGGCCGGTCGTCGCGATATGGCAAGTCTCTTTGTCAACGGAGACATTGAGCCAACCGATTGGGTCAAACTATCGGCAGGCTTACGATATGACTGGTATCGGCTCAAGGGTTCGCCGAAATACTACGACTACAGAGATCGTGTAAATTACATCGCATCCGCCGTCACAACTGAGTATGATTACGTCGCGACATATGATCCGGCACGATTTGCCAGCGCTAACGCCGTTCTGAGAAATATCTGGTCGACCCGTCAGGGTGAAATCTATAACGGCCAGTTTTACAGAGCTGGCACAACCATTGCTGCCTTAAGCACGCTGGCCGGTTATCCCGAAAACACCGTGAATATCGATCGTTCCGGCGGCGCATTGTTGCCGTCCTTCACTGTCGAGTTTACGCCGGTTGAGTGGTTGCGACCATATGTTAGCTATTCGAAGAGCTACCGGCCACCGACTGTAACAGAGGCGTTCTTTGCTGGAGACTTGCCGAAAGACGTATCTCCGCTGTCTGTTTATGCACCGAACGAAAGTCTCCGGCCTGAAACAGCAGAAACCTGGGAAATTGGTGCCAACATCAACTTTGACGGTGTCTTTACAGAGGATGACACGCTCCGTCTGAAGGTGTCCGCTTTCAATCGCAAAATCGATGATCTTATTGTGATTGGTTATTTCTATCCATATGCAGGATCTCGACAACTCCAGAGTTATGTCAATACAACTGATGCCGCCCGGATGCGCGGAGTCGAGCTTGAGGGCAACTATGACACCGGTCGCTTTTGGGTCGGTGGCTCTGCGACCTGGTTGGACGCAGAATGGGCGCAAAAGGTGCCAAGCACCTGGTACGGTCAAACCGTCTCCTCAGACAATGTTCAGATGTACTCGAGCGTGGGTGTGCCGCCAAAACTCAAGGCTACTCTTGATGCCGGTGTGCGTTTCCTCGATAACAAGCTGGCAATTGGTGGTCGAGTAACCCATTCGACGCCGACATTATCGCAGGTGAAAACCTTTAATCCGGATGGCGGTTACACATCCAATAAATACACAAAACTCGATCTCTACGGTTCCTACCAGTTCAACGATCGCACCACGTTGCGACTGAGCATTGATAACGTAACCGATATCAACCACGTTCCTGCGGGAAGCCGTTACCCCTCTCCAGGGCGGACCTTCTTCGCCAGTCTGAATGTGAGATTGTGACGAATTTTCGAGCCGGTGGCAGGCTCGAATGCAAGTTCCCCTGACCGGGCGGCAACCCGGCCAAGGGAGTAACCGTCCTGATTGTTGGATCAGGATAAACCTTAGCAACCAAGCAAAGGAAATTTATCATGGCTACCACTATTTCACTAACGTCTGCATCGTCGGATTTCAAATCCTATCTGGAGAATTGGAGCAACACGACATACAGCTCCACTTACGGTGCATTCTACGGTAGCGGCCCTGGCCTGCAGACAGATCCGGCAGTTATCGGTGCAAATCCTTCCTGGGATTACACGCAGTGGGGCAACGGCAACACAAGCGGCGGTAATGGTGTGCTCGTCGGTGGTACTTTCGAGTACTCCTTCGGTAACCTGACCGGTACTGTCAGCTCGCTGGATTTCGGCACCGGCTACGGTGAATCCTCTTCTGGCATCACCCTGTCGAATGTCGCGCTCTCGCTCGATCTCGATCCATCCTTTAACTACAACGGCACGGGCCTTGATGCATTTGACTACGCAATCTACGGCATCACCCGTGGTAACACGCTGAGCTACCTCTACTCCTACCTGGGTGCCACCGGCACGGTGATTGAAGACACCGCAAGTGACGACATTCTCGTCGGCTTCAGCGGCGCGGACACCTTTGTGTTCTCCGGCGGCAACGATGTTGTCACCAATGATGGCCCTGCTGGTACATCCGGTTACCAGGACGGCGTTGACAAGCTCGACATCTCTGCTTGGGGCGCTGTCAACTTCGGCGATCTGACGATCTTCGATGACGCTGGAGATGCTTACGTTGCCTACGGCTCCGACTCCATCCAGCTCGTCGGCGTGAACTCCAGCGTTCTGGACGCATCTGACTTCGTCTTCGCAAGTGCAACGGCTCTGGCCGCCTAAGGGAAGACAACGCTGTGGGCTTTCAAAACCAGCAGCAAACGCCGCCGCAGTCTCTGACTGCGGCGGTCGTTTCGCCCCTCAAGCGCGCCTTCAGCGGTGTTGCGCTCGTCAGTGGCGTGGTCAACATTCTGGCTTTGACCTCACCGATCTTCATGCTTCAGGTCTATGACCGGGTGCTGGCCAGCGGTAGCGTGCCAACCCTTGTTGGGCTGGCCCTGCTTGCCGTCGGGCTTTATGCCTTCCAGTGCATGCTTGATATCATCCGGTCGCGCGTGCTGATCCGCGTCGGTGAACATTTCGACATGCAATATTCCGGTCAGGTGCACGATGCCGTGGTGCGTTTGCCGCTTGTCGCACGGACCTCTGGTGATGGTTTGCAGCCGCTACGTGATCTCGACAATGTCAGGACTTTCGTGTCCGGCACTGGACCGACGGCGTTTTTTGATCTGCCGTGGATGCCGCTTTATCTCGGCATATGTTTTCTTTTCCATTTCTGGATCGGCGTGACGGCGTTGAGCGGCGCTATCGTGCTGGTGGC
This sequence comes from Rhizobium sp. BIGb0125, assembly GCF_024810055.1. NCBI lineage: Bacteria > Pseudomonadati > Pseudomonadota > Alphaproteobacteria > Hyphomicrobiales > Rhizobiaceae > Rhizobium > Rhizobium sp. BIGb0125. Next base: position 470,529 of record NZ_JANUDV010000001.1, read on the forward strand.
ATTGACCGTTCTCACCAATATCTATTCGCAAAAGCCCATTCGCGACACCATCACCGAAAACATGGCGCGTAATCGATTGCTGGAGGCTTCGCGCCGTAATGCCGAAGTTGTGCAGGCCATGGGGCTGGTCGGGCGGCTTGGCAGGCGCTGGCAGGTGTCTAACGAGGGGTATCTTGCTGCCAATCGCAAGGCTGGTGATGTCGCCGGTAGCCTTGGCAATATCGCCAAATCGCTGCGCATGGTGTTGCAGTCTGCCATTCTGGCGGTCGGTGCCTGGCTGGTGATTGAGCAGGAAGCCTCTGGTGGTATCATGATCGCCAGCTCAATCATGATGGGCCGCGCTTTGGCACCTGTTGATCTCGCCATTTCCAACTGGAAATCATTCGTGGCAGCACGGCAAAGCTGGGCGCGTCTGCACACACTTTTCACCCAGGTGCCATCGACCGACACATCAATGGCTTTGCCGCGTCCGGTCAAGGATTTGCGCGTCGAGAATGTCACCATTGTACCGCCCGGCGAAAAACGACCAACGGTAGCCGGGGTTGGTTTTGCTGTCGCTGCTGGTCAGGCGCTTGGCATTATTGGACCGTCCGGTTCCGGAAAATCCACACTGTCGCGTATTCTGACCGGTGCCTGGACTCCGGCTGGCGGTAAGGTGCGGATCGATGGTGCCAGCTTTGATCAGTGGGATCGTGAGGCGCTCGGTCGTCACATCGGTTATCTGCCGCAGGGCGTTGAGCTTTTTGACGGCACGATCGCCGAAAACATCGCCCGCTTCGAGGACAATGCTGATCCGGACGCCATTATTGCGGCGGCCAAGGCCGCTGGTGCGCATGAACTGATCCTGCGGTTTGAAAAGGGTTACGACAGCAATATTGGGGAGGCCGGTTCGTCGCTGTCCGCCGGTCAGCGTCAGCGGATCGGTCTGGCACGTGCGCTTTACGGCGAGCCTTTCCTTGTCGTTCTGGATGAACCGAATGCCAATCTCGATGCCGAAGGTGAGGCTGCTGTGGTGCGTGCCATGGCGTCGGTGCGGGATCGCAAAGGCATTGTTGTTGTTATTGCTCACCGCCCCAGTGCCATCGGTATCGTCGATTTTGTGCTGATGATGGAAGATGGGCGAATGAAGGCTTTTGGACCGCGTGACGAGGTTCTGTCGAAAGTGCTGCGTACACCGCCTACACCACAACAGCCGGCCGGCGGCTACACCGCTTCTGCCCATGCGGTAACACCACTGCGGGTGGTTGCCAATGCACAGGCCGCACGGCTTGAAAATGCAAGTGAACCGGATGACCGAAAGGAAGACCCTGATGTCAAACATTGACCAGCGCACTTACGTTTCCGGTTCCATTCGCAAACATCTGTTCATGGCGCTGGTGGTCAGTGTCGCTCTGCTGGGTGGTGTCGGTGGCTGGGCAGCAACAACAAATCTGGCAGGCGCCATTGTTGCATCAGGCCATCTGGTGGTGGATTCCTATGTGAAGAAAGTCCAGCATCCAACCGGCGGTGTGGTGGGTGAAATTCTGGTCAGCGAAGGTGATGAGGTCAAGGCCGGTGATATCGTCATGCGGCTGGATGCGACCCAGACAAAGGCTAATCTTGCCATTGTGACCAAGCGGCTGGATGAGTTGACGGCGCGGTTTGTGCGGCTGGAAGCGGAGCGAGATGGTTTGCCAGCGCTGGTTTTTCCGGTTGCGCTTCAATCGCGGCAGGACGATGCCGATGTTGCTGCCGCCATGCGCAGCGAAACCAAGCTGTTTGAATTCCGCAAATCCTTCCGGGAAGGCCGAAAAGCGCAATTGGCCGAACGCATCACCCAGTTCGAACATGAAATCGAGGGGTTGAAGGCGCAGGAGATGGCCTACAAGAAGGGCCTCTCGGTGCTGGAAGCGGAAATCGTTTCGCAGACATCACTGCGTGAGCAGGGCATTGTGTCCGTTCAGCGACTGAATAGTTTGCAGACGCAGGCCGCCACATTTGGTGGCGAGCGTGGTGAAAAGATTGCCTATCAGGCACAGACTGCAGGCCGTATCACCGAAACCAAGTTACAGATTTTGCAGATCGATCAGGAACTACGCACCGAAGTTGGGCGTGAGTTGCGCGAAATTCAGGCCCAGATGGGGGAATATGTCGAACGCAAAGTTGCCGCTGAAGATGAGTTGAAGCGCATCGATATCGTTGCGCCACAATCCGGTGTCGTGCACCAAATGGCGGTTCATACGGTGGGCGGTGTGGTCACGCCTGCAGATCCGATCATGCTTGTTGTACCGGAAGGGGATGATCTTGCGCTGGAGGTGCAAATTGCGCCGAAGGACATCGATCAACTGCAGCTGGGGCAAAAAGCCGTTTTGAGGATGTCTGCCTTCAACCAGCGTGTAACACCGGAGCTTGAAGGGCGTATCAGCCGTATCGCAGCTGACCTCACCACAGACCAGCGGACCGGATTTTCCTATTATGTTGCCCGTATCGCGGTATCCTCAGGGGAGCGCAGTAAACTCGAAAACGCCACCCTGGTGCCCGGCATGCCGGCGGAAGCCTTTATCAAGACCAGCGAACGCACCGCACTTTCCTATTTGATGAAACCTTTGTCCGATCAGGTAAACCGCGCATTCCGTGAGGAGTGAGACGTATTGATGATATACAGACGGCCTGCAGACCATTGCAGGTCGTTTTCTGCTTTTATGTTTTTGTTTCAAATGGTTGTCATTTTTCGGGAATTTACATGAAAAACCCTCTTGTACCTCTAGTTGCTATAGGTCTTAAAAAAGGAGCGACTTGAAAATGAGGGTTCATTATGGGCACGTCGCACAACACACGTTTCAAGATTGACGGCATGGATTGCGCTTCCTGCGCATCCAAGATCGATACGGCAGTTCGCCGTATGCCGGGCGTGGAGGATGTTTCCGTTTCTGTGACCGGTGGCACGATGACGGTGACGCATGATGACGTGAGCGATCTGCTTGCGATCGGCAAAAAGGTCTCAGGCCTTGGTTATCCGGCAACGCGTCTAGCAGACCGTGATGTGAAGCCGGCGCCCGAGCCGCATGTGCATGGTCCTTCATGCTCTCACAATCATGATCATGGCGACCACGATCATGGGCATGATCAGAAACATAACCACGGGCATGAGCGTGCTGCGAGTGCAGCGGCCGATGATGGACTTGAAGGGTTGCATGGTCATGACCACGGCGTCAGTGATAGGCCATGGTGGCGCAGCCGCAAGGGCCGTTTGACGATCATGGCCGGACTGGCACTTGTGCTGGCTTACGGCATCGGCCACCTGTTCCCGGCAATCCAGCTTTACGCCTTTACGGCAGCGATGCTGGTTGGCCTGTTTCCCATTGCGCGCCGCGCCATCATGGCGGCCTTGGCGGGAACGCCATTTTCCATTGAAATGCTGATGACCATTGCCGCAGTCGGCGCGCTGATCATCAACGCTACGGAAGAGGCGGCTGCCGTTGTTTTCCTGTTTCTGGTTGGCGAACTGCTGGAAGGTGTGGCGGCTGGAAAGGCGCGTGCCAGCATCAAGTCGCTTTCTGCTTTGGTGCCCAAAACCGCCTTGTTGGAAGAAAGCGGCAAAACCCGCGAAGTGCCGGCCGCAAGCCTGGCTGTAGGTTCGGTAATTCTGGTTCGTCCCGGTGACCGCATTTCGGCAGATGGCACTGTTGTTTCGGGTGAAAGCGCCATTGATGAAGCACCGGTAACAGGGGAAAGTGTTCCCGTTCGCAAGTCTGTCGATGACGCAGTCTTTGCAGGTACGGTCAATGGTGACGCAGCTTTGCGGGTGCGAGTGACGGCGGCTGCACAGGATAATACCATTGCCCGTGTGGTCCGGCTGGTGGAGGAGGCACAGGAAAGCAAGGCGCCGACCGAACGTTTCATCGACCGTTTTTCCAAATATTACACCCCCGGTGTCGTGGTCGTTGCGGCGCTGGTTGCCGTTCTGCCGCCGCTGCTGCTCGGGGCGGACTGGAGCGAGTGGGTCTACAAGGGTCTTGCCATTCTGCTGATCGGTTGCCCCTGTGCGCTGGTTATTTCAACACCCGCCGCTATTGCCGCCTCGCTGTCGTCAGGTGCGCGACGTGGCCTGTTGATGAAGGGTGGCGCAGTGCTTGAAGGGCTTGGCAAGCTGACGGCGGTTGCATTGGACAAGACGGGCACGCTGACCGAAGGCAAGCCGAAGGTCACCGATGTGCTGGCCTTTGAGAAAACGGCGGTGGAAACGCTGCGTCTCGCCGCTGCCCTTGAAACCGGATCAAGCCATCCGCTGGCGCTTGCCATTCTGGCCAAGGCGGAAGAAGACGGCATTGAAATTCCGCCTGTTGACGATGCAAAGGCACTGGGTGGTAAGGGAGTTGCTGCGAGGGTTGAAGGGACCGACGTCTTCCTTGGATCGCCCAATGCTGCGGCTGAGCGTGTTGCGATCTCGCAGGAACGGCTGGATGCGATTGCCGCGCTGAACGATCAGGGCAAGACGGTGTCGCTGTTGATTGCCGGTGACGTGTTGTGTGGCGCCATTGCCATGCGTGATGAACCCCGTGCCGATGCGGTCGCTGGTTTGAAGGCTTTGACGGACAGTGGCATCAAGGTTGTGATGCTGACAGGCGATAACAAACGTACTGCGACTGCCATCGGCGCGCAGCTTGGCATTGATGTGCGTGCCGAACTGTTGCCGCAGGACAAGCAGCGTATTGTCGGTGAGTTGCAGAAAGAAGGTTACATCGTTGGCAAAGTCGGTGATGGCATCAATGATGCACCGGCTCTGGCGGCTGCCAATGTCGGCATTGCCATGGGTGGCGGAACGGATGTTGCGCTGGAAACGGCCGATGCGGCAATTCTTCACAGCCGGGTTGGGGATGTTGCCCAAATGGTGTCGTTGTCTCAGCGTACCATGCGCAACATCTTCCAGAATATCGCCATGTCTCTTGGTTTGAAGGCGGTGTTTCTGGTCACGACAATTGCTGGAATTACTGGCCTTTGGCCTGCAATTCTGGCGGATACGGGGGCAACGGTGCTGGTTACGCTCAATGCGCTGCGGTTGCTAAAAATCCCCAAGTAATGCCCTGGCGGGTCTGACAGACTGCTTCCGGTGATCAACACATTGTGTCCGTATGTTTAACGAATGGGTAATGTGTCCATCGGAAGCTGTGATAAAAGCGGCACTCGAATACGGACTATTATTGCGGAATGTTTTTACCAGAACAAAACCACTGTCTTTCGCTTAAGCGCTCTCTGTTGCCATCTGTTTACAAGCTGGCGGCGGCTGCGCTGGTGGGTATTTCTCTGGCCAGCTGTACGTCTATGGACCTCAGCGCAACGGCCGAGGCACCAAAGCTGTCCAGTAAGGTGAAGGCCGAGATGGCCAGCAAGGGCATGAAACAGGAAAGCCCTGTTCTTGTTCGCATTTTCAAGCAGGAAAGCGAACTGGAAGTCTGGAAGGTTGATAAGTCTGGTGCCTATGCGCTGTTTAAAACCTACCCGATGTGCCGCTGGTCCGGCAAACTTGGACCGAAGATGAAATCTGGCGACCGTCAAGCGCCTGAAGGTTTTTATCATGTCTCGGCCGGGATGCTGAACCCGAACTCGCAATATTACGTATCGTTCAACCTTGGTTATCCCAACCGTCTTGAATCTGCCCTCGGTTACACCGGAGAGGCATTGATGGTGCATGGCGCGTGCTCATCGTCGGGATGTTACGCCATGACTGACCAGCAGGTTGGTGAAATTTACGCTGTCGTTCAAAAGGCGCTGGAAAGTGGTCAGAGCCGCTTCCAGGTGCAGGCCTATCCTTTCCGGATGACGGCGAAAAATATGGCCATGCACAAGGACGACGAGAACATGCCGTTCTGGCGCACCTTGAAGGAAGGATATGATTCCTTCGAGCTGACAAAACGCCAGCCGAAGGTGTCGGTCTGCGGTCGCCGTTATGTGTTCAATACAGAATTTTCCGGTGGGGAACCTTCTGATCCCTTGGCCGTTTGTCCTCCTGCCGTAAACCAGCCGGATTCGGCACTCATGGCAAAACTGGATTTGGAAAAGCAGAAAGTGGATATGGCCATCGCGCAGGCGACGTCGGTTCCGGTGATGGCATATTCCGACGGTGGCATGCATCCGAGCTTCCGCGCAATTCTCGAGAAGAATGGCGCGAAGAAGATGGCGGCCAGCGTATCTAAAACCAAATACCCCGTCAGCCGTCCCGAAGCGGCGCTGGCTGATCCCTTTGCGGGCATAAGAAAATAAACTGAGGACGTCGATTGAAGACCGAGATTATCACAAGACGCATGTTCCTGCTAGGAACGGCCGGAATGGCAACCACCGTATTGGCTGGCTGCACCACGACCTCCAACCAGACCGTTGCGGCACCGGTTGAACCGTCTGTGGATAATTCCATGCTGGCCAGCATGTATGGCCCGATGCCGGAGGAGCAGTTCCCGCTGCCGGCCATTCCGTATCAAAAAATTCCATCGCGTTTTCATCGCCAGATGGTTGCAAATCCTACCAGTGAACGTCCTGGCACAATCATTGTCGATACGAGCAACCACTTCCTTTATCTGACGATGGAAGGTGGTCAGGCCATGCGTTACGGCGTTGGCCTTGGTCGCGCCGGTTTTGAATGGGCGGGCAGGGGTGTTATCCAGTACAAACGCCAATGGCCACGCTGGACACCGCCGGATGAAATGGTGGCGCGCCAGCCTGAGTTGCAGCCTTACAGCATTGCCAATGGCGGCATGGAACCTGGTCTGAACAACCCGCTTGGTGCTCGCGCGCTTTACATTTTCCAGAACAACCAGGATACGCTTTACCGTATTCACGGTTCGCCGGAATGGTGGACGATTGGCAAATCGGTATCGTCTGGCTGCGTTCGCATGCTCAATCAGGATATCATCGATCTCTATAACCGGGTACCGGGCAAGACACCGATCCTGGTTATGAACCTTTCGGCGCCGATGGTTGCCGTTGCTCCGGGTCTCCCGCAGCCGGTTTGATCGTTTTGGTCTGAATTTTCAAAAGCCCACGCTTTGGTGAAACGCGTGGGCTTTTTGTTACTCAGACATCCGGTTTGGTTGCCAGAATGGCGTAACGGTGTTGCAGGCCACGGGCAGTTGCCTTGAAAAATCCGAGGTCTTTGGCCTGCGCCTTATGGATTTTCTTAAGGTTGGCATCGACAGTAAGTGATTGGAAACCCGTGTCTTTCAACAGTGTGGCGACGGCATCTGCGCGTGCCCCATTCGAGAAATAGACGCGGGACAGGATGCTATTGTGGGTGCTGGCACTGTGGCCCGGCGCATGTGGTGTTCCGGGGTTGCTGATGCCGGCTTTTTCCAGAAGCGCGGCAAGCTTCTTGAGCAGCTTTTCGCCTAGGCTGATGTTTACGAAATCCCCATCCACGATCAGCAGTTTTCCACCGGGTTTCAGCACGCGAAACCACTCGGCAAAGCTGGCCTTCGGGTCTACCAGCGTCCACACCAGATGGCGGGTTATGATGACATCATAGGTGCCATCCGGCTCCATGGTGTTTTCCGCGTCTGCCATGCTGAAATGGATTGAGCGGCCTCTGGAGATTGCCTTTGAGCGGGCCAGTGACAGCATGGTTTCGGACCAGTCTAGACCGGTGACGGCAAAACCGAGATCATCCATCAGATGGGAGATTACGCCGGTGCCGCAGGCAAGATCCAGTGCAACCCGACCGTTACCCGGACCCAGATGCTTGAGGATCAAAGCGTGCCAGGCGGCGCGCTCCTCATCGGAGAAAATCTCATGACCCGGGGAAAGATCGAAGGTTGCAGCGCGGGATGACCAATAGGCCTTGATTTCATCACGCAGCGCGAAATTATTCCCGTGTCCGTCTATGCTCGACATCGTATCCAACCCTGGCGTTTGTCACTTTGGAAACCGTCTAAAAGATAAAACTTGACGGTATCAGTCATAAAATAATAAAGCCCCGGCAGTTTTTACCGGAGAGCAATTTCAATGCGCATTACAGGCAAATCAACTGTACTTGCAATGGGTCTTCTCGTGTCGAGCGTATGGCCGGCATTTGCAGACAAGGTCACCCTCAAGGACGTCACGGGCCGTGACGTTGAGGTGAATGTGCCTGTCAAAAATGTCATTCTTGGCGAAGGCCGTCAGATCTACTTCCTTGCTGCTCTAGACAAGAACAACCCGTTTGAACACGTGGTTGGCTGGCGCGATGACCTGCCAAAGGCTGACCCTGAAACCTATGAGGCCTATCTGGCCAAATATCCTGACATCGCCAAGCTGCCGACTTTTGGTGGTATGAAGGATGGTACATTTGACATTGAGCAGGCAGTGGCGCTGAAGCCCGACGTTATCTTGATGAACATCGATGCCAAGACGGCGACGGAAGAAGCCGGTTACATCGAGAAGCTCGGCAAGGTTGGCATTCCGCTTGTATATGTCGACTTCCGTGAAAAGCCGATGGAAAACACCGAGCCAAGCATGCGCGTCATGGGCAAGCTGATGGGCAAGGAGCAACTGGCTGAAGATTTCATCAAGTTCCGCGCCGACAGCATCAAGAGTGTCACGGACGTTCTGGAAAGGAACAATCCTAAGAAGCCTGTTGTTTTCATCGAACGCGCAGGTGGTTATTCCGATGATTGCTGCATGTCTTTCGGCAACGAGAACTTCGGAAAGATGGTTGAGATTGCCGGTGGCATCAACATGGCCAAGGACATCATTCCCGGCACTTTCGGTACCGTTAATCCTGAACAGGTCATTGCTTCGAACCCTGACCAGATCATCGTGACGGGTGGTAAGTGGGACGCTTATGTTCCCGGTGGTAACTGGGTTGGTGTCGGTTATGGCGCTGATTTGAAAGAAGCCCGCCGCAAACTGGAAAACCTGACCAAGCGTCCGGCCTTTACCGGTGTGCAGGCGGTCAAGGATGGCAATGTCCATGCCATCTGGCACCAGTTCTACAACAATCCGTACCAGTTCGTTGCCATTCAGGAAATTGCCAAGTGGCTGCACCCTGATCTGTTCAAGGACCTGGACCCTGAAGCAACCTTCAAGGAGTTGCACGCACGTTTCCTGCCGTTGGATTACAAGTCCGGCTACTTCGTGTCGCTGAAGGACGCAGAGTAAAAAAGACGACTGACGGTGCATGGGGGTGTGCCGGTTGATCGACAGGCGAGGCTGCAAAATTGCAGCCTCGCCATTTCTGATTAAAGAGAGAGGGACCACCCATGCGGTTCAAGATGTTTCGCCATGTAACGGTGCTCGCCGTTTCGCTTCTGGCAATGCCGGCATTCGCTGCTGAAATTACCGATGTCACGGGACATACGGTCGAGATCGAGTTGCCCGCCAAGCGCGTGATAGTTGGTGAAGCCCGGCAGATCCACGTTATCGCTGCGCTGAAAGGTGATCAGACATTCGACAGCATTGTCGGGTGGCGCGATGACCTGATCAAAAAAGATCCTGATAGTTATACGGCCTATGTCGAAAAGTTTCCGGCATTGGCGGATTTGCCCCGTTTCGGTTACATCCCGCAAGGCGATTTCAGCCTCGAGACCGCAATTTCGCTGACACCTGACGTCATCACATTGAACCTTGAGGCCGAAAAGGGTGCCAAGGAAAGCGGCTTTGAAGAAAAGGCTGCGGCTGCCGGCATCAAGGTCATCTATCTTGATTTCCGAATTGACCCGGACAAGAACAGCGAAAAATCAATCCGTATTCTTGGCCAGCTTTTTGGTGCGGAACAGCGGGCAGAAGAATTCATTGCCTATCGCCGTGCAGAAATTGCCCGCGTCATCGACAGGCTGGCTGGCATCAAGGATCTGAAACGCCCTAATGTGTTCATCGAACGCTCGCCAGGTATCTCGGGTGAGAACACCTGCTGCCGCACATTTGGCCCCGCCAATTTCGGCGCGATGGTTGATCTGGCTGGCGGGCACAATGTAGCTGAGGGGATTATCAAGACCACCTTTGGCGATCTCAACCCGGAACAGCTTGTGGTTTCGGATCCAGCCCATGTCATCGTGACCGGCTCCAATTGGGCCGCTGAATCCGATATCAACCAGTTTGTCCCGCTCGGTCGTGGGGCCGACATGGTGGTGGCGCGCGACCGTCTTGCCAATCTCATGACACGCACGCCATTTCCCAACCTGTCTGCCGTCAAGAATGGTCAGGTTCATGGAGTCTGGCACCAGTTTTATGGCGCGCCATATGAGTTTTTCCCAATCCAGCAATTTGCGAAGTGGTTCCATCCGGACATCTTTGCCGATCTGGACCCGGAGAAGATTTTTGAGGAATTCCATAGGAAATTCCTGCCGGTGACGTATAAGCCGGGATATTTCGTCTCTCTCGAAAAAGGTTCGAACTGATGGCTTCCTTGAGTGAAATCGAGGTCAAAGTAACAGGGCGCGATCAATATCGCGCTCTTGCCACACGCAGGATTATCATTCTGGCGGGGCTGGTTTTTGCCCTGTGTGTTAGTCTCGCGGCAGACATGGCTCTTGGCCCGGCGCGATACACTTTATCGCAGGTTGTTGGTGCGATCCTTGATCCGGCTTCGGTCACTGACCAGCTTCGTGTGGTTATCTGGGATATTCGTATGCCGATTGCCTTGATGGCCGTGACAGTCGGGGCATCGCTTTCGGTTGCCGGTGCGCAGATGCAGACCATACTGTCCAACCCGCTTGCCAGCCCGTTTACGCTTGGTATCTCGGCTGCGGCCAGCTTTGGCGCTGCTTTGGCACTGGTGGGTGGGGTCGCGATTTTTCCTGGTGCCGTACACTACATGGTGCCGATCAACGCGTTTCTGATGGCGATGCTGGCTGCAATGTTCATTCATTTTGCATCCACCATGCGTGGTGTCAGCGTGGAAACCATTGTTCTGCTCGGCATTGCCTTGGTGTTCACCTTCAACGCTGCGCTGTCGCTGCTCGAATATCTGGCATCGGAACAGGCACTGGCCGCAGTTGTGTTCTGGACCATGGGTAGCCTGACCAAGGCAACATGGATGAAGGTCTATGTGACCGGTGGCATCATTGTGCTGACGGTGCCCTTGTTCATGAAAAACGCTTGGGCGTTGACGGCACTTCGTCTTGGTGACGACAAGGCTGCCAGCATGGGCGTCAATGTTCGTCGCTTGCGTTTGCAGACCATGCTGACCGTCAGCCTGCTGGCTGCCATTCCGGTGTCCTTTGTCGGGACAATCGGTTTTGTCGGTCTGGTTGGCCCGCACATTGCGCGTATGGTGGTGGGTGAGGACCAGCGCTTCTTCCTGCCGGGTTCGGTCATCTGCGGTGCACTGCTGTTGTCCGTGACCTCGGTTGTCAGCAAGATGCTTATTCCAGGCGCTATCCTGCCGATCGGTGTCATCACCGCGCTGGTTGGCGTTCCCTTCTTCTTCGTTCTGATCTTTTCCAACAGGAGGCGCGCATGGTAGCCCTTGCTCTCAAGGATGTCGGCGCGGCCTACGGTCGCGTTACCGTTCTTTCAAAGGTCGGCATCGATCTTCTGCAAAGCGGCAGTGTGACGGCGGTTATTGGACCAAACGCGGCTGGCAAATCGACACTGTTCAAGCGTATTGCGGGGCTCATTTCCGGCCCCGGCCTGGTGCAGCTTTCCGATACGGAACGGGGTGATCGCACCATATGTTACATGCCGCAGGATACCGGTGCGAACGCGGTTTTGACCGTGTACGAATCCATCCTGCTATCTGCCAAACAGGGTGGAGGCTGGCGTGTTCAGGACAGTGAGCTCAATGAGATCGATGCCATCTTGAAGGCATTGCGTATTGAAGATTTGGCGTTTCGTGGTCTCGGTGAACTCTCGGGTGGTCAGCGCCAGCTGGTCTCGCTGGCGCAGGCGCTGGTGCGCAGGCCGGAAGTGCTGCTGATGGATGAGCCGACCTCGGCACTTGACCTGCATCGCCAGATTGAGGTGCTGGGTTTCGTGGCCGATCTGGCCAAAAAGAATGGCATGATCGTGCTTATTGCACTGCACGACCTCAACCATGCGCTTCGTTACTGCGAGAGCACTATCGTTATTGCAAAAGGTGAGATGATCGTCAGCGGCGACACATCTGATGTGATCAATGCCGATATGCTACGGGACATCTACAAGATTGAGGCACGCATCGAAAACTGCTCGCTGGGTCGCCCGCTGGTGATCGTGGATGGCGCGCTCTGAGACTTGGAGAACGCTTCCGGTTTCCTAGCGAAGCCGGAAGCGTTGTTTTTTACAGCTTTACCCAGGCGGCATTTTTCCGCGATGAAGCAACGCAAGCCTCAATGAAGGCTACGCCATTCACACCATCATCAACGGTTGGATAGACCACTGATTTGTCGACGGTCTTGCCGTTGCGCCTTGCCTCGATGGCATGGGCGGCTTCGGTGTAGATGGTGGCAAAGGCTTCCAGATATCCCTCGGGATGGCCGCCGGGAATGCGGGTGACGCGGGCTGCTGCTGCACCTGCGCCAGCACCACCACGGGTAATCAACCGCTTTTCCTGACCAAAGGGTGTGAACCACAGACGGTTGGGATCTTCCTGGGCCCATTCCAGCCCGCCCTTGGTGCCGAAAACCCGTAGTTTCAGAGAGTTTTCGTTGCCGGGAGCCACCTGACTGCACCACAACATGCCTTTGGCACCGCCGGCAAAACGCAACATCACGTGGGCGTTGTCATCAACACGACGGCCTTCAACGAAGCTGTCGAGATCTGCGGCCAGACTGTCCAATGTCAGTCCGGTGACGAAGGAGGCCAGATTGAAGGCATGGGTGCCGATATCGCCCGTGGAGCCGCCAACGCCTGATTGTTTGGGGTCGGTACGCCATACCGCACCCTTGGCGCCGGTTGTTTCAAGCGCTTCGGTCAACCAATCCTGCGCATATTCGACCTGAACGACACGCAGGTCGCCGAGCTCGCCGGCCGATATCATTTCGCGGGCTTGCCGCACCATGGGGTAGCCGGTGTAATTGTGGGTTAGGATGAACAGCGCACCGCTTTCGTCAGCTGCCTTTTTCAGTTTCTTGGCGTCAGCGAGTGAAGAGGTCAGCGGTTTGTCGCAGATGACGTGAATGCCACGTTTGAGAAATTCACGTGCCGCCTCGTAATGCACATTGTTCGGCGTGACGATCGCGACCGCCTCAATGCCGTTTTTCAGCCGGGCTTCGCGGATCGCCATATCCTTGTAACTGGAATAGACGCGGTCCGGGCTCAGGCCTAGTTCATGACCCGAGGCCACGGCCTTGTCAGGTGAGGAGGAGAGGGCGCCGGCCACCAGTTCAAAGCGGTTGTCCAGACGCGCTGCCATGCGGTGCACGCCGCCAATAAATGCGCCGATACCGCCGCCGACCATGCCCAGACGAATGCGGCTGGTGGCTGTTTCGGTCGTTTTTGCTTCAATAGTCATCGTGTTCCTCTTGGAGCTTTTTTACAGGCCCAACATGCGGCGGTTTGCGGCGTCATCGGTGCCACTGGAGGCAAAGTCGTCAAATGCCTTTTCAGTGACGCGGATAATATGGGCTTTGACGAATTCTGCGCCTTCGCGGGCACCATCTTCCGGATGTTTGAGTGCGCATTCCCACTCGACCACGGCCCAGCCATCAAAATCATTAGCAGCCATTTTGGAAAACACTGCACCGAAGTCCACCTGTCCGTCGCCCAGCGAACGAAAACGTCCGGCACGATTTACCCAGCTCTGATAACCGCCATAAACGCCCTGTCGGCCGGTCGGGTTAAACTCCGCATCCTTGACGTGGAACATCTTGATGCGGTCCTTGTAGATATCGATGTTGTCGAGATAATCGAGGCACTGCAGCACATAGTGCGAGGGGTCGTAGAGCATGTTGGCGCGAGGGTGGTTTTTCACCCGCTCCAGGAACATTTCAAATGTTACACCGTCATGCAGGTCTTCGCCGGGGTGGATCTCATAGGCGATATCGACACCCTGTTCATCGGCGTAGTTGAGAATTGGTGTCCAGCGTTTTGCCAGCTCGTCAAAGGCGGCTTCGACCAGGCCGGCTGGCCGTTGTGGCCATGGGTAGACAAAAGGCCAGGCTAGCGCCCCTGAAAATGTTGCATGGGCCTTGATACCCATATTGCGGGAGGCTTTCAGGGCCATCTTGACCTGTTCTACCGCCCATTGCTGGCGCGCCTTTGGATTGCCGCGCACTTCCGGCACTGCAAAACCGTCAAACGCTTCATCATAGGCCGGGTGAACGGCGACCAACTGTCCCTGCAAGTGGGTGGAAAGCTCCGTTACTTCGATGCCGTTCTGGCGGGCGACACCGGCAAATTCATCGCAATAGTCTTTCGATTCCGAGGCTTTTTTCAGATCGATCAGCTGGCTTGCCCATGTCGGCACCTGCACGCCGATGTACCCTTTTTCGGCGGCCCATTTTGTAATGCCGTCCCAGGTGTTGAACGGGGCGGTATCGCCCGCGAACTGGCCCAGAAACAAGGCAGGTCCTTTGATCGTCTTCATAAATACCCTCCATTATCGAACATACAAAAAACATAGGAATGGGGTGAATGCGCCCGCAGGCGGGCGCATTGCAGTTTGCGATATCAGAACGGGGAATCCGGGAAGTAGAACTGCTCGGCATTGTCCTTGGTGATCAGGGTTGCGTCGAGAATGTATTCGCCGCTAACCGGAACCTGATCGTAGAAATGCGCGGCGGTCAGCTGCATGGCTGTTGCGACCATTGCAGGTGGGTAAAGCACGTCAACCGGTACGAGCTTGTCGCCATCCATGACGCGCTTGATCATGTCCTTGGAGCCCGCACCTGCGACCACGTATTGAATGTCGGTGCGTTTTGCCTGCTGGATGGCTTCGAGCACACCGACCGCCATGTCGTCATCCTGACACCAGACCACGTCGATCTTCTTGTACTTGGTCAGGTAGTCCTGCATGACGCGGAAGGCATCGTCGCGGTTCCAGTTGCCGTACTGACGGTCGAGAACCTTGACGTTGGAACCGGCAATACCCTTGTCAAAACCGTCCTGACGCTGCTGGTCGATAGGGATTGGCATGCCTCTGATAACCACAACTTCGGCGTCAGGGGTTGTGGCCTTGATGTATTCACCGGCCACCTGGCCAAGTGCAGGGTTGTTACCGGCCACGTAGAGATCGCGGATGGTGTTGTCGTTGACACTTGGTGCACGGTCAACCAGGGCAACAAAGGTTTTCTTGTCCTTGATTTCCTTGATGGCGTTTGTCAGCGGATCCGGGTCGGTTGGCAGAACAACCAGCGCGTCCAGTCCCTGTACGGAAAGGTCTTGCAGGGCGTTGGCCTGGCTGGCTGGGTCAGCGGAGGTCTTTACGATGACGTTGAGACCAGGGTGTTCCTGCATCAGCAGCTTGGCGACACGTTCTGCATGATACACCACACCGGCTGTCCAGCCGTGGTCGGCTGCCGGAATGGAAACGCCGATGGTGACTTTTTTGTCCTGAGCATGCACGGATCCGGCAAATGATGCCGCAAGTGCTGCAAACGCGATGCCTAATATTTTCGTTCGCATGATCTTTCTCCCAAAAGATTGCGGGGCACGTCTCCTCCTCAACCAGGCTCGCCCCAACGGCCCGGCCAATCCTGCTATTTGCGGGTCAAGGATCTCTGGACCAGCATGGCAATGATAATGATGGCCCCCTGAATGGCCCCAATCAGATATTCGCTGACGAAGTTGGACAGCAGCATGATGTTGCCGACGATCTCAAGAATGAAAGCGCCACAAACGGTACCCCATATGCGGCCGACACCTCCACGTAGCGCCGTACCACCCACGACCACGGCGGTAATGGCCTGCAATTCCCACAACATGCCCGTTGTTGCAGAGGTCGAGCCAAGGCGTGGCACGTAAAGAAGTACCGCAACTGCGACGCACAGACCCTGCACGACATAAGCAATGGTGCGAACCCGGTTGACGGAAATACCGGAGTAACGGGCGACGTCTTCACTGGAGCCAACAGCAATGACATGGCGGCCGTAGCGGGTGCGGTAGAGCACGAATGCGGCGATGGCAGCGGTGATGAAAATGACCAGAACGGGAACCGGAACGCCAAACACCGTGCCGAAATAGACCGGGCGGTACATGGCCTGAATTTCCGAATTGCGCAGGGTGATTGCGCCACCTTGCGATAGCCATGTCGTCAAACCGCGATAGATGCCCATCGTGCCAAGTGTTGCGATGAACGGCTCAATGCGCCCAATCGTTGTGATCAGACCATTGGCAAGGCCACACATCGCGCCAATGACCAGCGCCAGCACCATGGCTGTCAGCAACATCCGTGTCGGATCGGCTATCGTGCCGCTATTGATGAACAGGATCATCAGGCTGGCGACAAAAGCCACCATGGATCCGACGGAAAGATCAAGCCCACCAGCCGAAATCACATAGGTTGCGCCAAGTGCGATAATCGCGATGAAGGCGCTGCGGGTGATGACGTTGAGCAGGTTGTCGATGCCGATGAAGTTGGGGTTGGCAATGGTGCCGAGCACCAGCAAAAGCGCCAGCGCGACAAAGGGCGCGACAGCGCGTAAATCCCAGTCTTTCGAGGTTTTGGGTGCCTTGGTTTTTTCGGCAGCGGCGTCTGTCATTCAATCCCCCTTAAGCAACTTTTTCAGAGCTGACGCCTGTTGCCAGCACAACGATTTCATGTTCCGTCATTGCATCGCCTGTCACTTCCCCGGCGATGTGGCCGGAGCGCATGACAACGATGCGGTCGCAGATGCCGATCAACTCCGGCATTTCCGATGAAACGACGATCACCGATTTTCCCTGTTCGGCCAGCCCGACGATGAAGCGGTAGATCTGTTCCTTTGTGCCGATGTCGATGCCGCGTGTCGGCTCATCGATGATGACGATGGATGGATTGAGCATCATCATTTTTGCCAGCAACAGTTTTTGCTGATTGCCGCCGGAAAGCTGACCTGCCAGCAAATCCTTGCGGCCCGTGCGGATATCGAAGTCGCGGATAGCGTCGTCCAATGCCTGCCGTTCCTTGCGCGCATCAATCTGCAGGCCGCTGACGAAATGTCTGAGTGAGGCGAGGGTAAGGTTGATGCGCAGATCCTTGCCGAGCAGCAAGCCTTTGCCCTTGCGATCTTCACTCAGGTAAACAATGCCTGCTTTCAGGCTTTCCTGTGCGTCACGAAAGCGTGCCTGGTTGCCATTGTGCCGGATAGTGCCGCTTGCAGGTCGCAGACCAACAACCCCCTCCATCAGTTCTGTGCGGCCCGCGCCGACCAGCCCGGCAAAGCCAAGAATTTCACCCTTTTGCAGTTTGAAACTGGCGTCGGTGACGTAGCCTGATACGGTGAAGTTATCGACTTCCAGCACCGGTTCCCGTGCGGCCGCTGCTTTGCGGTCCGGGTAGAGCTTGGAAACATCACGCCCCACCATCAGCCGAGCCATATCTGCCGGGTTAAGTGATGCGGCGTCATGGGTGCCAATCAGGCGACCGTCACGCAGGACGGTGACGCGATCGGCAATCTCCTTCACTTCCGGCAGACGGTGCGAAATATAGAGAACGGCGACACCCTTGGCCTTGATGTCACGGATGACAGCCAGCAGTGCATCGGTTTCGACAGGGGAGAGCGATGCGGTTGGCTCATCGAAAATGACCAGACGGTGCGGCACCAGCAGAACCCGGGCGATCTGCACCAACTGCCTCTGGGCAATCGACAGGCGGCCAACGATGGCATCCGGATCGATGACTGCGCCAAGATCACGGATCGCCTTGGCGGCACCTTCGCGCATGGCGGCATCATCAACGACAGGGCCACGCGTCAACTCGCGGCCAAGGTAGATATTCTGTGCAACGGTCAAATCCGGTGCCAGCAGGATTTCCTGATGGACCAGCACGACGCCGTGGCTTTCCGCATCCACGGGGCCGGCGAATGTAACCGGTTTCTTGTCAATGCGCAGTTCGCCGTTTGTGGGACGTTCATTTCCGGCGAATAACTTCATTAATGTCGATTTGCCAGCGCCATTCTCGCCAATGATGGCGTGAACCTCCCCGGCATAAACCTGAAGATTGATGTCGTGCAAAACCTGTACGGGGCCGAAAGACTTGTTGAGTGAGGCGGCTTCGAGAATCAAAGACGCGGTATCTTTGCCCTGCGCCGTCATAGGGCGCGTCCCGCAGGCTGCATGTCTGCTAAGGCCGCCAGCAAAAAGCTGTGCGTCCACCGGTTTTCTGGCTGCACGTGAACTCCTCCCAAAGCTCCGGCTCGGTGGCATTTTTCATGCTCACCATGACCTTATGTAAGGCTAGCCTTCATTGTGAGGTACGTAAAGCAAATTCGTTCGAATAACGCTTTTCGTGAACATCAAAAGAGCGAAGTCCTGTCAAACTTCGCTCTTTGAGTGTTTTAGTAATCCGCGCCGGAGGCCGCAGCTCTGGCGCTGCGGGCGTTGGCAAGACCCAATACAGCATCGCGGTTGCCGGTCGCTGCAACGCTTTCGAAAATCTGGATCGCGTCGGCATACCGTTTCATGTTGAGGTAGGAATACCCTCTGATGACCATAAGGTCGGTGCGTTCCGTTGCAAAACGCGACCGTTGATCCAGCATGATCAGCGTTTCCGGGTAACGGCCGTTGCGATAGGCCGCCAGCGCGCGATCAGTCAGGATTGCGACCTGCAATTCTGTTGCCTTGCCCTTGTCCATGCCACCCTTGGCGGCCGAAACGGCGGCATTGTCGGTCAGACCCATGCGCAGATAAGCGAGGCTTTGGCCGTAAGCGGCATCACTGCGAATATTGGACTGGTCGCTGCGCAGGGCAGATTCAAAGGCTTTAAGTGCCTCGGCGGGCCGGTTGGCCTCCATCAGGCACCAACCCTGTTGCAAGGCAGTTTGCGATGACAGATTTTGCGGACGGCTGTTCAGGTTGCAGCCACGTTGTTGCGGGGATCCACCTCGGTCGGCGGCAACAACACGGGGTTGTCTCGGGACAATTGCCGCGGCTGGTCGCGTGTCAACAGGCGCCTGCGCGACAGGTGCCGTGGAATATGCCTGGGGATAGACGGTGCGTGGCGCGGTATTGACCGCCTGAACCTGACCAACCTGGGCAATGCGCTCTGAGCGACCTGCCCATTCTTGTTGAATGCGGCGGGTTTCCGGCAAATTGGCAAGTTCGTGATTGGTCAATGCCAGACCATAGGCAGATGGTTCGTCATCAGCCTTCCAGCCGAGGGCCGTTGTAAACCACTGAATGGCTAGTTGTGGCTGTTGGAAAGCGCGGGCATACCAACCAAATTCCTGGGCGGTTGCCGGGTCTTTCGCCTTGACGGTTTCCTGGCCAATGCGTTTCAAAACCTCGGCATCCAAGGGAACAGGCGGTTCGAGCGCCAGAAGGTTGGCGGTTGCTGCCAGATAGGTCTTGTGAGCATCGTCAGATGCATCACGCCACTCATACATGATCTCTTCGGCTTCCTGCGGTTTGTCACGTGCAAGAAGAGCAAGTGCCAGACCCTGAGAGGCTGATGCAGAGTTCTCCTTGTCGTGTGCTTTGCGGAACCATTTTTCTGCGTCGGTGACGTTTTCCCGCATAATGTAGTACCAGCCAAGCAACAGATCATCGCTGGCCAGCCCATCGGTTTCCGCAAGACGTTCCAAGCGACTTACATAGGTCGGAGCGACGGTGAGTTTTGCGTCCGTGCCGCCATTGGCGACAAACTGGCGGGCAAGATCATTCTTGACCGGTTCGAATTCAAGTGTTCCGTCTGCCTTGGTTTTTTCCTGCGCCAGCAGCTCCTCGGTCATGGCGGGCGGCAGCAAAGCGGCGGCCTTCTGCACGGTTGCCAGGCGTTCATTTTCCTGCGTGCAATTGGTCAACACATACATGTAGGCATCGCGGGCGCGATTATCGCGATTGGTTTGAGCGAAGGCTTCGGCAACGCGCCACAACGTATCGACCTCGCTGCATGTCAAAAGGCCGGAGTTGGCAGCCGCCACCTCAATTACCGTCGCATATTGTTTGAGGTTGGATGCATTGACGAGTTTGATGCGGGCCTCTGCCATGTCGAGCGTTTCGAGCAGGTTGGCCGGAGGCTGCCAACCGGCCTCAGCCTGCTGACGATCGACAATGGCCTTGCGAACTTCCGCGTAACGCGACTCGGAATACAGCTTCCACATGTTTTCAAGCTGCGGATCGCCAACCGGCGGTACAGCAAGTGGATTTTCCGGTGGAACCCAGTTGGGATAAAGCGACTTCAGGCGGGCAATTTCGGCGTTCAGACGGGCCGTGTCGCCCTGCGTTGCAAAATAACGCAATGCACTTTCGTCTACCTGCGGCACAGCAGTGGCTACTGGCTGCGGGGCGGTAGTGGTCTGCGGGACACGTGCCTGTGCGGTTTGCTGCGCTGGCAGTTCATTTGACAGCTGTGCCACTTCAATGGGTCTCTGGCTGTTGTCAGGCACGCTGTAGGGCGCAGGTGCTGCAGACGGTGTTGGCTGCAACGCCAGCAGCCCGCTTTGCGCGGGCTTGCCATGTACGCCTGTCACTTGGCCCATGATTTCGCTTCGCCATTCGACGGCGACAAAACCGACTGCGGCCAGAAGAGCGGTGGATACGAGAAGCGGTGTGGTTTTCATAGGCACTCCCGATGTGTCTGCGTCGCTGCGGACAGGGCCAGCAGGTGCAGGGTCGAGGGGTAATAGAGGGTTGGACTGAAGCTGCGCAGATCTTCGGGGATCTTGGTGCCATTGGCTGCACAGGCAGCAATGGCCGCAACGATACGGTAACCGGGGTCGGACAACGTGTCCTTCACCGCATTCTGCCTGAGATCAATCGTTGCAATATTGCCATTGTCTGCACTCATGCCGGTCAGCAGCCGGTTATAAAGGGCGGCAGTACCTGCCTTTGCCTGCGCGAGATAAAGCGGAATACGAACGGCATTGTAACCGAACTCAGGGGCAAAACCTTCGGCCGGTTGTGGCCTACGCTTCATGGACACCCAGTCGGCAGGCAATTTGCGATCACCGAAAGAGAAGCTGTCGAGCAGCGCAACGCCATCATTTGTCAATGCCTGCCACACTGGCGAGGGCGAGAGGGCATCAAACACCGGAAAAGCTTCGAAAATCAGATAGGACGGATTGATAACCGGTCCATCAGCGCGCTCGCTGGATGAGAACCCCTCGACGGCCGGCAGAAGCAATGTGCGCCCCGCGTTTTGGATCACAGCCTTTTGTGCGATCGTATCGATGATGGTGCGTGCGGTCTGCTGGTAGTCCGAGCGGTTCCACTGTTGTGCCGCCAGAGCCAGCGCGTAGGCAATCAGGATATCGCCGTCAGTCGCATTGTTTATGTCGGTAATATGCGGGTTTGCCTGAGGGTCCCATTTCCAGGCGGCCAAACCATCATTGCGTACCAGCAGTTCGGTTTTGGTGAAGGACCAGATCAGTTCAAAATCCGCTGGATTATCAGCCAGCACCGACAACCACATGCCATAACCCTGGCCCTCACTGTGACTGATGTTGCCATTGCCGGTATCAATGATCCGACCGCTGTTGTCCAGAAACGCAGCCTTGTAGGCGCTCCATGCCAGTGCATCGATTGTTGCGGCAAAGGATTTGGCGGGAAGGGCGGCCATCAGGGCAAATCCGGCGATACGCAATGCGCGCAAGATAGAGGGCGTCATTTGCGTCTCCCCATCATGCGCAGCATGGCCGTGGTGATCACACCCAAAAGGCAGAGAAAACCAACAAAGGCCAGCGAATAGGAAAGGACATTGGTGGAAAGCCAGTTGGCAGCAATCAAACGCCAGTTTGATAACGAGAATTCGCGTGTCACATAAAAACGTGGCTGCTGCACCGGAATGCTCTGCACCGTGTCGGTTGCGGCATCATAGGTGGTGACGCGGCCTGCTACCTTGCGCCAGCGGGTTTCCTCGGAAATGGCGGCCATGCCGGTGCGCAAATCACTGGAGTTTGGTGCTGTCGCCATGGTCCACACACCGCCACCGGACGGGCTCAAGCCTTGAGCCAGCATGAATGAGACATTGGCTGGCGGAGAATAGGATTCTTCCGCAGATGGTAGGAAGCGTAGCGTATCCGGACTGATGTCAAAGTTGCGCTTCATCCATTCCTCGAAGGAGGAGATCTGTCCTTGCCATTTGCCGTTGTTAACCTTGCGACGCCAGTCATCAAACATGACTTCGGTATTGTCGCCATTCTGGTTGGCGCCTTGGCCTCCTAGCCAGGAAACCTGGCTTGACGGTGTGATGTTGAATTGTGCAAGCAATGCCTGCTGCATTTGGGAGACGGTGCCAACGAAAATTGCATCTCGGTCGCCAACTGCCGAGGCCGAGGCCACAGTTTCAACCGGAATAGGGTGCCCGGCGGACATGGCGAGGCGGCTGACCAGCGTTGCTGCGGTCGACAGACTTTCGCTATCGGCGCGGTCCAGAGAAATTGCTACCGGGCTATTGTCTGCGCGGTAAGGCTGGCCGACGCCACTGGTAGCAGCGAGATCAGGTTTTTTGCCAAGAAGGGCGAAGTTTGGCATGTAAAATTCGGACGTGTCGAACAACGCAAATCTCGGCGTTTCGCTGGCCGTAGCACCGGGCAGGCAGGCCTTGTCCGCCTCGGTCAACAACACTGCTTCCATAGAAATGGCGTTGGCGCCGGGGACAAAATGACGTAGCGTCAGATTGATAGGTAAATGACGGAATATACCGCCGCCATTGTTTGAGATCGGTACCGTGGACGCAATATTGCCGTTGACGTAGATGTTGATCTGGCTGCCCGGCAGTACTTCATCCGAATAGGCGGCGTCGAGCAGCAAGGTTGCTTCGCCATAGGCATCTGCAAAGAAGTCTGAGGGAACGCCGATCATGAAGTCGGTCTGGAAACGTCGTCCGGAAAACTCGCTGCTTTGAATGCCAAGTTCTGAAAAGGCAATGCGCCGATCACTCATTACCAATGGCGTATCGGGCCCGTGCCATGCCTTGGTGTAAAGCGTGCTTCTGACCGAGCCGGCAGGGCGTTCCATGGCCGTGAACAGCGTGTCGATTGCCGATTGGACTGCCTGTGGTGTCGGCCCGGTGACAAGCAGAGGCGCATAGGCGCGGTTGGCATCCATTTCGAAACCGGAATACGCCGCAGCCAGGGCTTCTGGCGGCAGTTCGCCAGCCAATGGTGCAATTTCGCGTGTGGTGCCCACAACTACGGTCAAGGTGCCGGGAGGCTGTGTCGCCGGCATTTCTGTTGTCACAACAACATTCTGGTTCGGCATCTGGGTGCGCAATGCAAGTGCCTGTGACAGGCGCAGCAACTGGTCGGAAAATGCCGGGTTGGACAGTGTCGGCGCCACGATGATGATTGTGGTTACGCCGGAAGCATCGAGGCCCGTTGCGCTGATGTCATCGATACTTTGTATGCGATTGGCGACATCGGCTCCGAAGTTGATGTAGGTCTCAGCGGGGTTGATGTCTGTCCACAGATCATAGGTCGATTGTGCGGTGCAGTCAGTGCGGTGCCGCTGCTGTGCCGCGAAGGCGATGACATTGGCTCCCGCCTGCAAGGTGCCGGGAGGAATTGGCATCAAGGCGCTGCCTTCCCCATCCGGCGAAGAAATTGGGCTGGGTGGCAGCATGGTGTTGTTGATGCGGACGCTCAGGTTAGAGCTTTCAGGCGCCACCACGATCGAGTTCTGGTAACCGATCCGCAGGGATGTCGCCGTCTGTGCCTGTTCCGGCGTCAGATAGATTGTCCATTGCTTGCGTTCGGTCTCGCCGGAAAGGCTAAGACTTTTAAACGGCAACAGAAAACGTTTGCGGTCATCAACAGCTGCCGCAGCTGTAGGCCTTGCCGGTGCCTGCGGCGTTGCCTGATTGCTGGCCGGTTGTTGTACCGGAGTTGGCGCGGCGGGTGCGGGCTGCTGATATGTGGGCTGCGGTGCAACCGGTGGCCGGACAGGCGGTGTTGATACCTGTGGTGTTGCAGGTGGAGCGACAGGTGGCACAGCCGGAGTAGGAGCGCGTGGCGGAGTAACCGCTGGTGGTGCGGCAGCTGGCGGGTTGGTTGGACGCTCGCCGGTCATGTCAAACGGGTTTGACTGCGCATAGGCAAATGTCGAAACGGATGCCAGCAGAAGTGCGGAAACAAGACGTTGTTTCATTGTTTGCCACCCTTCGCACCGGCTGCTGGTGCTTGTGGTTCACCCCGCATGCCGCGGAACAGGTAATAGAGCCCGCGGTTGGTCTGATAGAGAGCAATGGTCATGAACGACAAGGTGCCGCGGATCAGGCCTGGATTGGACCGCCTTGCACGCTGGAAAGCCGTCCACTGTTCGGAGTTGGCGAAAATCAGATCAGCGATCAGGCGGTGGTCCTGTGCCTGCTGAGGCGCAAAGGTGGCACCTATCGATGTGTAACCGTCGTTTTTGGTGGTGCGCACAACATTGATGGTCATGGTCGTTGGCACGCCATCGGCATAGGGCTTGATACGGATGATAGCCGTTGAGTTCTTTTCGACCGTTGGCGGGTTGCGATCAAAGATGTTGATCAGCAGACCATGAACCGAAACGTTGTCGATGATAGCCGGGTGCCATACATCGCTGTCGCCAATTTGCAGGTCACACCGACGTTTGACTGTGATGCGACGCGAAGCCGAACGTTCACCACGCTCGGAGACAACGCCAAGTGCGCAGCCGGCAAAAATGAGGTTGAGCAGGTTCCAGCCACCCACCACCAGCGTAACGTCGGCCTTATAGGGCTCGGCATAGATACGATAGATCGCAAAGGCCATGGCCACCAGCAGTACGCCAAAGATGACGAAGAACGGTCGACTAATTTCCGACAGGCGGCTTTGCTTGATGGACTCGTCCTTGGCCGTCACCTTGAAGGTAGGTTTGCTCGGATTGAAGATCACCGAAACCACGGCTGGCAGCAGATGGACGGTCTGCACATATTCATAGAGTTCGGAAATCCACGGCCATCTGAAATTGCCGTAGAGATAGTTCTGCATCATCAGGTTCACCAGCATGTAGGCTGCGGTGTAGGCAAGGAACTCGCCACCCGATGCGACAAAGATCTGCAGGTCGAAAAACAGGTAAAACAGCGGCGCGAACAGGAAGATCGTGCGCGGGAATGGGAACAGCCAGAACAGCGTTGACGACATATAGCACAGGCGCTGGGTGAGGCTGAGGCCGCGGCGGAACAGTGGTTGACGGAAGATCAGGATCTGCATCATGCCCTGTGCCCAGCGGCTGCGCTGGCCAATGAAGCTGGCAAAGGTAGCTGGCTGCAGGCCGGCAATCAGCGGCTTGTCGACATAGATACTGTTCCAGCCGCGCGAATGCAGGGCAAGTGCGGTTTCGCAGTCTTCGGTAATGCTGACGCCGCTGAAGCCATCGGTATCGGCAAGGGCGGTGCGGCGAAGGACAGCTGCCGATCCACAGAAGAATGCGCCGTTCCATTTATCCAGACCACGCTGGATAATGCCGTAAAACATCTCGTTTTCACTTGGCATTGTCTCGAACGTATTGAGGTTACGTTCAATCGGGTCCGGATTGATGAAGAAGTGTGGTGTCTGCACCAGAAACAGCTTCGGGTCACTTTCGAAGTAACCAACAGTTTCGCGCAGGAAGTCACGGGCAGGCGCGTGGTCGGCGTCGAACACCGTCACCAGTTCGCCGGTCGAATGAGCAAGGCCGTTGTTGAGGTTACCTGCCTTGGCGTGTTCGTTGCGGGCACGGGTCAGGTAACGCACATCGAGATCGGCGCATAATTTCTGCAATTCCTCGTGACGGCGCAAGGCGGCCTGTGCGTCTGGAATATTGTTCGAATTACGCTTCTGTTCGGTGCCGCCATCATCCAGCAGCCACACGGTAAACTTGTCGGCCGGGTAGTCCATATTGCGGGCTGCGGCCAGCGTATTGGCCAGCAACTCGGAATCCTCATTGTAGGTTGGAACGAACACATCTACCGTTGGCAGATAGTCTTCCGAACCGGGTCTCGATGTGCGCGACGGCAATGGCATCGAAACGATGACAAGGCTGAGGCCGAGCATCAGCACGCTGTACATTTCTGCGAGATAAAGCAGGAAGCCTGGAATGAAGTTTTCAAGTTGATTGACCGGAGGCAAGGTGCTGGTGGTGCGCCAGTAGACATAACGCAGCACGATGGCCGTGCCGAAGGCAAGACCAATCAGCCGCCAACGGCCGGTCCCATCGAGCGTCTTGATCGTGCCAAGCAGGACGATGGAGATTGCCGTGGCAATAAGATGCGTTTGAAGGCTCACCGGCAAGGTAATGATGGTCAGTACGCAGACCGATGTCAGCAACCAGACTAGGATGGCAATGGCCTTACTCATCGGCGACCTTCTGTTTCGCATGCTCTTTTGAGCTTTTGTAATTATCGCCCACGCGGGCATTTCTTTACAAAACCTAAACGAAAAAGGTTAACGACATCCTTGCGTGCTGCCATTTGCTGACAGGCATCCTGGAGAAGGAATGACGACCGATTTCTCAGGCTTTACAGCCGTTTCCTGCGTTGTCGCCTGTGGCGATTGAGGCAGCGGTGACGGTATGGCGACATTTACTTTTGGCTGCGTTGCGACGGCCTGAGGTGCGGTAGTTACCACTGTCTGAGGCTGGTATGATATGTTGGCGGGTGCGGACATGCGACGAGGCGTTGGCGGCGGCAATGGCGCTTGCGAGCCCGGCTGCATCGGGAAGGATGTTCCAACGACAGGATAAATCGGGTTGCTGGAACGACCAATGCCGGCATCAGGTGCCTGCGGCGTGCCGTATGGGTTCCATGTCGGATTGGTGTAGTTGCCAGTGATCGTGAAATTATACATCAGTGACAGCAGTTCCTGCACGGTTGCCGATGGCTGGCAAAGGCGTGCACGAACGTTGATTTTGCCAAGGTTACGTAATCCCTGGCGCATGTCCTGCTTGGAGCGAATTTCCTGCCAACCATAAAGGCATAGATCGCTGCCCTGTCCGTTGCCCACGGCATAGGAAAATGCGCCGTAGCTGTTTTGCAGATATTCTTGCGACATCGAAATGCGCTTGCCGGGAAACTCGCGACGGATTTCACGTGCAATCTGGCTAGCCCGTGTCCCTTCAAAGCCAAGACCGTCTGTTACGGTGGTACCCTGCCTTTGCGGTCCGAACAGCTCGATCTTCAGATAATTCTGGCCAGGTGTGGTGCCTTCGGAGCGCAGCAGGACATCCTGCTTCATGGCATTGGAATAATTGTAGTTAATCACGGCCATGATTTCAGGTCCGCCAGGCGGGGGGAAAATCATTGCCTGTTCGGCTGCCACCATTTGCGGTGCGCCAGATGTCTGGATGCCGCCCTTATCCGTGCAGCCTGAGAGGATGCCAAGAAATAGCGGAATCGACCCGAAAACAAGGGTTTTCGAGAGAGTAACTGTCGCCGAATCTTGCGTTCTGGAGAGGCCGCGAGGGACCCGAATCAGTTGTGACCAGACCATGCCTATGGAATAGGGGAGGAGCCTGATTTAGCAATCTGAAAATTAACCCGTGAGCGATGTTTTTCATCTTTTGTTCATACATTTTTTAAGATCTGGCGAATTTTGTTAAGCGATTGTTAACCCTTCCCATTTTCAGCCATTTGAACAACCCCCGAAATTAAGAAGTCTGAAACAATTGGATGTGAATTTCCTCACATCCGCAGCAGGTTTGGCTTGGTCGTTCATTAAGAGCAATCAGCTGAGTGGCATGATGCCGAACTGCTGTGCTCCGGTAGGATATTATCAGTCCGGTATGTCCCCATAACCAGTATTTCGTAAAAACAGGGACAAAAAAATTATGGCTAGCATTCTGACCAACGTTTCCGCGATGTCCGCTCTGCAGACGCTGCGCTCGATCAACAGCAACCTCGAGAAGACCCAGAACAACATTTCTACGGGTCAGCGCGTTTCACAAGCGTCCGACAACGCCGCTTACTGGTCAATCGCAACTACCATGCGTTCTGACAACGGTGCGCTTTCGGCTGTTCAGGACGCTATCGGTCTTGGCGCCGCCAAGGTTGATACCGCCTACTCCGGTATGGAATCCGCAATTGAAGTTGTGAAAGAAATCAAGAAGAAGCTCGTTACGGCCCAGGAAGGTTCCGTAGACAGCAAGAAGGTTCAGGAAGAAATCACGCAGCTGCAGGAACAGCTGAAGTCGATTGCTGAATCTGCTTCCTTCTCTGGCGAAAACATGATCGCTGGTTCGGGCACGCAGTCTGTTATCTCGGGTTTTGTTCGTGACAGCAGCGGCGGCGTTTCCGTGAAGAAGACCGACTATGTCATGAAGTCCACCGGCACCGATGCCAACGTTCTGTTCGGCACCAACACTGCCGGCGCTCTTGTCACGACAGCTGGTATTCTCGGTGCAACCAGCGGTGCGCTCGGGATTTCGGTCAATAACCTCGACGTTACAAACACTTCGACCGGTTATCTCGATCAGGCGTTGACAGCTATTGAAAGCGCGCTGACCAAGATGACAAGTGCTGGCGCTGAACTCGGTTCCGTTTCTACCCGTATCGACATGCAGGAAGACTTCATCGCCAAGCTGAACGCTTCGCTTGAGCGTGGTATCGGCCGTCTGGTTGACGCGGACATGAACGAAGAGTCCACTCGTCTGAAGGCTCTGCAGACGCAGCAGCAGCTGGCCATCCAGTCGCTGTCGATTGCAAACTCGGACTCGCAGAACATCCTGTCGCTGTTCCGTTAATCGGACCACTCACTCTCTTATATATAAAGAGAAAAGCCGCGCTCTTCGGAGCGCGGCTTTTTCTTGTGTTGGTGTTCATGCAACCGATAAGGTACTTCAGTTTTTCATGGCGCCCGGGCCTGGCGTTGCACCCGCAGGTACTTTGCCCATGATGATCATGCCAAGCACCTCATCCTTGGTGACGTCCTGTGTGCGGGCATGGCCAACCACCTTGCCGTTCTTCATCACGAATACCCTGTCTGCCAGATCAAACACGTCATGAATGTCGTGGCTGATGAGGAAGATGCCGATACCCTGTTTTTTCAGTTCCTTGATGAGGTCGCCGACCTGAGCGGTTTCCTGAGGCCCAAGGGCTGCAGTTGGCTCATCCATAATGAGGATGCGTGCATCGAACAGAATGGCGCGGGCAATGGCGACAGACTGGCGCTGACCGCCGGAAAGCGCTTTCACAGGTTCCTTGAAACGGCGGAAGTTGGGGTTGAGACGTCCCATGACTTCGCGGGCAGATGCTTCCATCGCCACATCGTCCAGCGTGCCCCATTTGGTCTTCAACTCGCGGCCAAGATAAAGATTGGCAGCCGCATCGACGTTATCGGCGACAGCAAGTGTCTGGTAGATGGTTTCAATACCGTATTTCTTGGCATCACGCGGATTGCGGATGTCTGCCGCTTCACCGTTGATTAGAATATCGCCCTGGTCGCGGCGGTAGGCGCCGGATAATATCTTGATAAGTGTCGATTTGCCCGCACCGTTGTGCCCAAGCAGGGCCACGACTTCACCGGGAAAAAGATCGACCGAGGCGTTTTCGACTGCGTGAATGCCGCCGAAGGATATGGAGATGTTTTTCATTTCCACGAGGGGAGAGGTTTGTTCCGTCATGTCGGAAGCTCCTAAATCTCTTACTTGGCGCGGGCGCGGTAAATGGTGTCGAGCCAGACGGCCACCACCAGAACGAAACCGACGACGATACGCTGGAACGGGGTGTCGATGCCGACCAGAACCATGCCGGATTGCAGCGACTGCATGACGAGCGCGCCGAGCATGGCTCCTGCGATCGTGCCCACACCACCAGCCAGCGAGGTCCCCCCGATAACGGCTGCTGCGATGGTGTAAAGCTCATCCAGCTCACCCTGGGCATTAGTGGCTGCATTGAGGCGTGCCGTGGAAATGGCGGCAGCAATGGCGCAAAGTGCTCCCATCAGCGCAAAAATCTTTACGGTGACCCAGCGCGTCTTGATGCCGGCGAGTTCAGCGGCTTCCGGGTTGCCACCGATAGCAAACACGTAACGGCCAAAACGAAGGCGCGTGGCGATGAAGGTCATGACTGCGCCCACGCACAGAGCCATCAGCACCGGAATGGCAATGCCATGGGCGATGAACAGCCCGCCGTCTGGCCATGCAATGCCATTGGCATCGGCATAGTTACGGGCAATGGCAACCGGCCATGGGTAGCTGTTGGCAACGGCAACCGCACCAATCACGATGGCGCAACCGAGTGCACCGAGGAAATATTCCGCCCAGACCGGGCGCAAGGGGAAACCGAAACGGCGTCGCTGGTGGCGTGAGTTGAGAATGGCGACAATGATTGCCACGCAGGCAAATGCCGCGACGATCCAGCTCCATGTCGCGCCGATCGACCCGTTTGTGCCGCCGCCCATCAGGCGGAATGTGCTGTCCATAGGAGCGACAGTGCGACCGCTGGTGATGAACCATGTGCCGCCGCGCCAGACCAGCAGGCCGCCAAGTGTGACGATGAAGGACGGTACATTCATGAAGGCGATGATGAGGCCATGCAATGCGCCGATCGCAGCGCCGACAAGCAGGCCAATGCCGAGTGTGATGATCCAGGTCGCCGGATGTTCAAAGCCGAGAACCTTAGGCAGCAGTTCAGCCTGCATTACACCCATGATCATACCGGAGAAGCCGAGAATGGAGCCGACAGACAGGTCGATGTTGCGGGTAACGATAACGAGCACCATGCCCGTCGCCATCACGGCAACCGACGCCGTCTGAACGGAGAGGTTCCACAGGTTGCGCGGCGTCAGAAACAATCCGCCGGACAGGAAATGAAAACCTAGCCATATAAGAAGAAGAGCACCCACCATGCCGAGAAGACGGGTGTCGAGTTCCGTTGCCGCGATAAATCGCGAAATTGAACTGCGACCTGCATCATTGGCGGGATGGGACGATTTTGATTGCGTGATGTCGGCCATTGGCTGCCGTTCCTCCTCACATCATGCTGATGTCTAAGCATTACCGGCTGAAACCGCTGCTCACTACGACCTAGTAAAAGGTCATTTCACTCCGAAGGCGCCGCGGAGCAGATTGCTTCGCGGCGCTTTGGAAAGGATGGTGCCTATGCGATTATTCGCAGGCCTTGACCGAACCGGCCTTTACGCCCTGGCAAGCGGTTTCCTTCGGAATCCAGCCTGCTTCGATAACCACATTCAGATTGTCCTTGGTGATGGCAATCGGCTTGAGGAACACGGACTGCATGGCAACTTTCTTAGGTCCGCCTTCAAAGCTTGTTACGCCCTTGATTTCGGACATCTTCTTGCCACCGGCCAGTTCCAGCGCGATGTTGGCTGCTTCCTTGCCCAGTTCGCGGCTGTCCTTCCAGACAGACACGGTCTGTGTACCAAGAGCCACGCGGTTCAGGGCTGCAAAGTCGGCGTCCTGACCGGAGACCGGAACAGAACCTGCCATGCCCTGCGCTGCGAGCGCGGCAATCGCGCCACCAGCCGTACCGTCGTTGGATGCAACCACAGCGTCAACCTTGTTGTTGTTGGCGGTCAGGAACTGCTCCATGTTCTTCTGGGCATTTTCCGGCTTCCAGCCATCTGTATAGGCTTCACCGACATTCTTGATCTTGCCGCCGTCAATCGCTGCCTTCAGCACTTCCTGCTGGCCGGCAAACAGGAAGTCTGCGTTCGGGTCAGAAGACGAGCCCTTGATGAACACGTAATTGCCTTCCGGCTTGACCTTGAACACTTCCTGCGCCTGGAGACGACCAACTTCCTTGTTGTCGAAGGTGATGTAGAAGGCGTCCTTGTTTTCGATCAGACGGTCGTAACCAACAACCGGAATACCTTCAGCGACCGCTTTTTCAACGGCAGGACCAATGGCATCGCTGTCCTGCGCCAAAACGATCAGGGCGTTGGCGCCTTGCGAGATGAGGGCTTCAACGTCGGTCAACTGCTTGGCAGCGGAAGACTGGGCGTCAGCGGAAATGTACTTTGCGCCAGCGGCTTCAAGAGCTTTCTTGATGGCGGCTTCGTCAGTCTTCCAACGTTCTTCCTGGAAGTTGGACCAAGACACGCCAACCACGAGGTCCGCTGCCATGGCAGCGCCGTGCAGTGAAACGAGTAAAGCCGTTCCGGCCAATAACTTGGCAAATGATTTCATGATGTCCTCCCGGATGTGACAGGTAGCGTCCGCACCTCCATGCGTTTTCTACTGTCTGAATTTGCTGTCCGAGTATGCCCTATGCATTTTTTCTCGACAGTCGAGAAATTAAATGGCAGAGATTCCGAAAGCTGTCAACCAGACGTAGTGCTTCGCAACCACGTCGGATCAGCCAAGGTTTCGGGAGGAGCCGGATAACACTTGTACTGTGAGGGCGCCGGGCTTATCTGGCGCTGGCGGCAGCGTTGTGTTGTTCGTAATGAGGGACATATTTTGCCGCTTTCGGCCATATCCAGCACTGAACTGGTGCGTCAGAAGAACAGTCTTCTGGTGATGTCGGCGCTGCGCCATCACGGCAATCTTTCGCATACCGAGATTTCATCCTTTACCGGCCTTGCCTCGGGCACCGTGTCGGCGATTACGGCCGAGTTAGAGAAAAGCAGGTTGATCCTGCGCACCGAGCAGCAGTCGGCGCAGGGGCGGGGACGTCCTCGTGTTCTATTCACACCCAATGCCGCCTGCGCCTATCTGGCGGTGGTCATCATATCATCAGACGCCATCCAGTATTCACTCGCCGACTACAACGGCAAACTGATCGACCGTTTTTCCGAACGACGGCAGGAAACGCGGCGCGGCGATTTCGTGGCGGCAATCAATACGGGGCTTGCACGCCTTGCCAGCCGTTCGCGGATTACCCATGAGGCGATCCGCCATTTGTCGATAAGCAGCAAGGGTCTGGTGGATCCGGCCGGTGGGCGGCTTGTCTGGTCGCCGGTGCTCGGGGACGAACAGGTCGATTTTCATGACGATCTCGCCGAGGTCTGGCAAAATCGCGTTGCGGTCAACAATGAGACGCTTCTGGTGGCCGAAGCCTTGTGGATGCGTCAGCAAACCAAACCGGATAGTTTGTTGACCGGGGGCAAGGGCATGCTTGCGGCACTGTCGCTTGGTCACAGTATCGGGCTTGGTATCGCTCGTTCAACGGCAAGCGGTTTTGAAGTGGTTGCACCGAATTTCGGGCACATGTTGCACATGCCGGGCGCTGCGCTTTGTCGATGTGGTTCGCGTGGCTGTATCGAAGCCTATTGCGGATTCTACGCCATCTTGCGAACGGCCTTTGAAGTGCCGCCGGACACGATACCAGCGAAATTCGTGCCGTTGGCTGAACTGGACAAGATTGCCAGCAATGCCCGCCATGGTAATCGCATGGCCGCCTTTGCATTCCGGCAGGCCGGACTTGCGCTCGGCAATGGCCTTGCGCGCCTGTTCAGTCTTCATGATCATATGCCGGTCTTCGTCACCGGGCCGGGCACACGGTATTATGATCTGTTGCAGGGCGGCATTCTGGAAGGGCTTTTACAGTCACAAGCCGTGCGTTTTGGCGGTTTACCTACCATTCACGTCGAACTTAATGAACCAGAACTGGTTTTTGAGGGGCATATGGGGCTTGCATTGTCGCGCATGGATGAAGATATGGTCTCGGCGGGAATGACAACACCCCCCAGCGCACAGGCGGGGTGATCCAAACGGGAGAGATTTATGCAACTCATTGATACCAATCATCCGATTTACCGTCCACTCTGGGTGCGGCTTTTGATTGTTATCTCCTGTACTGTGTGGTCTCTGATTGAGTTCTTTATCACCCAGGAAGCATTCTGGGGCACGATTGTCGGCGGCGTTGCTGCCTATTCCGCCTATATGCTGTTGTTTACATTCAAGCCTGGACCGCCAGTCGAACAAAAGCCTGATGCGGCAAAAGACGAAGAGGCTAACGACTGATCAGCTTGATAGCCTGATCGATCAGCAGGTTGGCCGCTGTCATGCGGGTATGGGCGTTGGCACGAAAGTCGGGTGACAGCCGGTCGGGATGATTAAGCTTGGCAAAGGCGCGGCGTTTTTCCGACAGGCTTTCAACTGTGTCTTTGTCATCGATTGCCAGTTCGTCGGAAACGTCAGCCAGTGACGTTCGCTCCAGATAGGCGGGCATTGGTTCCGGTTCGGGCTCCGGCTCAGGTTCTGGTGGATCCGGCAGAAAGTCGAGATAGGCATCGAAGGCTGCGCCAAACCGTTCAGGATCGGGTCGTTCTGTCTCCAACACAAAACTTGTCGTGAAACCGGTAACCGTCTTGTGCGGTGTAACTGCTTCTTCCTGTGCCTGTTCTTCCGCTTCCTGGTTCAGCCGTTCAACAACG
The DNA here is from genome assembly GCF_024810055.1 of Rhizobium sp. BIGb0125. Lineage (NCBI taxonomy): Bacteria > Pseudomonadati > Pseudomonadota > Alphaproteobacteria > Hyphomicrobiales > Rhizobiaceae > Rhizobium > Rhizobium sp. BIGb0125. The sequence goes on from NZ_JANUDV010000001.1 coordinate 504,791, forward strand.
GACTGAAAGACGGATTGTCCAAAAAGCATGTCTTCCTCCCTTCGTTGAGGTGAGCGTTGCCGTTTCAGACCTTATGCATTGGAAAGATGGCGCAGGGCTTGCAACGGTGAATAGGTGGTGGACGCGACGTTGCGGCTTTCTTCGAGAACAAGGTCGTAAAGCAGTTGAGCGCTGGGCGGCAGGGCGCGGTCCTTTGCGGTGATCAGGCTGTAGGGTTTCAGGTTCAGCTCAAAGTCGGTTGGCAGAATGCGAATTTCCCCGACCTGCGAGCTTTGCCCGGCCACAAACTCCGCCATGTCATAGGCGAGCGGTGCAATGGCGTTGGTTTTGCAGACGATTGCCAGGGTCAGTACCACGGATGGTGTGTTGATGATGTTGCGGGGCATCGGTGCGCCATTCGCCACAAAAATCTCTTCCATGGTGCGACGAAGCAGGGCACCAGGTGGCTGGAAAACCCAGTCAAAGTTTGACAGATCCTGCAGGCGGGCAGGGCCATTGTCGAGTAACGGATGGCCCTTTCGCACCAGAAGACAGGCGCGCTCGACGCCAATTTCATGGGCGTTGAACGGAGCCGGGTTCAGGTCTTCGGGTATACGGCCGATGATAAAGTCCTGACGAGCGGCCAAGAGATCGCGTGCCAGCACGTTACTGGTTTCCACCTGCACGTTGATTTCAATGCCCGGATAAGTCTCCACGGCGCGGCTGATGGCGGGTACCACCATGCTGATGGCGGGTGCCGTGACCGAGCCGATAAACACCGATCCGCCGCTGCCGGATTTCATCTGGGCAAGTTCGCGCCCGGCCTCGCGCAGTTCCAAAAGTATCTTGCGGGCACGAAGGGCCAGAGCCTCACCGAACTGTGTCAAGACGACGCCACGGGAGGCGCGCTGACAGAGTGGACTTTTGACGATTGATTCCATTTCGGACAACATGCGTGATGCGGCTGGCTGCGTCATGTTGAGGGCTGCCGCCGCAGCGCTGACTTGTCCATGGTCTTTTATCATGACCAGCATACGAAGATGGGCCATCTTCAAGCCTGCACGCAAAAGTGGATTATCCTCGACTGCTGAGAAAAAATCATCCCTATCAAGTGCGTTTTGCTCTCTGGAGTTGCTCATAATGTCACATCTCGCCAATTTCGGGTGTTATATCGATTTAATATATCAGAATTGATATGACAAACGCCAGATATTCTATTTGACAGTTATATGGATTCAGAACAGTTTGCACCTGTGCCGTGGAGGAGCGGCGGGCAGGCGTACTGATAAGTAAAAAACCGTCCTGTCCAAATCTGCCTCCTTACAATTCTGGCATGGATTTGAAGGCGGCGCCTGGGGCGCGCCTGACAAGGGTTCAAAGGGAGAGATTTATGAAATCCATCGTCTCGTTAATGGCAGCCTGTGCCATCGGCGTTGCAAGCTTTGCTGCGCCTGTATTCGCTCAGGACAAGGGCACTGTCGGCATCGCAATGCCAACGAAGTCCTCTGCACGCTGGATCGACGACGGCAACAACATCGTCAAGCAGCTTCAGGACGCTGGCTATGCCACAGACCTGCAGTATGCTGACGACGACATTCCGAACCAGCTTTCGCAGATTGAAAACATGGTAACGAAGGGCGTCAAGGTTCTGGTTATCGCTTCGATCGACGGCACGACACTGTCTGACGTTCTGCAGCAGGCTGCTGACAAGGGCGTTAAGGTCATCGCTTACGACCGTCTGATCCGTAACAGCGGCAACGTTGACTACTACGCAACCTTCGACAACTTCCAGGTTGGCGTTCTGCAGGCAACTTCGATCACGGACAAGCTCGGCCTAAAGGATGGCAAGGGCCCGTTCAACATCGAACTGTTCGGTGGTTCTCCAGACGATAACAACGCATTCTTCTTCTACGATGGTGCGATGTCTGTTCTTCAGCCTTACATCGACAGCGGCAAGCTTGTTGTAAAGTCTGGCCAGACCGGCATGGACAAGGTTGGTACACTGCGTTGGGACCCAGCAACGGCCCAGGCCCGTATGGATAACCTGCTCTCCGCATTCTACACAGATGCAAAGGTTGATGCAGTTCTGTCGCCTTACGATGGTCTGTCCATCGGTATCTTGTCTTCGCTGAAGGGCGTTGGCTACGGTTCTGGCGATCTGCCACTGCCGGTTGTGTCCGGTCAGGACGCTGAAGTTCCGTCCGTCAAGTCGATCATCGCTGGCGAACAGTACTCCACGATCTTCAAGGACACACGCGAGCTGGCCAAGGTTACCGTTGGCATGGTCAATGCCGTTATGCAGGGCAAGGAACCTGAAGTTAACGACACCAAGACCTACGAAAACGGCGTGAAGGTTGTTCCTTCCTACCTGTTGAAGCCAGTTGCTGTAACCAAGGACAACTACAAGGAAGTTCTGGTTGACGGCGGTTACTACACAGAAGACCAGCTGAAGTAATCTGTTTCTGAATGCCGGGGGTGGAGCATCGTCTTCTCCCCCGGATTTTGTTTGAAAAAATCGCCGGATTAAACCGGCGCTGGATTTTGATATGGACGATACCATTCTCGAAATGCGGAATATCACCAAGACGTTCCCCGGCGTTAAAGCGCTGGAGAATGTGAACCTTAAGGTTCGCAAGGGTGAAATTCATGCACTCGTCGGTGAGAACGGCGCAGGAAAATCGACCTTGATGAAGGTTCTTTCCGGTGTATATCCCGCGGGCTCATACGACGGCGAAATTCATTACGAAGGTCAGGTGCGTAATTTCCGCGCCATCAATGACAGTGAAGATATTGGCATCATTATCATTCACCAGGAGCTGGCGCTCGTGCCGCTGCTGTCGATTGCCGAGAACATTTTTCTGGGCAATGAAATCGCCACCAATGGCGTGATCAGCTGGCAGCAGACGTTCAATCGCACGCGTGAGCTTCTGAAGAAGGTCGGGCTGAAAGAATCGCCTGAAACTCTGGTTACCGATATTGGCGTGGGCAAGCAGCAGCTTGTTGAAATCGCCAAGGCGCTGTCCAAGAGCGTGAAGCTGCTCATTCTCGATGAGCCTACAGCTTCGCTCAACGAAAGCGATTCCGATGCTCTTCTCAACCTGCTGATTGAATTCCGCAATCAGGGTCTGACCTCGATCATCATCACGCACAAGCTAAACGAAGTGCGCAAGGTGGCCGACCAGATCACGGTTCTGCGCGACGGCATGACCGTCAAGACGCTGGACTGTCACAAGGAAGAGATCAGCGAAGACGTCATCATCCGCAACATGGTGGGCCGCGATCTCGAAGATCGTTATCCACCACGCAACGTGCCGATTGGCGAGACCATTCTTGAGGTCAAGAATTGGAACGCCTTCCACCAGCAGCACCGTGACCGTCAGGTCTTGCATGATATCAACGTTACCGTCCGTAAGGGCGAGGTGGTCGGTATCGCAGGCTTGATGGGTGCAGGACGTACCGAATTCGCCATGAGCGTGTTCGGCAAGTCCTATGGCCACAAGATCAGCGGAGACGTGCTGATCGATGGCAAGCCGGTGGATGTCAGTACGGTTCGCAAGGCGATTGATGCCGGGCTTGCCTATGTGACGGAAGACCGCAAACATCTTGGTCTGGTGTTGAATGACAACATTCTGCACAATACCACGCTTGCCAATCTTGCCGGTGTTTCCAAGGCATCCGTCATCGACGATATCAAGGAAATGAAGGTCGCAACGGATTTCCGCTCGCGCCTGCGCATCCGTTCACACGGCATTTTCCAGGAAACAGTCAATCTCTCCGGCGGCAACCAGCAAAAGGTTGTGCTGTCCAAGTGGCTGTTCTCCAACCCCGAGGTTCTTATCCTCGACGAACCGACGCGCGGTATCGACGTCGGTGCGAAATACGAAATCTACACCATCATCAACCAGCTTGCCGCCGATGGAAAAGGCGTTCTGATGATCTCATCAGAAATGCCTGAACTGCTCGGTAACTGCGACCGCATCTACGTCATGAACGAAGGACGCATCGTCGCTGAACTGCCGAAGGGAGAGGCGAGCCAGGAAAGCATCATGCGCGCTATCATGCGCTCAGGGGAGAAGAACTCATGAGTTCGGCCAATACCAATACCGAAGAAAGCAACGTCGTTTCCATCTCGTCCTATCTGCGGAGTAATATCCGGGAATACGGGATGCTGCTTGCGCTCGTCGCGATCATGCTGTTCTTCCAGGTCTATACCGGTGGCATTCTGTTTGCTCCGACCAACCTCACCAACCTCGTGCTGCAGAACTCGTTCATCGTCATCATGGCGCTGGGCATGTTGCTGGTCATTGTGGCAGGGCATATCGACCTTTCGGTCGGTTCAATCGTTGCCTTCGTCGGGGCGATTGCGGCTATCTTGACCGTTCAATGGGGCTGGCACCCGCTCTTGGCAGCTATTGTCTGTCTGGCGGTCGGTGGCGTTATCGGTGCGGCACAGGGTTACTGGATTGCCTATCACCGCATTCCATCGTTCATCGTGACGCTGGCGGGCATGTTGGTGTTCCGTGGTCTGACGCTGTTCGTGCTGGGTGGCAAGAACATCGGTCCGTTCCCACGTGACTTCCAGATCATCAGCACCGGCTTCCTGCCGGATATCGGTGGCATCGAAGGTCTCAACACCACATCGATGATCATTACCATCCTGATCCCGCTGGTTATGTTCTTCCTCAGCTGGCGTCGCCGTGTGGTCAACCAGAGCCACGGTATCGATGTTGAACCGCTCAGCTTCTTTGTTATCCAGAACGTGCTGGTAACGGCTGCGATCTTGTTCCTTGGTTATAAGCTGTCGGCCAACCGTGGTCTGCCGAACGTTCTGATCGTCATGCTGGTGCTGATTGCTTTCTACAGCTTCATTACCCGTCGCACGACCATTGGCCGCCGTATCTACGCGCTGGGTGGCAACGAAAAGGCAACCAAGCTTTCCGGTATCAACACCGAGCGCTTGAGCTTCCTGACCTTCGTCAACATGGGTGTTCTGGCCGGCCTTGCTGGCATGATCATCGCAACCCGCCTCAACTCGGCAACGCCGAAGGCCGGTGTGGGCTTCGAGCTTGACGTGATCGCGGCCTGCTTCATCGGTGGCGCCTCGGCATCCGGCGGCGTGGGCAAGATCACCGGTGCTGTTATCGGCGCTTTCATCATGGGTGTGATGAACAACGGCATGTCGATTGTCGGTCTTGGCATCGACTTCCAGCAGATGGTCAAGGGCCTCGTGCTGCTGGCTGCCGTCTTCTTCGACGTCTACAACAAGAACAAGGGCTGATCTTCGGATCAGCCTTCCATCTTCACTACAGAGGTTTTTCACGGCCGTTCAGCGGCCGTGTTCATGTCTAAAGCTTTTAATGCCGGGAAAGGAAATACCGTGCTGATTTCACAGGTCAAGGATGCCAGTGGCAAGCTGGTGGTCGCTGTTCGCGAAGACGCTGGCGAGGCGCGTGCCGTCAACAATGCTGATTCCGTTTATGCATTGGCAATCGAAGCCGCAAACAGCGGCAAGAGCCTTGCTGATGTTGTTAAGGCCCATGGTCTTGGCGATGTTGTCGATCTCGAGAAGGCCTATGCTGAAGGTCGTTTCCTGCCACCGATCACCCATCCGGATCCTGCACACCTGCACCTGACCGGCACCGGCCTGACCCACCTCGGTTCCGCTGCAACGCGTGACAGCATGCACAAGAAGGCCAACGATACGGCCGAAGAAACGCTGACCGACTCCATGAAGATGTTCAAGATGGGTCTTGAGAACGGCAAGCCGAAGGCTGGCGAAAAGGGCGTTCAGCCGGAGTGGTTCTACAAGGGTAACGGTTACGTTGCCACCGCACCGGGTGCTGCACTGTTGTCGCCGTCATTTGCCTTGGACGGTGGTGAAGAGCCTGAAATGGCTGGCATCTACGTTATCTCGGACAAGGGCGAGCCCTTCCGTATCGGCTTTACCGTTTCCAACGAGTTTTCCGACCACGTGACAGAGCGGGTCAACTACCTCTATCTGGCACACTCCAAGCTGCGTCCTGCAAGCTTTGGCCCGGAAATCCGCGTTGGTGCGCCACCTGCCGACATTCGCGGTACATCGCGCATTCTTCGAAACGGCAAGGCAATCTTCGAAAAGCCGTTCCTGTCGGGTGAGGACAACATGTCCCATACGTTCGAGAACCTTGAATACCACCATTTCAAATACGGCCTGTTCCGCGCACCGGGCGATGTGCATGTCCACATGTTCGGTACGGCAACCCTGTCCTTCGCGGATGGCGTAAAGCCTGAGGCTGGCGATGTGTTCGAGATTGAAGCTGCCGGTTTCGGTCTGCCGCTCAAGAACCCGCTGAAGGTTGAGGCTGAAGAAACAATTGCTGTAAAGCAGCTCTGATTTCCCGGGAGCGCATGCCGCGCTCTTTGACTACGATCAAAAGCCCTGAACCTCACGGTTCGGGGCTTTTGCTTTTGGATGCGTTATTGCGGGTTCCAGAGCCCCGCTTCACCAACCTCCACGGAGTCGCCCGAGGGATCTCTGATGTAGACGGAATAAGAACCGTTATTCCAGCGTTGATAGTGCTCGACCTCAATGCTCAGTGACAAGAAATGGTCTCTCCATATGTCGACTTCGGTCTTACTGTCGACGCGGAAGCAGAAATGGCCGCTGCCAGTGGTGCCGTGACGCGGGATGGGATTGGAGGGATCGGCGATGCGAGATTTCTCCGGGTCGAAGATCAGCAGCATCTGTTGGCCGCAGCAGAAAAATACAAATTGCCCGGCCAGTTTTCGCACAATCTCAAGCCCGCATACGTCGTGATAGAAGCGCTCTGCCGCATCGAGATCATCGGCGTAAATCACGGTTTCGAGAATGGCTTTTGGTGGTTGCATGGTTTCCTCCGTTGTCCAAGTAAAGTAGCGAGCACGTCTCTGTGTTGGCTCTCTCCAAATTAGCGCTTGAACCTCTAGTCGCTGTAGCTTGTAGACTTTCACCATGAAGTTGAAGGATGGCATCATGATGGAAGACGAGGCAAGGAAATATCTCGCAGAAACCGCTCTGCTGAATTTCGGATCGGGTAGTATTCAAGCGCTGGTGAAAGAACGAGGCTGGACTGAGCTGTCTGCTTATGCACGGATTGGTGCGGTCTATGACTATGTCAGAAACGAAATCAGGTTTGGCTATAACAGTGCCGACGATATTCCGGCCAGTGATGTGTTGGTTGATGGTTACGGCCAGTGCAACACCAAGGCGACGCTGCTGATGGCATTGTTGCGGGCCGTCAACATCCCGTGCCGCTTGCATGGTTTTACAATCCATAAGGGTTTGCAGCGTGGCATCGTACCGGAACTGGTCTATGGACTTGCGCCTGACAATATACTGCATAGCTGGGTGGAGGTGTATCATGAGGGCACTTGGGTGGAACTTGAGGGTTTCATTCTGGACGCGGCATTTCTGAAAATTTTGCAGGGTCGGTTTGCGGGGCAGGGTACACCACTGTGTGGTTACGGTGCAGGCACCGATTGTCTTGAGGCGCCGGCCGTTGAATGGAATGGTCGCGGCACCTACATTCAGAAAACCGGCATCAATGCCGATCTCGGCCTGTTTGACAGTCCGGATGTCTTTTATCGCCAGCATAGACAGGCGATCACCGGGTTGAAGGGCCTGTTATATCGCAGCGTCATCCGGCATTGGATGAATGCTCGCGTTGCCAAAATTCGTGGTGGCCAGATACCAATTATTCCGGGAGGGCCAGCAGCACATGCGCATCAACCGGGTGGCGTTCTTGCGAAACGGAACGGTTAGGGTTTAACCGCAGTGACTTGAAGCCATTGTGTGGGTTGCCTGTCATAGCCACTGCCGTTCGCTGTCACCACTGACAGGCTGGCCCAGGGACATTGGTCATAGACCTCGCGTAGCCAGGCTTCCGAGGGGTAGTTGAAATAGCGATCAAACTGATCGCGCCCCTCTTTTTCCCCTGCCTTAAAACTGGCGTAGAAAATGCCGCCGTCCTTTAAGGCAGCGTGAACGCGACGGATGATGCCACCAAGTGCGGCACGGGGTACGTGCAGAAGGCAGGCATTGGCCCATATGCCATGATAGGTCTGCTTGGCATCGATATTGTCAAACAGCAGAGTTTTGACGGGGATGCCAAGCCTCAGCGCTGCGGCTTGTGCAATTTCCGCCGTGCCGTCAGTGGGATGCACGTCAAACCCTTGGGCAATCATCACTTCGCTGTCTTGTCCGGCCCCGCACCCCAGTTCAAGAATGCTGGCGCCCGGCTGAAGCAGAGACAGGAACTGTGTCAACTGTACATGCAATGGTTTTTCGCCGCGCGAGGTATAGGCATCTGCCTCCCGGGTGTAAAAGTCCAGCGTGGTAATGTCGTGTTTGCCGTCTGCCATTCCGGCGTCCGCCTTAGCTCTGTGACTGGCTTTGGGCCTGCTCCACAGTCACCGAGACGTTCAGATCCTCCGCCGAGTTCCCAATCCGCATGCCGGAAACAGGCGCACAATCACGGTAACATAGGCCGGAGGCGATTGTGACGTAATGGTCGTTCGGGCAGAGGTTGTTGGCGGCATCAAAACCAACCCAGCCAAGCCCGGTAATATGGGCTTGCGCCCATGCGTGGGTTGCGGCTTGTTCTTTCACGCCATCCATCAGCAGATAACCGGATACGTAACGCGCTGGAATGTTGAGCATTCGAGCAGCGGAAATGAAAATGTGAGTGTGATCCTGACAGACGCCTTTTTGCGCCTCCAGCGCCTGTTCGGCAGTTGTTTCACTGTCGGTTGAACCAGGCAAATATTCAACAGTCTGGTGAATGGTCTCCATCAGGCCATGCAGTTTCGCAAGTTCGTTTTCACCGCTCGCATTGCGGGCCAATTCTCGGATCAGTTTGCCAGGTTTTGTCAGTAGCGTTTCGCGCATGAACAACCAGAGCGGCGCATAGGTGTTGTGCGGACCGTAGACACCGGCGCGGTCTTCCGTCTCGATCTCGCCCGATGCCGTCACGGTCACGGTCTGACCTTGTCCTTCAAGTTCGACAAGTTCCACACGGTTGCCGAAATGGTCGTCGTAGTTGGCTTCAACTGTTGCCCCCTCAACGGTGACCGCCCAATGTCTTACTGTCTGGCCCGGTCCCGTTGTCGGGGTCAGGCGCACACGCTGCAAGGCGTAGGGTACAGGGGCATCATATGTGTAGCGGGTAACGTGGTTTATCTTCAGACGCATTGTTCCATCCGTTTCCCGCTCATTGATAGAAGCGGTACCCTTCCGTTATTTCCTGGCCGAGCTGGCTATTCCGGTTAACAAACTCCTCAAGGAATTCGTGCAGGCCGCCATCCATGATGCGGGTTACCGTCGTGCTTTTAAGACTTGCTCGAATAGCATCGGCGGTTTCATGTGCCTTGTGCTTTTCATCATAGTCCGAAGCAAGATATCCGAGATTGCTGACGATTTTTTCGTAGCAATAGGCGAGCGAGCGCGGCATGCGACCGTTGAGAATCAGGAAGTCGGCAATGTTTGCGGGTTTGTATTCAGCGTCATAAACCCAGCCATAGGACCGATGCGCCGAAACGGAGCGCAGAATGGATTCCCACTGAGCATTGTCCAGTGAAGAACCGACATGGCTGGCCGCCGGCAACAGCACATAATATTTGACATCCAGAATTCGGGCGGTGTTGTCAGCACGTTCAATGAAGGTGCCGATGCGCGAGAAATTGTAGAGATCGTTGCGCAACATGGAGCCATGGAATGCACCACGCACCAGTCCGGCGCGTTGCTTGATGGCGTCGATGCATTGTGGAAGTTCGGCTGCCTTGACCTTTCGGGAAAGCATGGCTTTCACCTCAATCCAGAATTCGTTGGTTGCTTCCCATGTTTCCCGTGTTAGTGCGGTGCGCACCATGCGGGCATTGTTACGACCCGCTTCAATGCACGACATCACGCTGGAGGGGTTGCTGCTGTCTCGTAACAGATAATCGATGGCGTCACTTGAGGTGACGCGCTCGTGTATCTCGGCAAAACTTTCGCGCACACCAGCGCTTTGCAACACGCCGTCCCAGTCTTCATCACCGGTGCCACTGCGTGTCAGAGAAACGCGCAATCCCGCATCGATGAGGCGTGCGATGTTTTCGGCACGCTCGATATACCGGAACATCCAATAAAGTCCGTTTGCAGTCCGTCCCAGCATGCTTCAGTCCTCCAGTACCCATGTATCCTTGGTGCCGCCGCCCTGACTGGAATTTACAACCAGCGAGCCGGCCTTCAGCGCAACGCGCGTCAAGCCACCGGGGATAATGCGAACCTTGTCGGAAACCAAAACATAAGGGCGCAGATCGACATGGCGCGGGGCAATGCCGTTCTTTACCATGATGGGAACTGTTGAAAGCGAAAGTGTTGGCTGGGCAATGTAGTTTGCGGGTCGACTACGCAGCTTTTCAGCAAACAGAGTGCGTTCTTTCTTGCTGGCTGTCGGACCAACAAGCATGCCGTAACCACCGGAACCATGGACTTCCTTGACCACTAGTTCGGCAAGGTTATCCAGCACATATCTCAGACTGTCCGGTTCAGAACAGCGCCAGGTTGGCACGTTTTCAAGAAGTGGTTTGCGGCCGGTGTAGAACTCGACGATTTCAGGCATGTAGGAATAGATCGCCTTGTCGTCGGAAATGCCGGTGCCGGGCGCGTTTGCAATGGTGATGTTGCCTGCGCGGTAGACATCCATGATGCCGGGAATGCCCAGTGCCGAATCCGGACGGAAGGTCAGCGGGTCAAGGAAGTCGTCGTCAACGCGACGGTAGAGCACATCGATGGCCTCGTAGCCACGTGTGGTCCGCATCTTGACCTTGCCATCCATCACCCGAAGGTCAGACCCTTCCACCAGTTCCACGCCCATCATGTCGGCCAGGAAGGAATGTTCATAATAGGCGGAGTTGTAGATACCGGGTGTCAGTACGGCGACACGCGGTTTGCCGGTGCAACCGGGTGGTGCCAGAGACGAAAGAGACTGACGCAGCAGATACGGATAATCCTCAACCCGCTGTACCTTGTTCTCGTGGAAAAGTTCCGGAAACATCTGCATCATTGTTTCGCGGTTTTCCAGCATGTAGCTGACACCTGATGGTGTACGCGCATTGTCTTCCAGCACGTAAAACTGGTCTTCGCCAGTGCGGACAATGTCCGTGCCAACAATGTGGGTGTAAACGCCGCCCGGTGGTGTGAAGCCGATCATTTCCGGAAGAAAGGCTTCGTTTTTCTCGATCAATTCTCGCGGAATACGTCCGGCGCGAATGATTTCCTGCTTGTGATAGATATCATCAAGGAAAGAGTTGAGCGCGAGAACGCGCTGCTCGATACCCTGTGCCAGCTTTCTCCACTCACGGCCTGAGATGATGCGGGGAATAATGTCGAAGGGGATAAGCTTTTCGGCGCTGTCGGCATGTCCGTAGACTGCGAAGGTAATGCCGGTTTTTCGGAAGATCTTTTCTGCGTCTTCTGACTTGCGGATCAGGTGCGCCCTGTCCTGGCGGTCGTACCACTCGTTATAGTTTTGATATGGGCTTCGCGGAGCGTTGTCCGCACTTATCATTTCGTCAAATGCCAACGGTATGTTCCCCATTTTTTACCATTTGAATACAACGACAGAAGCAATGCAAGAACCATGCGCAGTTCAGCAAAAAGATTTTTTATTCGTTGGTTCAAGAAAAAGCCCACGCAAATCAGGAATTTGCATTGCCCGATCTGTGTAAAAATTCGGCATTTGCGCAAAGGTTCCGGGGCGGCAAATATTATCTTTGCGAACTGTCTGCGTGATAAAAATGCGATTGCTTATTTTTTACTCTGAATTGCATTTTTTGAGTTTGGGCGAACGAAGAAATGCCAGTCAAAGCGCACAAAATCGAGGCGTGGCGCGCCGCGTCAAAAATACGAAGAAGGGGAAATGCATCAAAGAGGAAAAGATTAACCTTTCGCGTAAGGGTTTAGTACATTGTTAACCATAAAATTATACCTCTTGTTCATATTCGATTGGATGACGGGGGTTATATGTCCATCTCACGCCGTGCGGTACTGTTCGGATTGCCGCTTTTCGTTGCCGGTTGCGCGAGCACCGGTGTTCCAATGACGCAGAAGTATGCCGCGAAGCCTGCTGAAAAGTTCCCGCTTCCAGCCATGCCGCTTGACAAGATCAAGCCGGAATTGCGCCGCCAGGAAGTGGCATATGAAACAGCACATCCGGCTGGTACCGTCGTCGTCGATACGCCAGCCCGCCGCCTCTATTACGTGATGGGCGAAGGTCGTGCGATGCGTTACGGCGTTGGCGTTGGTCGTCAGGGGCTGGCGTTGAAGGGTGATGCCTATATTGGCCGGAAGTCGGAATGGCCAAGCTGGACACCCACTGCGAACATGATGCGCCGTGACCCCAATAACCTGAAATATGCTGGCGGCATGCCGGGTGGTCCGAACAACCCGCTCGGCGCACGTGCGCTTTATCTCTACCGCGGTGGCAACGACACGATGTTCCGTCTGCATGGCACCAACCAGCCGCAGTCGATCGGCCACGCCATGTCGAGCGGCTGTATCCGCATGTTGAACCACGATGTGATTGATCTTTTCGAGCGCGTGCCGGTTGGCGCACGCGTGGTGGTTCTTCAGGCCTGATCAAGGTCGAGATCGCTGACAGCACGACCATATCACAACAGCCCGGAGCTTCAGTGTTCCGGGCTGTTGTGCCTATCGCAGGGCTTCAATCGGTGAGGCGTCGCTGCGCAGGGCAAGTTCTGCCAATATTAGCGAGATAACGCCGGCGACAAAAAATCCAGCAGCCAGATTGGTTGCTGTTCCATTGTAAAAACTGCCCATCACGACTGCAAAAACCGTGGCAACAAGGCTGGATCCGGAAGCGATGAGGGATGCGCCGAGGCCAGCAACCTGTCCAAGCGATCGCATAGCCATGGCATTGAGATTGCCAAACAGGATGCCGATTGCGAAGAATGCCGCAAAACCGAATGCCATCAAGGCGGTGAGCGGCAGATGACCCGTCCACAAGAGGGTGGTGAGCAGCATCAGGAAGCCGGTGATTGCCAAAGCCATGAAAGCGGCGCGAGCCATCACCTCCATGCCAAGACGCTGGACGAGTTTTGCGTTGAGGAATGACGCCAGCCCGATGCCGGTCGCCAATGCGGCAAAATAAAACGGAAAGGTTTCCTTGATGCCGTAAGCATCAAAGAACAGATCTGCCGCAGTGCTGAGGTAGAGAAGCTGCGCGCCAAATACGACGCCCGTGGTGATGATCAGCAGCAACACTCGGCGGTTGGCGAGGATGCGCGCGGCATTGCTGAAAAGCAGTTTTGGCCGGAAGGGGATACGTTTTTCAACGGGCAAAGTTTCCGGCTGTCGGATCAGCATCCACAGGCCCAGTACCATTGCCATGACAAGATAAATGGCAAAAACCGTGCGCCATCCCGACAGGGTAATGATGCCCTGCGCCAGCGCAGGGGCCAGCATCGGCACCAGGATAAACAGGGTGAACATGAAAGACATGACGCGTGCCATGTCATTGCCCTCAAACTGGTCACGGATCATGGCACGGGTTGCGATCTTTGGTCCGGAGACGCCAACACCTTGAAGAAATCGGCCGAGAATGACCATTTCGAGTGATCCGGCCAGCATGGCTATGACCGTTCCCGCTGCGTAGACGCACAGGCCAAGAACCAGCGCTTTCTTGCGTCCCAATGCATCCGAGATTGGTCCCAGAAACAATTCGCCAAAGGCCATGCCAAAAATGAACAGCGAGATGATGTGCTGGGTCGATAGCGGCGGCGCAGTGCCCACCTCATCGGCGATCTGGCGCAGGCCCGGCAACAGCGCGTCGATGCTGAGCGAGGTCAACGAGGTCAGCAGGGCATAGAGGGCGATACGCTCACGAAAACTAATCGAGGATGGGGCTGCGGTCATTGAGATTCTGCGCTGATAAAGAAGGTGGTTCGGCTCTATCAGCTTTCAGAAGAAATGCAGAGGTGCGTAGCGTTTTTTTACAGCGAGAAATCACTGGTTGTATCGCGCAAGGTGTCTTCGCAGTGATCGCGCTTTGTTTCAAAAATTGTGGGTGTTTGAGTTGCGCAGTCGCTTTTTCTAATCATTAATCAATTCGCGCCATATTTTTCTATAATGTGGCTGCTTGTTAGCAAAAACACGAGAAACCAAAGTTATGTGCCGTTTTCTTGCATATTCCGGTTCACCCGTCTGGCTCGACACGTTGTTGATCGAGCCTGAGAGCTCACTCATCAGCCAGTCAATGGCGGCGCGCGAGGCCAAAACCGTTGTTAACGGCGATGGGTGCGGCATTGGCTGGTACGGGGACCGCAAGGAACCTGGCATGTATAAGGGCATTCTGCCCGCTTGGTCTGACCGCAACTTGACCTCGCTCTGTCACCAAATCCAGGCGCAGATGTTTCTGGCACATGTGCGTTCGGCCACCACCGGAGGCGTGTCGATGGCGAATTGCCATCCCTTCGGGCTTGATCGGCACCTCTTCATGCATAATGGCCAGATTGGTGGCTACGAACATGTCAAACGCAAGGTCGAGGCGCTCATTCCCGATGATGTCTATGCTGCACGCAGCGGCAGCAGCGATAGTGAGGCAATGTTCCTGATCGCTGCGGGATTTGGTCTGGCGGCTGATCCGATCTCGGCGTTCTCACGCACCTTGCTGACCTGCCTCGATATCCTGCACTCTTCCAATGTTGACCAACCCATCCGTTTTAGTGCGGTTCTGGCCAATGGCGATACGATGCATGCGTTTCGCTGGTCGAGCGATGAACGGCCGCCGTCGCTCTATTGGCGGCGCATGCCGGATGGTGTGGCGGTTGCATCGGAGCCCTTCGGCGATCGGGACGAGACGTGGGAACTGATTCCGGCCGATACGGTTGCCACGGTGAAGGGCGCAAAGATTTCCTTTGCACCGTTCGATCCATGCCTGGCGGATGCCAACGAAGAGCTTCTCTGCAAATCCGCGTGATACTGGTTAGCGCAACAGTTTGAGAGCGCCGGTCAGCGACTTCACCAGTTTGGTTGGTCCGGCCAGTCCGAGTCCGTCTATCGTTTCCTGCGACAGGTCACGGTCGGGGAACGTTTGTTGATAATCTTGATAATTGTGCAGGGCCCTGGCGAATGCCGGGAACGGCACTGTCACGATTTCCTCCGTACCTGAAGCAATGATCTTCAGCATGATGTTACGGATGGTTTCTGCATCTGCCTGCAAAATAGGGACAGGCTTGTTGGAGCTTATGTCGATTGTCCGCTGGTGCCTATCTGTCAGTCGGTCGCCCCCCAATTGCGGGCGTTTGGCGCCAATGCCGATGCCGATGGCGCCGACGGTATTGGCAATCAGGCCAGCGGGCAGGGCAGGGTTGACGATGATGGCGGTGTGAAGCTCGGTTGTCATGGTTTTCCTCATTGTGCTGCGAGGAAGTTAGGCGGTTTTATCAGGTAGATCATACCTTTTATTGCCAAGACAAAGCTTAATTTGGTAGGATTTACCTAATGGACGGATTTGTAAGGTGATTTATGTCAATTAGGCGACTTGAGGCGGAGGATGTGCACATCCTCAATCATTTGCAGCAGGATGGTCGCATGACCAATCAGGCGCTGTCGGACGCGGTGGGACTGTCGACCTCTCCCTGTTGGAGGCGGGTTCGTAATCTCGAGGAAACCGGCGTTATCCAGGGGTACGGCGCAAGACTGGACCGCAAGCAGGTCGGGCTCGGTGTTCTGGCGTTCATTCGTGTGAAGATCGACAGTCACAGTGAAGCAGAGGCGGAGGATTTTTCGCAACAAGTGTCTGCCCTGAAGGAAGTGGTTGCCTGCTACAGTATCGCGGGTGACGCGGATTTCCTGTTGCAGGTTGTAGCGCCCGATCTGGATAGCTATGCAGATTTTGCCATGTCTGTTGTTCGCCGCCTTCCGCGAATCAAGGAAATGCAGACGACATTTGTGCTGAAAGAGATAAAGGCATTTAATGGTTTTCCACTGGATTGCGTATAAAACAATCAAAAATGCGTTGGTAAACAATCCGGCTTTGCTAATATTGCTTCACGTGTCGAGGTTGTAATTTCGCGATTCGGCCACCAAACACGGCTCGCTTTCAACTACTTGTGGAATAAGGGCTTTTTGGCCCTTGGACTGACTTTGGAAATGCCGAAAATGTGAATTCCGGTGTTCGAGATGTGTCTTCGCGACGGGTTTACGAAGAGCTATCGAGCGGAAATAAATCCAACAGGGGCATCCTTCATGGCAATCTTCGACAATCTCTCCAAATACCGGCCTTATGGCCTTGCTGCTCTTCGCATTATCGTTGCGCTGCTGTTCATTCAGCATGGTACACAGAAACTATTCGGCTTTCCCGCGTCCCAGATGGAAGGTTCGCTACCACCGCTCTTGATGGTTGCAGCACTTCTTGAACTGGTGGGCGGTATTCTGATTTTGGTCGGGCTTTTCACACGTCCCGTTGCTTTCATTCTGTCCGGCCAGATGGCTGTCGCCTACTTCATGGCCCATGCCCCATCGAGCTTTTTCCCGGCGTTGAATGGTGGCGATGCGGCAATCCTTTTCTGCTTTGTGTTTCTTTACATGGCCCTGTCGGGTCCCGGTGCCTTCTCCCTGGATGAACGGCGCGGCTGACCTGCCTTAAACGGTATCGCTTGCAGCGGTTTGACAACAGGCCCGCATGGTTTTCCATGCGGGTTTTTCGTATCTGGATTTTTTTCGAAACTTCGGTGAGCGCCGAAACATCACGTCTGCGCCTGGCCCTAGAAGGATGGCATTCATTCAGACAGGGAATCGGTTGTGATCAATAAAAACAGTCTTCTTCGAGAGCTCGCACTTCTGGCCTTGTTGTCCACACTCTGGGGCGCCTCCTATACGTTCATCAAGATCGGGGTGGAGACAATACCGCCGGTTACTCTGATCGCCGCCAGAACTTTGATTGCCGGTATGGTTCTTCTTGCTGTCCTTTATCTGCGTGGTGTGCGTCTACCAAAGGACAGGGCCGTTTGGCGAAGGTTCATTATTCAGGCCTGCCTTAACAGCGCCATTCCCTTTACGCTGATTGCCTGGGCTGAACAGACCATTGATGCGGGCCTCGCCGTTATCCTCAATTCGACAACGCCAATCTTCACGCTGCTGTTGACGGCTTTCGTCACGCGACACGAAATCGTCACCGGACGCAAACTGTTCGGTATCATTGTCGGTATGACGGGAACCTGCCTGATCATAGGCGTGCAGGCGCTTTCCGGGCTGGGGGACGCGTTGTGGGCGCAGCTGGCGGTGATGGTTGCGACCATGTGTTACGGCGCTGCAGCCATTTTCGGCAAGGGGTTCAAAGGTTTTGATCCGATGATACCAGCCGCAGGTTCTCTTATCTGTGGTGCGGTGATGCTAGTGCCGCTCAGTATTGCCGTTGATCACCCATGGACCTTGCATCCCTCATTGCATTCCATTGTGGCATTGCTGGGGCTTTCGGTGTTTTCCACGGCTCTCGCCTTCATCATCTATTTCCGGCTGATGCAGACGCTTGGCTCCGTTGGTGCAACGTCACAGGCCTATTTGCGTGTGCCAGTTGGTGTTGTGGTTGGCATGATCTTTCTGGGAGAAATGCCAACGGCGGAGGCATGGATTGGTATGGTGTGCGTACTAGTCGGGGTGATTGCGATGACATTGCCCAAACGCCAGCCTCGTCCCGCTCAAGAGGCTTGAACACAAGAAAAGCCCGGCAGGTGAGGCACCTGCCGGGCTTTTAAACTACTGAAATTCAATTGCAGGACCTGTCACGAAAGACGCCCCACGACGAAATTAATTAGCGAGTGCGACCGCGGTTGCCACCATTGCCGGAGGCGCGCTTTTCACCAGCGTTGCCGCCGGCTGGAGAATGACGATTTGCGCCTGGCTTGCGGGCCGGACGGTTTACGCGCTTCTTGGAAGGACCACCGGGTCTGCCGGTTTCACCTTCTACCTGCTTTACGCGCTTGAAATCGGACGTGACTTCCAGATCGTTGTCGCGCTCTGCAGGAGTGAATTCTCCAGCGCGCTGTCCGCGGAAATCGCCGTTACGACGTCCGCCGTTGCGCTGAGCACCGCCTTCGCGATGACCACGATCATTACGCTCGCCATGGCCGCGTTCTGCGCCACCCTGACGGCGCGGACCGCCATTATTGCGGTTGCGATTGTCGCCACGAGTGGGGCTCGCAAGAACCTGAGGCCGTTCGCCAGATGCAACAGTGATATCAATGTTCATCAGGCGTTCGATGTCCCGCAGCAAACGGGTTTCGTCCGGTGCGCAGAAGGCGATTGCAATACCATCACGACCAGCACGAGCGGTACGGCCAATACGGTGAACGTATGCATCCGGTACTTCAGGCAGGTCGTAGTTGAAGACGTGGGTAACGGCTGGAATGTCGATGCCGCGAGCGGCAACGTCGGTTGCGACGAGAACCTTGACTTCGCCGTCCTTGAAGCCCTTCAACGCACGTTCACGCTGGCCTTGGCTCTTGTTGCCGTGAATGGAGGCAACCTTGAAGCCAATATGCTCCAGATGCTTGGACAGCTTTTCAGCGCCATGCTTGGTGCGAAGGAACACGATAGCGCGGCCATCGGGGTTTTCGTTGAGCGACTTCTTGAGAAGTTCGGTCTTGTCGTTCTTGCCGGCAACGAAGTGAACATACTGTTCCACCTTGTCGGCAGCCTTGCCGGGAGGTGTGACTTCAACGGTGACCGGGTTGGTCAGATAGGCGCCAGCCAGATCGGCAATTGCCTTTGGCATGGTTGCCGAAAACAGCAGTGTGTGACGCTTCGACGGAACCATACGCGAAATCTTGCGCAGGTCGTGAATGAAGCCAAGGTCCAGCATCTGGTCAGCTTCATCGAGAACGAGGTGTGTTACCTTGGAAAGGCTGATTGCGTTGCGTGCAATGAGATCGAGCAGACGGCCCGGTGTTGCCACCAGAATGTCAGTGCCCTTTTCAAGCTGCAGCTGCTGCTTGTTGATCGATGCACCACCAACAACCTGGTTGATGCGCAGTGGGGTCTTACGCACGAAGGAGCGCAGGCTTTCACCGATCTGGTTTACCAGTTCGCGGGTTGGCGCGAGGATGAGGGTGCGGGTTGTGCGATTTGCCGGACGATCCGCATGCTTCTGCAGCATTTCGATAATTGGCAGACCAAAAGCTGCCGTTTTTCCGGTGCCGGTCTGTGCAAGACCGATCATGTCGCGACCTTCCAGCAGCAGCGGTATTGCTTTTGCCTGAATTGGGGTCGGAGTGGTGTAGCCGAGCTGGGTAACAGCAGCCACGAGCTTTTCGGATAGGCCGAGTTCGTTAAAACTGGTCAATAAAATAACCTTTCGGGGCGCCAAAACGCTGTCGCCGGAACAGCCCATGCTGTCCGGTTGTCTTGGCGTCAAGAACCCCGCGTGAATTGGGAACTTGTGGGTTGGAATGACTTTCTGCGCGTTAAGTGCGGTCACGAAGACCATCTGCTTGCTATCTGCGCTTTTCCTTCCTGCGCTTAAATCGTATGCGTCATGCAGCTCACGCGGCTGCCGGAAGGTGAAAGCAGTGTGCATTTGGGCTCTTCAAGACCAAAAGTCAAGCAATTGTTTCTGGATACGCTATCCGAGACCTATTCTCAGGGACTACTTTACCCTTTGAACATATTTTCAGTTATATACATTTTTATTAAATTTAATCTGTTTATCCAGCTGCTGGTTCTGGCCATCCTGCATATCAATCCATAGATTCAATGGAATTGCGCAATCCGTGTGGGATTGATTCGATGGAATAAGGCTGGTTGTGATTGTAGTGACCGAACGAGGGCCTATTGGTGAGCACTAACGGCGAATTGCTGGCGATGGCGTGTGAAGGGATCCGCGACCTGGATCTTCCTGCGTGCATCAAAGACAGCGAATTGCGCTACGTTGCCGTCAATGAGTCTTACGCCCGTTTTATCGGCAGACCCCCTCAGGACTTTCCCGGAAAGGGAACATACGAACTGTCGGGTAATCCAAGCGATATCGATCGCGAGGATAAGGAACGTCGTTCTCTGGTTTTCGCGACAGAAGAAATAGCGGCCTGCCAAGGTGCAGTTTCGCTCGGCCGTCACGCCATTCGTTGTGAACGTTTCATCGCCGATGACGGTGCCATGTTCCTCTACGAAGTGTTTGAGAACATGCCTGCTTTCGAGTTGGAAACGCTTGGGCGGCATGAGGCTGAAATTCTGGTCGGCAGCGGTGTTCTTGACCTGATCGATGTCGGCATTTGCATTTACAGCCGAGAAAACCGTCTGCTGTATCACAATGCTCGGCTGTCTGATTTCTATCGGATGATCGATCTGGAATTGAAGCCAGGCATGCGCCTCTCGGAAGTGCAGGGCGCTATCTATGACCATGCCGCCAATAACGGTGAAGAGGGTGTCAGCCGAGATCCGGCTGCCCGGCGTGCCTGGCTGAACGATCGTCTCGAAAAATACAATCTGCCCTATTTCGAATCCACTGAGCAGTTGTGTGATGGCAGTTGGTTGCGTCAGGTCAACAAACGGCTCGAAAGCGGTTTGCTGGTGTGTCTGCGCGTCGATGTGACTGAGTTCAAGGCGCATGAGGTTTTGCTCAGCCGCCACATCCGCGAAACATGGCTCTATCGCGAAGCTCTGGAAGAATTGCCGGTTCCGGTATTTCTACGTGACAGCGATCGTCGCTTGACCTTCATCAATGCTGCCTATGAGCGTCTGCTGGGCGGTGACCGCCGCAGGTTCATCGGTCAGACTGCGGAAGACATGTTCCCGGAAATGCGTGAGGCATTTCGCAAGGAGGATGAAGAGGTTCTGTTAAGCGGAACCGCCTTGCAGAAGGAAGAAAGTATTTCCTTCCATAGCGAAGGTCATGCCGTACCGGTCATCACCCGTCTTGGCCGGATTGTGACGCCCGATGACGAACGTTATCTGGTTGGCTCCATCACTGATGTTTCTGTGCTGAAAGACCGCGAAACGCGGGTCGTGCAGGCGCAAAAAGAGACCGAAGCCCTGCATGCAGAACTGGAAGGCATTCTTGCCTCTCTGCCTGTTGGTGTTCTGTTGCTTGGCCCGGAACTGGTCATTGAATACGCCAACAAGTCATTTTACCAGACACTGGATACCCGTGCCACAGTCGATCTGGTTGGTATGAGCTACCGTGATTTTCTGGAGATGACCTTCAGGGAAGAGATTTACGATTACGGCAGCAAGTCCTTTGATGAGGTCTACTCCAACCGTATCGCACGTTTGCAAGTACCGGATCAGTTTGAGCCGCTGGAAATGCGCAGTGTGTCTGGCAAGGTCACGGTTATCTCGGCTGCCCGTATTGCCGGCGGTAAGGTTTTGATCACTTATACCGACGTGACGAGCGTGCGTGAGCGCGACAATGAAATCAGCCTGGCAAGGGCCGAGCTGGCACGTGTCGGTGAATATATGCAGGAAGCCACCCGCGCCATGGCGCAGGGTCTTTTGCTGATCGAGAATGGCGTTATCATAACCTCCAATGATGCGTTGCCTCGCATGCTCGATGTACCGACCAGCTATTTCGAGCCGGGTCAGGACTGGGCGGACATGTTTGCCTTCTGTGCGCAACGGGGCGATTTCGGCGGTCCGGAGGAGGCGTCCGCAACGCTTGCCACCTGGCGGGACAATGTTACCAATGCAAAGCCGTTTACATGGCTGTTCCAACGTGCCAACAACAGTTGGTTTAATCTCGAAGCGACGATCAGTTCCACGGGTTACTGGGTCATCACCGTAACCGATGTGACGGAGATGAAGCGCCGTGAGGCCGAGCTTGAGCGGTTGGTGCAGAGAGCGGAAGCCGCTGACCGCGCCAAGTCAGAGTTCCTGGCCAATATGAGCCATGAGATCCGTACGCCGATGAACGGTGTGCTTGGCATGGCGGAGTTGCTTGCCAAATCCGATCTCGATTCCCGCCAGAAAACCTTTACCGATGTCATCGTCAAATCCGGCAATGCGCTGCTGACAATCATCAACGACATCCTCGATTTCTCCAAGATCGATGCCGGTCAGATGAAGTTACGCAAGGTGCTTTTCGATCCAGTTGAAGCGGTTGAGGATGTTGCCTCGCTGTTGTCATCCACGGCGTCGGAAAAAAACATCGAGCTTGCCATCCGCATTGATCCTTCCGTGCAGCACATGGTGGTGAGTGATGCCGGCCGTTTTCGGCAGATCATTACCAATCTGGTTGGCAATGCCGTCAAATTCACCGAAACTGGTTACGTGTTGATCGAGCTTGCCGAACAGACGTTGGAGGCGGGTGAGGTTCTGCTGACCATTAAGGTTCAGGACACCGGCATCGGTATTCCCGCCGACAAGCTGGCGTCGATTTTCGACAAGTTCAGCCAGGTGGATTCTTCGTCCACCAGAAGACACGAAGGCACCGGACTTGGTCTTGCCATTACCGTTGGTCTGGTCGGTATTTTCGCAGGATCGATCAACGTCGAAAGTGCTGTCGGGCAGGGGACGCTGTTTACCA
Organism: Rhizobium sp. BIGb0125; assembly: GCF_024810055.1. NCBI lineage: Bacteria > Pseudomonadati > Pseudomonadota > Alphaproteobacteria > Hyphomicrobiales > Rhizobiaceae > Rhizobium > Rhizobium sp. BIGb0125. The sequence goes on from NZ_JANUDV010000001.1 coordinate 527,305, forward strand.
TCAAGTTGCCGCTTGAGGCGGCAGCACTGCGCGGCAACAAAACCATAACGCTTCCGGCCGGTGATCTTGGCGGTGCACGCGTGTTGGTGATCGACGACAATGAAATCAACCGCCAGATCCTCAGCGAACAGTTGTCGCAATGGGGGTACGACAGCTATGCCGCTGAAAGTGGTGCAGCTGGTCTGGCGATCATTCAGCAGGCCGCCGAACTTGGCTTCGTCATCGATACTGTCATCCTTGACTATCACATGCCCGTTATGAACGGCATCGATGTCGCTCGGCAAATCCGTTCGGACGACCGTTTGCAGGATATGGGCATCGTTTTCCTGACCTCTATGGATATGGTGGTTGGTGATGACAGTCTGCTGAATGATATGAATGTTCAGGCACATCTGATGAAGCCGGCCCGCGCCAAGCTGCTGCGCTCCACCCTTGGCGAAATCGTGCGTGCATCGCGCCTACAACGGCGTGGACGCATGCTGACGAGACGCCAGGAAGCAGTCACAGATGCACCTGCGGCGCCTGTCTTGTCGAAGCCGGAGACACGTAAGCCGGTGACGAAGGTTGTTCGGCCGGTCGTTGCGCCCACTCTCGATGTGCTTGTGGCTGAAGACAATGACGTCAACCAGATTGTATTTTCACAAATCCTGCAGGGGACCGGTTTGCGGTTCCAGATTGTCAATAATGGCAAAAAGGCCGTGGCGGCGTGGGAGGAGCATAATCCGGCAGTGATCCTGATGGACGTCTCCATGCCCGTTATGAACGGCCATCAGGCCACGCAGCTTATTCGTGAGCGCGAAGAAGAGGCTGGTGATGGGCGGCATGTGCCGATTGTTGGGGTGACTGCGCATGCACAGGAAAGCGATCGAGAACGCTGCCTTGAGGTTGGCATGGATGATTATGTTTCCAAACCAATCAGTCCTGAGTTGCTAGAAGCCAAACTAAAGCAGTGGCTGGGTGAAAATGCTATCCCGCGGGCTGGAGCGATCTAAAACCTCAGCCACGGTGTCTACTTTGGGTACCTAAACCAAGTGCGTCTTCAGCCTCGGTGATAGCGTCATCGTTGGAACCCATTGTGGTCGCGATAGACGAGTACGCGGCATTGTCTTGAACTGGTTTGAAACGACGACCGCTTGAGATCTGTGCTTGCGTATTCTGCATTTGGGAATTGATGGTCCAAGGTTGGAAAATCCGACCGCGCCGCGATATCGATCAATATCGACGTTCATAGCTCATTCTAAGAGTAAAAAACTTAAGCCGGTTGTGGACCGGCATAAGTTTCTGAGTGATTATCTGAACAGCTGCGTGACACTGTCCGGCTGGGTATTGGCAATCGATAGAGCCTGAATACCGAGCTGCTGCTGGGTTTGCAGCGCCTTGAGACGCGTGGACTGTTCATTCATGTCTGCGTCCACCAGACGGCCAATGCCGCTGTCGATGGCGTTCGACAATTTAGAGGCAAAATCCATTTGCAATTCTATGCGTTTTGATAATGAGCCCAGAGATGAAGCGGCATCGGTCATTTTCGCAAGTTGTTTATCGGTATGGGAAATGAAGACATCGATCACCATGTCTTCATCACCGTCTGGCCCAAATATCTGGTCTCTGTAGGTGCCCAGTTGGGTAATATCCATTGTGGTGATACTGGCATTGGAGTGCATGATAACGTTTGTCGTGCTGCTTTTATCGAAGCCACCGCTGGCATCGAGGGCTTTAACGAACAGGCCGTCACGTCGGGTGTAGTAGTTGGTTCCGTCGCTGTAGACGCCGTTTTCATTGACGGTCCAGCTTGAATCGTACTGAAATGTTTTAATAAACCAGCCGCCATTTCCCTCTTCATACGGAATACCGTCATAGATCAGGCCGATGTCGAGTATCCCGTGCGCCATGCCTTCGGTATGGTTGCCGAACAAGACCGTGTCAGATGTCTGAACAGCTTCGGTTGTTTTGACAGATACGTTGTTATTCGAATCCCGGACAAAACTTGTGACGATCGTTTTGACGTCTTTCACCGCGAAAGAAAGCATAGAGCCGTTTGTAGCGCCAAGTGATCCCACAAAGGTGGCTTTCAGAAGGTTCTCACCGGAGAAGGAGGCTGAATCAGCTATGGATTTTAACTGATCCTGTAACTGGGAAATCTCTTCCTGAATCTTGCTGCGGTCGACGGAATTTTCCGTTGCCGTAACCAGCTTTTTCTTCATTTCCTTGACGACATCAATCGCAGCTTCCATGCCGGAATAGGCCGTGTCGATTTTTGCGGCACCCAGGCCGAGGGCATCTTCAACTGCGCTAATGGCGCCATTGTCTGAGCGCATGGTTGTGGCGATTGACCAATAGGCGGCATTGTCTTTTGCTTCACCGACCCGAAGGCCGCTCGAAACCGCTTCTTGCGTATTCTGCATTTGCGAATTGATCGTGCGTAATGTCGCAAGGGCTGATTGTGCAGCGATGTTGGTCAATATCGACGTCATAACAATTTCCGAGAGAAATAGCGGAAGAAATTATGCATAAAATTATGCGGATATTATAAACAATACGTTAACCAACGGCTTTGTTCTTCACGTTTTGCAATTCGAGATACTATAACTAAGATTTTCTTAAGTCATTGAAATAAAATAAATCTATATGTTTCTTATATAGAAAGTTCTACCGTATAGCCGTTAACGCCTGCATTTATTTGTCATGGCTGGCGGCTTGAACAACAGAGATCAAATGCAATCAGGCGGCGATCGGTACCGTTAGGCAGATCGCTACCGATTTCAGCTCAAAAGTAAACCTGGACGTGTTGTAACTATCGCTTGGTTCCACACAGCATTTCACGTTTTCCAGCAAAACCTTTGCGCCGTTCCAGATCAAAGCCAGCGGCAATGAGATTGCGGCGTACGAAACCGGCTGCGGCGTAGGTGGCGAAACTGCCGCCTTCCGCCGTTTTGTCGAATAATGCGGTCATGATTTCAATCGACCACATGTCCGGATTGCGGGCGGGTGCAAAACCATCCAGGTACCAGGCGTCGAATGTGTGGGGGCTGGCCTGAATGCCGTCAAAAGCCACACCACAGACCACGGTCAGGCGAGTTTGTTCATCCAGTTGCAGATCGACATGACCTTGCGGTTCCTCCGGCCACAACTTGACCAGAGCGTTCCGTTCTTCATCGACTTCCGGCCAACGGGAAAGGGCGCGGTCAATTTCCTCTGCCTTCATTGGATAAAGCTCGAAGGACACGAAATGTAGTTGGCCGCCTGTCGGGCGCGTCTGTTTCCACTGTCGCCAGGTCTCGCAAAGATTAAGCGCCGTGCCGAAACCAAGCTCGCCGATGCGGAAGGTATCGGTTGCTGTTTGCCAGCGCTCCGGTAGTCCGTTACCAGACAGAAACACATGCCCGCATTCGAGGCGGCCATCGGTCTGGCAATAAAAGTGGTCGCCAAAGGCAAGCGAATAGGGCATATCGCCCTCGCGCCAATCGAGCGTGGTTGGTGTGTTATCCTGCGGTTGGCTCTGGTTGGCCGGTGTGCTTTCGTCTGGATGTGTCATGAATAAAGCCGATAATCTGGCCAGTGCTGCGGGTCAATCTCATTCCTCTCCTTCCTCTGTCGACCTTTTGATCGTCGGTGGCGGCGTTATGGGGCTGTGGGCTGCGGTAAAAGCAGAGCGACTTGGTCTCAAGACATTACTGGTTGAGCAGAATTTTTTGGGGCAGGGCGCCAGCGGTGGCCTTATTGGCGCTCTCATGGCTCATATGCCGGACAGATGGTCAGAGAAAAAGCAATTCCAGTTTGATGCGCTGGTAGCGTTGGAAGCCGAGATCGCCGAGCTGGAGGCTGCGACCGGGTTTTCGGCCGGGTATCGCCGTTGCGGACGCATCATTCCTCTGCCCAAACCGCATTTGCGCGACATCGCGCTGCGTCATGAGCAGGATGCCAAAACGAATTGGATGCGGGATGGGCGTCAGTTCCACTGGCATGTTCTGGATGCGCCACCGGTTGCGGGTTATCTGGCAGATGCGTCAATGGCGGGTGGATTTGTTCATGACACGCTTGCTGCACGCATGTCGCCGCGGTCCATGGGACGGGCGCTCTCTGCATTTCTCAAAACCGCACAAAACGTGACTGTGGTTGAAGGGGTTGGCGTCAGTTCTCTCGATCCTGATCGGGCACAAGCCACATTATCAACTGGTGAAACCGTATCATTCGGCCATGTCATCGTCTCTGCCGGTTGTCAATCATTCCCGCTGCTTCAGCAAAGCCTGAATTTGGTGGGTGCAGCGCCACTTGGTCAGCCGGTCAAAGGGCAATCTGCACTGATGAAGGCCGATATTGACCCCGCAATGCCGGTGCTGTTTCTTGGGGGCCTTTATGTCGTGCCGCATGATGATGGCATGGTAGCGGTTGGCAGCACCAGCGAGGAGAGTTTTTCAGAACCATTCACAACCGATGCCCAACTCGACGTGTTCATAGAGAAAGCCCGGAACCTTGTTCCTGCTTTGGGGAATGCTGAGGTGGTGGAGCGGTGGGCCGGGCTGCGGCCCAAGGCGATTGACCGTGATCCAATGGTCGGTAGCCTGCCAGAGCACCCGCGTCTTGTCGCCTTGACCGGCGGCTTCAAAGTCAGTTTTGGACTGGCACACCGGTTGGCGGATGCTGCTCTTTCGGTCGTGCAAGGCATTGAGCCAAAGCTACCGCAAAGCTTCTTGCTTGAAAGTCACATTGCCGTGGCCACAAAGTCGTCATGATTTTCAGGCGTTTCGCGTCGTTAATCTGTCATGCAAATCACCTATCGCTAAATCATCGGCCTGAAAGTCGAGCCACGATTTTCAGAGAGTACGATGCTTCGGTTCAATGCATGTAGCGGCATTTGGCATTCAGTGGATATTGAATGCGGCGGCGTGTTGAAGCGAGGTCTGAGCAAATCGCCAGTGGAGCGAGGTGACGACGCATGCGATACGCCATTCATTTCACTCCGACCCCCAACGATCCGTTGACGGCGGTTGCTGCGGCCTGGCTTGGCCGTGATGTCTATTCCGGTGAGAGTGTCGATCCGCCGCCTGCGACCGGTCTTGGTATGCAGGAAATTTCTTATCACACGGCTTTGCCGCGACGTTATGGTTTTCATGGTCTGGTCAAGGCGCCCTTCCGGCTAAACGATGATGTTACTGAAGCCATGTTGCTGCGCGAGTTGATGTGCTTTGCCGGTTTGCAGCAGCCATTCGAACTGCCACCGCTTGAAATTGCCCGCATCGGTTCGGTGTTCAGCCTTATTCCATCATGGCCATGCGACAAGCTGGGCTTCCTGGCAGCAAGTGTCGTGCAGGCATTTGACCGTTACCGCGCCCCGCTGAGCGATGCGGAAATTGATCGTGCCGACCCTGACCAGTTGTCGGCAGCGCAGCTGACCAATCTGCATCGCTGGGGTCATCCCTATGTGATGGAGGATTTCCGCTTTCAGATGCCGTTGACCGGAAGTGTGTCGCAATCTGATTTCGTGCGGGTTGAACATGCCGTACGCGTGGTGTTTGAGCCGCATTTGTCACGCAAGCTGAGCTTCAACAATCTTGCGCTGTTTGTGGAGGATGAACCGGGTGCGCCGTTCCGCGTGCATTCACTTCATCCCATGGGCCGGGTTTCTGCCAGGCGTGTGGCACGCAAAGAACCTGCTTCTGACGTGATGCAGCCTGCCTGATGAGCAGCGCCGTTTTCATTGATCCCCACGCGTCCTTATCTCATGCAAAAAGAGATCGGGATGAGGACATTATTCATCTCGACTTTCCCAATCTGAATGTTACCGTTCTGCGAGATTTGCGGAAGGTGAGTGAATGATATCCGATAATTACCCGCGTGATTTGATTGGTTACGGTCGTAACGGTTTCGATCCGAAATGGCCCGGTGGGGCCAAAATAGCAGTTCAGTTCGTCATCAATTACGAAGAAGGCGGGGAAAGCTGCATTCTCGATAATGACAAGGCATCTGAGTCGCTGCTGTCGGAAATCGTTGGTGCGCAGCCATGGGCTGGTCAGCGCAATCTAAATATGGAATCGATCTATGAATACGGCTCGCGTGCCGGCTTCTGGCGCCTGTGGCGCATGTTTACCAGTCTTGGAGTAACGACCACAGTTTATGGCGTAACCTCGGCCATGGCCCGCAATCCGGACGCTGTTGCCGCGATGAAAGAGGCCGGTTGGGAGATTGCCAGCCATGGCTACCGCTGGCTTGAGTACAAGGATTTTTCAGAAGAAGAAGAGCGCCAGCACATTGTTGAGGCGGTGCGTCTTCACACTGAACTAACCGGTGAGCGTCCCTATGGCATGTACCAGGGCAAACCATCCGACAACACCTTGAAGCTTGTGATGGAAGAGGGCGGTTTCCTTTATTCCTCGGACTCTTACGCCGATGATCTGCCCTATTGGGTGAGGGGCGCGAAGGACGATCCGTTCCTGATCATTCCCTACACACTTGAAACCAATGACATGCGCTTTGCCACGCCTCAGGGTTTCAACTCGGGCGACCAGTTCTTCACCTATCTGAAAGACGCATTCGACGTCCTTTATCAGGAAGGACAGGAAGGTGCGCCGAAGATGTTGAGCGTTGGCCTGCATTGTCGCCTTGTCGGGCGTCCGGGCCGGGCGGCTGCATTGCGCCGCTTCATCGAATACGTGCTCGGACACGACAAGGTATGGATACCGCAACGTATCGACATTGCCCGTCACTGGCATGAACACCATAAGCCCGGGGCGGTTTGAGATGATATCACGTGAGGATTTTGTCAGCCGCTTTGGCGGTGTTTTTGAGCATTCGCCCTTTATTGCCGAGCGGGCCTATGATGCCGGATCTGTTGTCGAGCCGTTGACTGCGCAGGGTGTGCACGGCGCGCTCGTCGCTATGTTCCGAACTGCTTCACAGGAGGAGCGGCTTGGCGTTTTGCGCGCCCATCCCGATCTTGCCGGCAAGCTGGCCATCGCGGGCAAGCTGACGGATGACAGTCGTAATGAGCAGGCCGGTGCCGGGCTCGACCGTCTGACGCCGGAGGAGCATGCCCGTTTTACCGAGTTGAATGCGGCCTATGTGAGCGAACATGGTTTTCCCTTCATTATCGCGGTGAAGGGTCTGAACCGACACGACATTCTCGCGGCATTCGAGACGCGCATCAGCAATGATCATGACACGGAGTTTGCGACTGCAACCGCACAGGTTGAGAAAATTGCCCTGCTTCGTTTGACATCCATGCTGCCGGAGGCCTGAATGACCACGCAGATCAAAGGTGAACGTCTCGACATCGAGCCGTTGAGCAGCGCGGCATTTGCGCCGTTCGGTGAGGTGATCGAGGCCACACCTTCGTCGGTGAGAATGATCAATGGCGGCACGACAGAACGCCACCATGCTCTGTTCGTGCCAGAGGCCGCAGGTGAGGGCGCACGGGTTGTCATCAACATGTTTCGCGGCCAACCGCGCACCTTTCCCTATTCAGTTGACATGATGGAACGGCATCCGCTTGGCAGCCAGAGTTTTTCGCCACTGTCCGCGCGACCGTTTCTAGTGGTGGTGGCAGAAGATGATAATGGCAAACCCGGCAAACCACGGGTCTTTCTGGCGCGGGCCGATCAGGGCGTCAATTATCGCAGAAATGTCTGGCATCATCCGTTAATGGCACTGGATGTCGTCAGTGATTTTCTGGTTGCCGACCGGGAAGGCCCGGGCAACAATCTGGAAGAGTATTTTTTCGAGTCGCCCTATATCATTGCGGAGCCAACGTTATGACCGGTCTTACGACCCATGTTCTTGATGCTGCCCATGGCACTCCGGCAGAAGGTTTGAAAATCGACCTTTACCGGCTGGACGGGGAAGGCCGAACCAAGCTTAAAAGCGTGCAGACCAATAATGACGGCCGCGTCGATGGCGGGCCTTTGCTGATTGGCGACAGTTTTCAAGCCGGACAATATGAACTGGTGTTTCATGCCGGGGATTATCTACGTGGCAAGGGCATTACATTGCCGGAACCCGCGTTTCTCGACATTATTCCGATCCGTTTTGGCATTGCTGATACACAGGGACATTATCATGTTCCTCTGTTGCTCTCACCCTTCAGCTATTCGACCTACCGGGGAAGTTGACCGCTCATGATCTTCGCTGCAATTGCCGATATTCATGGAAACTGCGCCGCGCTGGAAGCGGTGCTGGCGGATATAGAGAAGCTCGGCATTGAGGATGTCGTTAATCTCGGGGATTGTTTCAGTGGGCCGCTGGAGGCTGGCTGGACAGCCGATCTCCTGCTCAAGAACTGGGTGCCGACCGTGCGCGGAAATCACGACCGTGCACTGATTGACCGTGCCTATGAAGACATGGGCGACTGGGAAAGACCGGCGTATCAGCAGCTGTCACCGGAACATTTCGACTGGTTGCAGACGCTTCAATTCAGCATGGTCTACAAGGACGAGGTGTTCTGCTGCCACGGCTCGCCGAAAGATGATAATCAGTACTGGCTGGAAACGGTCAGTGCAGAGGGTATCATGCATCTGCGTCCGCTTGCCGAAATCGAGGCTCTGGCAGAAGGGATTGAGCAACCTTTGATCCTGTGTGGCCACACTCATATTCCACGCTCTGTGCAGCTTTCCGACGGGCGTTTGATCGTTAACCCTGGCAGTGTTGGTTGCCCCGGTTACACGGACGACAAACCGGTTTTCCACACGGTGGAAACGGCGACACCGTTTGCAAGCTACGCGGTTCTTGAAAAGACCTCACGCGGCTGGCAGCCCACCTTCCGTCAGGTGCGCTATGACAACCTTGCCATGGCGGAACTGGCCCGCAACAAGGGAATGGACGGCTTTGCCAATGCCCTGACCGGCGGTTGGGTGAAGTAATTTATCCTTTCAGACCCGCATTAAATACTGCCAGTTGCGCCGCAAAGGCGCGCTGGTAGGCGGGGCGTTTTTCTCCCCGCTCGACATAGGCCAGAAGATTGGGAAATTCGGCCAATATGCCTGACGAGCGAGTTCTCAGCAGCACCGATATCATCAGAAGATCACCGGCCGTAAATGTGTCTTCGAGCCATTGCGATTGGCCGAATTTGACGGAAAGCTCGCCCAGTCGTTTGCGGATCCGTTTGTCAATCAGTGGCAGACGTGCATCGTGCCAGCTTTCATCGCCCTCAAGAAAGCGGGCAACCTCCCGTTCCAGCATCGGCGGTTCCATGGTGCTGACTGCCGTAAACATCCAAGTAATGGCACGGGCCTTAGCATTGTCATCTTTCGGTAGCAGCCCGGGGTGGTGGTCGGCGATATGAAAAACGATTGCGCCTGAATCAAACAGGGTGAGGTCATCTTCCTGATAGGTCGGGATTTGTCCGAAGGGCTGCAGCTCAAGATGCGCCGGCTCTTTCAGGGCCTTGAACGACAAAAGCCGAACGTCATAGGGTTGCTCGACCTCTTCAAGGGCCCAGCGCACCCGCATGTCTCGCGCCATGCCCTTGCCGCCATCGGGAGAGTTTTCAAATGCGGTAATGGTGATAGTCATGGCGGTCCTCCATCAGCTGCCTCTAAGGCTGGATGATCAGCTAAACGAGTTTTGGTGCCAATTGGTTCGAGCCTGTTTTGTGAGGTCGACTGCGTGTTATGCCCTGATGGTCCGCCGAAGACGGGCTGCAGGTTGTTGCAGCCCGTGTTTGTTATTCTGCGCTCAAGCCAAGATATCGGGGCCGACGTCGACGATACGGCGTTTGCCGCACAGCGCCATGGTGATATCCATTTCCTTGGCAATGATCTCAAGTGCGGTGGTAACGCCCTGTTTGCCACCGGCGCCGAGGCCGTAAAGGAACGGGCGGCCGATATAGGTGCCCTTTGCACCGAGTGCGAGGGCTTTCAGCACATCCTGTCCAGAGCGAACGCCACCATCCATATGCACTTCGATTTTGTCACCGACAGCTTCGACGATTTTGGGCAGCATGGCGATGGATGAATGTGCGCCGTCAAGCTGGCGACCGCCATGGTTGGAAACGATGATCGCATCTGCGCCGGAACCAGCCGCAGCGCGTGCATCTTCCTCATCGAGAATGCCCTTGAGAATGAGCTTGCCACCCCAACGTTCCTTGATCCATTCGACGTCCTTCCAAGACAGGCGCGGGTCGAACTGTTCCGTGGTCCAGGCCGAAAGAGATTTCAGATCGGTCACGCTTTTGGCATGGCCAACGATATTGCCGAAGGTACGGCGTTGGGTGCCAAGCATGCCAAGGCACCATGCAGGACGCGTGGCCATCTGCCAGATATGTTTGGGCGTGAATTTCGGCGGGGCAGACAGACCGTTGCGAATGTCTTTGTGACGCTGACCGAGGATTTGCAGGTCAAGCGTCAATACCAGAGCCGAGCACTTAGCGGCCTTCGCCCGGTCAATCAGATTATAAACGAAGTCACGGTCGTTCATCACGTAGAGCTGAAACCAGAAAGGTTTCTTGGTGACGGATGCGACATCCTCGATCGAGCAGATGCTCATGGTGGACAAAGTGAACGGAACACCGAATTCTTCGGCCGCCTGTGCTGCCAGCATTTCACCATCGGCATGCTGCATGCCGGTGAGGCCGGTGGGGGATAGTGCCACGGGCATGGCCACTTTTTGACCGATCATTTCGCTTTCCAGCGAACGGTCACTCATGTCCACCAGCACACGCTGACGCAGCTTGATCTTGGCAAAGTCATCTTCGTTGGCGCGGTAGGTGCTTTCCGTCCATGCGCCGCTATCGGCGTAGTCGAAAAACATTTTTGGCACGCGCTTTTTCGCCAGCTTTTTCAGGTCCGCGATTTCGAGTGGTTTCCTCATGGATGATGCCTTCACAGTTCAAATTCAGCGTCCATGACTAGCATGCTTTGACGAAACTGCCACGGTAAAGCAGAGTCGATTCAACGGATTGTGCGGCACTTTAAAAGTACCGCTCGATGACGCCGTTCAACCCATCAATGGCCGCAGGGCAAGCTGCAAACCGAGCAGCAGCAGGCAGATCAGGAACCATCGCTTGAAGGTGGCGGGGCTGACCGCGCGGCGCACGATCTGGCCTGCCCACATGCCAAGGAGAGCAGGTGCAACAGCCAGTGTCGAGGTTGCCAGCTCCTGCAGCTGGAATGCGCTGTGGGAGCCAAGACCGATGGCCAGCGCAATCGTGGAAACGGTAAAGGAGAGGCCAAGGGCCTGCACCAGATTTTCCCGATCAAAACCGAGGGCCTGGATGTAGGGGACGGCCGGAATAACAAAAACGCCGGTTGCGCCTGTCATCAAACCGGTCAGCAGACCGATGATCGGTGACAACCAGGGCTCGATTTTATCAGGCACGGAAAATGGTGGGGCCAACAGTGTGTAGGCCGCATAAGAAGCGAGCGCAACGCCGAGAGCCGCCGTTGCCCAGACGCCTGAATTGCCTGCCATGAAAGAAGCGCCCAGCAATGTGCCAATGATGATGGCCAGCATCATGGTCCACAGCCGTTTCAACAAGGCAATGAAGGATGGCCCGGCCAGCAGCTGCCAGATGTTGGTGACGAAGGAAGGCAGGATCAACAGGCTTGCCGCCGTAACTGGTGACATGAACAGCCCAAGCACACCCATAGCAACGGTGGGCAGACCCATGCCGGTTGCGCCCTTGACGATGCCGGCCAGAAAGAAGGTAAGCGTGATGAGGGCGATTGCGGCGAAAGATAAGTCAGCTGTCATTTCAGGCATGAGCATCCGGTGCGGTGAGTGGCGGGTATGGCTTTTTTAACCGGATATCCCACCTGATGTTACGGTGACGGCCGATGTATCCTCTTCCACATTAACGTCATGTGTCTGGTCTAGAGCCCGTCAACGATGCACTGGATATAGGGCTCCTTGCCGCGCAGATACTCGGAGATCCCTTTGGTGTTTTCCTGTTCAAGCTGAAGTTTCAGGCGACCATAGGCATCACGCGCCTCGCTGTCTTGCCGCAAATGATCGCGGAATTTGAGCATCTCAATAGCCTTTTCGTGTCCAGCAAGGCAGAGATGCAGCTTATGGGTTCTGACACCATCCACATCCCGCTTGAAAAAGCTGTGACCAACCGACAGATCACCGCCACGCCGGTAACCGAGATCAACAAGTGCTGGCGTCATGTTCTCAGCCACATCGCTGTCCTTGACGAGAATGAGGATGTCGATTTCCGGTTTTGCGGCAAGGCCAGTAACGGCGGTGCTGCCGATGTGGTGAATTTCCAGAAGGGCGGGACCAAATGCCTGTCGCAGGCATATTGCCTCTGATTGGTAGAGGCTGGGCCAATTCGGGTCATAGGCGGTGATTTTGCTGGTCAGTGCCATGACGGCCGTTCCTCATGCAGACTGTATCGCATGCATGAGGTTACAACGTGATGGTCTTCAGGCCAATGTCGATTTCATCGCCTTGCCAGCAACATAGGTTTCGCTGACGGTGCGGTCATCGCCCATGGTCAACATCAGGAACAGTTCTTCGGTCAGGCTGTTGACCACTTCCATTTTCAACGCCATGGCAGGCGTTGAGGATGCGTTGAGCACCGTGATGTCGGCGTCGGTGCCAACATCCAGTGTACCGATGCGACTTGCCATCGACAGTGCCTGCGCATTGCCAAGCGTCATCAGGAACCAGCTTTCCAGCGGGTTCAGACGTTCACCCAGCAGCTGCTGGATTTTATAGGCCTCATCCATGGTGCGCAGCATGGAGTAGCTGGATCCGCCGCCAATATCTGTGGCAACGGCAATACGAACTGGCTTTTCGCGGCGCTGCAGCTTCTTCATCGGAAACAGGCCGGAACCAATGAACAGGTTTGAGGTCGGGCAATGGACGGCAACCGCGCCGGTTTCCGACAATACATCCGCTTCCCGTTCCGACAGGTGGATGGCGTGACCCAAGAGGGTGGTATCGCGCATCAGGCCATAGCGCACGTAGATGTCGGTATAGTCGGTCGCCTCTGGATAAAGTTCGCAGGTGTATTTGATCTCGTCCAGGTTTTCCGACAGGTGGGTCTGGATGAACAGATCAGGAAACTCCTGCGCCAGCGCCTGTGCCGCCTGCATTTGCTGCGGGGTGGAGGTGATGGCGAAACGTGGGGTGATGGCGACGTGGTTGCGGCCCTTGCCGTGCCAGTCTGCGATAACCGCTCTGGTTTCATCGTAGGACATTTCAGGTGTGTCGAGCAGACCCTGCGGTGCGTTGCGGTCCATCATCACCTTGCCGCCAACCATCAACATGTTGCGCTTCATGGCTTCTGCGAAATAGGCATCGGCGGAGGTCTTGTGTACTGAGCAATAGGCGGCAGCCGTGGTGGTGCCGTGGCGCAGCAGCTCATCGTAGAAATGCGTGGCAATACGCTGCGCATGCGCGCTTTCCACGAAGCGGCATTCCTCGGGGAAGGTGTAGGTATTCAGCCATTCCAGCAGATTGGCGGCGTAGGAGCCGATGACCTGCATTTGCGGGAAATGCAGGTGCAGGTCGATAAGGCCGGGCACGATAAGGTACGGACGATGGTCTTTTTCTGCCACATCTTCGGGCGCGGATTTTTTGATGTCGCTATAGTCGCCAATCGCGACAATCTTGCCATCATCAATCAGCAGGCCGCCATCTTCGATGTAAAGATAACTTGCCGTGTCATCGATGGAGTGTGGTGCGCGGCGAAAACTCAAAAGACGACCGCGCAGCAGAAGCATGCTCATTCTGTTTTTCCTTGTGACAAGGCGCTTTCATACCAGGCGGTCAGCACCTTGCGTTCTTCGGGCGTTATATCCGTGATGTTGCCGGGCGGCATAGCATGGCTGCGGCCTGCCTGAATATAGATCTCTCGGGCATGGGCGGCGATATCCGCATCCGATTCCAGCTTGACGTTCTTTGGTGTGAAACTGATGCCTTCCCAAACCGGCTCGGCGGCATGGCACATGGAACAGCGTCCCTGCACGATATCGCGCGCCGACGCAAAATGGACGTCACTCGCAAACATCTGTTGCACGGGTGTCAGCGAGGATGTGGTTTCTTCCTCGCCGGTCAGAACCTTCGGCACGGTTGAAAGCCACATGATGATGATGAAGATCACCGCTGTTGCCAGCCATGTCCATGTCGGTTTGCCTTTGCGAGCATGGGTGGTGTTGAACCAGTGGCGAATGGTGACGCCCATTAGGAACACCAGCGCCGCGATAATCCAGTTATAGGTCGTGGCAAAGGCTAGCGGATAGTGGTTGGACAACATGAAGAAGATGACGGGCAGGGTCAGGTAGTTGTTGTGCAAAGACCGCTGCTTGGCAATGCGCCCGTATTTCGGGTCTGGCGTGCGTCCGGCAATCAGGTCCGCAACCACGATCTTCTGGTTGGGAATGATGATCATGAACACATTGGCCGACATGATGGTGGCCGTAAACGCACCCAGATGCAGGAAGGCGGCACGGCCGGTAAAGACCTGCGTGTAACCCCAGGCCATGGCGACCAGTGCAATGTAAAGCACAATCATCAGACCCCAGGTGTTGTTTCCAATCGGGGATTTGCACAGAAGATCATAAAACACCCAGCCAATGGCCAGAGAGGCGATGGAAAGACAGATGGCCTGAACTGGCGAAAGGTCCATGACCGTGCGGTCAATCAGGAACAGGTCTGCGCCACCATAATAAACCACGCACAGCATGGCAAAACCGGTGACCCAGGTGGCGTAGCTTTCCCACTTGAACCAGGTCAGGTGCTCGGGCATCTGGGCCGGTGCGACCAGATATTTCTGGATGTGGTAGAAACCGCCGCCATGCACCTGCCATTCCTCGCCATAGGCACCCGGTGGCAGATGGGCGCGTTGTACCAGGCCCAGATCCAGCGCGATGAAATAAAATGATGAGCCGATCCAGGCAATGGCGGTGATGACGTGCACCCAACGGACGGCGAAGGCCATCCATTCCCAGGCAATGGCGTATTCGTACATGCAGTTCCCCTTATGCTTATTGCATTGCACATTGCGAAAAAAAACAGTCTCTGAAAAGAGAAAAGCCGGTGCGAACGACGGATTGTTCTCATTCTCCACGCAAGCTTTATCTGCTCTTGCAAATTTGCATGGCGGCGGATTTTGTTTTGCGCAAATGCCGTTAGCCGACTACCCACGACTCAGCTAAAATCTGTTGCACGCAACAGGCCGCGCGGCGCCGATTTCCGTGAGAGCATGATGCGTTGTGCAGAAAGTCAGAGTGTCTTGTGTGCAATCCAAAGGACGCACGGCGCTCTCATGGTTCGCGTGGCGGTTTTCCGAAATCGCAATGCTGCATATCCTTGGGTCGGGGGTGGTTCAAGGGGAGGGATTTGCAGATATGCCAATGAATGCATTGCGTCCCGATGTTGATTTTTAAATCTGGTCTAAAGTCGTAATTTTTGTGAGGACGCAATGCGTTTCGGGTGACTGCCGTTATCTTCAACGGAGACAATGCCCATGCGCCATACTGTGACTGTGATTGAGCGTTTGCATGCGAAATTGAATCAGGCAAATGCGTTAGCTTCTTGTTTTTACAAATTTTCCGGATTTCGGCCGGTTTGGTTCTATGCCGTCTTTACCCTTGTTTTTGCTCTCGTACCGAGTGTGTTTGCCCATGAATCCCACAAGGGATTCAAATATGAGAGCTATTGCTGCAATGGCAATTCCGAGACCGGTGATTGCCAGATGATCCCGACAAAAAGCGTGCGGGTCGTGCAGGGTGGGTATGAGGTGTCACTGGCGCCCGGTGATCATCGATTGGTCACGAGACGACATGTGTTTAACTGGACGCAACGGGAAACCCGCCGTTCCGATGATGGTGAATATCACCTGTGCCTTTATCCGGATGAAAATACGCCGCGCTGTTTTTACGCGCCGGATATGGGTTTTTGACCCTGTTGATCAACTGATGGCATTAGCTTGAAAATCCACTCGCGAAAGGCTTTGATCTTTGGCGCGTTCTTGCGGTTTTCGGGATAGACCAGCCAGTAATGCGCGCCGTCGTGGCTGGTAATGTCAAAGGGTTGCATGAGGCGCCCAAGCGCCACCTCATCAGTATAAAACTCGGGTGTCAGAATGGCAACGCCCTGACCGGCGATGGCGGCAGCAGCCTCGAATGTTTGCGCGCCAAGACGACTGCCTGTGCGGTTTTGCAAGGGCGGGTCGCTCACTCCAGCCTGATGAAACCATTGTTGCCACCATGGATCACCTGCATCGATAAGGCGCAGTTTTAAAAGGTCGGCCGGTGTCTTCACGCCGCCAATGGTCTCGGCCAGTGCCGGGCTTAACATCGGTGAAAACCCACCTCGCATCAGAAGATGCGAGTTCAGGCCCGGCCAGATACCAGCGCCAGCGCGGATTGCCAGGTCAACATCCGTCTGGCTGAAATTGACAAATTCCTGCGAGGTTTCCAGCCGGACGGCAATGCCGGGATTTTCAAGCTGGAAGGCACCGATATGGCGTGACAGCCAACGGGCTGCGAAGGTTGGTGTGGTGTGGATAAAAAGCGTGTCGCTTTTGATCTGCTTCGCATCGGCCACCGCATTGCGCAATACGCCAAAAGCCTCGGCCACTCTTGGCGCCAGCTTCTGTCCGCTTTCCGTCAGGGTAACCTGTCGAGGTTTGCGCACAAACAGCGCCATGCCAATGAAGTCTTCGAGCAGTTTTATCTGATAGCTGACAGCGGTCTGCGTCATGCCAAGCTCGTCACCCGCCTTGGTGAAACTCATATGGCGGGCGGTGGCCTCAAAAACCCGCAAGGCATTCAACGGCAACTGGCGTGACAGTTTCATGGATAAGTTCTCTTTATTTACTACCTGCGATATTTCATTGGTTTTTGAAAGAAAACAACGGCATTTTCATCTCATACAACAATTCAGTTTATGAGGAAAAGACGATGCGTGGAGCAACCTTGCGCGTGCGAAGCCCTATGCTTGCGGTTTCGCGGCTGTTGGACCTTGTCAGGTCCATGCGGATTAAAAGCGCGACAACACGACCCCAGAACCTTGTCGATGACAGCCTAAGTGACGACATCAAACGTGATCTCGGTCTTATGGATGGAAGGCGAGGGCTTGGCTCTCCACGGGAGCGGCAGAGCGATGAAATGCGTGAAGCACTTCTGCGGCAACCAAGGCCGCTATGATCGCCGGGCGTTTGTCTTTGACGGTTGATCCGCCGATTGGCAGGGTCAGCCTTTCAAGATTGACGGACGCCTCGGCGTCGCTTTCCCGCTCGATCCAGTGGGCGAAGGTGGCGCGTTTGGTCTTTGAGCCAATCATGCCGACATAGGCGAGGTCTGCGCGTGCCAAGGCCTGTTTCGCAATCAGGAAATCCAGTGCGTGGTCATGAGTGACGATGATAACGGCGCTGCCAGCAGGAATGGAGGGAATTTTCGCCTCTGGCATGGCACTGAGATGTGTTGCCACGCCATCCGGCAGGTCGTGTAACTCGTCTTGCCGCGTCTCGATGATGCTGGTTGACATGGGTAAAAGCGAAAACGCCTGGGCAAGTGCCTTTCCGACATGACCGGCCCCGAAGATGAACACCGATGGCTGCGCGCGGTTTTCCTGCTCAAGCCTTGCCTTTAATTCTGCCGCCACCGTGTCATTGACCTCGGTGAAACGCAAAAGTGTGCGCCCACCACAGCACTGGCCAATTTCCGGCCCCAACGGAATGTCCATGCTGCCGGCCACCGTCTTGCCGCTCAACATCGCACGCGCGTGGTCAATGGCCATATATTCGAACTGGCCACCACCAATGGTTTGCCAGATGCCGTCCTTGGAGACGAGCATGATGGTACCCGCCTCGCGCGGCGACGAGCCTTTCACGGATTCAATTTCGATCAGGATGACTGGTTCTGCGCCATCCAGAAAGGCTGCAAGGGAGGTGTCGCGCATCAAGGCTCCCCCTTATACCTTCTTCAAGCGTTCGACGGCCATCAACACCCGTTCCGGTGTGGCCGGTGCATCAAGTCGTGGGCAGACCTTGTAATCGGCCACGCTGGCAACTGCCATGGACAATGCTTCCAGCACGGATATGGCCAGCATAAATGGTGGCTCACCTACGGCCTTGGAACGACCAATGGTTGGCTCGGCATTTTCAGCCCATTCCGCCAGCTTGACGTTGAAGGTCTTGGGACGGTCAGATGCCAGCGGTATCTTGTAGGTGGACGGTGCATGGGTGCGCAGACGCCCCTTGTTGTCCCACCACAGTTCTTCCGTGGTCAGCCAGCCCATGCCCTGTACGAAGGCACCCTCAATCTGGCCAATGTCGATGGCAGGGTTGAGGGATTTGCCGACGTCATGCAGCACATCGGCCCGCTCTACCATATATTCGCCGGTCAGCGTATCGATGGAAACTTCCGAGACTGCCGCACCATAGGCGAAATAATAAAACGGTTTGCCTCGACCGGCGGCACGGTCCCAGTGGATTTTCGGGGTCTTGTAGAAGCCGGCGGCAGAGAGCTGCACGCGACCGAAATAAGCCTGTTTTATGAAGTCGTTAAAGGCAACTTCTTCCAAACCGATTCTAATGCGGTTTGGCAGGAAGGTTACCTCTTCCGGTCCGACATTCCACTTTTCGCAGGCGAACTGGACAAGGCGTTCCTTGATCTGACGGGCAGCATCATAGGCGGCCATGCCGTTGAGATCGGTGCCGGATGAAGCGGCGGTGGCCGAGGTGTTGGGCACTTTTCCTGTCGTTGTCGCGGTAATCTTCACCCGACTGATATCGACCTGGAATGCATCGGCAATGACCTGGGCAACCTTGGTGTAAAGGCCCTGGCCCATTTCCGTGCCACCATGGTTCAGGTGAATGGAGCCATCATTGTAGATGTGCACCAATGCCCCGGCCTGATTGAAGGCTGTCAGCGTAAAGGAAATACCGAATTTGACCGGTGTCAGCGCAATGCCCTTGCGAATGATCGGGCTGGTCTTGTTGAACTCGATGATCGCCTGTCGCCGTGCCTGATAGTCACTGGACTGTTCAAGTTCTTCAACGATGCGGGCGATGATGTTGTCCTCGACCTCCTGATGATAGGGGGTGAGTGTGCGCCCCGATTCCGGCTGGCCGTAAAAGTTCAGCTTGCGGACCTCGAGCGGGTCCTTGCCGACTGCATAGGCGATTTCTTCAATAAAACGTTCCGCACCCAGCATGCCCTGCGGGCCACCGAACCCACGAAAGGCGGTGTTGGAAACGGTGTGGGTTTTCAACGGTTTCGAGGTCAGTCTTACATGCGGATAGAAATAGCTGGAATCAGCATGAAACAGGGCACGGTCGGTGACCGGGCCTGAAAGATCCGAGGAGAAACCGCAGCGTGCCGCATAGGTGGCATCGACAGCATGGATGCGGCCTTCATCATCAAAGCCCAGTTCGTAATCGACCCGGAAATCATGACGTTTGCCTGTGGTGCTCATGTCTTCGTCGCGATCAGGGCGGATCTTGATGGCGCGGTTGAGCTTCTTGGCGGCAATGGCACACAGGGCGGCAAACTGGTTGCCCTGCGTTTCCTTGCCACCAAAACCGCCGCCCATGCGGCGTACCTGCACGGTGACGGCATTGGACGGCACCTGCATGATGTGGCTGACGATATGCTGGATTTCGCTGGGGTGCTGGGTCGAGCTCCACACCGTGACTTCGTCATCTTCGCCCGGAATGGCCATGGCGATATGGCTTTCGAGGTAAAAATGCTCCTGTCCGCCAATCCGCATCGTGCCGGTCAGGCGACGCGGCGCAACATCCATCTCGAGTGCCGCTTCGCCACGCTTCAGCGTCATGGGGTCAACAACCAGCGGGGCATTGTTTTCCAGCGCGCTGTCGATATCGCTCCAGTGCGGCAGGTCTTCATAGGTGATCTTGGCTTTGCGGGCGGCACGGCGTGCCTGATCCCGTGTCTCGGCAAAGACCGCAAAAATCAACTGTCCATGAAACTCGACCTTGGTTTCTGCCAGCAGGGGTTCATCGTGACGGCCACCGGAGGACACATCGTTCTCACCGGGAATATCCTTTGCCGTCATGACCCAGACCACACCGGGCGCGCTTTCCACCTCGGAAAGGTCGATGGATGCGATGGTGGCGTGGGCGCGATCGGACATGCCCAACCCGCCGTGCAACAAGCCTGCGGGTTCGGGAATATCATCGATATATTCGGCACTTCCCGTCACATGTTTGTGTGCTGAATCATGTCGCAGCGAGCCATGCATCTGGCCCTCGACCGTGGTTTTTGCGGTGTCGAATGTTGTGGTGTCCATGGGGTCAGGCCTCCTGCAATTCGAAACGCTTGATCTCCTGCGGGGTGCCGGAGGTTTCCAGGAAGAAGCGGGTCAGCAGGTTCTTGGCAGTCAATTGGCGATAGGCCGCCGTGGCGCGCCAGTCGGTCAGCGGGGTGAAATCTTCGTCCAGCGTGTCACGGACCTCGTCGATGGTGGCTTGTGTCCATGGTTTGCCGGAAAGTGCAGCTTCCAGATTGGCCGCCCGTTTAGGGGTGCCGGCCATGCCGCCAAAAGCAAGACGGAGATCGCTGACGGTATTGTCCTCGCCAAGCGTCAGATGGAATGCGGTACAAAGTGCGGAGATGTCTTCATCACGCCGTTTGGAGATTTTATAGACCGCATAGTGACTGCCCTGTTTGGGTAGAGGAATGGTCACCTTCTCCACGAACTCACCAGACAGGCGATCCTGCTTGCCGTAGTCGATGAAATATTTCTCAAGCGATATGGTGCGCGGACCATTGGCTGCACGCAGTGTCAGTGTCGCGCCAAGTGCAATCAGAGCCGGCGGTGTGTCGCCGATTGGCGAACCATTGGCGATGTTGCCACCGATCGTGCCCATGTTGCGGACCTGCTGCCCACCAATACGGTCGATCAAGCGGGCGAAGGCCGGAATACGGGCGGCGATGGTTTCAAATGCCTGACTGTAGGTTACGCCGGCACCAATGGTGATGGTATTTTCATCCACTGCGATGGTTTGCAGTTCCGCGAGATTGTTGATGAAGACCACAGGATTGAGGGCACGCATCTGTTTGGTGACCCACAGGCCCACATCCGTGCTGCCGGCAACGATGGTGGCTTTCGGTTCCTGCTTCAGGATTTCGGCAAGTTCTGTGACCGAGCCCGGAATGATGCTGCGCTCATTTCCCTTCGCCACGGTGATGGTGCCGTTCTGCGCAATGGCCCAAAGGCGGCTGACAATCTCCGAGCGGTCACGCTGCAGCGGGTCGAACAGGGCGCTTGGACGGGCAGAGGAGACATGCTCAGCGGCGCGAACGATTGGCTCATAGCCGGTGCATCGACAGAGATTGCCTTGCAGTGCTTTTTCAATCGCTGCGCGCGAAGGCTTTTCATCGGAAAGCCACAGGCCGTAGAGCGACATGATGAAACCGGGCGTGCAGAAACCGCACTGCGAACCGTGGTAATCCACCATCGCCTGCTGTACCGGATGGAGAGTGCCGTCCTTTGATGCCAGATGTTCCACTGTCACGACATGGGTGCCGTGCAGCGAGCCTATAAAGCGGATACACGCATTGACGCTCTCATAGCGCAGCGATCCATCGATCAGTCGGCCGACCAATACCGTACAGGCGCCGCAATCGCCCTCTGCACAGCCTTCCTTGGTGCCGGTCAGTTTGCGGTTCAGCCGTAGATAGTCAAGGAGAGTGTCCGTTGGCCCGAAGTCATCAAGGGAAACGGTCTGACTATTAAGAATGAAGCTTATCGCGTCGTTCATGCATTGCCTTCTTTATCAGGTTTATTGGGCGGTCCAGCCGCCATCCACCGAGATATGTGTTCCGGTGATCTGTGATGCTGCGTCGCTGGCAAGAAATATTGCCGTTGCTGCGATGTCTTCAATGCTGACAAATTCTTTGGTGGCCTGCAGCCGTAACAGCGCCTCATTTTTAACTGCTTCCTCGCTGATGCCGCTGGTCTTTGCCATGTCCGGTATCTGCTGTTCTACCAAAGGCGTCAGCACGTAACCGGGGCAAATGGCATTAACGGTGATGCCGGTTTCCGCCAGCTCCAATGCCGCGGATTTGGTCAAGCCCATGATACCGTGTTTTGCCGCCACATAGGCTGACTTGTACGGTGAGGCAACCAGACCGTGGGCCGACGAAATGTTGATGATGCGGCCTTTCCCGGCCTTCTTCATCACCGGAATAGTGTGGTGCATGGTATGGAAAGAACTCGTCAGATTGATGGCGATGATCTGGTCCCATTTTTCCGGCGGAAATTCGTCGACCGGGGCCACATGCTGCACACCGGCATTGTTGACCAGTACGTCGATGCGTCCGAACTTTTGTTCGGCTTGCGCCACCATGTCGGCAATCTCTTCCGGCTTGGTCATATCGGCGGCGTGGTGGATGACATGCACCCCATTTTCCGCCTCCATCATCAGGCGGGTGTTTTCAATTTCACCGGGATCGCCAAGTCCGTTCATGACAATGTTTGCACCGTCCCTTGCAAAAGCTTGCGCGATTCCAAGGCCGATACCACTCGTTGAGCCGGTTACGATGACTGTTCTCGTCATATATGTTCCCCTGCGTACTTGATGACGCATTGCGAGCATCGAAGGTATGCTCAAACAGGGGCGGCTGGCAATCGGGTTTTCACAGCTTCCTAATATGGCTGCGGGTTGACAATGACGGCGAGGCGCATTTCCCTGCGACGGGACATGTGAGGAGCAAAATTATGGGTGAATACATTCTTGCAATCGACCAGGGCACGACGTCGAGCCGCGCCATCGTGTTCGATGCAAAGATGCAGGTTGCCGGGGTCGGGCAGAAGGAATTTCGCCAGATATTTCCGAAGTCCGGCTGGGTAGAGCATGATCCCGAAGAAATATGGGAAAGCGTGCTGTGGTCGATCAGGGAGGCGATCAAAAAGGCCGATATCAAGGCGGGCGACATTGCTGCCATCGGCATCACCAACCAGCGCGAAACAACCGTGGTCTGGGAGCGGGAAAGTGGCAAGCCCATACACAATGCCATCGTCTGGCAGGACCGCCGCACCGCAAAGGATTGTGAAAAGCTCAAACGAGCCGGGCATGAAAAGACCTTTACAGCCAAGACCGGCCTGCTACTCGATCCTTATTTTTCCGGCACCAAATTGTCCTGGCTGTTGTCCAACATCAAGGGCGCACGCAAGCGCGCCCAAAAGGGCGAACTGTGCTTTGGCACCATTGATACGTTTCTCATCTGGCGTCTGACGGGCGGCAAATCCTTCGTGACAGATGCCACAAATGCCTCGCGCACCCTGATGTTCAACATCGAAAAAAATCGTTGGGACGAAAAGCTGCTCGGCATTCTGGATATACCGCAGGCCATGCTGCCCGAAGTAAAGGATTGTGCTGCCGATTTCGGAACAACGGAAAAAGATCTGTTCGGTGCTGAAATACCCATTTTGGGGGTTGCGGGAGACCAGCATGCGGCCACCATTGGGCAGGCGTGTTTTGCGCCGGGCATGTTGAAGTCAACTTACGGTACCGGATGTTTTGCGTTGCTGAATACCGGCGCGGACATTGTGCGCTCCAAGAACCGCCTGTTGACGACGATTGCCTACCGGCTGGACGGCAAGACGACCTATGCACTGGAGGGGTCGATTTTTGTGGCTGGCGCCGCCGTGCAATGGCTGCGCGATGGCCTGAAGATCATAGAGAAAGCGTCGCAGACCGGCGAGTTGGCCGACAAGGCTGATCCTTCGCAGGAGGTTTATCTGGTGCCGGCTTTTGTCGGGCTTGGTGCGCCCTGGTGGGATGCGGAAGCTCGTGGTGCGATCTTTGGTCTGACGCGCGGCACTGGCCCCGCGGAGTTTGCGCGCGCCGCATTGGAGGCCGTTTGTTTCCAGACGGGTGACCTGCTGGATGCGATGCATAAGGACTGGAAAAATAACGGCGACGGTGAGACTGTATTGCGGGTGGATGGCGGCATGGTCGCAAGTGACTGGACGATGCAGCGACTGTCGGACATTATCGATGCGCCGGTTGATCGCCCCGTCATTCTGGAAACGACCGCACTTGGTGCTGCATGGCTTGCGGGCAGCCGGGCTGGTGTGTGGCCAGACATGGAGGCATTTGCAAAGGCGTGGTCGCGAGATAAGCGGTTTGAACCCAAAATGGAAACCAGTATCCGTAAAACAAAAGTGAAGGGGTGGAGGAACGCCGTTCGCAGGACGCTCGTTAAGGTCTGACGGCGCTTGTATCGGTTGGCCGACATCACACAGAGGAGGAAGCAGCATGCCAAGACTGGGAGAACATGAACTGTCCTTAACCCGTATATTTGATGCGCCACCTAATAAGGTTTATCGGGCGTGGACCGATCCTGATCTTTTGAAAGAATGGTTCACACCGCGACCCTATACCGTTTCCGACGTGGAAATGGATTTGCGGTCCGGTGGCGTTTTTAACGTAACCATGCGCGGTCCGGATGGTGAGGTTTATCCCAATAACGGCATTTTTCTTGAGGTTGTCCCCAATCGGCTTCTCGTGTTTACAGATGCCTATCAGGATGGATGGGTGCCCAGCGAAAAGCCATTCATGACCGGTTATGTGAGTTTTGAGGAGGCTGGAAACGGCCAGACACGCTACACCGCCAAGGCGCTGCACTGGACGGCTGAGGACAAGAAGACTCATGAAGAAATGGGTTTCGACGAAGGCTGGGGCAAAGCCGCCGACCAACTGGAGGCTCTCTTGGAGCAAATCTGAAGAGACTTCAAATTCTGATTCAACTGCTTGGCAGAGTGATTCAAGTTACGCTGCCAAGTGTTTGAAAACAGAATCGCATCTCTGATCTTACGGCCCGCTTCGGGGCAAAGTTTTCCTATCCATTTCATCGAACGGATCGTTCCATATTTTGAAATTGCCATAGTCTTTTGCGATGCCTATCTCTGCGTGAAGAAACAGGAGCATCGATCATGGAACTCGGTCTTTACACATTTGCGGATGTCGATCCGAACGCACCGGATGGCAAGGGACCGGAAGGTGCACGACGTCTTAAAAATCTTATCGAGGAAATCGAGCTTGCCGATCAGGTCGGGCTGGATGTGTTCGGTCTTGGCGAACACCACCGCCCGGACTATGCGGTGTCGTCGCCATCCACCGTGCTGGCCGCTGCCGCCGTCAAGACAAACAATATCCGACTGTCGAGCGCAGTTTCGGTTTTGAGCTCCGATGATCCGATCCGCGTCTTCCAGCAGTTCGCAACAGTTGACCTGCTGTCGAATGGCCGCGCAGAGATCATGGCCGGTCGCGGCTCCTTCATCGAATCCTATCCGCTGTTCGGCTATAATCTGGAAGACTATGACGAGTTGTTTGCTGAAAAACTCGACCTGCTACTGACCCTGCGTGAAAACGAGATTGTCACATGGTCTGGCAACAAACACACGCCGATCAATGGCCGTGGTGTTTATCCGCGCCCCTTGCAGGAAAGGTTGCCGGTGTGGATTGCCGTTGGCGGCACTCCGCAATCCGTCGCAAGAGCAGGAGCAATGGGCCTTCCGGTGGCGCTTGCGATTATCGGCGGCGAATACCGTCGGTTTGCACCGCTGTTTGATCTTTACCGCGAAGCGGCCCGCCGCGCTGGCCAGCCGGAGACCAAACAGAAAACCAGCATTAACGTGCATGGCTTTATTGCCGACACCACCGATCTTGCCGCTGACCAGTTCTATGGTCCGCAGGCAGAGGTTATGAACCGGCTGGGGCGTGAACGCGGATGGGGGCCGACCAGCCGTGCCCATTTCGACATGGCGCGTGGGCCGGAAGGCAATCTCTTCTTAGGTGAGCCAGAACTGGTTGCGGAAAAAATCATCAAAGCACATGACGTGTTCAAGAATGATCGTTTCCTGCTGCAGATGGCCATCGGTCTGATGCCGCACGATCAGATCATGCGCGGTATCGAGTTGTACGGTACGAAAGTCGCGCCGATTGTCAGAAAAGAATTGACTGGCAGCGCTGATAGGGTGAAAGCCACCGCATGATGTAAGTATAGGGTTGCGGCGCCAAACTGCCGCAATCCGCATGTCCGGGTAGTTTTATGATCGTCTCGTCCGAAGAAGAATTGGTGAAGCTGAAGGAAATCGGCCGCCTGTGTGCCGTTGCCCTGAATACCATGGCTGATGCGCTGGAGCCGGGTATCACCACGGCCGAGTTGGACGATATCGGTCGTAAAATACTGGAAGACAATGGTGCACAATCGGCACCAGAGTTCTGTTATCAGTTTCCCGGCGCGACATGTATCAGCGTCAATGAAGAAGTGGCGCATGGTATTCCCGGCGTGCGCATCATCAAGCCAGGTGACCTCGTCAACATCGACGTCTCCGCGGTAAAGGATGGCTTCTTTGGTGACACAGGCGCGTCATTCGCCGTGCCGCCCGTGAAAAAGGAAATCGAGCGTCTGTGCCGGGATGGTAAACGCGCCATGTGGACTGGTCTGCAGCAGGTAAAGACCGGCAAGCCGATGGCTGATATCGGAAATGCCATTGGCGCCTTTGCCCGCAAGAACCGCTACACCCTCATCACCAACCTTGCCAGCCATGGCATTGGCCGCTCATTGCATGAAGAGCCGCGCGAACTTGCGACATGGCCGGACAAGGATGAAACCCGGATCATGGAAGAGGGCATGGTTTTTACCGTAGAGCCCTTCCTGTCTACCGGTGCCTATTGGGCGGAAGATGGCGATAATGATCCCTGGACACTTTACAGCGATCCCAGTGCTCCGACCGTCCAGTTCGAGCACACGATTGTGGTGACCAAAAATGGTCCGCTCGTTTTGACGCTTGCTGACTGATTTTGCAGGGATTGCATTTGAGGTGAGGCCGGTGCCCAAAGCACCGACTCAGCGCTTGCCGCGTACCTTACTCTGTTGATCTACGCCCTAAATTGGCGACTATCCTTCGTTACGTAATATCAAGATGTTCAGTCGTCGGCGTAATAAATTCTATTTTACGCGCTGGATGACCACATCCAGAAGGCGAATATTCCCATTTGCTAACTTTCAACCGCTCTCCAAATATGCAAGCCTTAACGCAATCAGTGGTTGGGTCAGGTTAAATCAACTTAAACCTGATGGAGGACAGCCACCAAGCGTTGTGTATCGTCTATTCCGGGGGGAGCATGAGGTTCTACCGAAGCAGGTTGCTGGGATCAGCAGCTATTTTCGTCGTCGCTGTTAGCAGCGGTTTTCCAGCTTATGCCATTGATTGGACTGGCGGCACGTCAAACGATTGGCACAATCCAGCAAACTGGATTGGAGGTGTCATCCCGGTAGCGGGAAGCACTGTCAACATCAAGCTACCCGGCGTCGACGGGCGAACGAGCATCACCGATGCCGCGAGCTATAACAATCTGTACGTTGGTTCGGGGAGCGAAATTTACTTAGATATTTCGGGTAACGGCAGTCTGACGGGCACCAGTCTGAGTGTAGGTGAAGCCGTCGGTGAAATCGGCACTCTGACGATCTCGGGCGCAGATGCATTCTTGGCCACTGGATGGCTTACAGCAGGATTTTACGGCGATGGTACGATCCTTATTGAAGATGGCGGATCTGCAAGTACCGTTAATGCACTGCATCTCGGCCAATTTGCCGGCTCGTCGGGTACGTTTACCGTTGATGGTGAGGGTAGTTCCTGGACTGCCAGCGGTGGAGCCACAATTATCGGCCATACAGGTGAGGGCAAGTTTACGGTCAGCGGTGGCGCGACAGCGACAGATTACGCTGTAACGATTGGTTATAGTGATGGGGGCGTTGGTGCCGCACTGATCGACGGCGACGACTCGACATGGTCTATCACAGGCGGCGCATTGGTTGTTGGTTACGAGGGCGAGGGTGGCCTGACTGTGAGTGGCGGCGCTACGACCAATACTTTCAAGCGAGTAATCGTCGGTGACAAATCGACTGCTGAGGGGACAATCACAGTCACCGGAGCCGACAGCAGCTTTACAATAAACGGTACGACCTCCGACATTTATCTTGCCGTCGGTAGTTCTGGTGTTGGCACGGTCAAACTGGCTGATGGAGCATCGTTCAATAGCAATACGGCTGTTTTGGGCTTCTTGGCATCCGGTAACGGCACTCTCGATTTGACTGGAGCCGATACCAGATTTGTAAACACCAATTACATAGCTGTTGGTTATTATGGGATCGGTGAAGCAACTGTGCGGGATGGGGCCACCATTGCGGTAACCGGTGCTGCTGGTGTTCGAATTGGATATTTGGCAGGCTCAACAGGTACGCTGAATATCGGCGCTGCAGCAGGCGATACGGCTGGTGTTGCTGGACATATCGAGTCTCCCCAGGTGGTGTTCGGTCCCGGTTCAGGCACGCTCGTTTTCAATCACACAAATACTAGCTATGATTTTTCGTCCGCTATCTCGGGCACCGGCTTCATCAATCATCTCTCTGGTGTGACGACGTTTTCCGGCAACAGCTCCACGCTTGGTGGTATCACCAGCATCTCTGGTGGAACCGCGCTGGTTACCGGTTCGCTCGGCGGTATGATAGACGTTTTGAGCGACGGCACACTGGGCGGCACGGGCACTGTTGGCAAGTCAGGGTCCACGCTTTCGATCGGCAATGGTGGCACACTATCGCCCGGTCTTGTGGGTTCCAGAGGGACATTGTCTGTTGTGGGCGATCTCGCCTTTTCGACCGGCTCAACCTATGTCGTGCAGGTGTCAGGTCTTAGCAGCGATGCAGTGGTGTTGACCGGCGGGGCGGTGACCATCAATCCCGGCACGTCGCTGCAAATTTCGCTTTCCGGGGCCGCAAATGCCAGTCGGTACACCATCCTGAAGGCAACGAGTGTGACCGGCACATTTGTCACGATTGATTGGGGTGGATTGTCCAATTACGAAATCTCCTATGACAATGGTGTTGTTTCGCTTCTCTCAACGGTCAGTGTTGGCAATGGCGGGTCTGATCTGACGCCAAACCAGTCTTCGGTGCTGTCTGTTCTGCAATCCGGTGGCGCGCCTGGTGGTCTCTGGTCTTCGCTCGGTTCCGTGTCTGACAGTGAGCAGGAAGAGGCACTGCGGCAATTGTCGGGCGAAACTCATACCGCACCGCGTGCCGCCTTTTTCCAGACCGCCCAATCCGTCAACAACACGGTGAATGGCCGTATCCGTTCCATGACCGATGGGGTTGCTGCACCCTCCGTTCCAGCCCTCGGTTATGCCGAGGAAACAAAACCGGCCAAAAGTGGCCAGTTTGCATCCTTCGAGAAGAAAACGGATGTTTTCGATCAGGACCGGTTCTCCGTCTGGACAAACGGTTTTGGTTCCTGGGGCAAAGTTGACGGTCTGACTGGCAGTCCCGATACCGATATATCTAATGCGGGTGTGTTGATCGGTGGTGACGCTAGCATCTCCGACAATTGGCGGGTCGGTGTGTTTGGTGGCTACAGCCGGTCATCATTTGACACGTCAGACAGTGACGGCGACAGCAACAACTATCATCTCGGTGTCTATGCCGGTAGCCGTTGGGATGCCATCTCGTTTCGTACTGGCATCAACTACACTTGGCACAGGGTCGACACGGTGCGCGAGGTTGATTTTCTCGGTGAGACGCTGAGAGCTGACTATGATGCCAGCACCCTCAACATGTTTGGCGAGATGAGCTACCGTATCGATGTCGCACCTGCATCATTCGAACCCTTCGTTAGCCTGAGCCATATACGGGTAAAGACCGATGGCTTTACCGAAACCGGTGGCCTTTCCGCCCTGACCATGGGTGAGACCGATTTGAACACCACCTACACGACACTTGGGTTCCGCGCGTCGACCGATCTTGATGTCGGGTCTGTTCCGGCCACATTGCGTGGCTCCCTAGGCTGGATCTACGCCTTTGGTGACGTGGAGCCGGAAACCACGGCCCGGTTCGCCTCCGGTGACAGCTTCAGAGTGGTTGGCACGCCACTGGACAGAAATACGGCGATTGTGCAAACGGGAATGGATTTTGCTCTTTCGTCGGCCTCGACCTTAAGCATATCCTATACCGGGCAGTTCAGTGCCAAAGCCTATGACCATGGCGTCAACGCCAAGTTACAGGTTCGTTTTTGATTTCAATGCAATTCTGAACGGCCAGTCGCTTGTAGATGGCGCTGGACGTTCAGAATAATGACAGGTGTCTGCATGTTCGGAAAAAACATAAAGGCGGCTGCCGCAGTCGCTCTGGTGTCGTTCGTGACACAGCCATCCATCGTGGCAGCGCAAACAGAGGCACCAGCGGCGGCAGGTAACAATGTCTTCTCCGTCAACGAAACCCATGGCGACTGGATCGTGCTGTGTTCACAGGCTGAGGCAAAACAAATTTGTTTGATGACGCAACAACAACGCAAGAACGATACCAAGCAGCTGGTCATTGCAGCCGAAATCAGCACTGACCAGAATGACCAAATACGTGGAACGATTATTCTGCCATTCGGACTGCAACTGGCGGCGGGTGTGACGGTTCAGGTCGATGATGGCGTGGTGTCGAACCCGTCACCTTTTGCAACCTGCTTGCCAACGGGCTGTATCGTGCAAGTGCTTCTTGATGCGCTCACTCTGCAAACCTTGCGGGGCGGCAGTAATGTCAAGCTGGTCGCCAAAGCCCATGACAGCGGGCAGAATGTGCTGTTGGGCCTGTCATTGAAGGGATTTCCCACCGCGCTTGACCGGTTGGTGGCACTTTCGAAATAGGCTGGCTGCTTATCAGCGCCAAATTATCGGGTTCAATAGCATTGGCAGGTGCCATCAAAATAAATGGTTTGCCTGACCCATGCTGCACTGCCATAGACGCGACATGACTGACGGTGCCGCACAATCCCATTCGCGTGTCCTGCTGATCGGCTTTGCCGGCGCGCTGGCCATGGCCTGTTCGCAAGGTTTCGGGCGTTTTTTGTATACGCCAGTCCTGCCCGGCATGATCAGCGACCTGTCGCTCAAGGCTTCTGATGCAGGGTTGATTGCCGCAGGTAACTTTGCCGGTTATCTGCTGGGTGCCATTCTTGCCGCTTACGGTTGGGCGAACGGACGTGAAAAACTGGTGGCGCTTGGCGGAATGCTGGCCACCGGTCTGCTGCTGTTGGCCATGGCCATGACGCGTGCAGTCGAAGTCTTTATTCTCATTCGTTTTCTGGCCGGTATGGCCAGCGCTCTGGCAATGATCTTCACGTCGCAGATCGTTATCGGCCACGCCACTGTAGCCGGGCGGGAAGATGTGCAGTCTTTGCATTTTGCTGGCGTTGGCGTCGGCATTGCCGTTTCGTCACTTCTCGTTTTTGTTATCGGTTCGCTGCTGCACGGGGAGGGCGTGTCCTGGCAAGCGGAATGGATTGTCGGGGCGGTGTTCGTTTTTATTGCCTTCATCTTCGTGGCGCGTGTTTTACCCTCTGGTCCACCTCGCACCGCAGTAGCAACTGTTGAGCCGCCAATACGCTGGCGCATGCCATTGGTGTTGCTGACCATTGCCTATGGTCTGTTCGGTTTTGGTTATGTGATTACCGCCACCTTTCTGATCACCATTGTGCGAATGGCCGATGGGGGCGCACTGGTAGAATGTCTGGCATGGTTTATCACGGGTAGCGCCAGTGCAATTTCTCTTTACATCTGGCGACCGGTTGCAAAACTCATCCGGCATCGCTGGACCTTCGTCATGGCCCTCGCAATTGAAGTTGTCGGTGTTCTTGCATCCGTACTGCTGCCACCTGTGGTGGGCGCGCTTTTCGGCGGGCTATTGTTTGGCCTGACATTCATGGTCGTGACGGCATATGGCCTGCAATTGGGCCGGCAGTTTTCGCCGCACAGCCCGAGGCGCGTCTTTTCGTTCATGACTGCTGCCTTTGGTGTCGGGCAGATTACCGGACCTCTGGTGGCCGGCTGGGTGGCGCAATTTACCGGCAATTTTACCCTGCCAACCATTCTCGCTGCCGCTGCACTTGGCATTGCCATGCTGTTGATGGTGCCGGTTGCCCGCATGCGGGATTGATGCGGTAAGCGTCAAACATCAGGTTTTGGTGGTTTTTCAGTTACAAGTTGGTAAGGATGCGGATGGTTGATTGCTGTACGCTGATTTCTGCCGTATTTTCCATACCTTGACTGCTTCGCCAATTCCGGCCGCTCCCTAACGTCCGCGTGAGTTCCAAACGTGTTCCATTCATTTTTCCCAAATCCGAAACTGTTCTTCACGTCTGCCGTTGTATGGGCTGCCATATGTATCGCCGTGTGGTATCTGGTCGGCCCGCAAATGGGTGCGGCACTTGGCATGCCGCCGCTGGCGCCAGGTGAAACAGCACCGATCGGTCTGGCCTATTTCATCTCGCCAGACAATTTGTGGTTCTACATGTACTTCACCATTTTCGTTCTGATCTTTGGAACGGCGTGGAAGACAATTGCCAAAGATCATCCATGGACCAACTGGTCTATCTGGGGGTCGGCGTTTATTATTTTTATTGCTTATTTCAGCGTACAGGTTTCCGTCGCGCTGAATAACTGGCGCGGTCCGTTTTTCGATCTCTTACAAAATGCCTTGTCCAAGCAGCCGGGAATAACAACCGGGCAGTTCTACGATCTGCAATTGCGCTTCGTGGAAATCGGTATGGTGAACGTGGCGCTCAACGTTATCACAGCGTTCTTCACCAACCACTATGTCTTTCGCTGGCGCACGGCGATGAATAATTTCTATTTGTCCAAGTGGGACCGGTTGCGTCACATCGAAGGTGCGTCCCAGCGTGTGCAAGAAGACACGATGCGGTTTGCCAATATCATCGAAGGGCTTGGCGTTGCGCTGATTAATTCGATCATGACGCTGGTGGTGTTCCTGCCACTTCTGTTCGCCATGTCACAACATGTCGGTGATCTACCACTGTTTGGTGCAATTCCACATTCTTTGTTCTGGCTGGCGATTGTTTGGTCCGTATTCGGCACGGTTTTGCTGGCGGCAGTCGGCATCAAGCTTCCAGGTCTGCAATTCCGTAATCAGCGCGTCGAAGCGGCGTTCCGCAAGGAACTGGTCTATGGCGAAGACCATGAGGATCGTGCGGATCCTGTCACGATGACGCAATTGTTCGGTAACGTGCGTAAAAACTATTTCCGCATGTACTGGCATTATCTCTACTTCAACGTTGCCCGCTACACCTATGGCCAGCTGGACGCTATTTTCTTGAACTTCATGCTTATTCCAACCTTTGTTGCAGGCCGTATCACCATGGGCATCTGGCAGCAGATTGCGACGGCCTTCGGTCAGGTCAGCGACAGCTTCCAGTATCTCGTCAGTTCATGGTCGACGATCATCGAACTCATGTCGATCCGCAAGCGTCTGGTGGCGTTTGAAGCTGCAATCGAAGGTGATGCTCTGCCTGAGATCGACCAGCGCTATCTGGAGCGTGAAGCTGCAGACGGTGAAATGGCTGCCAACCGTCCATAAGCCTCTCCATCAAACAAAAACCCGCCTTCGAGGCGGGTTTTTTATTGCCTCGTATAAAGGCATTTATTCTGCAAATCCCTATTGGATGATAGCGGGGATGCGGTTTTAGAAAGACGAACCTGCCGCTGGTTTCTGTTCCGCCTTCTCGCTCTTCAAGGTTTCCATGTAGCTGGCGTAATTGATGCAGGACACATCCTGCATTTTGCAGACTTCCCGCAATACACGCTCATAGGCATTCCAATAGGCGCCACCATTCATTTTCACGAAGTGGAAGCCCATTTGCAGGGGAATGCGCTCGCCATTATATTGTTTGTCGAATGCAGCACGAAACGCCTTGTAGGCGCGCTCCTCGAATTCCGCAGCCTTGGAGGGTGTTTCTACGCCGACGGAATGGCGCACAAACAGATTATAATCCATGGCAATGATCGGGCGGCTGTTCGGTCCTTCGGGGATCAGTGGCAGACCAAAGCGGGTCATGCCATCCTTGGCCGTAACAGGATATTGCGGGCCTTTGGTCACAAGGCTCGCATCATAAATGAAACCGTGTTTCTTTTCGGCTGCAGTCAGGCCATCGCTTTGCGAGAGGTAAGGGGCACGGAAACCCTTGATGTCGGTTTTGGCAAATTCCCGCCAGCCTTGCGGCTCGGCATCTTTTTTGCCAATCATCTCCCACGCGTTTTCAAGCGTTTTGCTGAACGTCTCGAATTCAGCTTCCCAGTCGGCTGCCGTCCAGTCCTTGCCATCAAAGTGGCCGCAGGCGTGGCTGGCTATTTCATGGCCTTCCTGATGGGCCTGCCAGATGTTGTTGAGGCGGGTTTCCACCTCCTGCACGGTCTGGCCGAAACCGACATTAGAGCGGCCGAGTTTTTTGCCCGGTCCCTGGTAGGTCGCCTTGCCAGTTTTGTAGTCCATGATGAGGGTACATGACAGGAAGTAGGTGAATTTTGCACCTGTCTCGGCTGATGTCGCACGGCTGCGGTCCCACAGCGTGTTGTCGCCTGCGCCATCGAACGACACGATGACAAATTGCTTGCGCGGCTGTTCCTCAGCGAGTGCCGCAGATGAGAAAACCGAACAGAGAAGCGAAGCAACAAAGATTTTACGCAACATTTCAGGACCAATCGACGTGCATGTTCTAAAGGCGCGGGCGAAGGCGCCCATGTTTTGAAGCAGGAGAAAAACTGCCGTGACAGGGCCTTGTGCCGCCGGAATAAGGCGAACCTTTGAATTGTCTGGCATTTTTGTGATTTTCTTATAGCAAGGTCGTGGTAACGATCTCAATTATCCGGCTGAAACGCCGCTTGTTTTCGAGGATTTTCCCATGCTGCTGCTCGTACTCTGTCTTTGCTTGTTCTTCGCCACCCACCTGATACGCATCGTTGCACCGGGCTTTCGGGATGCCGCAATTGCCAGATTGGGCGCTGGTGCTTGGAAGGGACTTTATTCCGTTGCCAGCGTCATAACGCTTGTGCTGGTGATCTATGCTTTCGGTCAGGCCCGGCAGGTCACGGGAATGCTGTATTATCCACCGGTCTGGATGAGCCATATTGCGCTGACGCTGATGTTGATCGCGATGATCTGTCTTGTGGCAAGCCTTCTTCCGCCGGGGCACATTGCAACCAAGACCAAACACCCGCTGGTTTTGTCGGTTAAAATCTGGGCGTTGTCGCACCTGCTTGCCAATGGTGAAACATCGTCGGTCATTCTGTTTGCTGCGTTTTTGGCTTGGGGTGTGGTGATGCGTATTGCGCTGAAACGGCGGGAGCGGGCAGGTCTGTTGGTGCGCCCGGCCTTCGTTTCTGCTCGCTATGACCTGATTGCCGTGGTCGGCGGGGTTGCACTTTGGGCGGCATTTATATTCAAGTTGCACGAATGGCTGATTGGCGTTCAGCCGCTTGCGCTTTAAAATCTATGTACTGATGGGGCGTCACTGACAGGAAAGTGACGCTTTCCCCCTTACATAAAAGGCAAAATGCGCTAGAAGGCCGAACAAATGCCTGCGGTTCAGTGCCCGACAGGCAAGTTTCAGCGTGAAGTCATAACCGTTCATCCTTCTCGATGGATATCGATGCGGATATGCGGCTACGGAGAATTCGATGGCAAATGAAAATGACACCTTCATCCGCGAAGTGAACGAGCAGCTTCGTTCGGAGAAGATGACGAATTTCTGGAGCAGATACGGCATCGTTGTTATTGGCGGCGCGGTATTGATTGTGCTGGGAACTGCGGGCGCTGGTATTTACGAATATTGGAACAGCAACCGTGCCTCCAACTCCGGTGACCAATTTATCGCTGC
Source organism: Rhizobium sp. BIGb0125 (assembly GCF_024810055.1). Taxonomy (NCBI): domain Bacteria; kingdom Pseudomonadati; phylum Pseudomonadota; class Alphaproteobacteria; order Hyphomicrobiales; family Rhizobiaceae; genus Rhizobium; species Rhizobium sp. BIGb0125. The sequence goes on from NZ_JANUDV010000001.1 coordinate 562,933, forward strand.
TATGAAGCTGGCTTCTGAAAACAAGCCAGATGATGCACTGGCAGCACTGGCTGCACTTGAGACGGCTGGCCACGGTTCCTACCCGGTTCTGGCCAAGTTCCGCTCGGCAACCCTGCAGGCCCAGAAGGGCGACGCAACGGCTGCTACCGAAGCGTTCACCGCCATCGGCAATGACACATCTGCTCCGCAGGTGTTCCGTGACGCTGCCAAGATCCGCGCCGCATGGCTGCTGGTCGACAATGGCAGCTATGATCAGGTGTCTGCCCAGGTTGAGGTTCTCTCTGGCGAAAGCCAGGCGTTCCGCAGCTCTGCACGCGAGGCTCTTGGTCTTGCCGCCTATAAGGCGGGTGATTTCGCGAAGGCCAGAGACTGGTTCCAGCAGATCACCACCGACGCACAGGCACCGCGGAATGTTGCCAACCGCGCCCAGATCATGCTCGATAACATCGCTGCTTCCGGCAAGGCGCCGTAAGAAACATATACCCCAAGGAAGAACGCACCATGAGCTTCACCGTCGCCATAGTAGGGCGCCCCAATGTCGGAAAGTCGACGCTTTTCAACCGTCTGGTTGGCAAGAAGCTGGCGCTTGTGGACGACACGCCCGGCGTGACCCGCGACCGCAGGCCGGGTGCGGCACGGCTTGATGATCTGCGCTTCACGATCATCGATACCGCAGGTCTTGAACAGTCCGGCCCCGAGACACTGCAGGGTCGCATGTGGGCGCAAACCGAGGCTGCGATCGAAGAGGCGGACCTGACGCTGTTCGTGGTCGATGCCAAGTATGGTTTGACACCGGCAGACGAAACCCTGGCAACCATGCTGCGTCGTCGTGGTAAACCAGTTGTGCTGGTGGCCAACAAGTCTGAAGCGCGCGGTTCTGATGGTGGCTATTATGATGCCTTCACTCTGGGCCTTGGCGAACCGACCCCTATTTCCGCTGAGCACGGCCAAGGCATGCATGATTTGCGCGACGCGATCATCGAAGCCATTGGCGAAGACATGGCCTTTCCGTCTGAAGACGATGAGGCGGAAACCGACGTTGTCATTCCTCGCTCCGAACGCGGTGAAGACGAGGACGAAGACGAAGAAGAGCCGGTTTACGATGAAACCAAGCCGCTTCGCGTTGCGATCATCGGTCGCCCAAATGCCGGTAAATCGACACTTATCAACCGCTTCCTCGGTGAAGACCGCCTGTTGACTGGTCCGGAAGCCGGCATTACCCGCGACAGCATCTCTGTCGAATGGGACTGGCGCGGACGCAGCATCAAGATGTTTGATACGGCTGGCATGCGCCGCAAGGCCAAGGTTACGGAAAAGCTGGAAAAGCTGTCGGTTGCCGATTCCCTGCGTTCCATCCGTTTTGCCGAAACTGTGGTGATCGTATTCGATTCCACCATCCCATTTGAAAAGCAGGATTTGCAGCTTGTGGACCTCGTTATTCGCGAGGGTCGTGCAGCGGTGCTGGCATTCAACAAGTGGGATTTGGTTGAAGACCCTCAGGCGTACCTTGCTGACTTGCGTGAAAAGACCGAACGGTTGCTGCCACAGGCGCGTGGTATTCGCGCTGTTCCGATGTCGGGCCAGACTGGCTACGGGCTTGACCGGTTGATGCAGAATATTGTCGATACGGACAAGGTGTGGAACCGCCGTATCTCGACAGCAAAGCTCAACCGTTGGCTGGAATCGCAGACCACGCATCACCCGCCGCCAGCCGTTTCTGGCCGTCGTCTGAAGCTGAAATACATGACGCAGGTAAAGGCCCGTCCACCTGCTTTCATGATTTCCTGCACACGACCAGAGTCGATCCCGGAATCCTACACGCGTTATCTGGTCAACAACCTGCGCAATGATTTCGACATGCCGGGCGTGCCGATCCGTGTGCATTACCGTGGCTCGGACAACCCGTTCGAGAATAAGGCTAAAAAGAAGCGGTAATCTGCCGCTTCCTTTAAGCTTCAGGCATGCCAGACACTCAGTGCCATCTGCGGGTTCGACCCGCAGGTCAGTGGTGGTTTGATCCATGGCAATGACGAAACCCCGGCAAAGGGCCGGGGATGATGGTCATTCAGACTGACCGTCCCATTCTAACGGAAGACAAGACAATGCTGATCAAGCAGAGCGACTATCACCGGATTTACCGTGTCATCAACAGCCTGCTGATCAACGAAAATGCCAATCCGGCATCCGCATCGATGTATTTCAGCACCTTTGGTGCGTTCATTCTTGAACAGCAATTCAAGATCAAGGCCAAACCCAAGGGCGGCCTTGCAGCCTTTAATCTTGGTGGGACGATGCTGTTGTTTGCCGACCATCGTGAAGATGGTTACGTGACTGGCGCTGGCGAAAACTTTCACTGCTGGGTTGAGGCCGATGGCTGGGCGATCGACTTCATGGCTCCGGCATTTAGCCAGGCTGCGCCAGAATTGTCGTTGCCTTCCAAGATGTTTCAGCGGCCGCTGGCCGTGATGGCGCAGTCAATCAACGATCTTGGCCAATCCGGTGACTTCTTCTTTCAGTCGGAACCGGATGCAACGGCCAAGCGCTTCGCCGACTGGCATAAACATGCGATGATCGGTGATCTCGCCAGCATCGCCGCAACATGGTTCAGAAAATCGCCCAAGCAGATGCAGACGTCGATTTCCACCAAAAATCATAATGGTGAAACAAACACCATTCCGCTGTCTGGTAACGCGCTGACCGGCGCCTGGTGATGTCTGCAATTGGAGCGCCGTGGATTTGTTCACACGGCGCGCGATCGTTTCGATCTCTGGCTTAGGCGGGAAACAGGCCGCCATCATCCGTATCAATGGTGATGTTCAGCGTCACATGGCGCGGTCTGGTCACGGCAAAGAGCACTGCTTCCACCACATCACGGCTGGTTCCGCGCTCGCCCTTTTGGCGCTCTGCCGCTTGCTGCCAATCGTCCTGATCAGGGCTGATATCATCGAGGTACGGCGGGTGAACGGCGATCGAGCGAATTTTCGTGCCTGCAAAACTCTGCCGGAAACCGTCGGCCAGCGCTGTCTGTCCGCGCTTGGCTGCATAAAACGGTACCGAAACACTCTGCAGTGCGGCATTAGGCAGGCCGCTAATTGACCCGATTGTGACGACATCTGGTCTGTCTGAGCTTTGCAGTCGCGGTAGCAAGCCTTGAGTGAATAGAAATGTGCCTGATATTGCCGCGTTGATCGTGGTCAGCACAGCATCTGCGGCGTAAGGTGTATCGCTGCTTTCGAGCCACATGGCACCGTTGTTGATCAGAATATCGACCTTGTATGTGCGTTCACTGATCTCGGTGACCGCGCGGTTGACGCTGTCAGAATTGGCAAGATCAAGCACGACCTGTAGAGGCCGGGTGCCGCCACGCCTTGTGATGATGTCGGCCATGTCTTCAAGGTCGGTAAGACGCCGACCACATAGCACCAGATCACATCCGGCATCAGCAAACGCAATTGCAAAGGCCGCCCCCAATCCTCGTGCTGCGCCGGTGACAACAACGGTTTTCCCTTGAAGGTCTTTCATATGCATGGCCCTGTTTTTATTACGCAATCAGCTACGGTTCTCTATATAGGGCCGAGCACATGAATTGCTACATGCTGCACACATAACAAGGGGATTTAGAAGACGGAGCTTTCAGGGAAAGGGGAGTTAAGTTGGACGGCCATCGTGATCTCGTGGCAGCCGCCTGACGTCAATCAGCAGCCCGACCCCGTTCTCAATAACGGCAGTCGCGTCCAGCCCGTCTTGTGACAGCCCGCAAGCGTTTCGTCCAGCACTTCATTTTGCAATCTGCTGACAGACGATCCTAGATCGCCGGCGTTGCTCGAAAATCCGGAAGGCAATTGTTGGCGGCAGCCGTGACGTTGTCCAGAAACTGCTTGGATGCCTTTTCCCAGGAATAGGTTCTGGCAAGAGCTATGGCGTCCTTCGGCGAGCACTCAAGCGCATCCAAGCAGGCCTGCCGCAGATCGCGGTTCAGGGCACCAGCCTTGGAATTCGGGCCGATAATATCGATTGGGCCGGTGACCGGATAGGCGGCAACCGGCACGCCGCTGGCCAGTGCTTCCAGAATGGTATTGCCAAAGGTATCTGTTCTGGATGGGAACACGAACACATCAGCCTGCGCATAGGCGTCGGCCAGGTCTTCACCCGTCTTGGTGCCGGTGAAGTGAACGTTGGGGAATTGTGCCTGAAGATCAGCGCTGGCAGGGCCATCACCCACCACCACCTTGGAGCCGGGCAGGTCGAGCTTCAAAAAGTCAGGCAGGTTTTTTTCAACGGCGACACGACCAACGGTCATGAAGATCGGGCGCGGCAGATCGAACGGCGCTTCGCGTCGCTGGCGTGGGTGAAATTGCGCCAGATCGATGCCGCGGCTCCAGCGTTTGAGATTACGCACACCGCGATCTTCCAGTTCGTTTTCAAGGCTTTGTGTGGCCACCATGCAGGCATTGCCACCATTGTGGAACCAGCGCACGAAGGCATAAAGCCAGCTTTCCGGCACGGGGAAACGGGCAGCCACATATTCCGGAAAACGGGTGTGGTAGCTGGTGGAGAAGCGCATATGGTTCTTGATGCACCAGCGGCGTGCCAGAAAACCAAGCGGGCCTTCTGTTGCGATATGCACATAGGATGGCTGGCTTTTTTCAATTTCCTGCGCAACGTGGCGGTAGCTTGTGACCGAGAGGCGAATTTCCGGATAGGTCGGGCAAGGCACGTTGTGAAAGCTCTGCGGTGTGACCATGCACACCTCAACACCCATGCGCTGTAGTTCCGCATTGGTGTTTTCAATCGAGCGGACCACGCCGTTGACCTGCGGGTGCCAGGCATCCGTGACAATGGTAATTCTCGTCATTGCTGCGCCGATCCTGTTTTTACCCGCGCTTGCGAATCCGCCTGCGGGATTTAATCCCTCTATGGCGTGCGCGTGTTACAGGATCATGTCAGGGCAACGGTAGGCTTGTTAGCCCATGAGAGGCAGCAGGTCAGGGCTTATGAGGGCGCCGTGATGGCCGATAACGGTTGCTGCGGCCTTGGCGGCAAATGCCGCTGCATCCTGGGGTGTCGCGCCGGACAGGAGACGTGCCAGGAAGGCGCCGTTGAAGCTGTCGCCAGCGCTGGTCGTGTCAACGACATCGCTGACCTCATGGGCGGGCGCGAAGCTTCGAACGCCCTCGAAGTCCAGCGTTGCACCTGCTGCACCATCCTTGACCACGATGTTTGCGACGCCGAGGCTGCGGTAGCGCTCAATCGTTGCTTCAACCGATGCATCACCAAAATTGGTAGCTTCGTCGTCAAAGCTTGGCATGACCATGGAGGCGGCGCGTGCGCCATCGGTGATTGTCTGCAACATCACATCCTTGTTGGCCCAAAGGCGCTGACGGATGTTGGGATCGAAGGCGACGATCTTGCCGGCCGCACGGGCGCGGCGCAGTTCGGACAGGAATGTTTCGACATGAGCAGGGGTTGCCAGAACCGCCAGCGTAATGCCTGAGAAATATATGAGGTCGGCGGTGTCCATCGTGCGGCGCAGATGGTCTGCATCCGCGGCAAGTTGCCGGGCTGCGGACATGCCGCGCCAGTAACTGAAGGTGCGCTCGCCATTCTTGAGGTTGATCAGGTAAAGGCCGGGTGTGCCGCCGGGAATGCGGGTTACCGCGTCAGTGCCGATATCGGCCTGCTTGATGAAGGTCAGCATCTCTTCGGAGAGCGGGTCGTCACCCAGTGCTGTGAAATAATCGACCGACCAATCACGGGACAGACAGGCGCGGGCATACCATGCGGTGTTGAACGTATCTCCGGCAAAACCTTTGCGCAGCAGATTGTCGCCAGCTTGCGAGAGTTCCACCATGCATTCGCCTATTGAAACAAAACGTCCGCCCAAAACCATGTCCTCCCGCATATGTTGAACGTGTGGCCATTACGATGCCTTGGCCCGGCTGACAAGGGCAAAGGCATTTTCTTGCGGCCTCTGCGTTGTTCAATCTTAAGTGTGGTTTACGGATCGGAGGCGCGCCTATATCGTTACCCTCACTATTTCAGGGAGCCTTTTCATGACGCAACCGAATACCTCCGCTATCAAGCCCGTTATCAATGCAGACTGGTGGAGGGGAGCGGTTATCTACCAGGTCTATCCACGGTCTTTTCAGGACACGACCGGCGACGGTTACGGTGATCTTCCCGGCGTGACGAAGCGGTTGCCCTATATTGCATCTCTTGGTGTCGACGGTATCTGGCTATCGCCATTCTTTACCTCGCCCATGGCGGACATGGGATATGACGTTTCCGATTACCGCAACGTCGACAAGCTTTTCGGCACGCTGGATGACTTTGATATTTTGGTGGCCGAGGCACACCGTCTTGGACTGAAAGTGATCATCGATCAGGTGATATCCCACACGTCCGACCAGCATCCGTGGTTTGTGGACAGCAGAGCCAGCCGGACGAACTCCAAGGCGGACTGGTACGTATGGGCCAATCCAAAGCCGGATGGCACGGCACCCAACAACTGGCTGTCAGTGTTTGGCGGACCAGCATGGGAGTGGGACGGCGTTCGCAAGCAATATTACATGCACAACTTCCTCACCTCGCAACCTGACCTGAATTTCCATAACACGGAAGTGCAGGATGCCTTGCTGGACACCGTCCGGTTTTGGCTGGATCGCGGCGTTGATGGCTTCCGTCTGGACACGGTGAATTATTATTTTCACGACAAGGCGCTGCGCAACAACCCGCCGCTGGATGAAGAAGGCGCTTTTGGTCTGGATGCGCCTGATGTCAATCCATACGGCATGCAGAACCATCTCTATGACAAGACCCAGAGCGAGAATATCGAGTTTCTCAAGCGGTTCCGCACGCTGCTGGACCGCTATGACGGCCGCATGACGGTGGGTGAAGTTGGCGACGGTGCGCGCTCACTCAAAACTGTGGCGGCCTACACATCCGGCAATGACAAGCTGAACATGTGTTACACCTTCGACCTTCTAGGCCCGGATTTTACCGCTGAGCACATTCGCAACTCGGTCGATGGTTTCCACAAGGCTGTAACGGATGGTTGGGTGTGCTGGGCCTTTTCCAATCATGATGTCGTCAGGCATGTCAGCCGTTTCACCGAAAGCGGTGCGGAGCGCGAGCATATTGCCAAACTGGCATTTTCGGTGCTGGCCAGCCTTCGCGGTTCTATCTGCCTTTATCAGGGCGAGGAACTCGGTTTGACGGAAGCCGGACTTGCCTTTGAGGATTTGCGTGACCCCTATGGCATTCGCTTCTGGCCGGCATTTAAGGGCCGGGATGGATGCCGCACACCAATGGTCTGGGAAACAGGCAGCCCCAATGCCGGGTTCTCCACGGCGGAAAAGCCGTGGTTGCCGGTGCCCTATGACCATGGTCTGCTGGCGGTGGATGGGCAGGAGCGCAAGCCGGATACGGTGCTGCATCATTACCGGGAAACGCTGGCGTTCCGCAAAAGCCATGGTCCGCTGATTGATGGTGACATGACATTCCTTGATAGCAATCAGGATGTTCTGGCATTCACCCGCAGCAAGGCGGGCGAAAGCCTGCTTTTCGTGTTCAACCTGACGAGGGAGCCAGTGGATTTCCTGCTGCCGAAAGGCGTCGGGGTGAAAGATATCCTGCCAATGCCCGGTTTCTCCGCAACGATGAACCAGCAGGTGGTAAAGCTGGATGGGCTGGACGGTTTTTCTGCGCTGATCGCTTGACGGTGAGCGAAGACAACTTCGCTCACCCCCATTTAAGCAGCTCCGTTTAGATGAGGGCGAATTTATCCACGTCGACCATGCCCTTGTCTGAAATCTTCAGGTGAGGGATGACCGGCAGAGGTAGGAATGCCACCTGCAAGAACGGCTCTTCGAGCGTGGTGCCAAGTGCGTAAGCCGCCTGGCGCAATGTGTGCAACGTGTCGCGCACGCTTTCATAGGGTTCGAGGCTCATCAGACCAGCGATAGGCAAGGCAATTTCGCCGGTGACCTTGCCGTCCGCGACCACAACAAAACCGCCCTTGATCTCACCCAGTCGGTTGGCGGCAAGCGCCATGTCGTCTTCATTGACGCCAACCACGCAGATATTGTGGCTGTCATGACCGACCGTAGAAGCGATCGCACCGTTCTTCAGACCAAATCCCTGCACGAAACCATTGGCATGGTTACCGTTCTTGCCGTGGCGCTCGATAACAGCGACCTTGATAATATCCCGGTCAAGATCAACGGCCGTCTGATTGCTGCTGGAGGGGAGGCGGAAACGGCGATGTTCGGTGATGATCTTGCCCGGCATAACGCCGATGACGGGTGTTTCACCTTCGCTGACCGGCACGCCAAAATGTGAAGCCAGAACATGCCTTGCCTTCACGCTATCCAGACCGACGGGTTCAATTGGTTTACGGGCATCAAACAACGCGTCGGATACCCGCCTGCCGGCAGCAAAGACCATTTCCGCCTTGCAGTTTTCAAGGCTGTCCAGCACCACCAGATCAGCGCGCCACCCGGGTGCGACGAGGCCACGGTCGCGCAGGCCGAAGGCGCGCGCTGCGGAGATAGAAGCCGCACGGTAGATCGCCAGAGGCTCAATGCCATGGGCAATTGCCGTGCGGATCATATAGTCCAGATGGCCCTGCTCGGCGATGTCTAGCGGATTTCGGTCGTCGGTGCAGAGCGCCAGATAGGGCGACAGGCGTTCGGTGATGATGGGCATCAGCGCGTGCAGATCCTTGGAGACAGACCCTTCGCGTACCAGAATATGCATGCCTTTGCGGATCTTTTCCAAAGCCTCAGGTGCATTGGTGCATTCATGTTCTGTGCGAATGCCAGCCGACAGGTAACCATTGAGCGCGGTGCCAGACAGAAGCGGGGCATGGCCATCAATGTGCTGGCCTTGAAAGGCTTCGAGCTTTGCCATGCAAACCGGGTCTTTGTGGATGACGCCGGGGAAATTCATGAATTCGGCAAGGCCGATGACCTTGGGATGGCTGCGGAACGGCAAAAGCCGTTCGATCGGCAAATCCGCACCTGCGGTTTCCAAATGGGTTGCCGGCACGCAGGATGACAACTGCACGCGGATATCCATGACTGTCTGCAGCGCTGAATCCAGAAAGAACTGAATGCCTTCCGTGCCCAGCACATTGGCGATTTCATGCGGATCACAGATCGCTGTTGTCACGCCATAGGGCAGCACACAGCGGTCAAATTCATGCGGTGTGACCAGTGAGGATTCGATATGCAGATGTGTATCAATGAAGCCTGGGGCGACAATCTTGCCGGTGATGTCGATTTCCTGTTTTCCGACATAGTTTTCGCAGGTGCCGACGATGGTATCACCACAGATCGCGATGTCGGAGGCGACGAGTTCACCGGTGACCAGATCGAAAAAACGACCGCCTTTCAGAACGATATCTGCCGGTTGGCGGCCTGTGCCCTGATCGATCCTGTTTTCAAGAGTAGCGGTCACGGCAGCCTCATCTGTTCAAAAAATATGGATTCTCAACCTAGAACAATTCCTGAAAAAACAAAACCGGGCGCTTTGCAACACCCGGCTTTTCTGTGTCGTAAGTGACGAAAGTTGCAGCTTATTCAGCTGGAACGATCTTGCCGCCTTCCCACTTGTAGAGCGAGAATGCCTGCGAAGTCAGGTCACCAGCTTCACCGTAGGTCACGGCGCCGATTGCTGTTGCAACAGGCTCACCGGACTTCAAGGCTGTAGTAACTGCTTCGGAATCTTCCGCGCTGCCAGCCTTTTCGATGCCAGCCTTCAGAACTTCAACTGCAGCATAGGCGTTCAGGGTGAATGCTTCCGCAGGAATGTTTGCAGCAGCAAGCGCATCAGCGGCAGTCTTGGAGTCTGCATTCTTCAGGGCGTCAGCAGCGTTGGTGAAAACGGTGCCAGCAGCTGCTTCAGAACCGATGTTCCAGAACTCGGAGTTGGAGAGGCCGTCACCACCAATTACGGTGATCTTGGCGCCAGCGTCGTTGATTTGACGAACCAGCAGGCCAGCTTCAGGGTGGTAACCACCGAAGTAAACCACATCAACCTTTTCAGACTTCAGACGGGAAACGAGCGCGCTCAAATCCTTTTCGCCTGGTGTCAGGGCGTCATCGAACACTTCCGTTACACCACCGGCGTTCAGGGTCTTCTTGAAGGAGTCTGCCAGGCCCTTGCCGTAAGCGCCCTTGTCGTTCAGCACGGCAACGCGCTTGTCCTTGAGGTTCTTGATGACATAAGCAGCTGCAACTTCAGCCTGCTGATCGTCGCGACCGCAGGTGCGCAAAATGTTGGTGAGACCACGATTGGTCAGGTCTGGAGCCGTTGCAGTCGGCGTCACCATCAGGATGCCGTTTTCAGCAAAGACGTCAGATGCTGGAATGGCAACGCCCGACGTTACAGGACCAACGACAAAACGAATGCCTTCAGCAACCAGCTGGTTGGCGGCAGAAACGCCCTGCTTTGGTTCGCCGGCATCGTCCGCCAGCTTGAGCACGACTTGCTCACCGAGAATGCCGCCCTTCTTGTTGATCTCGTTCACGGCAACCTGTGCGCCGTTCTTGACCTGCTCGCCATAAGCGGCAACCGGGCCGGTTAACGGGGCGATGAGGCCGATTACGATTTCTGCATGCGCCAGAGGCGCGAAGGCGAACGAGGCGGCGAGAGCGACGCTTGCCAGTAGCTTAGTTTTCATGTGCTGTCTCCTTGGGGTGGGCTTTTCGCCCGTTTGTGGTCTGGACGGTTTTCACACCACCAGACGTTGGTCGCTCCGTTCATTTTTGCGTTCGGCAGCATCCTGTTCGCAGTCTAGGAAATTAGACCACGATTCCACAAGGTGTTTCGTGCCGATTATTGTTTTGTTTGTGGTATCTTGGACAGCTTCTTTCGTCGGCTCGACACGATAAATATTCCCATGCAGCCTCTGGTGTTTGAACTGAAATGGACCGATATTTCAGTGATGAGCCAAACCACAGACGATTTCCTTGAAAAGCTGCCTGTTATTTTCGATTTTGAGGATGTGGCAGACGCGTCCCTCTACTTGCCATTGCCAGATGGCTGGGCGCTTGCGGTTGCTGATATTATCGACTCTACCGGGGCAATTGAAAGCGGGCGCTACAAGGCCGTCAACATGGCGGGTGCAGGCGTCATCTCGGCCATCGCCAACGTGCTTGGCAAGGCCGACCTTCCATTCGTGTTTGGTGGCGATGGCGCCGTGGTTGCAATCCCGCCCGACGGTCTTGATCAAGCGCGAGACGCGCTATCTCGTGCCCAAAGCTGGGTGCGTGACGATATGGATCTGGTATTACGTGCAGCACTGGTGCCGGTGTCAGAAATCAGGGCGAATGGTCTGGACGTACGGGTCGCCCGTTACCGTGCCAGCGAACATGCGACCTATGCTATGTTTTCGGGCGGCGGTAATAGCTGGGCAGAAGCTCGCATGAAGGAAGGGCTTTATACGATTGAAGCTGCCACCTCTGGTTCACGGCCGGATCTGACCGGGCTTTCCTGTCGCTGGAACCCGATCAAATCCAACCACGGTCAGATTGTTTCCATCATTGCCATTCCACACCCCAAAGCTGACCCAACCGCCTTTCGCAAGCTGGTGGCGCGGGTGGTGATGCTTGCCAATGAAGATGGCCGGGGAGGGCATCCCGTACCCGTGGATGGGCCGGAGCTCGGTTTTGTGCGCGAGGGGCTCGGCATGGAGGCGCGGGCGCAATCCGCTCAAGGCGATCTGACCGCGCGGCTGCGGCACTCCCTGTCTATTCTGGGCCAAGTTTTTCTGGTGCGTGTGCTTTATGCCTTCGGGGCATCGCTGGGACGCTTTAATGCGGCAAACTATAAGCGAGAAGTGGCCAGCAATACCGATTTCCGTAAGTTCGATGACGGGTTGAAAATGACTGTGGATGTCTCGGTATCCAGTCTCGCTCGCATAAAGGCTACGCTAAAGCAGGCGGCGGACGATGACGTTTGTTATTACGGCATGCACGAACAGGACGCAGCGTTGATGACTTGTATCGTGCCAACTGCGCTTAGTCACGATCACATGCATTTTGTCGATGGTGCTTCAGGCGGTTACGCCACGGCGGCAAGCCGCCTCAAGGCGCAAATGGCGTAAATCCACTGGCGTTGAGGCAAGGTAGCCGTCAACCGTGACTATGACCTCACGTAACGTGAAGTAAAAAATGTGATTTATATCGATTGAAATGAATATTTATTCTGCGTTAGGCCATAAATGACAAAAGCGGCCATTAAAAATGACCGCTTTCATCGAAATATACCTATTTGACGCAATTATTTTGCAGACTTCTTTCACAAGAAGGTTGCAATGTTCGCGCTATCATTCAGGCGGCAGACTTGCTGCTCTGCGGCTGACAATAAATCTCTTCAAGCGAAGCCAGGATTTTCTTCACAGCTTCTGACGAGCTGGAATAGTAGATCGTCTGTGCGTCGCGACGGGTTTTAACAAGCCTCTGTGCACGCAACTTGGAAAGGTGCTGGGACAGAGCGGACTGGCTGAGGCCAACCTGTGTTGCCAAAACACCAACGGGGACTTCACCTTCTACAAGGCTGCAAAGGATCATCAGCCGCTTTGGGTTTGCCATTGCCGACAAAAGCCCCGCAGCCGCGTTGGATTGCTCTGAAAGAGATTGGGTATTCATATGCGAGGCTCTCCTGCGAACGCGTCACGTTGGCTTATTAAATTTGATGTGCCCAATTTAGCAAGATGGACACAATGTTGTATATACCTAAATCTAAGGTATAGGACCACTTTATTAGTTTCGTTTTATATTATCATGTAAAAATAGTTTATCAGCAAATTTTGTTAAGAAAACGTACTCTATTTGCCGGTTTCGGGCTTGAAAATACCATTTTTTGCTGGGTTTGCCGGTTTCATCCGGTGCGGTGTACAAATTATGTGATTTTTTCCAGCTAGGTCATTTCATCTACTGAAACGTTACAACTGCGAATTTTTGCGTATATTCTTTTTATTGATAATAAAAAAGACATGTCACATGTTCCAGAGAGCGTCGCGTCCTGATGTGGAATCACCTGCGAATCAGTGTCACGCCGTTAGCGATTACGGTGCCGTGTCAGTCCGCTCACCACATCATCTGCTGATATCGTGCCAATGATGGCGCCGTTTTCAACCACGCCAATCATGCCCGGATGTTTGCTCAAAGCGTCGAGAATGTCGATGAGCGGAACGGAGGCGCGCGCCGTGCCGGAAATCGAACGTTTGCCTGTCTGCTCCGATATGCCCGGCTTCATGATGTCACCTGCGGTGAGCATCGAGATCGGGTTCATGTTCTGCACGAAGTCGGCGACATAGGAGGTGGCCGGATTTTTGACGATTTCCTGCGGTGTGCCGCACTGGATGATGTGGCCACCTTCCATCATGGCAATACGGTTGCCGATACGAAATGCTTCGTCGAGATCGTGACTGACAAACAGGATGGTCTTTTTCAAGCGGCTCTGGAATTCGAGCAGTTCATCTTGCAGGCGGCTGCGGATCAGTGGATCGAGAGCGGAAAACGGTTCGTCCATCAACAGAATTGGTGCGCCTGTTGCAAAGGCGCGGGCAAGGCCAACACGCTGCTGCATTCCACCGGAAAGCTCGCCAACCTTGCGGTTTGCCCATTGTTCAAGCTTGACCAGTTCAAGCTGCTCGGCGACGCGCTGTTTGCGTTCTGCTTCTGGCACATTGGCCAGTTCCAGACCAAAGCCGATATTATCTGCAACATTGCGCCAGGGCAGCAGGCTGAACTGCTGGAATACCATCGACACAGTGTGCGTGCGTAACGCGCGCAGTACGCGCGGCGATGCCTTGTAAGGATCGACATAACCATCGTCGGTGCGAACGCTGACATTACCGCGCACGACCGGTGCCAGGCCGTTTACAGCGCGCACCAAGGTGGATTTCCCCGAACCAGACAGCCCCATCAGGACGAGAATTTCACCTTCCTTGACGCTCAGCGAGGCATTGGCGACACCCAGCACAAGACCTGTTTCGCGGTTGATCTGGTCACGACTTTTGCCGCGGTCGATCAGGGGAAGGGCCTTTTCCGGTTTGTCACCAAAGATGATATCGACATTGCCGAAGATGATTGCGTCACTCATGCCTCGTCCTCCGAGCCTGGAAGGCGAAACAGACGGTCGAGAATGATCGCAAGGATCACGATGCAGAGACCGGCCTCAAAGCCCATGGCAATATTAACGGTGTTCAATGCGCGGACGACGGGAACGCCAAGGCCGTTGGCGCCCACCAGTGCTGATATGACCACCATGGACAATGACAGCATGATGGTTTGCGTCAGGCCGGCCATGATCTGCGGCATGGCAAAAGGCAGTTCGACCTTGCGCAGCACCTGCGCCGGTGTCGCGCCGAACGCGACGGCCGCTTCAACCAGGGCAGGCGGCGTCGAGATAATGCCGAGCCGGGTCAGACGAATGGGGGCCGGAATGGCAAAAATGACCGTAGCGATCAAGCCGGGCACCATGCCAAGCCCGAACAGGATCAGCGCCGGAATAAGATAGACGAAGGTCGGGATGGTCTGCATGAGGTCCAATGCCGGACGCAAGATAACGTAGAACCATTTGCGACGGGCGGCGAGAATACCGAGCGGCACACCGATGCTCATGCAGACAACGCTTGCGGCCAGAACCAGTGCAAGTGTCTCTGTGGTGGCTTTCCAGTAGCCGAGATTGACGATCAGCAGCAGTCCGAGCGCCGTAAACAGCGGTACGCCAATCGAACGGCGCACCCAACAGGACAGCGCGGTGATGATGGCAATGATCAGCAACGGATGCGGCGCCTGTAAAACAAACAGCAACGCATCAACGACGCTCTTCAGGATGAAGGACAGCCAGTCAAAAAAGAAAGCCAGATTTGTCGTCAGCCAGTCGATCGCGTCTTTTGCATAACGTCCGACAGGAAGACGGTTTTCAGATGCGCTGATCCATTCCACAGAAAGACAGCCTTTCGTGATAAAATATCTTATAAAAACCCGGCCATACCGCGATGGCCGGTTATAATTTCAACAGGATTTCCATCCAGCGTTTTTTAGAGGCCGAGAGCAGTTTTTACAGCAGGCAGGCCTTCTTCACCCTTGAAGGTGGTGACGCCGGCAAGCCATGGTTCGATTGCTGTCGGATTGGCTTTCATCCATGCGGTTGCGGCAGCTTCCGGGTCCTGTCCGTCGTTCAGAATCTTGCCCATGATCTCGTTTTCCATCGGCAAAGAGAACTGCAGATTCTTGAGGAACGTGCCGACATTGGCGCATTCTTGCGTGTAACCGGCGCGAACATTGGTGTGCACGGTAGCGCCACCGAAGTTCGGGCCAAATACATCATCGCCGCCCGAGAGATAGGTCAGCTTGAAGTTGGCATTCATCGGGTGCGGCTCCCAGCCGAGGAAGACGATGGGCTGGCCGGATTTGTCGGCGCGTGCCACCTGGGACAGCATGCCCTGCTCGGAGGATTCCACCACTTCGAAGCTTTTCAGGCCGAATGTGTCCTTCTCGACCATGCCGAGGATCAGGCGGTTGCCGTCATTGCCTGGCTCGATGCCGTAAATTTTGCCTTCAAGCGCGTCCTTGTGGGTGACGATGTCTTTGAAGTCCTTGATGCCGAGTTCGGCGCCCTTGGCATTGGTGGCGAGCGTGTATTTCGCGCCTGCCAGGTTTTCGCGCACTGTTTCCACGGACTTGTCGTCACGGAAAGGCGCTATATCGGCTTCCATTGTCGGCATCCAGTTGCCGAGGAAAACGTCGATGTCCTTGTTTTTCAACGAGGTATAGGTGACTGGAACAGAGAGGATCTTCACGTCGGTCTGGTAGCCAAGGCCTTTCAGAAGAACAGAAGCTGTTGCGGTTGTTGCGGTGATGTCAGTCCAGCCGACATCGGAGAAACGAACTGTTGCACAGCTTTCAGGCTCTGCCGCCTGGGCTCCTGCGCCGCCAAAAGCCAAGATTGAAACTGCCGCGGCGAGGGCAAGACAGCGCCTTTTGTTGACAAGCATTGTGTACTCCCTGTTTTTTGTTCCCGTGCCATTATCAATATATGCCCGACACAATCAACTCATGCGCATTTGCGTGCGGGCTCACTTTATTTGCGACATGATTTGCCGTGCATAACATTTTGCTAGCAAAACTGGCCGATAAATCCTGTGGTTTTTGATGCTTTGCGCTTCCCATTCCGGTTGTGGGACGCCAAAAGCCTTACGCAGACGAATATCTGGCGTGTTGGCGCCTTGTTACATTTCAGCCGGAGACGACATGGCCAAGCTTTATTTCAATTATGCCGCGATGAATGCCGGCAAATCGACCATGCTGCTACAGGCCTCATACAATTATCATGAGCGCGGCATGCGCACATTGATTTTTACCGCCTCTTTCGATGACCGCGCAGGCGTCGGCCGGGTCGCATCGCGAATCGGACTTTGCTCTGATGCGCTACTGTTTTACCCTGAAACCAACATTTTCGAAGAAGTGAAGACACTCCATGCTGAAGAGGCTGTGGCATGTGTCTTTGTCGATGAAGCCAACTTTCTGTCCGAACATCACGTCTGGCAGTTGGCCGATATTGCCGACAAGCTGAATATCCCTGTGATGGCCTACGGCCTGCGCACCGATTTTCAGGGCAAGCTCTTTCCATCTTCGAAGGAATTGCTGGCCATTGCCGATGAGTTGCGTGAAATCCGCACCATCTGCCATTGCGGCCGCAAGGCGACAATGGTTGCCCGTTATGATGCATCCGGCCAGGTCATCAAGGAAGGTGCGCAGATCGATGTCGGTGGCAATGAGAAATATGTTTCCTTCTGCCGTCGCCACTGGGTGGAGGCTGTCAAGGAAAGCTGAGCGCCGCATATAGTTTTCTGTGTTTGATTTTGGTCAAAGAGTGCACAGCATCTTCGCGGTATCACGCACTCAACGCCGCAGGGTGCGGCTTCGCTCAGGAGTGCAAAAGATGCAAAATAAATTCCTTCGTCTTGTCAGCGCCGTTGCCGTTGCCGGCTTGTTCGCCTTTCCGGCTCTCGCCGCCGAAATTGAAGTCAAGATGCTGAACAAGGGCGCTAATGGCGACGCCATGGTGTTCGAGCCGCAGGCCGTTAAGGCCAATGTCGGCGACGTCATCGTGTTCGTGCCGGTCGACAAAGGACATGACGCAGCAGCCGTTAAAGGTATGATCCCTGAAGGTGTAACCGAGTTCAAAGGCAAGATGAACGAAACGCTGAAAGTGACCATCGACAAGGAAGGCGCTTTCGTCGTGAAATGCACCCCGCACCTTGGCATGGGCATGGTTGCACTCATCGTTGCCGGTGATGCGCCAGCAAACCTCGACGCCATCAAGACCGGTAAACTGCCAAAGAAGGCACGTGAACGTCTTGATGCAGAAATTGCCAATCTCGGCCTCTAAGTTTGTGATTTAACTGCAATCTCTTGAATTTGCAGTTTCCAAAGCTGATATTTTCTATAAGGTCGCCTTCAATCTGAAAGGCGGCCTTTTTGCTGTTCATCGTTTGGGGAGAGAAACTCATATGGCTACGTTGCAATCCTTCGATACCGAAATCGAAAAGACCAAAGTTGCGGTCAACGACATGCGTGCGAAACTTGAGCAGTCGGGCGTGGTGCTCGATCAGTTCTCCAAGGCAGACACCAAGCTTGGCGATGTGAATTTCGATATTGAAAATGCGCGTATTCAGGACGTTCTGACCCAGCAGAAGGTGATGGAAGCAAACATTGCCGACCTCATCATCGGGCTTGAGGATGCGACCAACGTGTTTGGCAGCGAATTCGAAAGCATGAAGAACTACACCGGTTATGAAAAATTTATCGGCGTTTTCTCAAAGCAGAAGGCCCAGCGCATGCGCACCGAGCGTGTTCGCAACATGTCGCTGGCCGGTAATCTTCAGGAACTCTTGTCCAAGTCCGACAGCATTGTCGGCATTTTGAAAGAGCAAAAGAGCGTTCTCGACCAGCGTTATTCTTCGTCTGAGGCAAGCCTTGTGCAGGTGATCGAGCGTCGCAAGGGCACGATCGCATTGCTGGAAGCGACCCAGAAGCAAATTGAACAGTTGAACCCGGCGCTGCTTGATATTGAAAACAAGATTGCAGCCTCCACCGAGCAGTCGCAGCGCACAGAACTTGAGGGTCAGCGCTCCAAGCTTGCCACGGAATATAATCTTGCGCAGGCAAAAGAGCAGGAACTTCTGGCCGAGAGCCAGACGCTGGAGCGTTACACCTCGATGTTCCAGACCTTCGTGGATTCGCTCAACAACCAGATTGCCGCGCAGAATACGCTGATCAACAAGCTGACCATCGATACCGAACAGCGTATCGTTCTCTACAAGGCGCTTGAGGACAGCTTGAAGACCGCCGCCCAGCAGGACGTTGCGCACAAGATCAACACGCTCGGGACGCAGGTGGATGCGGCCGCTGCGGAAACAATGGCGGGTATTGGCTCTGCCGCACAGCGTCATATTGGCGATCTCTTGGAAATGCATGAGAAGAACATGCTTTCGACCCAGGATATCCAGCGCCGCAAGAAGCTGGCAGACGAAGCGTTCTCGCGCCGTTTCCAGGCCGTACTCGACAAGCACAATTCGGCTAACTACGTGAAGCAGTAAGATAAGCTGGGGTGTTCCGTTGCTACCTTCCGCCAACAATGCCGCAGTGACGCAGTATTTCAATACCATGGCCGCGGCGCTGAACGGCATGGATGTTTATTTTTCGCAACCCAACCTGATGCTTCCGGGCAGCGGGTTGGCGGGGCGTTTGTTGCTGCCTTACATTGAACGGCTGAGAAACTCCTTCACCTGCTGGCAGAACCGGGTCGGGTTCATGGAGCAGTTTCGCATTTCGCGAGCTGAAAGCGGCTTCCCGGTTTTCCAGAGTGTTCTGGAACTGGAAAACGATCGCAATGGTGCTGAAAAGCGGCTGGCTTCCATTCCGGAACCCGATGTTCTGCGCAGCGAAATGGCCGATTTCATTTTGCGCCACAGGGAATTCCCGGCAACGCTGCAAACGCAGATGGCTGAACGGCTTTACCTGCAGCAAATCCGTAAAGGTGAGATATTCTCACCCTTCGTGTTACCCGAAACCATTCATGTGTCAGTCAATCCTCAAAATTCTCGTCCGGTTTATGTGGTGACGTGGGGCGTGTTCGACGGACCGCAGACACTGCCGATGATCTATATCGCCACCATTGAGGATTCGTCTGAAAATGTCGACCGGTTGCTGGTGGGACCGGATGGCAAGTTGCGAGAAGATGTCGATATTCCTTTGCCAATCGGTGGTTTGCTGAACCCGGAACTGGCGACGCGGTTTGACGATTTTATTGTCCGCAACGGAGCCTATGGTTTAACGCCTGCAACCATTGCGTCCAATCTCGACAAAGATTTCGAGACGCTGCATCCCAAGCTGTTGCGCCGTATCGTGCTTGGCCCGTTCTACTCGTCCGGCATTACTGAAAATAATGCCCGGATCAACGACATTCTCTCCAAGGTTCGCAGGGATGAAAATGCCTGGCTGATGAGCTGGACGATGCAGGAGATATTCTCGAAAAACGAACGTCCGGCATCGCGTGGCTTTTTCTCTTCCACGCCGGCCGTTCAGGAATTCCATATCGAAACGAATGATCTGGAAGCGGCGCGCATGGGTGTAAGCGCTTACGAAAAACACGCGCTGGTGCCGCATGAAGCGTATCAGGCGCTCTATGCCGCAGGTGAGGCAACCGCAATCTTCGGCAATTACAAGGTTCACGTAATTTCCGGTCGTCAGGTGGTAAGCGAGGTTTGATCCGATGAACAGTTTGAATGCCGGACTGACGACTATCCATGAAAATGAGATTGCCAGCCATCTGACCCTTGCACAAAGTCTGGTGACAAAATTCATCGTGCTGGACAGTGGCAACGGACAGGGCAGTGGTACTGCTTTGGCCGGTACCGGCAGGCGGTTTGTTTCAACCGTGTCGACGACTTCGGTGCGCAGTACCCGTGAAGTGGAACTGGCGCGGACTATTCAGGCGGTAAAGTCATCTGATCCAATGCTTTCTCCGCTGCAGCACACGGTGCTTTACCGTGCGCGGCGTGGTGTGCAGATTGCCTTGGCCGTGGCGGATATATTTGCGCGACAGACGGCGCTGGAACAGTTGCAGGCCCGCAATCGTGCTGCGCCATTGTCCGGCGCCGATGCCGAGCAGCTCAAGGCGCTGCTTTCCGCTTCGTCCTACGTTGCGGCGTTTACGCTGGGTGCTTATCTGCTTTCGACCTTGCCGGGTGACGGTGAGCCGGTTGACGATACGAGAGAACCGGACTTCCTGTTCGATACACCGCAGGATGCGATGAAGAGCATGCTGGCCGGGCTGGATGCAGGTTTGGCAGGGGCCACAGACGAGGCCGCCCTTGTGGCGCGCAGCCGGGCCTTTGCCCGGGACGCCATTCAGGGGCTTTTGACGCGCAAGGCACGTTTTGCGGCGCTTTCGGTGTTTGAGAACAACCATATCCGTGTGGATCAGGATGATTTCACGCTTGATGGTTTTGATGTGACGCCGGGAGAAAGGCGCAAGTCGCTTTCGATGAGCTTCAAAAAGCCGGAAGAAATCATTGGCAACCACATTGCCAAATATCAGGCGCTGAAACTGGCCAAGATGATGATGGCCTATGATTTCGACCGGCAGATGAACCCGTTTGTCGAGTTGGGTGGTTTTCTGTTCACCTTCATCGGTGACGGCATGCCGGGTACGGGCAAGACCATTCTGATCCAGATGCTGGCCGGCATGTTGAACGATTATTGTGAAGTTGCCGGTTACGCCTTTCACTACGAAAACTTCGGCGTGGACCAGATTTCGTCCTATCAGGGCAAGTCGGGGCAAAACGCTAAGGCGTTCATCAACAATGTGATGAACCCACGTGCTATCGGTTTCGGTACCATTGATGATGTCGACCAGGTTGCAGCAAAACGTTCTGATGACCGCGCCTCTGCCGGTCAGCATGAAGTGACAGCAGTACTGATGGAGAGTTTTGCCGGTGCCTCGACGGTCGTTCGCGGCAATTGCTCTTTCGGCATGTTCTCCAACTATCCTGAGAATGTGGATGACGCGCTGCGCCAGCGGGCAGGGGCGCGCTGGTTGGTGGATGGCCCACAGACCGAGCATGACTACATTGATATCTTCTCTCTGTTGGTTGGTAAGAACCACTCCATTCCGCTGGGCGAGCACGCGCTGTTTGCCGATCAGGAAATCAAGAAGGCCGTGTCCGGCTCTTATGAAAAACACAGCCAGCCGCAAGAAGACGGTCTGGTTGCCGTCTGGGAACGTTATGAGCGAACACATGGCCGCATTCAGACGCTGGCTGATATCGGTGCTTATCTGCATATGATCAAGCTGGCCGAGCCGCGCTTTACCGGTCGTGCCATCAAGAACATTACCGACGCAATCAAGATGCGTGCGATGGACGTGGAACTGCCGGATGCCTGGTTTGAAACGCCTGATGCTTTCATGCACAAGTCCTATGATGACAAGAAAGCGATGATTGCCGAACTGCGTGGCCCGGTGACGATGGATATGATCCTTCAGGAGATCAATCGTTACGCTGACAGCGAATTCCGCTACACCGATAAGTCCGACGATGCGGCGGTGACGGATATCATCCGCCGTGAACGTCAGCGTGAGAAGGCGATTGCTGAAATCGAGGCGATGAAACGTGACGGACGGTGGTCGCAATGAACCGTCTGCTGGAAACAGAACTGATTTACGGGCGGTTGCTGGAAATTGCCGAGCCACATCTGGTCGAGCGCTACAACAAGGCGCTGGAAGGGTTTGGTCTGCGTAAAACCACGCTCGACGCCTTTGAAATTGACATGACCGGCTTTTCTCCGCAAATTGCCGATGAGCTTGGCGACAAGGACTATCTGGACCCCAACCGGGTCAATCGCCGTTTCATCATCATGACGCCGGAGCAGGAAAACCTGCCGGTTGTACATACCAGCTTTTCCAATACCGCCGGTTTGATGCATGAGTTTTTTGCGGCAAACACCCGCTCAATCAATGCCATAACCATCAAGGATGCATTGTTTGGCGAAATTGAAGACAGCGTCTCTATTGTTGAAAGCCTTGAGGATCTGCTGTCGATAAACGAAGTCAGTTTCCGCATGTTTTCGACTGAAAACGTGCTGGCCAAGGCGGCGGAACTGCGGCAACTGGTGGACCGGCTGCAAAGCGACGAAAATGCCTGGCGTGATGACGACATGCTCAACCGCATGGTGGAGCTCGCCAAGCTGACGGGCGATATTCGCCAAAACAGGCTGGTGCCGGACCAGCTGGTTTTCCGCCACGATGCGTTCTGGGCCAATCATTTTGGCGGCGTATTCATCTTCCTCGATGGTCGCAACACCACGGTTATTTGTGACGCAAAGGCGCCGGGTTTCCGTCGTTCGCGCCCGTGGCAGGTTAGTTATATTGCCATTGATGACCACCAACGAGTTTATGACTTCCTGGCAAAAACCGGCCGGATAGAACTGCCGCGGGCCAGCTGGGTTGAAACCTCTGGACTGCTCAGGCACCGCTCGGACATGATCCTGAAGCAGCTTGTCAATGATGCAGCACCTGATGCTGGCACGCTGATGGCAGACCCGATCTGGATGCAGACCTGGCTGCACATGAATGGCGCGACCGTGACCCGCAACGGCGCCTATCCGTTTTTGCAGGATGCGATGCGCAAGATTTCCAGCACCGGCAGCATCCGGATGGAGGATGTGAAACCCGAATGGCGGTTCATGCTGGTGCGTGCTCGCGTCGAGCATGCCGACCAATGGCTGGTCAACCGGTTGATCGCCCAGATGGTGCCAGCGGACTTTGTTTCGCGGTTTATCTTCGACAAGCAGGGTTTTTATGCTTCTTACGAGCGATATTCTGAAAAGTTTCGTGAGTATGTTGTATCGACACTGACCGGAACATATTTGAAAGACAAAAGAGAGTTTCGCCAGCGACTTTATGGCATAGGAGAAGATGACCATGCTTGATCCGATCATCACATTCTTCCAACGGCTTTTCAGTGCCATAGGTCGAGGGGTCGGCATCGCAGTTGCCTGGGTGCTGTGGCCTTTCATGGCCGCGCATGGCTGGTACAATCAACGCACATGGACAGTGAAGGGCATCGTCCTTGCGGGTCTGGCTGTGCTGGTCGTGTCCTACGGCTATTTCATCATTCAGACACAGCGCTGGACCAATTTTGATCCAGACTACATCGCCGCCTATAAGTTCGCTGAAAGAACTGTTCCGGCAGGGCAGGAATTGCCAGCCACTGATGGTGCGGCCCGCACGTGCCAGCGTTCGGCAATCGTCGATGTTGCGGCTGATCTGACAGACTTTAACGTCAATCAGAATGCATGGATTTCCTCCATGCTGCTGTACCGTTTTGGCCTGTTCGGCATGGATTGGGATAATACGCCATTTCTCGACAATAAGGCATCCTTCCAGCGTGGTGTGAACCAGGCCGTTCGCCGTACGTCGGTTGAGCTCGTTGATACGTTGGGCCGCGTTCGCGGCACTTCGGGGATCAATGCCAATCTTCAGGAAGCGCGTGGCAACATGCAGTTCAGTGAATATTCCTGGTATTTCGGTCTTGATCCATTCGGTCCCAAAACGCCAACACCAAGCTATTACCGTTCTGCTATCCGCAGCTTCCAGGCATTCAACGCTGAACTGGTGGCGTGCAATGCCGTATTTGATGGACGTGCCGACAACCTGATTCAGTTCATCGATCGTATCGCCGGTGACATTGGCTCGACTTCTGCCATTTTGCGTGAAAGATCGGAAAACTATAATGGCGGCTGGTTTGATACTCGTGCGGATGACCGCTTCTGGTTCGCTTACGGCCAGCTTTACGGTTATTACGGCGTTCTATCTGCTGCCGGTGCCGATTTCTCGCAGGTTATCCGTGAACGTAACCTGACGACCCTGTGGAATGACACGCTGGTGCAGACCCGTGCGGCACTGCGCATTCAGCCAGCAATCATTTCCAACGGCGAGGAAAGCGGCTGGCTTATGCCATCGCACCTGGCGACAATGGGCTTTTACGTTCTGCGTGTTCGCTCCAACCTTGTCGAACTGCGCTCGGTTCTGGATCGCTAAAAATCAAAAATCCTGCCATGGGCAAACCCGTGGCAGGATCATTATTTCCGGTAGACTTTTTTGATTGGCGACTTAGCTGATCAGCTTGGAACGGATGGCCTTTGCCACCAATTGCGTACGATTGACGCAGTCCAGCTTCTTGATCGCATTATTCATATAGGCATTGACGGTATGGTCTGACAGCGAGAGGATCTGGCCGATCTCGGCTGATGTTTTTCCTTGTGCTGTCCAGCGGATCACCTCAAGCTCCCGCTTGGTCAGGGTGCGGACCGGTGCCATTTCATTGCGCTTCATGCTGTCATAGACATCATAAGCGTGCAGCCCGATCATGCCCAGCGCATTCATCACGCTTTGGCAGGGCTGCGTTGTGTCACCATCGAACCGTATGATGTAGCGTTCGCCGGATGGCGCGTTTATCGGGATCATCACACCGCAGACAATGCCGTAGTCTGTCATGATGCGCCGCATCTCGTCCGGAAATGGTGGAACGGAGTCATGAACCGACCAGAATTGCGGCAGCAGGGAACGGTTGAGACGCGGAATAACCGGGCAAAGCGGCAGAAAATGATGGGCGTCGATCTCGCGGACGAACCGCGCCGAAATTGTGCTTTCGACAACCAGCGGCGCCAAAAGCAGATCATTAACGGTCGGCGATATGATCAGCGAGACGTGGGCAAACCCGAATTGTTTGGCAACCTTATGAACGGCAAGCAGCCAAGCCGGACGACTGTCGGCTGCTGATATCTCTTCGCTCAATTGCGATTGCCGTTCGATAACTGCCATTAAAAGGGTTTCTTTGGTGGGCCAATTTGCCTGTATGTTAACGGTAACAAATATATGAAATACGCTGAAACGCTACTGATAAATTGGTAGTTTGAAACGCTGATTTAAACGGGATTTATTTATTGTGGTATATCAGAGCGTTATCAGACGTCAATTGGTCTGACAGATTTTCCACTGCTGGCGGTCAAATGTGACCCGACCGAAAATGTCCCTGTCGGTGCCAAAAAATGAAGAATCATTTCCGGGGAACCAGTTTTGAAGAAATCAAACTCCATTATGGTTTTGGAGTTTGATCCTTTGGTTTTGCCATCAGCTTCTCGAGGAAGCCGAGCATGACGGCCGAGACCACAAAAGCCAGATGAATGATGGTGAACCACATCAGCTTGTTGTCGGTGTACTGGTTGGCATTCAGGAAGATTTGCAGCAGGTGAATGGACGAGATTGCCACAATGGAGGAGGCGACCTTGATCTTCAGGCTGCCGGAATCCAGCTTGCCAAGGAAGGACACTTCCGCATCTGCCTCATCAAAACGGCTGACGAAGTTTTCGTAACCGGAAATCATCACCATGACGATCAGACTTGCAACAAGCGCTGCGTCAATCAAACCCAACATGGCAAGGATCATATCGGCTTCATCATAGGTGAAGACGTTTTTGGCGACCTTCAGGAATTTCAGCACGAAAGAAAACGCGTAAACACCCAAAGCTGCGACCAGCCCCAGATAAAAGACGACCAGAATCCAACGGCTCGAGAGGATTATGCGTTCTACGAGGAGTTCCAGCAATTTCATTGACGGGCTTCCGATAATGGCTTGGTGATCAAGTATAGGGGTTTTCAATATTAGCGGGCATTTAGGGGCCACCCGGCAAATCCGCAAGTATGAGCGGATAAAAATATGAGAACGGCAAGAGTATCTAAGGAGTTATATTTTTGATTGTTTTAATATTCTAACTATCGTGTCGGTTGATTTTCGGCTTGCCGCTTGCAGCTTCTACGTAATTCTACCTGTAATTGACGATTGCTTTTCCGTTATTCTGCGTTCCGGTGCACTGTCATTGTTGTGTTTTGGCAACATTTTATTCCAGATTTAATTATGAAACTTTCAATCATGTTTTCTATATTGACTATAATAGTCATGTTTTTTAATCGTCCGTAACAGCGGTTTCACCGCCAATTTTTGCATATTCCGACAGGGGTGGGAGAGCGTTGCGCCATCGTCGCAGCGACTGTTTCCGTGCGCCTGCATAAAGGGGGACGTAAATGATAATTGGGCATTCCAGATCAGCACTACTTGTCTGCACAGCAATGGTTCTGCTCTCCGCCTCCGGTGCATCCTACGCGCAGGACGCTGCTCAGGCACAATCCGCCGATAGCACTCTTCTCAACAGGATCGTGGTCAAGGGCAAGCGCGCAACTGCGGCCAATGCTGCATCCGACACGCCACTTGCCAGCCAGACAACGGCTGATCAGATCCGCAAGAAGGAAATCAGCAACGTCCGCGATCTCGGTAATACGACGGAACCAGGTGTTGATTTCGTGGAGTCGAAGCCTGGTAAAACAGGTGGCCTGTTTATTCGCGGTCTCGGCGGCGCACGCGTTACAACATTGATCGATGGCATCCCAGTTCCATTCTTTGAGAACTATGCACGCAGCACCGTTGCGACGACTGGCATGAGTGACACCAATAACAGTTATGACTTCTCGTCGCTGTCCCGCGTGGATGTTCTGCGTGGTTCGGATTCCAGTCGCATTGGCCCTGGTGCTCTTGGTGGTGCTTTGGTGTTGCGGACGCTTGAGCCTGAAGACCTGATTGAAGAGGGTCGCGATTGGGGCGGCGTTGCCAAGCTTACTTATGACAGCGAAGACAGAAGCTTCGGTGGTAATGTCGCGGTCGCCAAAAAAGTACAGAATACGTCTGTCCTTTTCCAAGGTGGCTACAAGAAGGGCCATGAGCGCAGAAATCAGGGTACGGCCGACATTATCGGCGTGAACCGAACCGAGGCAAATCCTGCCGACTACGATCAGTACAACTTGCTTTTCAAGGTTCGTCAGGACTTGGAAGGTGGCCATCGCATAGGTCTGACGGCGGAACGGTTCAATCTCGACACAAAAACCGATCTTAAAACCTTGCAGAACTCTACGTTTACCGCTGGCACTGCCGGGTCAACCAACAGGGTCGGCGACTATTGGGGCTATGACGATACGCGTCGTGATCGCGTCTCGCTGGATTATGAATATGAAGCGCCATCCGCCGATGCGCTGATCGACAGTGCAAATCTGACGCTCTATTGGCAGCAGCTTGCCAAAGACGCTGGCTCCTATGGCCGCCGCAACAACGGCACGAATTATGGTCGTTACAACCAGATGGAAGAAAGCTCCATCGGTTTGACCGGCGGCGCGTTGTCCGAATTCAGCACCGGTAATCTGAACCACGAAGTTCGGTTTGGTGGAAACCTCCAGTTCTTCCAAACGGAACAGTTTATTCGTGTTGTGCCGGTAACGACAGTTGTTTCGCAGTCCGACATCCCAGACGTCGATGGTCGTCGTCTCGGTCTGTATCTTGATGACCGTATCTCCTTCGGAGATTCAGGTTTTGCGCTGACACCCGGCGCTCGCCTGGATTGGTATGACTACGATCCAAAAGCATCCGCAGGCTTTAGCAACAATACTGGCTTCCCTGTCTTCGGTTTGCCGGATGGACAGGATGGCATTCGTATTTCGCCTAAGCTGCTCGCTACGTATCAGCTGACGCCTGAAGTCGAACTGTTTGGCCAGTGGTCTATGGCGTTCCGTCCCCCGACGGTCAATGAACTGTACATTGATTTCCGGAATGGAAGCTTCTACGCGAACGTTGGTAATCCGGACCTGAAGCCTGAAACCTCTCAAGGTTTTGAAATGGGTGCGAGCTATCAGAGTGATGATCTGACGGGTAAGCTCACCCTGTATCACAACATCTATTCGAATTTCATCGATGTGTTTGGGACGCCAGGTGGCATTGGGCAGCCAACGACCCTCTATACGTGGCGCAACCGAAACAAAGTTGAGATTTCAGGTGTTGAAGTCAGTGCTCGCAAAGACTTCGCAAACGGCATCTTCCTGCATGGTTCGCTTGCCTATTCTTACGGCAAGGACAAGGATACAGGCGAATTCATCCGCACTGTTGCACCGGTCAAATCGGTTCTCGGTATCGGTTATGAACAGGAAACCTGGGGTGCGGATCTCTCGACCATCTTGTCAGGTGGCATGAGAGAAGATGGACGGGTGATACCGATTACTGGTCCAGCATTTGCGTATGACACGTTCGATGCTCCCGGATATGGCATCGTTAATCTGACGGGTTGGTGGGAACCCGAGCAGACCAAGGGCCTGCGCATTCAGGCTGGTGTCTACAACATCTTTGATAAGACCTACTACAATGCTGTAGGTGTCCGTGATGTCAGCACTAGCGGAGCTGCGTCGACGTCCAATCAGCCTGTTGCGTTCTATTCAGAACCAGGTCGTTCATTCAAAATTTCTCTCACCCAGAAATTCTGATCGCAAAAACTGGCGGGGGCCGGGGAAAGAAAGGGCGGTGCGAAAGCGCCGCCCTTTGGTTTGATTGGTTGTGGCAGTCTCTTGCCTTACCGGCAGTAGAGATAATCGCCTTTGCGCTCCAGTACATCGAGATGGAGGTGATCCTGATGGGTCGCGTCGCTGCCGGGCGATAGCACGGTCTTGAAAAACAGGCAGGCGGCCGTGGTGATGGTGCGCTGAAATGCACCTTCAACGGTGCCGTCTTCACCGCGTGGTTTCATAATCAGCGGCTCACCCTTATCAAAAGCAATTGATGAGACATCGACGGCGTTGCCTTTGGCATGTTCGGATATCTTGCCATTTTCAGCGCTGTTGCGGTTTCTGCAGACATAGGTGGATGCATTGGCGATAGCGGTGATCTTGCGCTCCGGCATCGACAGTTTTGCGGCTGGCACCAGCATATCCTTTGCCCAGCGGCTGAGAGCAAGCGCGGTTTCGCAGCGCATGGGTCCTGGCGGATCAAGCTTGATGCCCTGTCCTATAGAGGACAACTCAATAGGAGATGCTATGCCACAGCCATTTTCTTCACCCTTGATGGCATCCAGCGTCTTGAACTCGGCACCCAGCGTTTTGAGTTCCGCAAAACAAGCCTGCAATTCCTCAGGGTTTTCCTGCTCTACGGGAATAACGGCTTCCGGTTTTTCCTCAGGTTCAGTCTTTTTGTCTTCAGCTTTGCTTTCGGGTTCGGTGGCAGGTGAGGGCGCTTCCTTGTCCTCTGGCTTAGGTTGGGGCTTTGGCGTTTCTGCCTCAGTTGGGGTTTCCACGGGTTTGGTGTCTTCGCTCTGTTCCTGTGCAGGTTTCTGTTGTGGAACGGGAACAGTTTCAGGTGGCTTAGAGGCTGAGATCAGCAGCACGCTCGCTGCCAGAATAACAAAATGATGAGGCATTTTGCCGGGCACTCCTTCGTATCGGTGAAGGGTCAACGCCTTTGCCCGCATTCGGTTCACTGCGTGCTTGGAAAGCACTTGCCATATGATTTTCTGCACGCTAACAATTGCCGCCATGAACACAACGTCTAAGAACATCGGTAACTGGTGGTGGGGCAGCTAACGCGGCCTTGACCAGTCATGTCTTCAGACGACGACCAAGCCGCCCGAATTCTCAGGCGGCTTTTTTGTTATCTTGCCGCCTGCCATCGGGTCTGAACAAACGGGGAAGTAAGAAATGGTAACGATCATTCAGGATGATGGCAGTGAAATCTACGAGACGAAAGGCGGCGTGAAAGTGACACGCCAGCGTCGTGCCACTGATTATGCTGGTGCAATCGACTCCTATATTGAACGGCTGGACGAACGTCGCGGCGCAGTGTTTTCCTCCAACTATGAATATCCCGGTCGTTACACCCGTTGGGACACTGCAATCATCGATCCGCCACTTGGTATTTCCTGCCTCGGTCGCACAATGTGGATCGAAGCCTATAATGGGCGCGGTGAAGTTCTGCTTTCCTTTATTCGTGAAAAACTGGCGGGGACACCGGATCTGACGCTCGGTGCATCGTCGGAACGTCGTCTCGATCTGGTGGTCAATGAACCAGACCGTGTCTTCACCGAAGAAGAGCGCTCAAAAATCCCGACGGTATTTACTGCTCTGCGGGCGGTCGTTGACCTCTTCTATTCCAGTGCCGATTCAGCCATCGGCCTGTTTGGCGCCTTCGGTTACGACCTCGCATTCCAGTTTGATGCCATCAAATTGTCGCTGCAGCGCCCTGAGGACCAGCGCGACATGGTCTTGTTCCTGCCGGATGAAATTCTGGTCGTTGACCACTATTCCGCCAAGGCATGGATTGACCGGTATGACTTTGAAAAAGCTGGCGTCACAACCGCTGGCAAGGCTGAAGACATCGCCCCTGAGCCTTTCAAGCCAACCGACGTTATTCCGCCAAAGGGCGATCATCGCCCGGGTGAATATTCCGAACTGGTGGTCAAGGCCAAGGAAAGCTTCCGTCGTGGTGACCTGTTTGAAGTGGTGCCGGGCCAGAAGTTCATGGAACGTTGCGACAGCAAGCCGTCCGACCTGTCGCGCCGTCTGAAAGCCATCAACCCGTCGCCGTATTCCTTCTTCATCAATCTCGGCCATCAGGAATATCTGATCGGCGCGTCGCCGGAAATGTTCGTTCGCGTATCCGGCCGTCGCATTGAAACCTGCCCGATTTCCGGAACTATCAAGCGTGGTGATGACCCGATTGCTGACTCGGAGCAGATCCTCAAACTGCTCAACTCCAAGAAAGACGAGTCCGAGTTGACCATGTGCTCGGACGTTGACCGCAATGACAAGAGCCGCGTCTGCGAACCCGGCTCGGTCAAGGTTATCGGTCGCCGTCAGATTGAGATGTATTCGCGGCTTATTCACACCGTGGACCATATCGAAGGACGCCTTCGTGACGGGATGGATGCGTTTGACGGCTTCCTCAGCCACGCATGGGCTGTTACGGTTACCGGAGCGCCGAAGCTGTGGGCCATGCGCTTTATCGAAAGCCATGAAAAGAGCCCGCGCGCCTGGTACGGCGGTGCCATCGGCATGGTTGGTTTTAATGGCGACATGAATACCGGTCTTACCCTGCGCACCATTCGTGTGAAGGATGGCATTGCGGAAGTGCGGGCAGGGGCAACACTGCTCAATGATTCCAACCCGCAGGAAGAAGAAGCTGAAACCGAACTGAAGGCGTCAGCAATGATCGCGGCGATCCGTGATGCCAAGGCTGCCAATTCTTCCGCTTCGAAGCGCGATGCTGCCAAGGTCGGCGCCGGTGTAAAAATCCTGCTGGTCGACCACGAAGACAGCTTCGTGCATACGCTGGCCAACTACTTCCGCCAGACCGGAGCGACGGTGTCCACTGTGCGCACGCCAGTGCCAGCAGAAGTTTTTGATCGCTTCGATCCTGATCTGGTTGTGCTGTCGCCCGGACCGGGTAATCCGAGCGACTTCGATTGCAAGGCAACCATCAAGGCGGCGCGAGCCCGTGAATTGCCAATTTTCGGCGTTTGCCTTGGCTTGCAGGCATTGGCGGAAGCCTATGGCGGCGAGTTGCGGCAACTGGCTGTGCCCATGCACGGCAAACCGTCGCGTATTCGTGTGCTGGAGCCTGGTCTGGTGTTCTCAGGTCTTGCTAAGGAAGTCACCGTTGGCCGCTACCATTCGATCTTTGCCGACCCCGCGACGCTGCACCGTGATTTCATCATCACCGCGGAAAGCGAAGATGGCACGATCATGGGCATCGAACATGCCAAGGAGCCGGTTGCTGCCGTACAGTTCCACCCGGAATCAATCATGACGCTGGGGCAGGATGCCGGCATGCGGATGATCGAGAACGTGGTTGCGCATCTGGCGCGCCGGTCGAAAACCAAGGCTGCTTAAGCCACTTACAGACGGCGGCGTTGACAAAACGCCGCCGTTTTCATTTGCAAACCAGCCGGGTGATGCACAGCCGTGAAATTTCTCAGATATCTCTGTATCGGTCTGGTTTTGATTGCTTTCGCGGTTGCGGCCGGAACAGTGCTGCCGCGAGGTCACGCTGAAGATATCGCGGCAAATTCACGTCCCATTCTGGTGCTGAAAAATCCCATCCACACGGATATCGCACTTCCCGTAGATGCTGAGTTGCTGACGCGTTTTGGTTTCCTGCGCAACGATGGTCTCGATATCGATCAACCCGGTCTTCGTTATCTGATAATCGGTTGGGGCGGGCGGTCGTTTTACACGGAAACGCCAACTTGGGCGGATTTGAAGCCTATGCCGGTGTTGAAAAGTTTCACACTCGATCAGTCGGTCATGCATGTCGCGCTTGCCGGCGAAATTCCCCTTGCGGATGCGAGTGTTACGGCGTTCAACATTTCCGATAACGGATATCGATCGCTGCTGGGCTTTATCGAGGCCAGTTTTTCCAGGCCACAAGATAATCCCGTTCCACTCTTGGGAAAATCCTACGGCTCCGACGATGCGTTTTTCGAAGCCAATGGTTATTTCAACGCCTTGCTGGGCTGTAACACCTGGACGGCAGCTGCCTTGCGTGCTGCGGGTATCAAAACCGGATGGTGGACGCCCTTGCCGCCCTTGCTGATAACATCATTGCATTTGCATAATGATGTCGCAGCCGTGCCGGCACCGTGATTGGAAAGAGGAAGACCGATGAGTGACAGTCGTGATGCCAACCAGCCTTTCATCTCCTTTCAGCGCACTTGCCCGATCATCCGTATTTTTGATGAAGACAAGGCACGAGAATTCTACGTGGACTTCCTTGGTTTTCAGCTTGATTGGGAACACCGCTTTGGCGACAATTTCCCGCTCTACATGCAGGTATCCCGTGCAGGCCTCGTCCTGCACTTGAGTGGCCATCATGGCGATGCATCTCCAGGCTCCAATACTTTCGTTGTGATGAAAGGTGTTCAGGCCTACCAGAAAGAGCTGATTGCGAAAGATTACACCTATATGAAGCCGGGCGTTGAGACTTTGCCTTGGGGATTGCAGAT
This sequence comes from Rhizobium sp. BIGb0125, assembly GCF_024810055.1. Taxonomy (NCBI): domain Bacteria; kingdom Pseudomonadati; phylum Pseudomonadota; class Alphaproteobacteria; order Hyphomicrobiales; family Rhizobiaceae; genus Rhizobium; species Rhizobium sp. BIGb0125. The sequence continues at coordinate 595,878 of NZ_JANUDV010000001.1, forward strand.
GGAGGTCACTGATCCCTTCAGCAACCGAATACGGTTCTGTGAGCAGAATGATGGTGGCGAGGCGTCTGTCTAGCGAGACTTGACGTTTTCAGACGATTGAACGATAGAACATGAAAATCAGACCGCGTGCACGCTACCCCGTGCGCGCGGTTTGGCGTTTCAGGGGCGAATTTTCTGCAATTCGCTCGCATCTGCACGAGGTTATGATCATGAGTGACGGCAAGGGGCTGGTTCGAACATTGGCGTTTTGGGGCATTCCGCTTTCAATCGGGGTGCTTGGGCTAAAGCTTCTTGCATGGTGGGTAACCGGCTCGGTTGCGCTGTTGTCTGACGGTCTGGAATCGACCGTCAATGTGGTCGCCGCCTTCATTGCCTATTTCGTCATTCGTTATGCGCAAAAGCCGGCCGATGAAGACCACCAGTTCGGCCATCACAAGGCGGAGTATCTTTCGGCCGTGGTGGAGGGCGTGCTGATCGTATTAGCTGCGCTGCTGATCGTCAAAGAAGCCTGGGCCGGGCTGTTTGAACCACGCCTTCCGGAAGCGCCGGTGCTTGGTCTTGCTATCAACGCTGCTGCCGGTGTCATCAATGCCGTCTGGGCAACCATCCTTATGCGTGTCGGCAAACAGTATCGGTCACCGGCACTGGAAGCAGACGCTCATCACATCATGTCGGATGTGGTGACATCGATCGGCGTTCTCATTGGTCTGGTGCTGGCTATCCTCACCGGTTACGCGATCCTCGATCCTATCCTCGCTATCGTGGTGGCCATCAACATCCTGTTTCAGGGCTGGAAGGTCATTTCAAATTCCATTGGTGGTTTGATGGACCGCGCTGTGACACCGGAAGAGGAAGAGCAGATCAAGGAGGCGATTAGTGCCAATGCCAACGGGTCGGTTGGCGTACATGATTTGCGGACTCGCCGGGCAGGCGCTGCCGCTTTCATCGATTTCCATCTGGTGGTGCCTACCGAGATGAGCGTGGGAAAAGCACATGAAATTTGCGACCGCCTTGAAGATGCCATACGCGAGGTGATACCGGGTGCCAGCCTTGCCATCCACGTAGAACCGGAGGGCGAGAAGGCACACGGCGTCATGGTAAAAGTTCGCAAAGGAGAAAAAATATGACCGATGTTTCAGGTCTGTCTCAGCTCGGCACCAAGGTCGACACTCCGGAAAACCCAGAAAAGGCCGTGCTGGAAAAGGTGCCAAACGGCAATGCCGGCACCGATTATGTGGTGCGCTTTACCGCGCCTGAGTTCACATCGCTCTGCCCAATGACCGGCCAGCCGGATTTTGCGCATATCGTTATTGATTACATACCCGGCGATTTTCTGGTGGAATCGAAATCACTGAAGCTGTTCCTGCATTCTTTCCGCAATCATGGTGCATTTCATGAGGATTGCTCGGTCTATATTGCCAAGCGGCTTGTCGATCTATTGCAACCGAAATGGCTGCGCATCGGTGCCTATTGGTATCCGCGTGGTGGCATTCCTATCGATGTGTTCTGGCAGACGGGTGCTGTACCGGAAGGTGTCTGGCTTCCGGATCAGGGCGTGCCGACCTACCGTGGTCGTGGCTGACAATCGAGCAAAATGGGTTCAGGCGAATGAACCGTCGTCGCCTGAATCAAAATCCATGTCTGCACTGTCGTCATCATTGTCGCTGTCGTCATCGGCTTGCTGGATGTCATTACCACTGTTGTCAGCGCCTGCGGTCTGATCTGGCGTGTCGTTGCCGTAGTAATTGTTGACGACGGTTTCTTCGACCGGTGCGTTGCCGGACACGGGCGATCCTAGGCCCAGAGACGACATGTGATTGCCGAAAATTCCACTCAATGAATTGGCGAGCAGCATGCCGCCCGCCACACCTGCTGCGGTGCCCAACGCACCCTGTAGGAAACTGCCGCCCGCAGAACGGGCTGCGGGTTGCGGGCTCCATGGGCCAGTTGGTTGTTGTGCTTGTGGTTGCAGGCTTTGCGCGCGACCCCACGGACCGGCAGTTGGGTCGGCTGTGTCATTGCGATAGTTCGTCGTCGGTGGTGCGGCGGCTGGGGCAGGGGCTGTTGCCTGTGGTTGACTGGAACCGAATATTGAACTGAGGAAGCCACCTTGCTGGGTGTGGTGCGGATCGACATTGCCCGATTCCAGTTGATGAATACGCTCTTCAAGCCGAGCAATATGAGCAGCAGCGGCTTCAAGCCCCTTTTCCTGCACGATGACCGCTTGCGCCAGATAATAGGGAGCGGTTGGCTGATCCCGCACGGCGCGTTCAATCAAGATCTCCGCATCGCTGTCTCGCGGTGTGGATGATGCGGTTCTGACCCTGTCGAACAGGGCGGTGAGCAGTCTGGTTTCTTCCGGCGACATGTATGCCTCCTTACCGAACAAAGAAACGTATCGATAAGGAGGTAGGCGCTAAATCCGACTTTTCAAAGCTGCCGGAGGTTTAAATTTTTGTAATGCTTCAGCCGCCGAAGGCCAGTGTCAAGCCAGCAAGTGCCGTGAGCGCGCCGATGATACGGCTGGCGACTGCGCCAAGGCGGCTGACACCGAGACCGGCAGCAATACCAGCCACATGCAGCAGCGCTGTGGCGATAACAAAGCCGACGCCGAATTGAAGTGCGCCGGCACTGCCCAGTTCGCCGCCATGGGCGTGGCCATGGAACAGCGCAAAAATGCCAACCACGGCGGCTGCGGCCGAGACGGGGAGGCGGGCTGCCATGGCAACCAGAAGGCCAAGTGCAATCACGGAGGCGAGAATGGCCGGCTCCACAAATGGCAGATCAATGCCACCAAGTGCCGTCATGAAGCCGATTGCCATGGTGCCAACGAAGGCGGATGGAACGACCCAAAGCGCGCGTCCACCAATCTGTGCGGCCCAGATTCCGACGGCAACCATCGCAAGAATGTGGTCGGCACCAAAAAGCGGATGGGAAAAACCGGCCATGAACGAGCCGTGTTCTTCGGGGTTCAGGTGGGCGAAGGCTGGCAGAGTGGTTGCGGCGAGTGCTGCGGCGGCAATTGAAATACGTTTGAACATTGTTCCCTCTCAGTATTTTATGGCATCAAGCCGCTGCGGACGCTCCTCCCAAATCGGCGCAGCGGTATGATTTTAACGATATCGTAAGCGTGAACTTGCTGTCCATGCGCCATTTGCCGGTGTGCTGTTTATTATACAGTTCTGCGCCTTGTCTTTTTCGCTCATTGTTTTACGACACAAATCACACTATGTCCGAAGGACAGACGAATTACGTTGGAGATCCGTGTATGAACGAAGAAGACGACGACAAGAGCAAGGAACTGCCGATCGGTAAGGAAACGGAAGCGAATCTTTTCAAGTCGCGTTCTATCTTCATTTATGGCGGCATTACCCAGGAATTGGCGCAGAAGGTCTGCACGCAGCTTGTGGCACTTGCCGCAGCCAGCGACGAAGACATTCGCGTTTACGTCAATTCTCCTGGTGGTCACGTGGAGTCTGGCGACAGCATCCACGACATGATCAAGTTCATCAAGCCGAAGGTCTGGATCATCGGTACGGGCTGGGTCGCATCGGCTGGCGCACTGATCTATGTTTCTGTGCCGAAAGAACGCCGCCTTTGCCTGCCAAACACCCGTTTCCTGCTTCACCAACCATCTGGTGGCACACGCGGCATGGCATCGGACATCGAAATCCAGGCACGCGAAATCATCAAGATGAACCAGCGCCTGATCAAGATCTTCTCCAAGGCCACCGGCCAGACGGAAGAAAAGATCGCCAAGGACATCGACCGCGATTACTGGCTGTCGGCTGAAGAAGCTAAGGACTACGGTCTGACCAGCCGCATCGTGGAAAACCAGTCCGAACTGTAAACTGTTCGACTGTCTGCCATTTTAAAGCCCGTACCGGTAAAAACCTGTGCGGGTTTTTGTTTTTCTGCGACCCGTAGCTTAGCTTTCGTGTCCGTTTCAGCTGTCCGGCAGGGCTCCCTTGCGTCTCATGCGTTTTTTTGATCTGTGATAGGTACAATCACACGCTGTCCTGAGTCCCTGCCATGTTGAAAGATTTTTCCGTTCAAAGCCTGTTCATGGGCTGCCTTACGGCATTTGTTGGCTTTGCCAGTTCCTTTGCCGTTGTGTTGCAGGGGCTAAAAGGCGTTGGAGCCACGGATTTTGAGGCAGCCTCCGGATTGATGGCGCTTTCCGTGTCGATGGGATTTTGCGCGATTGCCTTGTCGGTCGCCACCCGACTACCGGTCAGTATTGCATGGTCGACGCCCGGTGCCGCACTGCTGGCGACGACAGGCGTGGTTGAGGGTGGGTTTTCTGCTGCTGTTGGTGCCTTCATCATCTGTGCCGTGCTGATCATGATTGCAGGTCTTTTCAAGCCGCTCGGCCGCGCTGTTGCGTCCATTCCAGCGCCGTTGGCCAATGCCATGTTATCCGGCGTCATCATCGGCCTGTGTTTTGCGCCAATCAAGGCCATCGGTTTTAACCCGGCGCTGGGTCTGCCGATCATATTGGCATGGATCGTGGTTGGTGCCTTCAAGCGCCTGTTTGCCGTGCCGGCTGCCCTCCTGGCCTTTGTGCTGGTGATGGTTTTTGGTGTCGATATTCCCCCTGGCGCACTGGACAGCATTTCACAGTCACTGAAACCTCCAATGGAATTTGTAACGCCATCATTTAATCTGCAGGCCCTGATCTCGATTGCATTGCCGTTGTTCATCGTGACCATGGCATCGCAGAACATTCCCGGGATCGCGGTTTTGAAGGTCAATCATTATGACCCGCAGCCCGGCCCATTGTTTGCCACGACTGGCTTCTTCTCGCTGCTGTCTGCGCCATTTGGTGGCCACGCTGTTAATCTTGCGGCGATTACTGCTGCGATGTGTGCGGGTGAAGATGCCCATGCCGATCCGAAGCGCCGTTATTGGGCGGCGATCATTGGCGGGGTTGGTTATATCATTCTCGGTCTGCTGGCCGGTGTGGTGACGGCCTTTGTGGCACTTGCTCCACCGATTCTCATTCAGGCGGTGGCTGGACTGGCGCTGGTCGGTGCATTCTCCGGTTCTGCCGTTGCGGCCTTTAGGGAACCTGACACGCGGGAAGCGGCAGCGATCACCTTCCTGATCACGGCCTCCGGCCTGTCATTCGGCGGCATTTCCGGTGCTTTCTGGGGGCTGATGGCTGGTGGCCTGATGATGGTTTTGACGCGTTTCGTGAAACGAATGAAAAATTAAAGATGCGCTTGCATCAGAATCTTTCGGCAATTATAAGCGAACGCATGATTACTTGCTCCGCAACCTTTTCCGGCATGAATGCGCAGATTTCTGCGAATGCTTGCCCATGCGGTGCACTCTCGCTTCTTAGCCTCGACCTTACACGCGGTTGCCGGGTCCAGTGAGGAGCGCCCGGCGGCCGAAAGCCCGCTGGCACAAACGCTCCTCATACGAAATTTCTGTACATACTGGATTTTTTGCCCGCTCGAGGGCGCGCATCTAACGGTGGTTCCCAAGCCACGGATGCGCAAGGAGGAAGTAACATGGACTCGAAGATCATCACCAGCGCAAACGGCATGTCTGACGCAGCTGCGAAGTATCGTCCCTATCCAACCATCAATATTCCTGACCGCACATGGCCATCCAAAACCATTACCAAGGCACCAATCTGGTGTTCGGTTGACCTGCGCGATGGCAATCAGTCGCTGATCAACCCGATGGGACATGACCGCAAGGCGCGCATGTTCAAGCTGTTGCTGGAAATGGGTTTCAAGGAAATCGAAATAGGTTTTCCTTCGGCGTCGCAGACCGACTTCGATTTTGCACGTTGGTGCGTGGAAGAGGCCGGTGTGCCTGACGACGTGTCCTTGCAGGTGTTGGTGCAGTGCCGCCCGGAACTGATCACCCGCACGTTTGAATCTCTGGTTGGTGCCAAAAAACCGATCATCCATTTCTACAACTCGACATCTGAATTGCAGCGCCGCGTGGTGTTCGGCAAGGACGTGCACGGCATCAAGCAGATTGCGGTTGATGCCGCCAAGATGATTACCGACATGGCCGAGAAAGCCGGTGGCGGTTACCGTTTTGAATATTCTCCGGAAAGCTTTACCGGCACCGAGCTGGAAGTGGCGCTGGAAATCTGCAACGCGGTGATCGAGGTGGTGAAACCCACCGCTGACAACAAGCTGATTCTGAACCTGCCTTCGACTGTGGAAATGGCTACCCCGAACATCTATGCCGACCAGATCGAATGGATGTGCCGCAACATTGATAACCGCGAAAACGTCATCATTTCCCTGCACCCGCACAATGACCGTGGCACGGGCATCGCAGCAACCGAACTGGGCCTGATGGCCGGCGCTGACCGCGTGGAAGGCACGTTGTTCGGCAATGGCGAGCGCACCGGCAATGTCGACGTGGTGACGCTGGCATTGAACATGTACACCCAGGGTATTGACCCGGAACTGGATTGCCGCGACATCGAACGCATCAAGTCGGTCTATGAGTATTCTAACGAAATGGCGATCCCTGAGCGTCACCCCTATGTTGGTGAACTGGTTTATACTGCGTTCTCCGGCTCGCACCAAGACGCGATCAACAAGGGCATGAAGGCAATCAAGCAGTCCAATACCGGCGTTTGGGAAGTACCTTACCTGCCCATCGATCCGAAGGACGTTGGCCGTTCCTACGAGGCGATCATTCGCATCAACTCACAGTCGGGCAAGGGTGGTATTGCCTATATTCTGCAGCAGGATTACGGCATCAACCTGCCGCGCAATTTGCAGGTGGAGTTCCGCGAGGATATTCAGCGCATTACCGACGAAGAAGGCGTGGAGCTGCCAGCCAAGCGGATCTATGAGCGTTTCATCGAGCGTTATGTGACCCAGCCTGACGCACGTCTGAAATTCGTTGACCATCACACCTATCCGGCCGGTGATTTCAAAGGCGTGCGTGTGGTCGCTGCCGAAATCATGGACCGCGGGGAGGTCAAGCGGATTGAAGGCAAAGGTACCGGTCCGATCGATGGCTTCATCAACGCATTGTCAGTCTATCTGGGCGTTGACCTGTCGGTAAACGACTATTCCGAACACTCGCTGCAGCATGGTTCCAACGCATCGGCCATCGCCTATGTCGAAGCTGAGTATGATGGTGGCAAGCTTTACGGTGCTGGCGTCAACACCAACATCGTGGCGGCCTCGCTGGAAGCGATCGTTTCGGCTGCCAACCGCGTTCTGGAAGAGCGCGCCAAAAACGCATAAGGCTTTTACGCCTCACATTGCCATGCCCGGTCTTGTCCCGGGTATGGCAAATTGGACTTTGATTAAAGGCGTTGAATCGGCAGCTTAAAGTCAGACGTAAAGTTACAGCGCTACGGTCGCTGATCTAAAAATAAACGTTTCGCTGTTTAGAACTTACGCGTCCGGCGGGGGGAAACCTATCACCCGGCCATTTTCATAGAACACCCTGACATCCTCAAATTCGATGGCCGTTGCTGCCTCGTTGAGCGAATGGCGTTCGCAGGTTACGTTCCATGCGCCCTGTTCGCCTGATATGTTGAACAGGTTATAACTGGCGCGTGGTTTTTTCCCGCCGGGACCTTGGGAAGCCGAGGCGATGCCAACCACCGGAATATGGTCCTGCCCATGGTGGGTATTGAGCCAATAGACCGTGTTCAGATGTGTGTGGCCATGCAGCACCAGCTCTGCGCCACCCGTTGAAACGGCGCCGGCGAAACGGCGAATGCCGATCATGCGCTTGTGGGTGGCCGCTGCGCCACGGATTGGCGGATGATGGATCATCAACACACGAAACAGGCCCATCGAGCCCGCCTTTTTCAGCAGTTCAGCTGTCGCACGCGCTTGTCTGCGGCCGAAATAACCGGTCGCTGAAAAGGGCGGGGTGGCAATGGATGTCGAGCAGCCAATCAGGGCGACCGGGCCGCGAACGCGCATATAGGGGAAAATCTTGCGGTCTTCATCCCAGTCTTCGGGGTCGCCATCCCCGCGCACATAGGGGTACCATGAGTTCATGGCCTTGTCGTGCGCACCGGGGACATAGGCATCATGGTTGCCAGGGACGACGGAAACAGACGATGGTTCGCCCACTTCTTCCAGCCAATCGGCGGCGGCACGAATTTCAATGCCGGTCGCAAGATTGACGAGGTCACCGGTTATCGCCAGATGGTCGGGCTGCTTCGCCTCCAGATCATCCAGCAGTTTTTCCAGCGTATCTGTGAAAAGGTGCTTGCGACGGTTGCGATGCCAGTTCACAAATCCTGTAATGCGTTTAGACGCCAGTTCACGGAATGTAAGCTTGGGCAGGGGTCCAAGATGGACATCTGAGATATGCGCGAGTTTGAACATGGTGGCAGACATAACGCATAAGATCATGAAACGGAATTGTTTTTGGCCATGATCGGAAAGGCAGAATGAGCGAAAAAGGTTCCTCCGAAAAACAGAGTTTGTTGACGTGGATTGTGACACGCATCCTGCATGCGGTGTTCCTGGTAACGCGTGGCATGACAATGGGGGTGCGGGCGGCCTGTTTTGACGCACAAGGTCGGGTGTTTCTTGTGCGCCATTCCTATTTGCCGGGCTGGTATCTGCCCGGTGGCGGCGTTGAGCGCGGCGAAACAGTGATCGAAGCGCTGCACAAGGAAATTCGCGAGGAGGGCAATCTGACGGCGACCAGCACGCCGGAGATTTTCCATGTCTATTTCAACAACAAGGCCAGCAGGCGCGACCATGTTGTGCTCTACCGGTTGAATGTCGAGCAGACGGCACCACGGCTGGCGGATTGGGAAATCAAGGAAAGCGGTTTTTTTGATCCGGACAATTTGCCCGAGGATGCAACGGCGGCAACGCGCCGCCGTCTGCAGGAATTGAAGGGTGAGATCACTGTCTCGGATTACTGGTAGGCGCGGGGATTAAACCAATGCCTGCCGGTTATGTGCCATTTCAAGATTGATGGCTGGACCTACCGGAACAATGCCAGTTGGGTTGATCATCGTGTGGCTACGATAATAATGCTCCTTGATATGGCGCATATCGACCGTCTCGGCGACACCCGGTGTCTGATAGAGATCGCGCAGATAACCGCTCACATTGGGATAGTCGGCAATGCGGCGAATGTTGCACTTGAAGTGGCCGACATAAACAGCATCAAACCGCACCAGGGTGGTGAATAACCGCCAGTCAGCCTCGGTCTGGTTTGCGCCAAACAGGAAGCGTTGCTGTTTCAATCGTGCTTCCAGAATATCCAGCGTTTCAAACACCTTGATGGCGTTTTCCTGATAGGCTTCCTGCGTCGTTGCAAAACCGGCCTTGTAAACACCGTTGTTCACGGTGTCGTAGATGAGGGTATTGAGCTCGTCGATCTGCTGCTGCAACGCTTGGGGATAGAAGTCTTCTTCCGAACCTGTCAGGCCGTTAAAGGCGTTGTTGAACATGCGGATGATTTCCGCCGATTCATTGGAAACGATGGTGTTGTTCTTTTTGTCCCAGAGGACCGGCACGGTGACCCGACCGGAATAGTTTGGATCGGCTTTGACATAGACCTGCCAGAGTGTGGACGAGCCGAACAGATGGTCCTGTGTGGCGCCCGGTGTGCGGTCAGATTCAGGTTTGAACTCCCAACCGTTTTCCAGCATCAGCGGATCGACGACTGAAACGGAAATCAGATCTTCCAGCTTTTTGAGCTTGCGGAAGATCAGTGTGCGATGTGCCCAGGGACAGGCCAGCGATACGTACAGATGATAACGGTCTTTTTCCGCCTTGAAGCCACCCTTGCCGGATGGGCCGGGCTCGCCGTCTGCGGTAATCCAGTTACGAAACTGTGATGCGCTGCGCTTGAAATGGCCACGGGTTTCCTTTGTGTCATACCATACGTCTTTCCAGACACCTTCCACCAGCATACCCATGGTGCAACCTCCTGTTTCAATTTTTGACTGAGTAAAGAATAGGCTATTTTCTGATGTATTCGATACCCTAATCGTGAACACTGCGTTCTGTGCCGTTCACAATTATGATGGAAGCACGTGTTCAATAAAGGCTGGACGCTCCCCATGAATCCTGATATCAGGCAAAACCAACTTTTAGGGATTGATCGAATTCAATGACTGAACCACGGATGCTCCGACGACGCTGACGCTCTTAAACGCCTCTTAAGGCGTAGCTGTCGCTATTGTCATGTCCGCTTTTTGGTTCGGGTCTTTTAATGTCCAAGCACGATCTGGTCTACCTTACCGAGCACGCATCTCACGATGCTGCCATCGAAATCATCAACGAAGAAGCATTTGGTCCGGGCCGTCACACCCGTGCGGCAGCGCGCATTCGCGAGCAGGGACCTCATGACCGGACCTTGTCATTCATTTGTGCTGACGACGGTGAAACCATTGCCTCCGTGCGGATGACGCCGGTGCTGGCCGGTGGTGTCAAAGGACATATGTTGGGACCACTTGCCGTGCGGCCATCCCACAAGAGCATGGGCATTGGCCGGGAACTGGTGCGGATTGCTATCGAGGCGGCAAAACGCAAGGGTTCGGAAGCTGTTATCCTGATTGGTGACCCGCCTTATTACATGCCGCTCGGTTTTGAGAAGGTCAGCTATAAGGCGCTGGATTTTCCGGGGCCTGTTGATCCGAACCGGGTGCTGGTTGTTCCCCTTGGCCAAGATGTTCATGCGCGGCTGAAGGGCGTGATTGGCTGGCGGCAATGTGAAGCCGTGATGGCAATGCCGGACGCCGAAGAGGATACCTATGAGGAACCTCAAAGGGCTTTTGCCTGAGTTTACGTTCTTAACTTGAAGGATCCAACAAAAGGACTTGGCAGAGCAATCTGTCAGGTCTTTTTCTTTGATCGATATTTACTGAAACAGATATCAGCGACCTTCACGCCACCACACGGCGGCAAAGGCAAACAGCAGCACGCCCAATCCCGCAAAACCGGCAAACAGCGGCAGGGTATTCACGCCGGTCAGCACCGTTTCATTGGTCATGCTGATCAGCATGCGGTTGTTGTCGGGGACACGCACTTCACCGCGCACAGGCAAAATGTCCGGCAGGGTGAGACGGCCGTCATTGTCGGCAACGCGGTGCACGCTGCCTTTTGTTTCCCCAGCCAGCGGCGCGAGTGTTTCGGTTGTTGAAATCATCGCCTTGAATTCCGGCGCATCAACGGCACCGACATGCACCAGTGTTGTGAATTCGCCATTGGTGATTTCAAACAGGCCGGTTTCGTCCATGCGTTGTTCCAGCTTGTAAAGGCCGGGACCAGCTTCGGTAAACGCCATGGTTTCTGTTTTGCCGGATGGAAACTTCACCGTTGCTTGACCGGGATCATCGCCAATCGTCTGGCGGGTGACCTCAAGTGTGCGGCCATTGGCCCGGCCGGTGAGAGCCTCTTCTTCCAGTTCCGGCTCTTTCATCAGCCAGTGGGCAATGCGCCGGTAAAGCGACACGTGCGGGCCGCCACCTTCAAAACCACGCGCCCACAGCCAGCCCTGATCGGACAACAGCATAGCCACACGGCCTTCGCCCTGGCGGTTCAGCACAAGCAGCGGGTCTTGTCCATCGCCCAGCATCACTGTCTGGCCGGCCGGAGGATCAACACTGACGGTGCGGAACCAGCGACCCCAGGCCGGCGGTTCATCACCAGAGCCTTCAAGGCCGCGGGTGACCGGATGTTTTTTACCCGCTTCAGACAGGCGAGGGTAGAAGGCGGAATTGTGCATCTGGCCGGTCGGATTGGCTGGCAGAACGCTGGCAAGCGGCGTCAGGGCAATGGAATCCTGTCCGGCATGTTCTGGTCCCGCCGCAATCAGAAGGGCGCCGCCCTTTTCGACATATTGGGCAATGTAATCATAATACAGGATCGGCAGCACGCCGCGATGCTGGTAACGGTCGAAAATGATCAGGTCGAAATCCTCGATCTTTTCAACAAACAACTCACGGGTCGGGAAGGCAATCAGGGACAACTCGTTGATCGGTGTCCCATCCTGCTTTTCCGGAGGGCGCAGAATGGTAAAATGAACGAGGTCAACCGAAGCGTCGGATTTCAGCAGATTGCGCCATGCGCGTTCCCCGGCATGGGGCTCGCCCGACACCAGGAGCACACGCAGGTTCTGGCGAATGCCTTCAATCAGATGCACAGCGCGGTTGTTGGCTGTGGTGACTTCTCCCGGCAGTTCGGCGACCGAGAATTCCATGACGTTGTTGCCACCACGTGGCACCTTGAAATCGAACGGTGTCGGTTGTCCGGGTGTTGCCTGTACCTTTGCCAGTTCCTCGCCATTCATGCGGATGGTAACTTCTGCCGGGCCGCCCTGGCTGCGGCCGTCATCAAACACCCGGAAGGTCAGTTGCTGGTTTTCGTTGACGATGCCGAAACGCGGTGCACGAACCACCTCGATACGCCGGTCAAATTCGTCCGCCTTGCCGGTGATCAAGCCATGGATCGGTGCCTTGAAACCAAGGTCCTGACCGGGGTTTGGAATGTCATGGATCTGGCCGTCGCTGAGGAAAATGGCACCGCCAAGCCGTGATGGTGATACATCTGATATTGCGGAATTGAGCGAGGAAAATAGGCGTGTCGATGGCGTATCGCTGGTGCCATCATCCTGCACCTCGACAATGCGCGGCTCGATGCGCGGAAATCTCGACAGACGATCCTGCAACTGCGCCAGTGCGTCATCGGTCGTCTTTGTACGCTCAGCCGTATCCTGGCTTTGGGAGCGGTCAACGATGACAGGCACAATGGTGGAAAGCTGCTCACGCTCCTCCTGTGTCAGAAGCGGGTTGAGAATGGCAAGCAGCAGGGCGGCAAGCGCAATACCGCGCAGCCATGCGCCGCGCACACCACGCCACAGTCCGAGGACGAATAGCAACAGGGCTGCAACGGCGAGTATGATAATGGCAAACCACGGGAGGAAGGGAGCAAAAGTCAGTGTCATATCATTGCCCCAGTCTTTCCAGCAGGGCAGGCACATGCACCTGATCTGCCTTGTAGTTGCCGGTCAACATATACATCATGATATTCACGCCAGAGCGGAACGCATGTTCACGCTGCACTTCATCCGGAGGCACGGTTGGTAGCGAGGGCGCACCATTGTCGTCAATCGCCCATGCGCCCGCAAAATCATTGCCGGTGATCAGAATGGGTGTCACGCCATCGCCCGACGAGGACAGGCCGGACGTGGTCTTGCCGGAATCCTGGCGGGATTCGACCCATAGCGGGCTGCCGTTGTAACGGCCGGGAAAATTGGTCAGCAGATAGAATGAACGGGTCAGTACGTGATCTTCCGGTGTTGGTTCCAGCGGTGGGATGTCGATATTGGCGAGAATGGCCTGAAGGCGTTCGCCATTGGCACTGGTACCACCACCATTGCCGAGTGAGGTGAATTGGTCGCGTGTGTCAAACAGCACAGTACCCCCGGCGCGCATATAGGCATCGATGCGGGAGATCGCAGCACTGGATGGCATTGGTGCGGTGGCAGAAATCGGCCAATAGATGATCGGATAGAAGGACAATTCATCCTTTGAAATATCGAGACCAACCGGTGCACCGGGTTCCAGCGTCGTGCGCCAGGTCAGGAACTCGCTCAAGCCCTGCAGACCACGTTTTGAGATATCATCGACATCACTTTCACCCGTGATGACGTAAGCGAGGTGCGTGGTGTCGAGCCGTTCAAAAATCGCTTCATCGCCGGGTTTGGGATCATCTGCACGTGCCGTGTCCGGTGCCAGCAATGATAGTGTTGCCATGAAGGCAAGCATCACGGCAGCAGCGGAGCCTCTGGCACGGGGAAGACGGGCAAAGGCACCATTCATAAACAGCATGATCAGGCTGTCGGCGATCAGCAACAGGAATGCCGCGATGAACAGAGCGGGGCGCAGGGAGTGGGCTGTTTCGCCGATCAGCCCTTCACGCAGCACAGGCAAGTTGGCAAGCGAGGCATCCAGCGGCGCAAGTTTTGCACCTGCTGGCAAAAGGTTGAGGGCCACGAAGCCATCCTCTGTGCCGTACAGGCCGGGTGGGGTGTCGAAATTTGCGATCGGCGTCTGACCAGGACGGTTTTCCAGCGGACGTGCCGTACCGGTTTCCGTTGTTAGTGTGCCATCTGCCATCAGCAGGCGATAAGGGGCAAGGCTGCCAACGGCGCTGCCTTCTGCTGTTGCTCCGGCGGCTTTTGACAATTGTACGAGACGGCGTAGCATTTCAACGAAATGTCCAGAAATCGGCAGGTCCGACCATGTGGCTTCCGCACTAATGTGGAACAGCACGATGCGGCCAGCGCCGTTTTCACGCATGGTCACCAATGGCGTTCCATCGGCAAGGCTTGCCCAGGTCCGTTCGGCGAGATCAGGCGTTGGTTCTGCCAGCACCTGACGTTTGACCAGCACACCGTCGGCTTTCGGCATGCCTGCAAAGGCGCCAAAATTCGGGAAATCGGCAAGCGGCTGTGGTTCTGCCCATGACAGGGCGCCACCCAGAGTGCGCTCGCCCTGACGAAGGGTCACCGGTACCAGCGGGTCATCGGCGGGGGCTGCGGCAAGGCGAGGACCGGCAAAACGGATCAATGTGCCACCACGCTGTAACCAGCGTTGCAGCGGTTCATAGGTTTCGGCTGGCAGGCGGCCAATGTCAGCCATGACGATGACGGAGGGGTTAGCCTGCAGGATTTCCGGAATGGCAACCGAAAGGTCAGGCTGCCTCTGCTCGATCAGGTCCGCGTAGGGTTGCAGGGCGCGACTGATGTAAAACAATGGCAGCAGCAGCGGCTGGAAGTCGCTGCCGGTATCGCCGGCAAGCAGTGCGACACGGCGACGGCGAAAACCATCATCCAGCAAATGCACGGAACCTGCTGTGGTCAGTCCTTCAATCGAAAGACGGGCAAAATCGTTACGCAATTCGAAAGGCGCTTCGATGGTGCCGGTTGCCTCATCAGCACCAGTGGCGAAAGCTGCTGTTCCAGTGCCAAGTGTGCGGCCCTGACTATCCTGCGCATTCACCGTCAGATTTTCGGCATCTGTCGTATTCAGGCGGGCAATGGAAAGCGACATGGAATCGGCGCCGTTGGTAGCGGAGGCAATGGCGGAGATCTGCTTGCCGTCACCTTCGATCAGCCGCAGTTCCGAAGGCGAGAGGCTGGCAAGATCAGCCAGTGCATCCTGATCCGTTGGCGTTGCAATGCCATCGGCGACAAAAACCAATGTGCCGGGCGAGGTGCCGTTCAATGCCTCGGTCACGGATTCTGCGGTCTTGAACCGGTCTGGAACCAGGGGCCGCGGTTTTGCAGCGGCCAGTTTTTCGCGCGCCACGGCCGCGGTTGTCGGCACGGCGTCATTGCTGGTTTCGGCGGTAAAGCTGATCGACACCGGCACATCGGCCCGCTCGGCATCGTCTATGATCGCCGATACGGTCTGCACGCGGCGTTCCCAGTCAATGGAGGTCGCCCAGCCATTATCGACCACCAACACCAGCGGACCACCACTGGCCACGGACGTGTTGCGCGGGTTAAGGACGGGATCGGCCAGTGCCAGAATGACCAAGGCCGCCAGAACCATGCGCAGCAAGGTTAGCCACCAAGGACTTTGCGACGGCGTTTCCTCACGTTTCAATACCGTGGCAAGGATTTTGAGTGGTGGAAAGACCTCCGCCTTGGGGCGTGGAGGCGTCAGCCGCAACAGCCACCAGATGGCGGGCAGGGCAGCGAGACCAATGAGAATATAGGGATTGGTGAACAGGAAAGGCAGGGCGCTCATGTGCGACCTCCACCAACGGCACCGGCCGGAGAACCGGACAGATACATGTGCATCGTCACCAGCGCTTCGGATGCCAGATGGTCGGTGCGGTGAAACACAAAATTCCAGCCCATACGACGCAGTGCCGAACCAAGCGCATCGCGTCGGGCGAAATAGGCGCGGGTATAGTCCTGCTTGATGGTTTCGGCGCGACCTGACACCAGCTTTTCACCGGTTTCGGGATCGGAAAATTCGGTTCTGCCGCTGTAGGGGAAGGTCTCTTCTGCGGGGTCTGCAATTTCCACCACATGCCCGCGCAAACCGCGGCGTGCCAAGGGCGAAATACGCTCCATGACGTTTGCCGCATCATCCAAGAAGTCGCCGATCAGCACAATATCGCTTGCACCCTTGATCATGTTGGTTTCCGGCAAGCCGCTAGTCATTGGCGCATGCATGAGGGCAGCGGCCAGTCGTTCGGCGGCGTTGCGCGCCGAGACCGGTTCCATGATGCCGGGACAACCGATCCGTTCACCGGAGCGGGCCAGAATTTCCGCCAATGCCAGCATCAGCACCAATGCGCGGCTTTCTTTCGATACCGGTGACAGTGTCGACTTGAACATCATTGATGGTGACAGGTCGGCCCACAACCAGATTGTATGGGCTGCTTCCCATTCCCGGTCACGCACATAGGTATGATCGTCACGGGCCGAGCGGCGCCAGTCGATGCGCGACAGGCTTTCACCCTCGGCATAGGGGCGGAACTGCCAGAAGTTTTCGCCGATGCCGCGTTTGCGGCGGCCATGCCAGCCGGCAATTACGGTGTTGGCAATGCGTTTGGCTTCCACCATACAATCCGGCACCAGACTTGCGCGCTGGCGCGCGCGTGCCAGAACCTCGGGGCCCGGGGTCTTCTCGACGATCTGACCAATGGATGCCACTTGCGCTCCTTTTCTGCCCCTAAGGGTCAGCCTTTGGCTTGCGCCACAAGTCCTGCAATTACATCACGAACCGACATACCCTCGGCTCTGGCAGCGAAGGTCAATGCCATGCGGTGTTCCAGTACTGGTTCCGCAAGGGCATAAACATCGTCCAGCGACGGCGCGAGACGGCCTTCGTAAAGCGCACGCGCACGCGCCGTCAGCATCAGCGACTGGCCGGCACGTGGGCCTGGACCCCAGGCGACATTCTTGTCGGTCAGTGCATTGCCGTGACCGGGACGTGCCGAACGCACTAGTGACAGGATGCCATCAACAACCTTGTCGCTGACAGGCATCTGGCGAATGAGGGTCTGGATTTCTATCAGGCGTTCCGCGTCAATCACGCGGCGTGCTTCACCTGATGTGGTGCCGGTGGTGTCGAGCAGGATCTGGCGCTCGGCGGCAAGGTCCGGATAATCAACGTCGACTTGCAGAAGGAAGCGGTCAAGCTGGGCTTCTGGAAGTGGGTAGGTGCCTTCCTGCTCCAGTGGGTTCTGGGTGGCCAGAACGTGGAATGGTTTGGGCAAATCATAACGTTGGCCCGCGACGGTAATGTGGTATTCCTGCATGGATTGCAGCAAAGCGGACTGGGTGCGCGGGCTGGCGCGGTTGATTTCGTCGGCCATCAAAAGCTGGGCAAAGACCGGACCCTTGATGAAACGGAAAGAGCGGCGCCCGCTCTCATCTTGGTCCATCACTTCCGAACCGACAATATCTGACGGCATGAGGTCGGGTGTAAATTGGATACGATTGGCATCAAGGCCAAGTGTCGTGCCAAGCGTCGTCACCAGCTTTGTCTTGGCAAGGCCGGGAACACCGACCAGCAGCGCGTGGCCACCAGACAAAATGGCGAGCAAGGTATTCTGGACGACTTTTTCCTGACCGAAAATGACCTTGGAAACATCAGCCCGGATGGCTGCAATATCTGCCAGCGCCTTTTCGGCTGCCGCGATAATCGCCTTTTCATCGAGGGCTTCGCTGGTGTTCATCATGCCCATGTCGCTCTCCTCAACATTTTCATCGAACCGTTCGGCTCATCCTGCGGTTCCGGCGAATCGTGGCTTTAAATCACGTTTCGGTTCATCATATCCAAGTAACGTGCTGTAAGTCATTGTTTTATCGTACACCGTGACCGCAAAACCGCCGCACGCTGTTACGCGGCATACTTTAAGACAATTTCTGCACTGCATATAGCTTATTGCCATCCTGACGGCTGACAAGCATGTTTCAAATGACTATCTCGTTACTCATGTTCCATTACGTGTAAAGCGGGACTCGAATATGGCAAGCGAAACGATAAATTCGGCGAAAGATGCGGCAGGTCTTGCTGCCCTGATTTCTCGCGCAGCTGAGCAAACCGGTGATAAACCACGTGGGCCGGCCCCAGTGGAGCGCTGGAATCCACCATTTTGTGGTGATCTCGATATGGAAATCAGGGCGGATGGCACCTGGTTTTATATGGGCACGCCCATTGGCCGTGCGCCGCTGGTACGGCTGTTTTCCACTGTTTTGCGAAAAGACGAAGATGGTAAAACATATCTTGTGACGCCTGTGGAAAAAGTCGGCATCAAGGTGGTGGATGCACCGTTTCTTGCCGTCGAGATGATGGTGACGAAAGAGGGTGGTAAACAACAACTGACATTCCGGACCAATGTGGGGGATGTGGTGGCTGTTGGAAAAGATAATCCGCTCCGTTTTGAAATCCACGGTGAAAATCACGAATTGAAACCCTATCTGCTGGTGCGAGGACGACTTGAAGCCCTTGTTTCAAGAGCGGTTATGTATGATCTGGCAGCACTAGGAGAGGCGATGGACATCGACGGTACCGAGATGTTCTGCGTTCGATCAGGTGACGATGTTTTTCCAGTCATGCCGATGAATGAACTGGATATGTTGTCGAAATGAGTGATGTGATGCAGTTTTCCGCGGGCGAATTTCGCCGTCGCGTGCTCTCAATGAATGAAGACGCTTTCGAGACGGCGGGCGTGAATGGCGACCACCGTTTGAACCCTGCCGTGCGCTTTTCCATTGATGGCGTCAAACTGAAGGATGCGGCAGTGCTGGTGCCTGTCGTCGATGATGGCAATGAGGCGCGGGTGATTTTTACACAGCGCACGTCGACGCTGCGCAAACATTCCGGGCAGATAGCCTTTCCCGGTGGCGGTATCGATGAAGAAGATGAAAATGCCGAAATTGCTGCGCTGCGGGAGGCTGAAGAAGAAATAGGGCTGCAACGTTCATTTGTCGAGCCGTTGGCCGTTTTACCGGATTACGTGTCCGGCACGGGTTTCCGCATCAAGCCTGTTCTGTCTGTTGTAAAACCCGGTTTTGATCTGATCCTCAACCCGGCAGAGGTTGATGAGGTATTTGAAGTACCGCTGTCTTTTCTGATGAATCCCGACAATCACGTGCTTGCCAGCCGGATGTTTCAGGGCCATGAGAGGCACTTCTACGAGATGCCCTATGGCGAACGTTATATTTGGGGCATTACGGCGGGTATCGTCCGCATGATTTATGAAAGGCTATACGCATGAACAGCATTGCCGGGCAGGACTGGTTTTCCAAACCGGCCCTTCAGCGCATTCTTAGTCTGCTGAACGCTGATGGCGGCGAGGCAAGGATTGTGGGGGGCGCAATCCGCAATGCTCTTATGGATATGCCGGTTGGCGATATCGATATTGCCACGACATTGCTGCCGCAGGATGTGGTGGAACGGGCGAAGGATGCGGGAATCAAATCCGTCCCGACAGGCATTGAGCATGGCACCGTCACGTTGGTTCTGGAGGGGGAAGGTTACGAGGTAACCACCCTGCGCCGCGACGTGGCGACTGACGGCCGACGTGCTGATGTTGCCTTCGGCACCGACTGGCAGGTTGATGCCGAGCGCCGAGACCTGACAATCAACGGCCTTTATGCCGATGTCGAAGGCAACATTATCGACCTGATCAATGGTCTGCCAGACATTGAGACTCGAACCGTGCGCTTTATTGGCGATGCGGCAACCCGGGTGGCAGAAGACTATCTGCGTGTACTGCGCTTCTTCCGGTTTTTTGCCTGGTACGGGTCCGGTCGTCCAGATGCGGACGGGCTCCGGGCAAGCGCACGTGCCAAAGATAAGCTGTCGACCCTGTCGGCCGAGCGTGTTTGGAGCGAGTTGAAGAAACTGTTGTCAGCACCGGATCCGTCGCGTTCGCTTTTGTGGATGCGGCAGTCTGGCGTCCTGGCGCAGGTGCTGCCGGAGACGGAAAAGTGGGGCATCGATTCTATCCATGGCCTCGTTGCTGCCGAGCAGTCTTTGAATTGGTCGGTCGACCCGTTGATACGCCTTGCCGCGATTATCCCGCCTGACGTGGCAAGAGTTGAAGCCATGGCCAGCAGGCTGCGGATGTCGAAAAACGAAACCAACCGGCTGTTGTTGTGGGCGGGTGCCCAGACACCGGACGCTACCATGGCAGAAACGGCACTTGATCGTCTACTTTATCGGCAGGGTAAGGATGGGGTAGTGATGCGGCTGAAACTTGCGCTGGCTGCGGCCCGTGCTGATGTGTCGGCGGGTGAAGAGGCGATGCGCAAAGTCGCCCGACTATCGACGCTCAACAATCGAGCAAACGCGTTTGTCAAGCCGGCCTTTCCGTTGACCGGTGCCGATGTGCTGGCAGAAGGCGTTGCTGCAGGACCGCGTGTGGGCGAGGTCCTTTCTGCGCTGGAAGACAAGTGGGTTGAGGTCAACTTCTCACTTGACCGGGCGGCATTGACCGCCCGATTGAAAACCATGCTGCAGGATTAAAAAGTCAGGCCGCGTTCGCTTCGCTGCGAATACGCGCCTTGATGTTCTCAACCATGTTTTCACGAATAATCGTTTCACCATGAGCGGTGCGCATGTGCTCAACTGTACGGCGCACCACTTCGGCGTCGTCGTCGGCACGTGTGTGCCATGCGCAACCTGGCACCAGTGTGCCACATTCAAATAGTCGCATTTTGAAACTCCCTGTTCAAAAGGCAGGGAAGAAAGCCAGATTTTTAGCCCTGCCTATTATGTAACGAGCTGTTACCGGTTATGTTCCGGCTTACTCAGGCATCGCCCAGCATTGGAAAACCGATGGGCTGCACATGGATGATACGCGAGTAAGTCCCTCGTCATCATTTGCCGCCACCAGTGCTTCCGGATTGATGTCGCCGGAAAGGGTGCGTTTGACCTGCTCCACATAGAACGCATGTGGCAGATCACGATCACCGCTTGCGCGGAGTTCCGTCGCAAGACGATCAATCAATTCAGGTGTTTCGATTGAATGTGGTTGGGCTTTGGGGGACGCGGACAACTGCATGCTGTTTGAAGTAATCATGACGATAGCTCCTCCAGTACGTCTGGCTGGAGACTAACACCACTCATGCATTTCATTAACCCCTAATTATAGGGGTTTCGGTGAAATATTCGTGAAGATTAATATTATGACTGCCACCAAACCAGCGTGCGCCATTTTGGTGCTCCATACAGCTCTGGAGCACTCATAAAGGGTCGATTGACGAGCCTGTTTTTGCTACCCGTTTCAGGTCATTGTTATCGTGGTTTTTCGCCGACACGCCGGTCGTTTCAGCGAAGATTTTATGGCCAGCGGACGACCGGTGGCAGGGACGACAGGATGGATTCCACATTGCCACCGGTTTTTAGTCCAAAAAGTGTGCCGCGGTCGTAGAGCAGATTGAACTCCACATAACGGCCACGCTGGATCAGCTGCTCGTCACGATCATTTTCCGTCCATGGCGTATTGAAATTGCTGCGTACAATCTTCGGGTAAACCAGATTGAAGGCGCGACCGACATCCTGAACAAACGCGAAATTGGCATTCCAGTCGCCTTTTTCCTCATCCGGGTGTAGCCAGTCGAAAAAAATGCCGCCAATACCGCGTGCTTCATTGCGATGTTTGACGAAGAAATAGTCGTCGCACCACTTCTTATAATGTGGGTAATCTGCAACCGGATGGCGGCGACAGGTGATTTCCATGGCTTTGTGGAAAAGCTGGCTGTCGCCATCTTCCTGCGTGCGCCGGCGTGCCAGCATGGGCGTCAGGTCTGCACCACCACCGAACCAGTGACTGGATGTGACCACCATGCGGGTGTTCATATGCACAGTCGGCACGTTGGGATTGACCGGGTGGGCAATGAGCGAAATGCCGGACGCCCAGAAGGTTGGATCTTCCTCGGCGCCTGGGATCTGCGAACGGAAATCTGGCGAAAATTCGCCGTGCACCGTTGAGGTGTGTACGCCGACCTTTTCAAACACGCGGCCTTCCATCATCGACATGCGGCCACCGCCGCCAGCACCGCCTTCGCGCTGCCAGTCCTTGGCGACGAAGTAACCCGGTTCCTGGTCAGAAAGCGGTCCCTGAAGTTCGCGTTCCAGGTTTTCAAAGGATGCGCAGATGGTGTCGCGCAGGCTTTCAAACCAGGCGCGTGCCGCTTCCTTCTTGTCCTCAATGTCTTCTGGCAAGCCCTTGGGCATTTGCGGCCGGTCCATGTCCGCTCTCCTGCATGTTTTGCGCGCGAACGCCTGACGTTGATTCGCCTTTATTGTCGCCGCTTTATCAGGCGCGAGGCTTGCGCACAATTTCGACTCGCCAATCGCCTTTCGCCAGAATATCCTATTGGCAGAGGTGAATGTCATGACGAAATTTACCGGACCGCCACCGCTGGACGGCCTAAAACGGCGTATTAACGCCCATCGCAGGGAACAAGCCCTTGTCGGGGAGTGCGCAAAAAAACACGGCATGTTCGTGCGCCAGACATTTTGTCTCACCCGCGAGGACGCTCGCGCCAAGGCGCGTGAATGGTTCGACGCCTTTCCCAAAGCAGCTTACTGGACAGAGGTGGAAAGCTGGCGCCAGCTGGAAGGGGATCGCATTGAATTTACCATGCGTCGCCTGCCGTCTGCCGACTGACCGTCAGACTTAAAACCCGACCTGACGCAACACTTCGCCTGTTATCATGGCGGCCGACATGGCAACGTTGATGGAACGTTGACCTTCGATCATTGGAATGATGATGCGTTCATCGGCCTTGTCATGCACATGATCAGGCACCCCCGCACTTTCGCGGCCAAACAACAGAATATCGTCTGGCTTGTATTGGATGTCTGTATAGGGAAGGGCAGCCTTGGTGGAGGCGAGAACCAGACGGCGTCCAGTGGTTGCCCGCCACTCTTCAAAATGTGTCCAGCTGATATGGCGCGTCAAAGCAGCAACGGCCAGATAGTCCATGCCGGCACGTTTGAGGTTGCGGTCGGAAATATCAAAACCGGCTGGTTCAATGATGTCGATGGCAATGCCAAGACAGGCGGAAAGTCTCAGGATCGTTCCTGTGTTGCCGGGAATATCGGGTTGATAAAGGGCGATCCTGATGTCGGGCATGTGTTTTCCAATTGCAAGAATTGCGAGGCGGTTACCACGACAGATTGTGCCTGAAAAGCCACAACCATTCAGTGGGGCAGTGTCATATTGACGGAGCGTGTCTCGTGGCCCCTAGGCAGACAACGTTTTTTGATTTAAAAGGTGGCATCTTCAACGCCAAAAAGGGAGGTTCACCATGAATATATCTGTTCGCCGTCACCTTCCGTTTCCCGTGGGCTTTCTTCGAGCCTAGGCGTTAACGCGGAACTTACGCGGTTTCTCACTCTTTTCAGTATCGTCATGTGGCTGTCGTGGCCGCATTCCATGATTTTCCCGTTCGCGGTCCCGGTTTTCTCCGTGAGTTCGCATTTCGGGTGCATTTTCTTCGGAGCTTGGCCATGTTCGGCTGGTTTGAAAAACGTCTTGATCCATTTCCCTCTTCGACGCCGGTGGCTCCGGCTCCGAAGTTGCTGCCCTTTCTGTGGCATTATACAAAACCGGCTGCACCCTGGCTGCTGTTGCTTGGCTTGATGTCGATGGGCATCGCCATTGCCGAGGTCATGCTCTACCAATTTTTGGGTAACATTGTTGACTGGCTGGCAACGGCGAACCGCGAGACATTCCTTCAGGATGAAGGCTGGCATCTGATCGGCATGGCCGCACTTGTGTTGATTGCCCTGCCGCTGATGGGTGCCTTGCACACCATGACCATGCACCAGACCTTGGCCGGTAACTTTGGCATGATCGCCCGCTGGCAGATGCATCGGTTCCTGCTGCGCCATTCCATGACTTTCTTTGCAAACGAGTTTGCAGGACGTGTGTCGACCAAGGTCATGCAGACGGCGCTTGCGATCCGTGAAGTGGCACTCAAGGTCATCGATGTGTTCGTGTATGCGATCAGCTTTGTTGTTTCGATGCTGTTTCTAGTTGCCGCGGCAGACATTCGTCTGGTGCTGCCGCTGCTTGCATGGCTTTGTTTCTACATTCTTATTCTGGTGTATTTCGTTCCAAAACTGGGGCGTTTGGCCAAGGAACAGGCTGATGCGCGTTCGTTGATGACCGGCCGTATCGTCGACAGCTACACCAATATTTCGACGATCAAGCTGTTTTCTCATGCTGGCCGTGAAGAGGTTTATGCACGTGATGGCATGAACATGTTTCTGGAAACCGTGCATCGCCAGATGCGCAAGATTTCCGGCTTCAACATTCTCATCGATCTCAACAATGCCTTTGTGTTGTTTTCGACCGCCAGCCTCGGGCTTTATTTCTGGCTGAATGGTTCGGTGACGACAGGTGCTGTTGCCGTGGCGATCGGTCTTTCCATGCGCGTTAATGGCATGTCGCAATGGATCATGTGGGAAGTGACATCGCTGTTTGAAAACATAGGTACTGTCTATGACGGCATGGGCATGATGACCAAGGCGCATGACATCGTCGACAAGGCAGATGCGCCTGCATTGGCAGCACCAAAAGGTGCCATCAGCTATGAGCATGTGCAGTTCCATTACGGAAAGGCACGGGCTGAAGGGACAAAGGGAGTTATCGACAACCTGACGCTGGATATTCGTGCCGGTGAAAAGGTTGGTCTTGTCGGTCGTTCCGGCGCCGGTAAAACCACGTTGATGAACCTGCTTCTGCGCTTCTATGATCTTGAAGACGGACGCATCACCATTGACGGACAGGATATCTCCACCGTCTCGCAGGACAGTCTGCGTTCGTTAATCGGTGTGGTGACGCAGGATACCTCGCTTCTTCACCGTTCGATCCGTGACAACATTGCTTACGGTCATCCGGGGGCAACGGATGCGCAGATCATCGAGGCGGCAAAACGCGCCAATGCGTGGGATTTCATCGAAACGCTGGAGGACATGCATGGTCGCACCGGTCTCGATGCGCAGGTGGGTGAACGTGGTGTCAAGCTTTCGGGCGGTCAGCGGCAGCGTATCGCTATTGCCCGTGTGTTCCTGAAGGATGCTCCGATCCTCATTCTGGACGAGGCGACATCGGCACTCGATTCCGAGGTGGAAGCTGCCATTCAGGAAAACCTGTTTGCCTTGATGCAGGGCAAGACGGTTATTGCGATTGCTCACCGGCTTTCGACACTGACAGAAATGGACCGGCTGATCATTCTGGATCGCGGCCATATCGTTGAGGCTGGATCGCATGGCGAATTGGTTGAAAAAGGCGGCATTTATGCCGACCTTTGGCAACGCCAGTCCGGCGGCTTCATCCAGGACAATGATGACGACGTTGCTGCGGAATAACGAACAAAAGGGCGGGGCATTCCCCGCCCTTTTGTATTTGATCATTACCAAAATATAAGGTGGCAGGCTGCTTTGCGTCTTCGTGGAAAAGGCCTATATCCGTGACATGGTGATTTCGAAGCTTTTCAACTTTTTCGAGAACTGGATCCAGCCTTTCGCCCGAAAGGATGATCTGAGGCCACCTGAAACCACATCCGGTTTTATCTGGTTTTATATTTCGCAGGCCAAGGCACCCTTCATTGCCATGCTGATTCTCGGCGGAATGACCGCGGCCATTGAGGCTGCGTTATTCTGGTTCGTCGGGCGGCTGGTGGATGTGCTTGCCAGTGTCAAACCCGGCGACGGCTGGGCAGGATTATTAAGCCAGCATGGCCCCGAACTTGTCGGCATGCTGGTGTTGATCGCCGTGGTGCGGTTTGTTGTTGCTTTGCTGACTGCGCTGACCGACCAGCAGATTATCACGCCAGGTTTCTACAATCTGGTGCGTTGGCAATCCTACATGCATGTCGCACGGCAATCGCTGAGCTTTTTCCAGAATGACTTTTCCGGACGAATCGTCACCAAGGTCTGGTCGGGCGGGCAGGCGACGGGTGACCTAGTGACGTCGCTGATGGAAAGCGTGTGGTTCGTTGGCATTTATTCCGTTTCGACCCTCGTCCTTATTGGTGGGCTGGACTGGCGTCTGGCGGCGGTAATCTTTGTCTGGGTTGGTGTGTTTTCGCTACTGGCGCGTTATTTCGTGCCGCGTATCCGCTACCATTCCAAGGAAACGGCCGAAGCGGCCTCGATGCTGAGTGGTCGCATGGTTGATGCCTATAGCAACATCCAGACGCTGCGCCTGTTTGGTCGTGACGATGCCAATGACCGTTACATGCGGCAAGGTTTTGATATTTTTCAGCAGACAACGCTGATGTTCACACGCTTCATCACCGGTGTCAGAGCGTCGATGGCTTTGCTTTCCGGTGTGATGATCACCTCCATGGCGGCTCTGTGTATAGACCTGTGGCTGGATGGGCGGATCAGTTCTGGTGCGGTTGCGTTCACGCTGGCACTGGTGTTGCGCCTTAACTTCCTGCTTGGTCGTTTGATGACGCAGTTTAACGGCATCATGCGCAACTTCGGCACCGTGCAGAATGCTGCGGAATTGATTTCCAAACCGATCGATCTCGTCGATGCGCCAAATGCAACCGAGCTTGTGGTGCGTCGTCCTGAAATCAGCTTTGATAACGTCTCCTTCCATTATGGAAACGGAAAATCGGTGATCGACAAGCTCAACCTTTCGGTTGCAGCCGGTGAGAAGGTTGGCATTGTTGGTCGCTCTGGTGCCGGTAAATCGACACTCGTCAATCTTCTCTTACGTTTCTACGACATCGAAAGTGGCCGCATCCTTATTGATGGGCAGGACATTTCAGAGGTGACGCAGGAAAGCCTGCGTGCCCATATCGGCATGGTGACGCAGGACACGTCACTGCTGCACCGTTCGATCAGGGAAAACATCATGTTTGGCCGCACCGACGCGACCGAGGCGCAATTGGTGGAGGCTGTACGGCGCGCAAAATCTGATGATTTTGTTGCACGTTTGGAAGATCAGCGTGGACGGCGCGGGTTTGATGCGCATGTCGGTGAACGTGGCGTGAAATTGTCAGGTGGTCAGCGTCAGCGTATCGCCATTGCGCGGGTGATGCTGAAAGATGCGCCGATCCTTGTGTTGGATGAAGCGACCTCTGCCCTGGATTCCGAGGTGGAAGCGGCAATCCAGAGCAATCTCGATGATTTGATGCAGGGTAAGACCGTTCTTGCGATTGCCCATCGTCTCTCGACAATCGCGGCGCTCGACCGGCTGATTGTCATGGACAATGGCCGCATCGTGGAGCAGGGCACACATAATCAGCTGATCGGGCAGGGCGGGCTTTACGCGACACTCTGGCAGCGCCAGTCAGGTGGCTTCCTTGCCGCCGATGTCGGTTGACGACGCCTCGCGCCGATTATTGTTTTTGAATGATGAATTCTGCCTCGAGGCCAAAATGGTTGGATCCCATGGCATCTGGCAGGCGCTTCAAGCTGGTCATTGTTGCTGGAGCGCGGGCATAAATATGGTCGATCGGAATGCCGAATTTACCGGCCTCGATCGGCCATGTTGCCGGTTCGAAGTTGGAGATGCGCAGATTGTTGGCTTGCTGGAAACGACGCATATCTGGCGCGATGCTGGATGAGTTGAAGTCTCCTCCAACAATCAAAGGACCCTTTAAGGCCCTTATGATTTTTGAGGCGGCAAACAGTTCTTCCTCGTGATAATCGTCATAATATGGCTTCGTGACGTGCAAGGCGACCAGATTGATGGTTGTGTCATGGACCGTAACCCTTGCGACCGCCATGCGATCGCGGCGTAAATCGCTCAAGGTAATGAATTTTGCGCCTTCCAGCGGATATTTTGAAAACACCAGAAGATCGCATGTTTCCGTGTCGACCCTGCACCCCATTCGATAGGGATAGGTTTTCGCAATTCGAGACAGATAAGGTGCAAGCGGTCTGCCTTCCATGACGTATATGACGTCGGCGCCGGAATTGGAGAGAAATTCCGCGATGCTTTTGCCATTGCGGTAATTTTCGCCCAAGACATTGAAAGAAATCAGCTTGAAGGGTTGGCCAGCAACGGTTTCGCCGGCTGGCGCAACGAATTCATACCGTAGAACCGCGGCATGCGCGGTGATTGCGATGGCCCAGACAAAAAGCAACAACAGGTAACGGCTTCTCAAAACGACAAATAGCACAATGGCTGCGAGTGCGCCGACGATGCCGATGTGAAGCTGGAAGCTGTAGGTGAATGAAAAAAGCCAGTGATCCCTGACGTAACGAAGACTTCCGGCGAAAAGAAATAGGGTCAGTAAAACAGAAAAAATGCAGGTTAGCCGTGTTTTCATCAATCATTCCGAGCCGCAGCGACAAGCGACTGTTGTTAACATGGGGTATGCATGGGCACAATCACGGGCGGAGGAAGTGAAGCGTCTGATTCGTCAGCTGAAGACCCGATGTCATGGCATGAGAACGACAGTGGCCTAAATAATGCTCTGTGAGGGTGGAATTACGGCCGTATTGTGGTGTTCCCTCTTGCCAAAGGTTGGGATATTTTGCGATCAAACAATTATGCGTGAATTCGATTGGCGCATATTGGCCAGGACTTTTTGGGATGGAGTTGTCTTGGATCAAATAGCAGTGGGAGGAATCATGCGATTTTCGGCACATTTAGCGCAGAGGATGGTGTAGCGGTGAGCGAACACGTAACAAATAATCATGCGTCGGGTGAACCCACTCGTCGCGATTTTCTTTATCTAGCAACTGGTATGGCGGGTGTTGTCGGGGCTGCGGCTGTTGCATGGCCGTTCATCGACCAGATGCGTCCAGATGCATCGACGTTGGCTCTTGCTTCTATTGATGTTGATGTTTCCAGCCTCGAACCCGGCATGTCGCTCACTGTAAAGTGGCGTGGCAAGCCTGTGTTCATCCGTAACCGTACAGAAAAGGAAATCGAAGAGGCAAAGGCCGTTGCGCTTGCTGACCTCAAGGATCCTGTTGCGCGTAATGCCAACGTTGCTGCCGACGCGCAGGCAACGGATGTTGACCGCTCTGCTGGTGAAGGAAAGGAAAACTGGATCGTGATGATCGGTTCCTGTACCCATCTTGGTTGCGTTCCGCTCGGTCAGGCTGGCGATTTCGGCGGGTGGTTCTGTCCCTGCCATGGTTCTCATTACGATACGGCGGGCCGTATTCGTAAAGGCCCAGCGCCTGAGAACCTGCATATTCCGACGTTTGCTTTTGCATCCGATACCGTCATCAAGATCGGATAAAGGGACAGAATATTATGAGTGGTCATTCCAGTTATCAGCCGTCCACCGGCTTAGAAAGATGGATCGATTCCCGGCTGCCGCTGCCGCGTTTGATCTATGACAGCTTTGTCGCTTATCCGGTTCCGCGCAACCTGAACTATGCCTACACTTTTGGTGCTATGCTTTCGGTTATGCTGATCGTGCAGATCCTGACCGGCGTTGTGCTGGCCATGCATTATGCCGCCGAAACAACGGTTGCCTTTAACTCCGTCGAGAAGATCATGCGTGACGTCAACCACGGTTGGCTGTTGCGTTACATGCACGCCAACGGCGCGTCGTTCTTCTTCATTGCCGTTTATCTCCATATTGCCCGTGGTCTCTATTACGGTTCCTACAAGGCGCCACGCGAAATCCTCTGGATTCTCGGCTGTGTCATCTACCTCCTGATGATGGCAACCGGCTTCATGGGTTACGTTCTGCCTTGGGGTCAGATGTCCTTCTGGGGCGCTACCGTTATCACCGGCTTCTTCACAGCCTTCCCGCTGATCGGTGAATGGTTGCAGCAGTTCTTGCTTGGCGGCTTTGCCGTTGACCAGCCAACGCTGAACCGCTTCTTTGCGCTGCACTATCTGCTGCCATTCATGATTGCAGGTGTTGTCATCCTGCACGTATGGGCGCTGCACGTTACGGGCCAGACCAACCCGACCGGTGTTGAAGTCAAGAGCAAGACCGATACGGTTCCGTTTACACCTTATGCAACGCTCAAGGATGCATTCGGCGTTTCCGTCTTCCTGATCGTCTATGCCTGGTTCATCTTCTACATGCCGAACTATCTCGGCCATCCGGACAACTACATTCCCGCTGATGCCCTGAAGACACCGGCACACATCGTTCCAGAATGGTACTACCTACCGTTCTACGCCATGCTGCGTGCGATCACCTTCAATGTCGGCCCGATCGATTCCAAGCTCGGTGGCGTTCTGGTGATGTTCGGTGCGATCATCGTTCTGTTCTTCCTGCCTTGGTTGGATACATCGAAGGTTCGTTCGGCTGTGTACCGTCCATGGTACAAGATGCTGTTCTGGGTCTTCGTCGTAAACGCCATCTTCCTTGGCTGGCTCGGTTCGCAGCCTGCTGAAGGCAGCGGCTTGATCGGTCTGATCTTCGGTGGCGATCTGAAGGGCAACTATGTTGGCTTCTCTCAGCTGGGTACCCTTTATTATTTCGGTTTCTTCCTGGTGATCATGCCGGTTCTGGGCCTCGTGGAAAAACCACGGCGTATTCCGAATTCGATTACGGAAGCAGTGTTGGAAAAGAGTGGTAAAACCGCTTCCGCTCCAGCGTCTGCCCAGGCGTAACGGTGGCGACAGAGAGGAATTGAAATTATGAAAAAGCTTGTATCAAGCGTTCTGTCGTTGACCTTGGCTATCGGACTTGGCGTCGGTGCAGCATTTGCTGCAGAAGAAGGCCATGAAGAGGGGGGTACACCGCATTACCCGATCCATAAGCCGAAGAATCTCGAATGGAGCTTTGCCGGTCCATTCGGCAAATACGACAAGGGACAGCTTCAGCGTGGCCTGAAGGTTTACAAGGAAGTCTGTTCGGCCTGTCATTCGATGAGCCTCGTCTCCTTCCGCACACTGGAAGATCTGGGCTACTCGGATGATCAGATAAAGGCATTTGCTGCCGAGTATGAAGTGCAGGACGGGCCTAACGGTGACGGTGAAATGTTCACCCGCAAGGCTGTTCCATCCGACCACTTCCCATCGCCATACCCGAACCACGAAGCTGCTGCTGCATCGAACAATGGTGCCGCACCGCCTGATATGTCGCTGCTTGCCAAGGCACGCGGTATAACTCGTGGCTTCCCGCTATTCGTGTTCGACATTTTTACGCAGTATCAGGAAGGTGGCCCGGATTATATCTACTCTCTGCTGACTGGATATGTTGATCCGCCAGAAGGCGTGGAAGTGGCCGAAGGAACTCACTACAACCCATACTTTGCCAATGCTGCTGCCCTTGCCATGGCACCGCCGATCTCTGACGATCAGGTGACCTATGATGATGGTTCGCCGCAGACGCTCGACCAGTATTCCAAGGACGTTTCGGCATTCCTGATGTGGGCTGCAGAGCCGCATCTGGAAGAACGCAAGCGCACCGGTTTCATGGTCATGGTGTTTCTTGCGATCTTTACCGCGCTGATTTACCTGACGAAGAAGTCGGTTTACGCACGCAAAGAACACTAAGCTGCAATAGCTGAGGTTTAGAAATCAATGCCCCCACGGTCACACAGACTGTGGGGGCTTTTTTATTCACCGTTAGTTCATTGGATTTTTATCAGGAATCGGGCAGGGCTTTGCGGCAAGATTTTTGAGGAGGTTCAACATGGCAAAAACGTTTCTTGGCGGTTGTCTTTGTGGTGCTGTACGGTTTGAGGCGCAGGGAGAACCACAAAACCCGCACACATGCTCCTGCGAGTGGTGCCAGCGTCAATCCGGTGCAACCAGCCTGACATGGGTGGAGTTTGCCAAGAGCGATGTCCGCTGGACAGGTGAGGCGGGCGAGCCAGTCCTTTACCGTTCGTCGGATTATTCTTCCCGTGCATTTTGCGGTCAATGCGGCAGCACGCTTGGTGCCATTGATGATGCTCCGACCGTGGCACTGGTGTTCGGCGTTTTCGATGACAAGAGCGATCCTGCCTTGCAGCCGACTGCACATTCCTTTGAAGATCTTTGCCCTGCTTGGGCCAAGGTGCAGGGCATGGCTGCTGAATGAACCGTCTGCAGGGTACCGCTGCTGTTGCAACCCTTTTTAGTTGGTTCAGCCGTTCTGACTTGATAATGTACGAAAAGCTTTTCGATCAATCTCCCATTCAATTGGACATATCATGACTGCTATCGCTTCGGAGCTTTCCGCTGCCATTCGTTCCATTCCCGACTATCCGAAGCCGGGCATCATTTTCCGTGACATTACCACGCTCTTGGGCAATCCGCGGGCTTTCCGTCGTGCTGTAGACGAGCTGGTTCAGCCCTATGCCGGCACAAAGATCGACAAGATTGCCGGCATGGAAGCACGCGGTTTTATTCTGGGTGGTGCCGTTGCCCACCAACTGTCTGCCGGGTTCGTACCGATCCGTAAAAAGGGTAAGCTGCCGCATACGACTGTCCGTGTGGCCTACAGCCTGGAATACGGTGTCGATGAAATGGAAATGCACGTGGATGCAGTGCAGCCCGGCGAAAAGGTCATTCTGGTGGATGATCTGATTGCCACAGGCGGTACCGCTGAAGGCGCGGTCAAGCTGCTGCGCCAGATGGGTGCTGAAATTGTCTCGGCCTGCTTCGTAATCGACCTGCCGGATCTCGGTGGTCGAAAGAAACTCGAAGACCTCGGCGTTGATGTTCGCACACTGGTCGAGTTTTCCGGGCACTGATACTTTTGCTGCGACTGACCCATTATATCGATAGGTCAGTCATTTGGAAGGCGAGCCATGTCCAGTTTACACCGAGCGCCCTGTTGCCGACCTGAATGGACCCCGTCTCAACACGCCTCAACAGGCTGAACCCGCACTGCTTGGCTCGCTCAATCGTTTCATCCGGGCAGATAGAAAACACCGGCCGATCTAGAGGCGCTGGTCCATGGCGAAGTGACATGACCATCTTGCCACCTGAGGCGGCCATCCTGCCAAGGCTTTGCATGGCAAGCTGACGATCGCGGTCTTCAATATGCTGCCAGACGCCACATAGAGTTATCAGGTCAAAACGCCCATAGTTCTGCGCCTTTTTCAGCGTTGGCAGTTTATCGTCAAGCCACTCTATGTTGGGTGAAATGTGTCCGCGCATACCGGGCTCGCGCAGTTCTTTCACGGGCTCGACAGCAAGCACTCTATGTCCTGCCGCCGCAAACCATGCGGCGTCTCGTCCTGTGCCTGCACCAATATCTGCAATACGGACAGGCGTTGGCGGCAGAAGGTCAAGCACGGGTGCATAGACCTCCGCACAATCCAGCTCATTGTAACGTGCGATGAACTCCGGCGTCGCGGACTTTGCGTAACCTTCCAAAATGTCGTTCATCTGTCCGCCGCTATTCGAACTCCAACACATTGCTCTCAAACGATATGACGGTTTCACCCTTCTGGTTTACGCCTTCGTTGAAGGTGGTGTTGAGCAAAAGTCCGGGCCGCGAGGCGAGGGGGCGGGTTTCCAGCAATGTGACATAGTAGGTTATGTCGTCGCCAGCATAGACGGGGCGTATCCATTTCAGCTTTCGGAAGCCCGGTGAGGGGCCGAGTTTTGGGGGTTCTATTCCCTCTGACTTAAGGCGAATGGTTTCCTTCATCCAGAATGACAGGAATGACTTCATCCAGCTTGAGCCGGTGTGCCACCCCGATGCACAAAGACCTCCAAGCACGGAGTGGCGTGCGGCTTCCGCATCCAGATGAAACGGCTGCGGATCGAATTTCGATGCAAAGCGAATAATATCGTCGGCGGAAAAGTGTAACGTTTCAAGGGTGATACGCGTGCCGATGGGGGAAAGTTCAGCCAACCTCATGCCACAGTGCTCCCTTGATCGCGCATGGCAAACATCACGACATGTTCACCCTGACAGACGATTTCGCCACGCTGGTTGGTCAGCTCATTGCGGAATTTGACAAGACCAATGCCCGGGCGAGATGCCAGCGGTCGGTTTTCAACCACCTTGGAATGGCCAGACAGGGTATCTCCCGCCAGAACCGGACGCTTCCAGTCCAGAAAATCGATACCGGGTGAACCCTGTGATGTGGAGTTGGAAATATAGCTGTCGCACATCATGCGCATCGACAAGGCGCAGGTATGCCATCCGGAGGCGGCAAGCCCACCAAGAATGCTGGCACGCCCGGCTTCTTCCGATAGATGCATGGGTTGTGGATCAAATTCTGACGCGAATTCGATAATGTCCTCGGCAGTCACCGTAACCGGGGCAAAGGGGAAAACGCGCTCCGGTGTAAAATCTTCGTAAGTGTAGATCACCTTTAAAACCTCCCATTCTCGCGACGATCATAAAGATATTTTTCCGTTTACGTAAAGGTGAATTTGTTGTCTTTGGAGATGAGGCGGGATGCTCTGGATTGTCACCGGCGAATGCAATAGAGCTTGCAACACTAGGGGAGGGTAAAAAGGGGGATCAGCCTAGAATGCTGATGCTCATTGTTCGATCCCATTCGATATACAAACATTCAGGGTGCACAGTGAACGAGCAAGTTCTCTCAGGTCTCAAGCAGGCCGCAAGCGATGGCATTATCTCGGACGCACAGGCCGATAAGCTTTTGCCATATCTCGTGGCAAAACCGGGTGTCAGTACGGTCTTCCGTGATGGTGGCGAGGCTGATAGTCCAGCACATTCGGATACTGAAACACCACGGTTCGTGCGTGGTTTCCACGATATCCTGATTACAATCGGTGTTGTGGTTGTTCTGGCTGGCCTGTGGGGCGTGGCAACGGTCTTTGCGGTGTTGCCTGCGATCATTGTGCTTGCCGAAATTCTCGTGCGTCGCCAGCGGCTTGCCCTGCCGGCCGTGACACTGACGGTCGCGACAGCGATCGCCATGGGTGGCGTGAATGAGTATGTCTACAATGCCTTCGTGGCCAATATTCCCGGAGAGGCTGTGCAAGTCTTTCTGATGGTGTTTCTGCTGCCACCGGTCATGGCGATATTCTACTGGCGCTACAGGGTGCCGCTGGCACTGGCTGGTCTATTTGTTGCTGCGGCACTGCTTGCATTGACGGGCATCTTTGTGGTGATGGAGCAGATTACAGGCTCGGCAGATGTGTTGGTTGAATATCGCCTGCTGTCGCTGATGATTTTCCTGATTGCGGCGCTCAGCCTGTTTGCCCTTGCAATGCGCTACGACCTGTCGGACCGCTACCGCGTGACGCGGCGCTCAGACATCGCCTTCTGGCTTCACCTGGCGACGGCGCCTGCCTTGCTCTATGCGCTGCTGGCATTTGTGTTCATCGGCGCCGGCGGCAGTCTATTCAGTGCAGAGGAAAGCGGGCTCTACGGCAGCGCCGTTCTGGTCGTCTGCGTTGTGGTGATGCTGATGTTGATCGGCATCATTATTGATCGCAGAGCCTTCGTTACCTCGGGTCTTGTGTCGCTGATTGCCACCGTGGTGGCTGTGTTGCGGCAGGGTGAGATCAGTGGCGGTAATGCTGTGTTTGTCGCATTGTTGGCCGTTGGTGTCTTTGTCCTGATCATCGGTATTGGCTGGTCTTCGTTGCGACGTGTCGTCGTCGCGCAATTGCCAGTGGGCCTGCAGGAAAAATTGCCGCCGGTCATCTGATCCAATATCAGCGACATGAAAAAAGCCCGGACCTGTGAGGTACCGGGCTTTCTATTTATGGGACCGAATTCTGTGTTGCCTCAGGTGTTGAAGCGGAAGTGAATCACGTCGCCGTCGTTGACGACATATTCCTTGCCTTCGTCACGGCCCTTGCCAGCTTCCTTGGCGCCGACTTCGCCCTTGAATGCGACATAGTCGTCATAAGCAATGGTGAAGGCGCGGATGAAGCCGCGTTCGAAATCCGTGTGAATGACGCCCGCTGCCTGTGGAGCCTTGGTGCCACGAACGATTGTCCAGGCGCGGCATTCCTTCGGACCAACGGTGAAGTAGGTGATCAGGTCGAGCAGGTGGTAACCGGCGCGGATCAGGCGGTCGAGGCCGGCTTCTTCCAGGCCAAGTGCCGAGAGGAATTCGTTGGCTTCTTCTTCTGGAAGCTGCGCAACTTCGGATTCGATTGCGGCGGAAATGATGACGCATTCTGCACCCTGTGCCTTTGCCATTTCGGCAACTGCCTTGGTGTGCTCGTTGCCGTCAACCGCGTCGGATTCAGCGACGTTGCAGACGTAGAGAACCGGATGCGAGGTCAGAAGGTTGAGGCTCTTCAACACTTCAATTTCATCAGCCGCCAGTGTCTTGAGCAGCAGACGGGCAGGCTTACCGTCGGTCAAAAGCTTGATAACAGCTTCCATGACCGGCAACTGCGCCAGCGAATCCTTGTCCTTCAGCGTGGCGCGTTTGCGTGTCTGCTCAACGCGGCGCTCAAGGCTTTCAAGGTCAGCCAGCATGAGTTCGGTTTCAATCGTGTCGGCATCGCCAACCGGATTGATACGGCCTTCAACGTGGGTGATGTCGTCGTCTTCGAAACAACGCAGAACATGCACCACAGCATCCACTTCGCGGATGTTGGCCAGGAACTTGTTGCCAAGGCCTTCGCCCTTCGAGGCGCCACGCACCAGACCGGCAATGTCTACGAAAGAGATACGGGTGGGGATGATTTCCTTGGAGCCGGCAATATCAGCCAGTACCTTCATGCGTGCATCCGGTACAGCAACTTCACCGGTGTTCGGCTCGATGGTGCAGAAAGGATAGTTGGCTGCCTGAGCGGCGGCTGTTTTTGTCAGAGCATTGAAGAGGGTGGACTTACCGACATTTGGCAATCCAACAATACCGCATTTAAAGCCCATGGCTTGAACCTGTCTCTTTAAGAATTCCGTTGTCAGCCTTTTGCTGAAACGACAGCGCAAGGTCAAGCCTTGTTGCCGCAAACAGGTGAAAGGGCGCTGAATTAGGTTGCGTTAGCAGAGGTTGAGCATCACTGCCGCACCATATGTCGGCAAGTTAGTCTTTCTTGCCGCCGAACATCTTTTTCAGCATTTCCGCCATGGGGCCGGTTTCCGGCAGCTTCATCGGTTGGGCGTGGTTGCGCGCCTGATGAATGTGCGATTTGGCGGCAGGCTTTGCCGGTTTAACTTGTTTCTCTGGTTCTGCCTTGGCTCCGGTTGCCAAGGCCAGCTTGTTCATCAACTGCGAATCTTCGCCTTTGACCAGCATGCTGGCATTGTCGGCAATGGCTTCGATGAGGGGCTCGAGCCAAACCTTGTCAGTCTTGGCAAAATCCCCCAGCACGTGACCATGCACACGGTCCTTGTCGCCGGGATGACCAATGCCAAGCCGCAGGCGTCGGTAATCCTTGCCGCAATGGGCATCAAGTGACTTCAGGCCGTTGTGGCCGCCATGGCCGCCCGCAGTTTTAATGCGCACGCGACCGGCAGGCAGATCGAGTTCATCATGAATGGCGATGATGTTGGATGGGCCAAGCTTGTAAAAGCGCATGGCTTCGCCAACTGCTTCGCCCGACAGGTTCATATAGGTCAGCGGCTTCATCAGCAGGACTTTTTCGCCGGCAATTTCACCTTCGGAAATTTCCGATTTGAATTTTCTGGACCAGGGCGAAAAGGAGGGCAGGCGCTGTAATGCGTCGACAGCCATGAAGCCGATATTGTGCCGGTTTCCAGCATATTGGCTGCCGGGGTTACCAAGGCCAGCGATGATAATCATTGTCGTCTCATATTCCGATGATCACAGGCGACATTTGTGGCCTGAGAAATTAACGCGCTGCGCAACGTCTTAGGGCGTATGCGCAGGAAGATGAAGATCGTTATGAATAATCAGGCCATATTTTTCAAATATCTTGCGCTGCGTCCCATCGGCGATCAGATCATCCAGCCGTTTTTGCATGCGGGCGATGATACTATCAGGTACGGATTTGTTGCAGGCTACTCCGAGGATCTGGTCAGACAGCGTGAAGACTTTTTCGAAATTTGTCGTGCCCTTGGCGATTTTGATGAATGTGCTTTCCGACATGGGCATCATGTCGATGCGTCCGGCAAACAGCTTGTTGAGCGTTAGATTGAAATCGGCGCTCAGTTCGATATTGGGAAAACCGATCTGGCGAAGAACGGTTTCGGTGTAATCGTTGCGTTGCGTACCGATGGTGTATCCGAAACTGTCAGTGATTTTTCCGATACGGATTTTTTTGGCTTTCAGGGCAATCAACACATTGCGGTCGGTGTGTAGAGGCACGACCCATTTAAACTTGTGCTCACGTTCTGCGGTTCTGGCCGTGGCGAACACGCAGTGCATGGACTGGGTTTCCGCAAGGGCCAAGGCCCGCGCCCATGGCATGACCGTAACCTTGTAGTCCAGTTTTTCCTTTTCCATCATGATTTCCAGCTGTTCCATATATACGCCTCTGGCGTTGCCATTGGCGTCGGTAAAGCTGTAAGGCGGATAGTCTTCGGTGGAAAAGGTGAGGGTATGTGCGTGGGCGTACGTGGAAGAGACGATTAAAAACAAACTGACAAGTATATGTTTCACACCGTTTCCCCCATGCTGATTTTCAGGCCTCAGCACCAATTGCTGGCTTCATAAACGCGTTCTGCGCTGCGAACATCGGCATCAACTGGGCAATTGGCTGCGGTTTGGCAAACAGGTAACCCTGTCCGCAATCCACGCCGATTTCCATCAATAACTCCTGCTGTTCCAGTGTCTCAATGCCCTCGGCGATGACAGAACAGCTCATCTTATGTGAGATTGCACTGATGCCCTCGATCAGCATGTGGCTCTTCTGGCTGATGTCGGACACCGGATCCATGATCGACTTGGTAAACGACTGGTCGATCTTGACGATGTCTACCGGGAAGCGGTTCAGGTAGCTTAGCGACGAGTAACCGGTTCCAAAGTCGTCGAGCGCAATACGGCAGCCGAAGTCGTGGATGGTGTTCAGAATGGTTCTGATCTGCGGGTCGTCATTCATTAACACGGCCTCGGTGATTTCAATCACCAGACGGCTGGCCTGAATATTGTAACGGTAGAGAAGGCCGGCAATCCGCGTCGGCAAGCCGGGCTCAAACTGCTGGGCCGAGAAGTTCACCGCGACATAACAATCCGACAGATGCGGAAGCGCGGAAATCTCTGCCAGATTGGCAAGCGAGTGCTCCAGGATCAGGTTGCCAATACGATTTATGGTGCCGGTTTCCTCTGCCACATTGATGATATTGGCGGGAGGAAGAATGCCCTTTGTCGGGTGGTTGAGGCGCATCAACGCTTCAAAGCCGATGGTCTCGCCGCTTTCCAGCCGAACGATTGGCTGCAGATAGGCATCGAACCAGTCATTGGCGATTGCCTGTTCGATATCACTTTCCGTCTCGGCGCGTTCGCGTGCCTTGTCGGTGATGGAAGGGTCAAACATCTGTGCGCCGTTTTTGCCGCCACGCTTGCGCGTATACATCGCCATGTCCGAGTTTTGCAGCAGCTCTGCCGCATTCGAGGCATGGGTTGGATATAGCGCAAGACCGATACTGGCGCTGAGGCGCACGATATTGCCGTGGGTGACAAATGGCTGATTGAAGATGTCACTGATCTTTTCACAGAACACTGTCGCGCGGTTTTCGGTGTTGTCGCCGGCCAGCAGGATGGCAAACTCGTCGCCGCCAAGACGCGATGCACTGTCGCTGCCTTCCAGCAGCGGCTTGATGCGGTCCACAAACTCCTGCAGCACCTCGTCACCAGCGGCGTGGCCCAAACTGTCATTAATCGTCTTGAAGCGATCAAGGTCGATGAACAGACAGGCGAGTTCCGTGCGATTTTCATCTGCTTCGCGGATTTTCTCATCCAGCATGGCTTCAAAGCCCTGGCGATTGAGAAGGCCGGTAAGGTGGTCGGAAATAGCCTGATGTTTGTTGCGCTTTTCTGATTGGCGCAGTTCGGTCACATCGGTCATAACGCTGAGCGATGCCGTGTGACGGCCAGCCTCAATGGAGCTGAGTGCCTTTTCCTGAATGAGCACGTCCATCGTTTTTCCATCCGCACATTTGAAGCGGATGGTAATGTCGGAGGCGCTCTCAGTGCTTGAACCAGAGAATTTGCGCAGGATGAAGGTCTTGCGGTCCTCATCGGCAACAAGATCGGAAAAATGCGTGCCGATGATGTTTTCACGGTCGTAACCGGTTCTCTGGCTCCAGTAGTCACTGACTGCCGAGATACGGTCTGCCTTGTCGAGTGAAAATAGCATGGCGGGCGTCAGATTGTAGATTTCCGTCGTCCGTTTATGCGCCTTCTTGATCTCGCGCTCTTCCCGCTCAAGCTGGATCTGCATTTCGTTGAAGCTTTTTGCAAGCCGGCCCATTTCATCGCTGGACCGCCAGTCGACGTGGTGACGGGAGCCAAGCTGGCGTGTTGCCTCAATGGCCGCTGTCAGTCGCAACAACGGTTTTATGATCATCAAACGGTTGCCAACGACTGCCGTGACAAAGACCGTCAGGATGGCAAGAATGAAGATCGAGATGAAGGCGACTTCGATGCGGCTGAGCGACGAGAAGATGTTGATCGACGCGTAATAGATCGTGACACTGCCAACAGTCTCCATGCCGTTCAGCGTTTTATAGCTGATGGTGCGGGTAACGGTCTGTGGCTCTTCGGGAACCCCGGTGCCCGCTGTCTGCACCAGATCAAGTTGTCCCGACGTGTCCTTGACGCGTACCATGCGGATAACAGGATCGGAGACCAGTGTTCCGGTGATCTGGTTGATGGTGTCGTCATCCATGTCCCATAATGGACGGCTGAGCGCCTGGGAATTGGCGGCCAGCAGGATTTCAATATGATCACGCTGGTTTTTTATCGCTTCCTGATAGGAAAGGGCGAGCAGTAAAGTAAAAAGCGGCGCGACGACAGCGAGCAACGCTCCCGATACAATCGCGATAAAACGACTTTCTACCGAATGGGTCATGTCAATATATCCAGCCCCCGCAACCCCTTGTAAAACCAGCGTCCCCCACGCCGATCGTTCGTAAGATATAAATAGTCACCAAGCATATGCTTAAAAAAGTCTTTCCATCCTCAAGCAATCGCTATGGTGGTCAATTAGTATCTCCAAATATTCAATCATAATTCCACATAATCATTAAATGATGCTGAAATAACTATATTAAAGGTTGATTGAACGCGCTCTGATTGTTTGTTTTTTTATGAGCAATATTGGCGTGTATTAGTATTGGGCGCATACGAAAACACCCTGCCTTCGATTGAAAGCAGGGTGTTCAATCTGTCAGAAACAGATGCGGCCGATTATTCTTCGGATGCAGCTTCTTCTTCAGCAATGCCAGCAGCAGGAGCAACGATCGTTGCAATCGTGAAGTCACGATCAGCAATAACCGTAGTTGCGCCCTTGGGAAGCTTCACAGCAGAGATGTGCAGGCTGTCGCCAACCTTGGCGCCAGCGAGGTCAACCGTGAGGAATTCCGGAATGTCGTTGGCAGGAACGTGCAGTTCAACTTCGTGACGAACGATGTTGAGAACAGCGCCGGTCTTGATCGCGGACTTGTCTTCGTTGATGAAGTGAACCGGAACCTGAACGTTGACGGCAGTGTTGCCAGAAACGCGCAGGAAGTCGACATGCATGGTGAAGTCGCGGACCGGATCAAGCTGGTAAACCTTAGGGAGAACCTTGATCTTCTTGCCATCGACGTCGATGGTTGCAATCGTCGTCATGAAGCCGCCAGCGTGAATACGCTTGGTTACTTCGTTGGTCGAGAGCGCGATAGAAATTGGGGCCTGCTTGTCACCATAGATGACAGCTGGGATCAAACCGTTGCGGCGAAGTTCACGGGAGGACCCCTTACCGACCCGTTCGCGCGCCTCGGCCTTGAGCTCGTAAGTTTCCTTGCTCATGGCTATTCCTTTCGAGGTTGTATGGAGAGTTTCAGTCCACCATTGCAGTCTGAAACTGGAAACATCATAAATGTTTCATCCGCGTTGCCTCCAAGGGTGTCTACACGGACAGCGCGCCTATAGTACAAAGCATGGGGAAACGCAAGCGAAGTGCGGGTTTATTGCGGATTGCCACATATGTTCGCACAGTACAGATGACGTTTGTGTTATAAGATGTATTTTAGCGTTGAAACATAGTTTCCCTGCATGCACCATTCAAAAAAGCTTTGGGAGGAGCGGACAATGCAAAATGCCATAGCTCACGCAGACAGGGTTTATGAAAGTGCGCGCCAGCGTTCTGCGGCGGCAAGTTCACCCATCGTCGCCTCCTGGCGCCGGTGCATGACCATGCACCGGTTAGCGCCGGAAGAAGCCCATAAACCACTGTTCCTTATGGATTCGGAATTTCAGCAAGCGCGTCTGACCTCTGCCGATCTGTTGGTGGAAAGCGCTGACGAGCTCGATCGGATATTTCAGGCGGTCGGCAAGGCGGGCTGCTGCCTGATGTTAACAGATGCTAAGGGCGTTGCCCTAGAGCGGCGCGGTGCAGCCGGTGACGACAAGGAGTTTCGTGAACTGGGCCTGTGGTCCGGTGCGATCTGGAGCGAAGCCAGTGTTGGCACCAACGGTATAGGTACTGCGCTGGCCGATGAGCGTGCGGTTGTCGTTTACCGCGACCAGCATTTCTTCACGTCAAATATCGGCCTTTCCTGCACAACGGCGCCCATTCGCGACCATATGGGGCATATTGCCGGTGCCCTT
The DNA here is from genome assembly GCF_024810055.1 of Rhizobium sp. BIGb0125. Lineage (NCBI taxonomy): Bacteria > Pseudomonadati > Pseudomonadota > Alphaproteobacteria > Hyphomicrobiales > Rhizobiaceae > Rhizobium > Rhizobium sp. BIGb0125. Next base: position 638,389 of record NZ_JANUDV010000001.1, read on the forward strand.
GATATCTCGACCTGCCGGGATGACGTCAATGAACTGACGGTGTCCATTCTGACGCAGACCGTTCGCGACGCCGCGCAGCGTATCGAGGGTAATCTTTTTCGCCGTGCATTCCCGGAAGCGAGAATCATCATGGTGCCAAATGCCGGTTCGGCGGCGCTTTCACTGATTGCCGTCGATCATGACGACATCATTCTCGGTGCCACTCGTGCGGCACGGCAAATCTTGCGGCTTGATGATGCGCTGATTGCGCAGGGTGTTCCAGCTGTTGATGCTTTGCAGGAGCAACGGGGCGATATGCGGTCAGATTTGCTGGAGGCGGAGAGGGCGGCTGTGCGCCGTGTTCTGTCGCGCGCCAATGGTAATGTGTCTCATGCAGCCAATCTGCTTGGTATCAGCCGCGCCACCTTGCATCGCAAGCTGAAGAAGCTTGAAATTCACTGAGGCATTCGTCTTGCACAGGCGCTAGTTTTTGGTCGTCTGGTGTTGGGCGGGAGGTCGCTGTTTGTATCTTTCTAAGGCTCCTGTGTTTGTGAGCCTTTGAATAACTTTGGCCAGCACCGGCTTTGTTTGCCGGGTTCAAACCGGTTTGAATGGCATGAATGCCGTCGCTGCCAACCATTCGATTTCCGAACACATTTGGTACAATCCAGCATCTGCTATTGTAGCAGATATGAAACAGTGTGCGGTGCCATACGCCGCCTGCACCCTATCGTGCTATGATTTTCAGGCCCATTCTCTCCACATCGGTTTGTGAGAACCGCTTTCATCAGGGAGGATGAACTCAATGAATATTCAGATTCAAAAGATCGCCGACAGCCCGTTTAAAGCAAAATACGGCAACTACGTCGGTGGAAAATGGGTTGAACCCCAATCCGGAAAATACATGGACAATCTCTCGCCCGTCACAGGGCAGAAGATTTGCGAGGTTGCCCGCTCGAATGCTGCGGATATTGAAGTGGCACTTGATGCGGCCCATAAGGCCCGTGCCGCCTGGGGCCGGACAAGTGTTGCCGAGCGTTCCAACATTCTGCTGAAAATTGCACAGCGCATTGAAGACAATCTCGACAAGATTGCTCGCGCTGAAACTTGGGACAACGGCAAGCCGCTTCGTGAAACGATGAATGCCGATATTCCACTGACCATCGACCATTTCCGCTATTTTGCGGGCTGCATTCGGGCGCAGGAAGGCTCAATCGGCCAGATCGACAATGACACGGTTGCCTATCATTTCCATGAGCCACTTGGCGTGGTTGGCCAGATCATTCCATGGAACTTCCCTATCCTGATGGCGGCATGGAAACTTGCTCCGGCATTGGCCGCAGGTAACTGTGTGGTGCTCAAGCCAGCAGAGCAAACACCAGCTTCTATTCTGGTGGTGATGGAGCTCATCGAAGATCTGCTGCCACCGGGTGTGATCAACATCGTCAATGGCCTGGGTACGGAAGCTGGCAAGCCGCTGGCCCAAAGCAATCGCATCGCCAAAATCGCATTTACCGGTTCCACCTCGGTGGGCAAGGAAATCATGCGTTATGCGGCTGACAACGTCACCAACATCACACTCGAACTGGGTGGCAAGTCACCAAATATCTTCTTCGCCGATGTGATGAATGAAGACGATGCGTTCCTCGACAAGGCGCTGGAAGGGTTTGCATTCTTTGCGCTTAATCAGGGCGAAGTCTGCACTTGCCCATCCCGCGCTCTGGTGCACGAATCGATCTATGACCGCTTCATGGAAAAAGCCGTCAAACGTGTTGAGGCCATCAGCCAGAACGACCCGCTTGACCCATCGACCATGATCGGTGCGCAGGCCTCTCAGGAGCAGTTCGATAAGATCATGAGTTATCTCGAGATCGGCCGTAAGGAAGGCGCCAAGGTGCTGACCGGTGGTGACAAGAAGTCTCTGCCTGGCAACCTCAAGGATGGCTATTACATTCAGCCAACGATCTTTGAAGGCAACAACAAGATGCGGGTGTTCCAGGAAGAAATCTTCGGCCCGGTCGTATCGGTGACCACCTTCAAGACACTGGAAGAGGCAATCGAGATTGCCAATGACACAGTCTATGGTCTGGGTGCCGGTGTGTGGAGCCGTGATACCAATCTCGCATACCGCGCTGGCCGTGGCATCGAGGCAGGTCGCGTCTGGACAAATTGCTACCATGCCTATCCGGCAGGCGCGGCATTTGGTGGCTACAAGCAATCCGGTATCGGTCGTGAAACCCACAAGATGATGCTCGACCACTATCAGCAGACCAAGAACCTTCTGGTCTCCTACAGCCCGAACAAGCTTGGGTTCTTCTAAGACCCGAAGACCAGAAGCACGTTGCGTCGCCTTAAGGTTACGCAACCTGCAGAATATCCTCCCCGGAAGCCGGTGGTGTCCCTGCCGGCGTGCTGCCGGAGATTGCGGTCTCCGGCAGCCCGGTCCAGAAGACGTTTCGCCCTTTGCAAGGCGCGATCTGGAAGGAGGGCAAAAATGACGCCTGAAACAAAAAGGCCGGAGTGGAAGCTCCGGCCTTTCTCATTCTTGATCTTTGTTATTGCTTACGCAGCGTAGCGGTTTTCCGCCTGTATCTGGCGACGCACAGAGAACTGTCTGATCTGCGCATTGAGGCTGTCTGCCTCACTGGCCAGAGCAAAGGCGGAGGCGGTGGTTTCCTCGACCATTGCCGCGTTCTGCTGGGTGACCTGATCCAGCGAGTTGACCGATGCATTGATCTCACCAAGACGCAGCGACTGGTCACGCGATGCGGTGGCAATGGCCCCAATATGATCATTGACCGAGCGAATGCGGCCCTGAATGTGCTCCAGGCTTTCACCGGTTTTCAGAACCAGCGCTACACCACCTTCAACGTCCTGCGCGGAGGCTGCAATGAGTTGCGAGATATCGCGTGCTGCAGCCGCTGATTTCTGCGCCAGTTCACGCACTTCTTGGGCAACGACCGCAAAGCCCTTGCCCGCTTCACCGGCGCGCGCGGCCTCTACACCTGCATTGAGGGCCAGAAGGTTGGTCTGGAAAGCGATCTGGTCGATCACATCAATGATCTGACGAATCTTGGACGACGAGGATTCGATGCGTTCCATGGCAACAATTGCTTCACGGACCACCTCGGTCGACTTCTGCGCGCCATCCATCGTTTCTGCGGTTGCCTGAACGGCAATGTTGCAACGGCTCAGCGCGTCATTGACGGTCTGGGTCATATCACCCAGTGCAGCGGCGGCTTCTTCCAGGGCTGCTGCCTGACGTTCTGTTCTGTGCGACAAGTCCTGTGAAGCGCTTTTCAACTCGCCGGAACCTGCGTGAATGGTGTTTGCGCTGCTGCCGATATTGGCAATGGTCGCTTCCAGCCCTGCAACCGAGTTGTTGAAGTCAACACGCAGGTGGTCGAGAGACGGAACGAACGGGCGGTCGATACGCAGATCGAGTTTGCCGTTGGAGAGGTTTGCAAGACCGGTGGCCAGAGCCGACACCGCGTCTTCCAATTCCTTGGCGCTGCGTGCCTTTTCCGTTTCGCGCTGCTGGCGCTCTTCATCCAGCTCTTCGCTCTTGCGGGCGGAATCTTCTTCCATGCGTTCTTTTTCGATCAGGCCCTGACGGAAAGATTCCAGTGCTTTGGCCATGACGCCGATTTCGTCGCCACGGGAAACCGCTTTGATGTCAATGGACTTGTCGCCTTCGTTCAGGCGGTTCATCAGCTTTGCCAGTTCGGTGAGCGGCTTGGTCAGGCCCGACGACACCAGAATGCCGATCAGGGTCATGATGCCGAGCACGGCGAGCGTGGCAATGAACGCTGAGAAGGCGAGCTGGTTGGCAGAAGCCAGAACCTTGCTTTCGGCCTGGCCGGTGGCAAGCAGATGCTTCTCACCAAAAATCGTAACCGGAGCGTATGCAAAGAAGGTGCGGTTGCTGCCGCTGTCGGCAAAAACTGAACCGGTCTGGCCACTTGCGGCGGCGGCGATCAGTTCCTGTGGAACCGGCGCGTTTGCACCACCGGAGACAACGCCGGAGCGGAAGGCTCCCTTTTCATTCAGCAGGAATGCATCGTCAATCGATGTGCCGATGCCCTCTGGCGTGACGACAGAGGCAACGCGGTCTGCCGATACGCGGATGATGATGACGCCTTTGCGCAGCACCTGGCCCCAGGACGAAATGGCAAGTGGCATCCCGATGTAAGTGGAGGCCTCTGCACCTGTGCCGTTGAATGTGCCTCTGTGGACAACACCGTCCTGTCCGGCAGCGATACGGTCATGCAATTCCTTAATCGCTTCATTCCCTGGTTCGGAAATATTGGTCAGGAAGTTGCTTTCCTTGGCGACGGAGTAGATGATGAGGCCATTCTTGTCGACGACGTAGATGTCGCTGACACGGGCATTGCGCCAGTTGCTGGCAATCGTTCCGTTGATAGTGGCGTGCTGAATGCCGTAGAGCAGTTTCAGCTTTTCACCATCGAATGCGACGCGTTGTTCAACTGGAATATCGGTGCGGCGGAAGGATTTGATGACTTCATCACGCTCGGTTGCGATGATGTTGGTCATTGTTTCTGTTGCTTGGGCAAGGGCACTGTTCTGTGCAATCTCGGCCAGGGTTTGCTCCACGCGGTCTGTGTAGGCCGAAAGCTGCTTTGCCTGATTTTGCTCAACGGTTTCAAGGCGCAATTTGCTTGCGTCAATCAGACCTGCCTTGCCTGTTTGATAGGACAACAGGCCGACAGAAAGGCATGAAACCAGCGTTGCTCCCGTTACCAAAGCCGCAAATTTTGTCTTGATAGACAAGGAACTGCGCTTGGCAACCTCCCGCGATGTGCCAACAGGCATGAACTTACCCCCTCCAGTGAGAACACGATTGGGGAAAGTCTTCGCAGCAATTGCTTTCGAGGGCGTTAAATATCGCTATATTGTATGATAATTATTCGCTTTTTACGGGAAGGTGCGCGTATTACGCGCACCTTCCCGAGGTCGGATAGACCAACCGGTTTTGCGAATATCAGTCAAACAGACCGGATACGGACTGTTCCTGTGCGGTTCTGTTGATAGCTTCACCCAACAGGTTGGCCGTCGAAACAACACGAATGTTGTGAGCGGACTGCACGGACGTGGTTGGCTGAATGCTGTCAGTTATGACGAGCTCACGCAGTTTGGAAGAGGCGATACGCGCCACTGCGCCGCCTGATAGAACGCCGTGCGTGATGTAAGCTGTAACGCTTGTTGCACCGTTCTTGAGCAGAGCTTCAGCGGCGTTGCACAGCGTGCCGCCGGAATCAACGATGTCGTCTATGAGGATGCAATCCTTGCCATTGACGTCACCAATAACGTTCATGACTTCGGATTCACCTGGACGGTCACGGCGCTTGTCAACGATTGCCAGCAGACAGTCGAGACGCTTGGCCAGCGAGCGGGCACGAACAACGCCGCCAACGTCTGGAGATACGACCATGACGTTTTTCAGGTCATAGTGTTCTTTCACATCGCGAGCGAGGATTGGAACAGCAAACAAATTGTCTGTCGGTATATCGAAGAAGCCCTGAATCTGACCAGCGTGCAGGTCCAGCGTCAAAACGCGGTCGGCGCCAGCCTCGGTGATGAGGTTTGCCACCAGCTTTGCCGAGATCGGTGTGCGGGGCCCCGCTTTACGATCCTGACGCGCATAGCCGAAGTAGGGGAGAACGGCAGTGATGCGCTTTGCGGAGGACCGGCGCATCGCGTCGATCATGATCAGCAGTTCCATCAGGTGATCGTTCGCCGGGAACGATGTTGACTGAACTATGAACACGTCTTCACCGCGAACATTCTCGCTGATTTCGACGAAAATTTCCTGGTCAGCAAACCGCCTTACAGTGGCATTTCCGAGAGGAACATTAAGATACTTGCAGATCGCTTCGGCGAGATGCCGGTTCGAATTGCCTGCGAAAACCTTCATTGCGGCCCGCCTGTTACCATGCCATCGCGTGAGAGATCATAAGGATATACCTCGTGACCGGTGCGTTATTCAAGGGAAGGGACACCCGGCTCTAAAACGCCGCCGGACATGCCTTATTGCCATGCGCGCCTTAATAGCGCCGTTGGTCGTGAATGCAAGGGGTGAAGCGGATTTGCTCACGTTTTTCATGAATTCTTTTTGACAAAACTCACCCCGCGTTCGCATTGCGCCATGCCATGTACTCGTTAAGCGTTCTATTGGCGATGGATTCCATCGCGGCTGGTGTTACCGCCGCCCAAGGATCACTGCCTCTGCCCGACACGCTTTCCTGTCCCTGCAGACGGTGCAGACGGGCGCCATTGTTATCCAGCACATCCCACACAAAGACGATTGTCACTTTGCCGCCATCCGGGAAGGCGGAGAAGTAACCTTTGAGAATATGGTCGCTTGCCGTGTCGTTGGAACTGCGGATCGTCAAGCCTTTGGCGCGGGCTTCTGCGCCGAGTTGCCGTGACAACGGTGTGACGGCCTGAACCGGCGCGCCGATGATTGGCAAGAAACGAATGCTGCCGGACGATGACGCGGGCGCCAGCGACGCGCTCTGCTGCTGCTGCTGTTGTGGTGGTTGCAACTGCTGTTGTTGCTGAACAGGCGGCTCTGACGTTACCGGCTGCTGATAGTCCTGATATTGCCCGGCACCGTTAGACAGGGCGTGCGCCTGCGCATCCAGCGTGTTTTGTGGACGGTAGGTCTGCCGTTGCGGCGGCTGGTAAGCCGTCTGGGTGTCTGCGGCAGCAGAGGCGCGATCAAGATCGTTTTGCGTCAAGGGAGTAGACGATGGCTGCAGCCCTTCGCCAATACCGACCTGTGGCGTGAGTGCATCGGACGTGTTGCAGGCTGCAAGAGCGAATGTAAGGCCGGGAATGGCCAACATGGTCGTCAGCCGCCTCATACGCGGTTTTTCCTCATCGTCAGTCTCCGTCATCTTTGCCTTGCCGGATATCGGTGAGGATATCGCAACGAAGCACATCTGCCCGGCGGCAATGTATGGGCGTCAAGCCGGTTATGTCAAATCAACGGTTCTCTCAGACTGCAATCAAATCCAGCGTATGGCGCGACAGCGAGACGGGCGCATCCGTTGTGGTCAGATAGGTCTGGCCGAGGGTCATGGCGATGCCGCTATCGGAATCCATGATGATCATATGCACGAACAGGGTCATGTCAGGCAGAATTTCCTGGGTGTTGCCGGCATGGAACATCTGGTGTTCCATCCACGAGGGCGAAAAACGTGCGCCGAGCGAATAACCGCAAGCGTTGAGGCGGTGCCGTGTCAGTCCACGCTCATCCATGATCCGGGCATGAGTATCGAACACATCGCCAAATGTCTTGCCCGGCCTCAGGACCTCTTCGATGGCAATGATATTCTCGTGGGAGGCGTTGTATAGCTCCTTCTGACGGAAGTCTGGCGTGCCGATGACGACGGTGCGCATCATCGCAGCGTGGTAATGTGCGCTTACCCCGGCCCATTCCAGTGTCAGCTGGTCTTTTTCCTCCAGAGTACGGCGGCCGGCCTTGTAACGGCAAAGAAGGGCGTCCTGACCAGATCCGATAATGAACTCGTTGGCGGGGTAATCGCCGCCGCCGGCAAAGACGGCACCCTGCATGGCAGCCAGAATATCGGCCTCGCTACCACCGGCGCGGATCAGCGGAAGGGCAGCATCCAGCGCATCATCCGCCAGTTCGCCAGCGCGTTTGGCATACACAATTTCCTCGGCGCTTTTGACAAGACGCAGTCCGCTGACCAGATAGGACGCGTCGCTGATCTGGCAGAAAGTGGCCAGCTGGTTATCAAGCAACTTTGCGACGCGGCCGGTCATGCCATGGGTGTCATATTCAATGCCAACCTTGGCGCCGAGCAGATCCATTTCGCTCAGCAGGTTTTTCAGGTCCAGTGTCGGATCGGCGTTCAGCCTGTCCACCCATATGGTAATGTTCTCAATATTGGAGGTTTGACGGGCCTGCCGCAGATCTGCAGAGCGCGTCAACAGCGTCATGGTTCCATCGGACTTCACAATCAGTGTCTGGAAAAAGCAGTAGCCGAATGTGTCATAGCCGGTCAGCCAATACATGCTTTCCTGCGCAAACAACAAAAGCGCATCGAGATTTTCCGCCTTCATCCGCTCGATCAGGCGGGTGCGGCGGCTTTCGAATTCTCCTGTCGTGAAGTGCAGTGCCATGATTAGCTCTCCGTGATTGCAATTGCGGAAATCTGCCGACCGTAATCCGGCTCGGCGGCATGTGTCGTGCGGCGATAGGAGAAGAACAGCTCCGTATCGGGGTAGGTGCAGATGTCGAGGGAGTGCGCCTTTACGCCAGCGTTCAACAACCGGTCTACCGTCAGTCGCTGCAGGTCGAACATCGCGTGGCCGGGTTTGTCGGAGGCGTTGAAATAGGTCTGGTAGGCGGGATCGTAGCTCAGGAAACGATCAATGAATTCTGGCCCGACCTCATAGTTTTTCTGGCTGATCGACGGGCCAAGGCAGGCGATGATGTGTTCACGCCGTGCACCAAGGTCGACCATGGCTTCGATGGTGTTTTCCAGCACGCCGCCAAGTGCACCTTTCCAGCCAGCGTGAGCCGCGCCGATAACGCCAGCTTCGGGATCGGAAAACAGGATAGGGCCACAATCGGCGCTCAATACACCAAGCACGATACCAGGTGTTCTGGTTACCAGCGCGTCGCATTGCGGACGTTCGCCATCGAAATGGCTGTCGACGGTTGTCACATCTGGGGAGTGAACCTGATGGACGGTTGCCAGCCGTTCCAGCGGCAGGCCAAACCAGTTTGCGACGCGAGCACGGTTTTCAATGACGGCTTCCTGATCATCCTGCGAGCCGAGCCCGACATTCAGTCCGCGATAGATACCGTGTGAAACCCCGCCTTGCCGGGTGAAAAAACCATGGCGTATTGCGCCATTTAAACCTGATGAGAGCAGGGGGCTTTCTATCGGCAGAGGCATGTGCTCATCCTGCATGATATCGGGTTTCCTTGATTGAATGCGATTGAAACGGGACGGGATGACCCGGTGATGACAAAACTCCCTGAATTCACCCTGGCGGGGTGCCCGTGCAGTTTTACTGCTTCGTTTTGGCGATGTTGAACAGCGTGAGCGTTCCCTGTCAATCCACCGCGCGGAATGGAAGCAGATGGAGGTTCGGACTTGAAATGGCAAGCACCTTGAACAGTTCCCCCATTCGTCCTGCACCTTCACCGGCCAGACGCGATACGGATTCCGTGATTGCCTTGGCCTGTTCGGGTGTTGCATTGCGGGTCAGGGCCGAGGCGCGTTCCGCCAATCCAAGCCCGTACAGAAAGTCACCCTGATGCAGGCAGCCATTGATATGTACGCCGAGATCGCGCGCCGTTTGTGCCAGATGCTGGAAATCGACATGGCTTGTCAGGTCGGCTTCGCCGGGGTGATCAAGCGGCGGGTCGAACTCATGCATGCGCAGCGCCTGCAATGTGTCGCCAAAACCGGTCACAAGGTGGCCGTAGTCGATGATCAGTGCCGTACCGTTTTCGCTTTTCAACCGCTCGCAGATGGTAATCATCACGCTTTCGCGCGCAGGCGAATATTCGAAAATCGTGCCGACAGGCTCTTTCTCCGGTGCAAGCGGTAGCAGGTCCGGATCAATGCCCGCTGCACCTGTGGTGAATGCCAGATTGTCGTCAGCATCCAGCCCGACAAGTCTTTCGCGGAAGCCGTGGCCTGTCTTTATGAACTGTCGGATCGGAATGGCGTCGAACAATTCATTGGCGGCAATTAACGAGAAGCCTGCCGGTACCTCATCAAAACTGCTGTGCCAGCTGACTTTGCCATCATGGGCCTGCAACGTCTGTTGCTGGATTTCGGTCAGCCTGGGGCTGGTTTCCACCAGGTGCACGGTGCAGGTTTCGTAAAGCGGCGGGGCGATGCGGGAGATCACGCGCAACATATCTGCCATCATGGTGCCGCGTCCGGGACCGATTTCAATCAGCCGCGTATTGACAGGTGTGCCATGCCGCTGCCAGGCATGCACCATGAAGACGCCGAGCATTTCTCCAAAAAGCTGGCTGATCTCCGGGGCGGTGACGAAGTCGCCGGTCGGGCCAAACGGCTCACGGGTCTTGTAATAGCCGTATTGCGGGTCGGCCAGGCACAGCGAAAAATAATCCGTCACACTCAACGGTCCGCTTATGCGGATCATGGACTTCAGGCGCTCTGCGAGTTGCGTCATCAGTTATGCCTTTCCGCTTCACACGTGGGCCGGTGCCAGACGTGCGCGCAAGATGGCCCAGATGCCGAGTGCCACCATGGGTGTGGAAAGAACCATGCCCATGGTCAACCAGTTCCCTGCGAGATAACCGAGTTGTGCATCTGGTTCGCGGAAGAATTCCACGAGGATACGCGACAGGCCGTAACCGGTGACAAAGATGCCTGTGACAATGCCAGGTCGTTTCAGGGCATTGAAAACGTGAATGGCAACCACCAGCACGATAAACAGCACCAGACCTTCCAGAGCCGCTTCATAAAGCTGGCTTGGATGGCGTGCAAAGGGACCGCCGGTCGGGAACACGACGGCCCAGGGAGCGTCGCTCAACCGGCCCCACAATTCGCCATTGATAAAGTTGGCGATGCGTCCGAAGAACAGGCCGATCGGTGCCGCAGCTGCAATAATGTCAAACATGCTCCAGACCGGGATTTTGTTGCGGCGTGCAAACAGGAACATGGCGATGGTTGTGCCGGTCAGGCCGCCATGGAAGGACATGCCGCCATTCCATATCTCGAAAGCGCGCAAGGGATTGGCTGCAACTGACGGAAAATCATAGACCAATATGTATCCGAGGCGTCCGCCAAGCACGATGCCCGCCGTTGCCCAGACTATGAAGTCATCAAGGTGGGCGACGGTGATGGGCGAGGTGTCGCCGGGCCACAAGGTGTTTTTCCGGGTGAGGTGACGCGCATAAAGCCACCCAAGCATGATGCCAACGACATAAGCCAGTCCATACCAGTGAACGGCCAAAGGCCCGATGGAGATGGCAATCGGATCGATTTGCGGAAAAGGCATGATCGAAAGTGATGTCGCGGCTCGATACAAACTCATGTCCCATCAATTTGTTATTGTGCGGTAGATTTCCTGCATGGAAGTGCCTTTATCTGCCGGGAGCCGGAAGATGGCGATTGAATAGGAACGGGTCAAGGCGATTTTTGGGCACAATTTTTCCCTGATATGCAACCGTGCCGCTGCTTTCGATTTTACTTGCATAGAGGCATGGGAGTGCCTACCTGAAATTCATGGTTTTTGCTGGCCGTCACGGCCCGGAAGAAAGGATGTTTCGTCATGAGTACAGGACCGAATCGTATTGTGGATGAATTCGCCAAGCTGGTGACGGATGCGGCAGGTGCCGCACAGAGCGTGCGCAAGGAAGTCGAGACCGCTTTTCACGCACAGGCAGACCGCTGGTTGAGCGGTCTTGATCTGGTGAAGCGCGAAGAGTTCGAGGTTGTCCGCGAAATGGCGATCAAGGCGCGCGACGAAAATGACGCTTTGCAGGCGCGCATCGAAGCGCTTGAGGCGAAAATCGCAGAGCTGTCCAAATAATCCTGCCGGGTCATTACCCGTTGATTCTGTTGAATGCCGGGCCGGTTTGGTCCGGCATTTTTGATTCCTGGGCCTCGTCCGGAGATGTCCACAGGCCGGTTTGGGCATTCGAATCTGTTATTTGGCGTCAATAGATAAAAAAATCTGAAAATTTTCCGGTCTGTGGACATTGGCGAAAAGTTCAATCGCCAGAGTCGGTTATGACTCTGAACTGATATCGCGTCACAACTTCTATCCACTGCCTATTCCGCAAATTAGCAAAGGAGGGGGTGGCAGCCGGACTCGGTCGTTATACACTGATTTTAAATGATGATTCGAAACGAACCTGGTAAGCTCCAGACAGGGTGACTGCGTTATTCTGGCGGCTCGGGCAATCGTCCCAAATGTTGTGTCGGGTGTATGTGTGAGTTTTGTTCCTTGTGTACGAAACTGCGCAATCCATTCCGGTTGAGAAGGTGCCGTATGAGCCTAGTGGAAATTGAAGCTGAACGTCAGACGAACCCGGTTGATATGATCGAGTTCGTCGCCTCCTTGAACGACTGGTCGTTCGAGCGATCCGGTGAAGACGAGATTGCCATGACGGTGGAAGGACGCTGGACGGATTATCACGTCTCGTTCTCGTGGATGGAACAGTTCGAAGCGCTGCATCTTGCCTGCGCTTTCGACATCAAGGTGCCAGAGAGACGGATCAACGAAGTCATTCGTTTGCTGTCGCTCGTCAACGGACAAACGTTGATGGGGCACTTTGATCTGTGGCGTCAGGAAGATGTCGTGATCTTCCGTCAGTCACTGTTGCTTGCCGGCGGCGCAGAGCCAACCAATCAGCAGGTTGAAGTGCTGCTTTCCAGCGCGCTTGACGCTTGCGAAGCCTACTTCCAGGCATTCCAGTTTGTTGTGTGGTCCGGCATGGACGCAAAACAGGCCATGGATGTGGCCCTGTTCGAGACGGTTGGAGAAGCCTGAGATGGTCACGACGACAGGCAGGCCTCTCGTTCTTGTTGGAGCTGGCAATATGGGTGGCGCCATGCTGTCCGGCTGGCTCAAGAAGGGTGTTGCCGGCGCGTCCGTCGTTGTTCTCGATCCCAACCCATCCGACGCCATGAAACGGATGATTGCCGAGGCGGGTGCGACCCACTCGGTTACCCCACCTGATGGCATGACGGCTGGTATCGTGTTTCTTGCGGTCAAGCCGCAGCTGATGGATACGGTTCTGCCATCGATCAAGAAGTTGGTTGGCAGTGACACGGTTATCGTGTCGATCGCGGCCGGTAAAACACTGAGCTATCTGGAGACGCAGCTGGGTGCCGCCGCCATGGTGCGTGCCATGCCCAATACACCGGCCATGGTTGGTCGCGGCGTCACAGGCGCTTATGCCAATGCTGCCGTTAGCGAAGAGCAGCGCACTCAGGTTCACAATCTTCTTAAAGTCAGTGGCCCTGTTGAATGGGTTGCTGGCGAGGGCGATATCGATGCCGTCACCGCCGTTTCCGGCAGTGGTCCGGCCTATGTCTTTTATCTCGTGGAATGCATGGCGGAGGCTGGTCGGAAACTTGGCCTGCCTGCGGACCTCGCTATGCGACTTGCGCGAGAGACTGTCGCGGGGGCTGGTGAACTGCTTCATCAGTCCCCCGAAGACGCGTCTCGCCTAAGACAGAATGTGACATCGCCCGGCGGTACGACCGCCGCCGCCCTGTCGGTGCTGATGGCGCCGGAGGGCATGCAGCCGCTTTTTGACGAAGCCATCGCTGCGGCCCGTAAACGGGCAGAAGAACTTGCCAACTGAAGCGGGGCCCTTGCCCTGTGATTTAGGGTTCGGGTTGCTTCATTTCACTGCGCGGAATTGTGGGTAGGATTTCATGTCTCAAGAGATAAGCTATGCTGACTTTGAAAAGGTCGACATCCGCGTTGGAACGATCATTGAGGCAGAACCTTTTCCTGAAGCACGCAAACCGGCTTTCAAACTCAAGATAGATTTTGGTGTCGAGATCGGCGTCAAGAAATCATCCGCACAGATCACCGTGCATTATACTCTCGAGAACCTTGTCGGCCGACAGGTGTTGGCGGTTGTGAATTTTCCGCCGCGTCAGATCGGCCCTGTGCGTTCCGAAGTTTTGACGCTCGGCTTTGCTGATGCAAATGGCGACATCGTGCTGGCGGCGGTTGAGCGGCCGGTGCCGAACGGCCAGAAGATGTGCTGAGACGCACGTATCACCTGACAAAGCTCTTATCCGTCCCGTGCTTAAGATCGCATACTGCTGTGTGTGTTAAGCTGGGATTCTGACGATGACGCGAAGTCCGCCGAGCGGGCTGTTATCCAGCGTCACCTCACCACCATGGCTGATGGCAATATCCTTGACGATCGACAGACCAAGGCCGGTTCCTGACGAGTTGAGGTTGCGGGCCTCATCCAGCCGGAAGAAGGGCTTAAACACATCTTCGCGTAGGTCTTCCGGAATACCGGGACCATCATCATCAAATGTCAGAATAACGGATTTGGGTGCGTGTCGTACATCGACATGCAGCATATTGGCATAACGCTGGGCGTTGCCGGCAATATTGCCAATAAGCCTTGCAAAGGCGTTGGGGCGGGCTGCGATCACATCACTTCCGTAGATATTGTAGGTCATGACCTTGTCGTGCAAATCGAAATCAATACGCAGTTTTTCCAGAACCTGTGAGATGGCGAGTTTGCCTATATCTTCTTCTGCGCCATCCCGGGCGAAGGTGAGGTAGGCTTCCAGCATCGACTGCATGTCATCGACATCACGGTCCAGTTCTTCCAGTCCGGCACTTTCACCTGCCAGCGCCAACTGCAGCTTGAAGCGCGTAAGAATGGTGCGAAGGTCATGACTGACGCCATTCAGCATCGCCGTTCGTTGCTCAAGCTGTCTTTCGATACGCTCCCGCATCAGAATGAAGGCCAGGCCGGCGCGGCGTACCTCATCGGCACCGCGTGGCGTGTACTGCATGATCTTCTGACCCTTGCCGAAGCTTTCTGCAGCCTGCGCCAGCGACAGGATCGGCCGAATTTGACCACGCAGGAACAGGACGGAAATGCCGACCAGAACCAGGGAGGCGCCAACCATCCAGACAATGAAGATATGGGTGTTGGAGGCGTAGGCTTGGTTGCGGCGGGTGAAGACACGCAAGGTGTGATCTTCAAGCTGGATACGGATTTCGACCAGTGAGCCGTTGCCATAGGTGTCGATCCAGAACGGCTTGCCGATCTGCAATGTGATCTGGTCTTCCAGAATATTGTCGAGGATGGAGAAGTATTGCCTGGGAAGCGGGGCGGGCAGTTCCTGTTTCGGTTCGATGTAGATGCTGAGATCCAGCTTCTCACGGGCAATCCGCACGATGCGTGCCTCATCAGCCTCGTCTTCTTCCGTCTCCAGAATTTCGATAATGGCGGCGATGTCGCGCGTGACCCCGGCAGACAGGCGCTCGGTCACCATTTGCCAGTGACGTTCCATCACAAGGGTGACGACAACAGCCTGCAGCAAGATCATCGGCAAGATGATGATCAGCAGAGAACGGGTGTAAAGCCCTGTCGGTAGCCAGTGCCGCAGCCAGCGGGCTGCAAAACGCCACCACGACCAGATGTTGCTGTTCTGAATCTTGTTCATGAAATCAAGGCTCGCCATGGTCGTCATAACCTTTCCGGCGTTCAGATAATGCCTGCGTTCTGGGCTGGCTGGTTATATCAATCGATGCTCAAACGGTAACCGATGCCGCGTACCGTCTGCAAATAGACCGGGTTTGCCGGGTCATCCTCGATCTTGCGGCGCAGGCGGTTGATCTGCACGTCGATAGTGCGTTCTCCAACATCGGCATCGGTGTCTACCAACTCATGGCGTGGAATGGTTTCGCCAGACCGCAGGGCAAACAGCAGCATGATGTCCTGCTCACGATCGGTAAGCCTTATCGTCTCCGGTCCCTTGCGCAGTTCCTTTCGCGGAATGGAGAAGCTGTAAGGACCAAACATCACCTGTTCGATTTTGGGTGTGTCCGGCGATGCATTGCGGCGCAGGATGTTGTTGATACGAAGCACCAGCTCGCGCGGGTCAAATGGCTTTGCAAGGTAATCGTCCGCACCGGCCTCAAGTCCGGCAATACGAGCGTCCGCCTCTGACCGTGCGGTCAGCAGGATGACCGGCACGGATTTGTTCTCGTTGAGCGAGCGGGTGAGGGACAGGCCGTTTTCGCCCGGCATCATCACGTCGAGGATCAACAGGTCGAAACGAATGCCTTCCATTTTGCGACGAGCCTCGGCCGCATCCGCCGCAACGGTGACGCGGTATCCCTTTTCGCCAAGAAAACGCTGGAGCAGTTCACGAATGCGGGCGTCATCATCGACAATCAGCAAATGTGCTGCGTCGTCGGCTGCTGGTTGCTGCTTCTGCTCAGCCTTCGGCATGTCATTCCTCCGCTGCTGTCGGCGCTGGTGTCCGCATGCGTTTCAGAAACTCACGTATGAAGGTGCGTGCTTCCGGTTTCATACCATCAAGCGCATTGTCAATGCGACGGGATTGTGGTTCGCTGAGTGCCAGGGCAAGTTCGCGCCCGGTCAGTGTCGGATAAAGCCTGCGCTGGCGGCGGTCTTCCGGGCCTGTCATCTGACGAATGTAACCATCATCGATCAATTGCTTGAGAACACGCGCCAGGCTCTGTTTGGTGATCTGCAACGTGTCGAGAAGGTCTGCCACGGTCATTCCCGGATGGCGGCTGACGAAATATACGACACGGTGATGGGCGCGTCCGTAATCCAGCTTTTCCAGAATAGCGTCAGGGTCAGACACGAAGTCCCTGTAGGCAAAAAACAAAGCCTCGATTGTTTCAAAATCGATTTTGCCTTCATCCACACTTGGAAGTTTATGAAGTTCCTTGGCGGCTTTTTTCAGCGACTGCGGTGGCACCGTATTTCCTTACATGTCCGGTCTTTCGAATCCTGGCGAATACTAGCTGAAATTCGATCTTTGCGGGAGGATGCAATCAATCATTTTGTGTTGCCGTGCATAATATGCGGTTGCAACCACATCAATCTGTAAAGACAACACTTTCAGTGACGGTTTCTGTGAGATGCCAGCCTTCTAGGTCCTATGGTTAAATGAAAAAAGAGCGCGATCTCTCGCGCTCCATTTCCAGCCAGAAATGCCGTGGCGTTTATTGATAAATATAAACGATGCGGCGGCTTTCAGGCTCTACCAGTACGGGTACATTGTTTACGCGCACATAACGGTACTGGTAATCCGGGATGGCGATCAGCGGTGCTTCGGCCGGAACCGCGCTGCCGATGACAACGTCACCTTGGACCTCAACTTCCTGCGCAGGGTTCTGGTCGATGTAGGTGATGATGTTTTCTGGTGGTGTTATCGCATCGATATCCTCCACGCGACCCAGCTTCTCGTCACCTGGACCTGGCTGTGGCACGTTAATGCTGCCAGTTTTCTCAAAAGCGACAACTGGAACATCCAGTTCGGACATATGCTGTTCTAGCACCACTGGTGAACCTTCGTACATTACGTTGAGCTGTTCAGCGTATACCCAGCCGCGCATGCCGTTAATGTCCATGCGGCACCAGCTACTGCCTTCGAGGCATCCGTCGAGAACGCCGCTGCTGCCACGGGTGGCAAGGCCAACTTCTTCATATTCTTCGCCGGGGCCGGAACGCACCGAAATATCATCGGCCGTGGTGGCAACCATTGCGGCACTGGCTCCACCTGCCATCAGCGCCAAAAAGCTGCCGGCGATGAGTAGTTTGAGCTTATGCGTCATCATTATCACTCCGTTTATGACTGGGAATAGAACGCCTTTCCGCTGGGCCTGTTCCTGAAACTCGCGCATTTTTTCAGTAAGTTTCTGTTTTAGCGGCATTCTTTTTGTCTACTCAAAAGAGCTTGATGGTGGTTGTTGCAGCTACTGGATTGTGTGCTGGAGCGACCCTCCGTATACAAAGGCACCACCTGACCCAGAACCTTTGGAGATGATCATGGGAAAACTTCAGGCCGGGATTATTCCGGTGACGCCGTTTCAGCAAAACTGCACCATTCTGTTTGATGCGGACACCAAAGAGGGCGTGATTGTCGATCCGGGTGGTGATGTTGACGTTATTGTTCAGACCATCGAAGAAAACGGCATCAAGCTCAAGGAAATCTGGCTGACACATGGTCATCTCGATCATGCTGGTGGTGCCAAGGAGCTGAAAGAAAAACTGTCGCTCGATATTGTCGGTCCCCACAAGGACGATCTTCCGCTGCTCGAGCGCATTGAAACGCAGGCCGAGAAATACGGCATTGAAGGCCTGCAGAATGTCATCCCTGATCGCTGGCTGGAAGAGGGGCAGACTGTTTCGTTCGGCGAGCATGTATTTGAGGTCTACCACACGCCGGGCCACGCGCCGGGGCATGTGATTTATTACAACCGTGCGCAGGGCTTTGCCCATGTGGGTGATGTGCTGTTTGCCGGTTCTGTCGGACGCACCGATTTGCCCGGTGGCAACCATGATCAGTTGATGGCATCCATTCGTGACAAGCTGTTTCCGCTGGGCGATGAGGTCGGCTTTATTTGTGGCCATGGACCAGGTGGCCGTATCGGGGAAGAGCGCCGGACAAACCCTTACCTGCGCGGTCTTTGAAACACCCCATCACGCTTTCCGAAAACCGGTTGCGGTTTTCGGAGGCGACCGCTGAACAGGGGCGTTATAGGACACTGATGTCTGCGTAGATGTTAAAGCGCAGGTCGCCAAATGCTCGCATAAAAAAACCCGGCATTCCTGCCGGGCTTCAACTGGACGGGAAAGTCGTCCTTTGGCTCAGCCAGCAATCTGAAGATTGACTGCTTTTGGGCCTTTGCCGCGACGATCAGGTTCCGTGTCGAAGCTCACTTTCTGGTTTTCTGAAAGACCGGACAGGCCGGAAGCCTGTACAGCAGAGATGTGTACAAAGATATCAGCGCCACCATTGTCTGGCTTGATGAAGCCGAAGCCTTTGTCTGTGTTGAAGAATTTTACGGTGCCAGTCTCGGCCATGCATCAGGTCCTTTTCGCTCTGCCTGTGTTCAGCGTCAGGCAGCATTTCAGTTTTGCCCAAAGGGCGTACGGCAGGCAGTTCTTGAATGGTGAGAAAAGGGACCTCCTTACTCACGAGAAATATATTTGAAGGTTTTCGTCCTTTAATTATTCCCCGTCCGGAGTTTTGGCGCCTCCGGTTCGCATATTATTTAGGTCTTCCCATGCTCGCAAATTGCCCGAACCGCAACAGAGTGCTGTGTTTATAGAAAATTGGCAAGCAAAAGTTTTTATCCGTTGTTTATTCGGATAGCTGTCATCTTATGGCTATGAATCACCGTGTGAGGCTTTTTTTCTATGTTTACGCTAACATCGGAAAAAGCATCGCGCCGTTCGGGATTTTTTATTATTTTACGCGCAAAAAGCGTAGTTTTTGGCGAAAAATCGAAAAAAATTAGAAATACACTTTTATTGCGTGTATACCGCCGACCTTTGTCGGGTGAACTCCGGTACAAGCTCCACAAGCAGTATGGTTACGAAGATCAGCGCGCATCCAATGTAACCAATGCCGCTCAAGGTTTCACCCAAAAACGCTGCTGCAAACATGGCGGCAAACAGTGCTTCTGATGACAGGAAGATCGCGGCCTGCGGAGCCGTCGTATAACGCTGTCCGATAACCTGCAGCACAAAGGCAAGGCCTGACGATACCAGGCCGACATAGAGAATTTCACGCCATGCGTTGGAAATGGCGTTGAGCGAGAAGGGCTCCATAACGGTTGCCATCAAGCAGCATAATACGGAGCACACGGCAAACTGGACGCAGGAGAGGGCAAGCGGTCGATTGCTCGTAGTGACGAACCGTCCTGCCAGCGTGATCTGGATTGCCCAGAAGAAGGCGCAGATAATCGAGAAGATATCGCCGCCATTCAACTTGCTGAAGGTGCCGCCGGATAACAGGAAAATCCCGCCCAACATCATCAGCGCGCCGGGCCAGACAATCCAGTGCGGAAAACGGCGATAGACAACAACAGCGATCACCGGAACGAAGATCACGTAAAGGCCGGTCAGAAAGCCACTATTGGTAACCGTTGTTGTCACAAGGCCAATCTGCTGTGTAATGGCGCCACCGAGCAATGCGAGACCGACCAGGCCGAAGCCGGAAAGCTCCTTGCCGGTTGGCAGGCTTTTCATCTTGCGAGCTTCCATCAACGCAAACGGCAGCACAGCCAGCGCCGCAATGCCAAACCGCAGGCCGACGAACCAGAAAGGTCCGATATTCTGCATGGCAGTTGATTGTGCAACAAAACCGCCACCCCAAATGGCAGCCGCAAGAAGCAGAATAAGATTGGCCTGAACGCGCGTCATGATTGCCCAAACGATCCATAAGTGCGGGGAACCTGATAACGGTATTCAGCACATATATATTGCAGATCTGTGATTGTGATGGCTTGGCTCTATCAGGTCACAGAACGTCCGGCAAGCTGGACTGATCGCTTTGATGTGGGGCTTTCAACACGTTGCGTTTAATTGTGACACGCAACGTGCTGATTGTCTCAAAGCTCAGGAGGCGTTGGCGCGTGATACTCTTAAAAGAGAACCGTTGCTGTCATCGGTTAAGATGAGAAGCGCGCCATCGGGGGCAACGACAACGTCACGCATACGGCCGTAATCGCCTTTCAGCATACGTTCTTCCGAGGCTATCTTGCCGCTTTCATCTCGCTCCAGCCGCACAAGCAACTGATATTTCAATGCGGTGACAAACAGGCTGCCATCCCATTCCGGGAACATGGCGCCGTGATAAACGGCAATGGCGCCGGGTGCGATCGAGGGATCCCAATAATAGTCAGGCTGTATCATACCTTCCTGTGCGGTCCCTCCAGGGAAGTCCTGACCGGAATAATGTTTGCCATAGGAAATGACAGGCCAACCGAAATTGCCACCGGGTTGCGGGATGTTGATTTCATCGCCGCCGCGGGCACCATGTTCTACCGTGAACAGGGTGCCGTCTTTGGTGTCGAAAGCCAATCCTTGCGGGTTACGATGGCCAATGGACCAGACTTCTGGCGCACCTTCACCATTTACAGCGTAAGGGTTGTCTGCGGGGATCTTACCATCTGTCTCGATACGCAAGATCTTGCCAGCATGGTCCTTGGGATCCTGAGCGCGATCACCATCACCCCGGTCGCCAATGCCGAAGAACAATTTGCCATCGCTGGAGATTGCGATCCGTGAACCAAAATGCTGGCCGGTGCCGGTAAAGCGGTTCATTGCAAATAGACGTTCAGCGCCCTCAAGGCGTGAATTGTCTGGCGCCAGTTTTGCACGAAACACAGCCGTGCCGCGTCCGCCATCACCATTGATGGAGGCTGTGAAATAAAGCGTTCTGTTTTCAGCAAATTTCGGATCAAGCGCGATGTCGAGCAATCCACCTTGGCCGCCAGCCGATATCGCCGGCAGGCCAGCAAGTGGTGCAGACGGTTTGCCGTCCTTGATGATCCTCATGCGACCGGCACGTTCAGTGACGATATAAGAGCCATCCGGCAACACTTCGACGGACCAGGGATTTTCCAGACCGGATGCCACAATCTGTACCGCAATGTCGGCTTTTTCGGTTTTTTCCTGTCTTACATCGTCAGCCGCATAAGAAAAGATGGGCAGCAGCAGGGAGGCGCTCGCAATCAGAGCAGCCAGAGGGAGGTGGTGCGCTGTGAATTTACCCAGTATCGCGGAGGGGCGATGGCGGCTTTCCGTCATGGATTATCTCCGTTCAGAGCGTAACCCGTGGCAGGCATATAAGGACCGGCCAAGATTATGCATCAAAGTAAAATCTGGAGCGCCGGTCTTTCGTTCGATAATTCGAATTGCGCCCTGTGGTGTGGTGCCGGGCTAAATGTGCATTGCTTGTAAAAGGTTTCAACCTTTTGGTGTTCACGACTTGCTGATCGACAGAGTTTTTAGATCAGGTGCGGCGATTGATATGGTCTTTGGCAACGTCCTTCAGGCTTCTGCGTGCCAAGGCTGCCGTTCCGCTCATCATCAGCAGGAAAGAAGCAACAAGACATGCCATCAGCACAACACGGTCATTGAGGCCCTCAGACAGCGCCACTGCGCTTGATGGAACGGACTGCATGACCATCGATATTTCGGAGGCGTGGGCAGAGGTGGCAAGGCCAGCTGCCATTGTGACGATAACCGTCAGGGCTGCAATTGCCATCCACAACGAAAACAATGTTCTGCGGGTTCTTACGCGCTGTGCTGTCTGTTGATCTTCAATGAACATGTTTCGATTCCCTCTGTCTCATGAAGGGAATAAAGGCTGTGATGTGGACTGCTTGGCGACCGAATTTGGACTTTAACCCGCAATTATCATGGTCATATTGTGGCAAGCAGATTTTGCCCGCAAAACGCGGTCAATTCTTGCGTTTTCCAAAGGCCCTGGTAGGTCGCAGGATGCGACTTTCCACAGGTGTAACGTCCCGGTAGAGGTGCTGCTGAACCTGGTCGACACCGGAGTAGATGATCCGGCCGTGTTCATCGAGTTCGGGGAAACGCTCGTCAAAGGTGGTTGGTGCGAGTTCGGGGCGGGCCAGTGCATATCCCTGCATTAAGTTTACGCCGAGATCACCACAGAGTTCGACTTGCCAGTTTTCTTCCAATGCTTCGAAAACCGGCTCTATGCCGTCGTCCATGAACTGTCTGACGATGACCCGCAGCAGTGCGGCACCCGCCGAGTTGCTCATGAAGTCGCGCACCCAACTGGCTTCAAACTTCACATAGTCCGGCTTGACCAGTTTCACGCGCTCAATATCGGAATCGCCAGCGCC
This sequence comes from Rhizobium sp. BIGb0125, assembly GCF_024810055.1. NCBI lineage: Bacteria > Pseudomonadati > Pseudomonadota > Alphaproteobacteria > Hyphomicrobiales > Rhizobiaceae > Rhizobium > Rhizobium sp. BIGb0125. Next base: position 660,775 of record NZ_JANUDV010000001.1, read on the forward strand.
ATAATCATCAATGGCAACGCGAAAACCAATGGCATGCATATGACTGGCGAAATCGGCGATCAGCTGGGTGTCCTCAGCCTTCTTGTCGGAGAACTCGCACACGATGCGATCAGGCGTCATGCCAGCCTCATGGGCGGCAAGGCGCATGCGTTCTACTTCCTGACGCATCTTTCCCGGTGTGCGGAAAAGGCCGGGATGAAAGTTGACAAAGATACGCGCCTTGCTGCGATCAAGATATCCTGTGTTGAGGATGTGCAGGGTCCGCAGCAGACTGTCGATCGCTTCAATATCAACCGGGTTCACCGAGGGGAAAAACTCGGCAGGCGATACCGCTTCGTCAGCCTTGTAGGGACGCACAAGACCCTCAAAGGAATCGATGTTCAATCGCCCATTCCCCAACCGCCGGAAAATTGGCTGGAGTGCGGATTTCAGCACGAAGTGACCGTAGACTGTTGTCCAGGTGCCATCCGGTTCTTTGGCAAGATTCGAGAAAATGCTCTTTGGGGTCATCGGCCGCTACAATATCAGTTAATATTCGCTTCCGCGCTGGATCGTATATACGATATCGCTAAAGCGTTACCTTGCCGTTAAGCATCCAAAAAACAGCGATGCCATTATGGACCAAGGGACCGAAAAATGACGTCAACCTGTCATATTGCGGTGCTTTTGCGCTTGAAAGCAGGGCAGTCTTTCGACATAGAACATGCCGCAGACGGTGACTTGAAGAGCCTCTGCCGATGTCAACTTCAATAGGACCGATAAAAATGGCCTTCCTTGCCGACATTCTCTCCCGTGTAAAGCCATCCGCAACCATCGCAGTTTCCCAGAAAGCTCGTGAGCTCAAAGCTCAGGGTCGCGACGTTATTGGTCTTGGCGCAGGCGAGCCGGATTTCGATACGCCCGACAATATCAAGGAAGCTGCCATCGACGCGATTAAACGCGGCGAAACCAAATACACGCCAGTTTCGGGTATTCCTGAACTGCGCAAGGCAATTGCCGAAAAGTTCAAGCGCGAAAACGGTCTTGACTACAAGCCAGAGCAGACAATCGTTGGTACCGGTGGAAAGCAGATTCTTTTCAACGCATTCATGGCGACGCTTAACGCTGGTGATGAAGTTGTTATCCCTGCACCTTACTGGGTCAGCTACCCGGAAATGGTTTCCATTTGCGGCGGTACACCGGTTTTCGTCAGCACCACGCTGGAAGACAATTTCAAGCTGAAACCTGAAGCACTGGAAAAGGCGATCACGCCAAAGACCAAGTGGTTCATTTTCAACTCACCATCCAACCCTTCGGGCGCTGCTTACAGCCAGGCTGAGCTGAAGGCTCTGACCGACGTGCTGGTCAAGCATCCGCATGTCTGGGTTCTGACCGACGACATGTATGAGCACTTGACCTATGGTGACTTCAAGTTCGTCACACCGGTTGAAGTTGAGCCTTCGCTCTACGACCGCACTCTGACCATGAACGGCGTTTCCAAGGCCTATGCCATGACCGGCTGGCGCATTGGTTACGCTGCAGGTCCACTGCAGCTGATCAAGGCCATGGACATGATCCAGGGCCAGCAGACCTCCGGTGCGACATCGATTGCACAGTGGGCGGCTGTTGAGGCGCTGAACGGTACGCAGGATTTCATTCCGGCCAACAAGAAGATCTTCGAAGGCCGTCGTGATCTCGTGGTTTCGATGCTCAACCAGGCCAAGGGCATCAATTGCCCGTCGCCTGAGGGTGCATTCTACGTTTACCCGTCCTGTGCTGGCCTGATTGGCAAGACCGCACCGTCGGGCAAGGTTCTCGAGACCGATGAGGATTTCGTGTCCGAACTTCTGGAAACGGAAGGCGTTGCCGTGGTTCACGGTTCGGCCTTTGGTCTTGGCCCGAACTTCCGCATTTCCTACGCAACGTCGGAAGCGCTTCTCGAAGAAGCGTGCAAGCGCATTCAACGTTTCTGCGCAGCCTGCAAGTAATTCTGTCTGATATCAAGGAAAAGCCCGGCCTTCGTGCCGGGCTTTTTCGTTTGTGATGTGATGTACATCAAGCGATGTTTGCACTTTTTGCTTTTTAATAGGATAGTACCGTCCCAAGGACACATGCCGCCATGCCGCGACGCCATGTCCTTTGTATCATCCTCGCGGCCAGCGACATGTCCTTCAAAAAACAGGAGGAAATGCGCATGACAAAAGTGGTGTACGAGATTGTGCCGCATGATGGCGGTTGGGCTTACAGGATGAATGGTGCCTGGTCTGAAGCCTTTCCAAGCCATGCCGATGCGTTGGCTGCCGTCAACATTGTGGTGCAGGAACAGCAGGTTGGTGGCGAAGATGAAGAAATCAGCTACCAGGATGAGCGCGGACGCTGGCATGAGGAATACAGCAATGGCGGCGACCGGCCAGAGGCTGTCATTGTGGACGAAACCGTACCCACTATGCCCAATTCTTGATACTGCCTGCCTTGTGATAGCAGGGTGGCGTAAGTTTGCCGTGTTGTTCAGGGCTTATGTGTTAGTGCCTCTGGGTCCATTTGTTTCAGATGGCCCTTCAACCCGTCGACAAGAGCGCTGAAAACGGCGCGACACTTGGGTGATGTTCTTAGGTTCTCGTGCATCGCAACCCAGGTGTACAGCGGAATTTCGATGGCAGGCAAAATGCGCACCAGATTGTCCTCCCTGTTGGCAATGCCGATCTGACAGACGCCAATGCCTGCACCTGCACGGATCATCGACAGCTGCGCCAGATTGCTGTCCGCCCTTATTGAAAAGCCGATTGCCTCCGCATCGGGAATACTGGGATTGTCCTTGCGCATCTTTTGCAGCAAGCCGCGGATGAAAGGCGTTTTCCGGTCAAAACCAATCAGATGATGACTGTTGAGATCCTGTTTTTCCTGCGGTGTACCCGCCTTGGCAAGATAGGATTTGTGGGCGTGAAAACCCAGCCGCATATTGCCGACATAACGGATGACAAGTGCTTCCTGCAGCGGTTCAGTCATGCGAACGGCAATATCCGCCTCGCGACGCAGCAGGTCTTCTATTGTGTCGGAAAGCGATAGTTCGATTTCCAGCTTCGGATATTTTTCCTGAAGGCCCGCGATGATATCGGGCAAAATTTCAACGCCGATAATATCGGCGGCGCTGATACGGACTGAACCCTCAACCTTGCCGACCTCACCTGATGCTGCGCGCAACAGTGCCGATGCGGTCGCCGCAAGGTTTTCGGCGTAAGGTCGAAGGGCCAGCGCTGCTTCCGTTGGCATCAGGCCGTGGGGAGAGCGGATAAAAAGCTGGTAGCCGAGCGTTTCTTCGAGCGCGCCAATATGGCGACCGGCGGTTGGTTGGGTGATGCCCAGTTCACGGGCGGCAGCGGACAAAGAACCGTCACGCAAGACACTCAGGAATGTGCGGTAAAAATCCCAACTTGGCTCGATGCTGTTCATAAAAATCCGTATGGAGATGCAAGGAAATTAGTCAATTTCGTATAGCTGGATTTCTACAATCATTCCAGTTTCGAAACGGAATTGTGATCACTTGGTGCTTTGGCTGGGACGGCGTAATTCGGAGATTGATTCAAAGACACTGCGCAATCGGTTGATTGCGCAGTGGGATTTATGTACCGCTCAGGCGAGGGCAGGGTAGTCGGTGTAACCTTCAGCGCCACCGCCGTAAAGTTTTTCTGGCTGCAAGGCGTTGAGCTCAGCATTCTCCTTGAGGCGACGCACCAGGTCCGGGTTGGCGATGAACGGACGGCCAAAGCTGATGGCATCTGCCTTGCCGTTGGCAACCGCGTCAATTGCGGTTTCGCGGGTGTAACCGTTGTTGGCTATCCAAAGACCCTTGCCACCAGCGTTGACGTAGGCGGCTCTCAGCGCGTCATAGTCAAATGGGTTGCCGCTATCGGACAGATCGCGTGGACCGCCTGTAGCGCCTTCCACGACGTGAATAAAGGACAGGCCGCGGCCGCCAAGCTGCTTTACGACATATTCATAGAGCGGTTGTGGGGCAGGTTCGGCGATGTCGTTTGCCGGGGTGACTGGTGACAGGCGAATGCCAGTGCGTCCAGCACCGATTTCCTTGGCAACCGTATCAACTACCTCGAGGAGGAAGCGGCTGCGGTTCTCAATCGAGCCGCCGTACTCGTCGGTGCGCTGATTGGTACTGGATTTCAGGAACTGTTCGATGAGGTAGCCGTTGGCTGCATGGATTTCGACGCCGTCAAAACCTGCGTCAATAGCAAAGCGGGCAGCCTTGCGGTAATCCTCGAGGATGGCTGTTATGTCGGATTTGTCCAACTCCCGGGGGGCGGACGTCTCGGCAAAGGCGCCGGTGCCATCTTCATTGATGATGTAAGTTTTGGACTTGGCGATAATGGCGGAAGGGGCGACCGGCTGGCCTTCCTGCGGCTGCAGCGAGGTGTGCGAGATGCGGCCGACATGCCAGATCTGGGCAACAATCTTGCCGCCTTCTTCATGCACGGCATCCGTTACCTTTTTCCAGCCTGCCAAGGCTTCCGGCTTGTAGAGGCCTGGAACGTGGGCATAACCCTGACCCTGCTGGGTAATTGCGGTACCTTCGCTGACAATCAGGCCGGCTGTAGCGCGCTGGCGATAATAGGTGACATTGAGATCATTCGGGAATTCACCCGGCGAACGGTTGCGTGTCAGTGGTGCCATCACGACACGGTTTGCGAGGGTAATATCTCCGGCCTGTGCTGGATCAAACAGATTGCTCATGTTGCTCAACTTTCTACAAATTTTCATTCAGATATTGTTGAAATGCCGCAATGGTCTCTTCATTGCGCTCGTAAAAAATCCACTGCCCAACCTTGCGGGATTTGATGAGTTCTGCCGCCTGCAGGGTGGCAAGGTGGGTTGATACAGTTGATTGCGACAGGCCGCTGACTTCGAACTGTCTGGCGCAAACGCCCATGCTAAACGGATGCTCCTGGCCACAAAAATGGTTTTCCGGGTCTTTAAGCCAGATCAGAAACTTCAACCGCACAGGATGCGATAGAGCTTTCAGCACATCCTCATGGTTCATGGGTCTATCCTCATATTTGCGTTGATCGATATGTGTATCGACGTTTATCGATATTCAAGATCGACGCCGTAAAAAAATTCACGCGGAAAAACGCGCAAAAAAATAGGCCGCCAGATTTCTCCGCGGCCGTAAGTTTGAAGGTTAAAAACCTCCAGAGGGGAACAGCTAGTGCACTGGAAAATTCATCAGCGCATCAGCTAATCCACATATGGGAGTTGTGTTGCTCAATCACAAGGGATGATTTTCTAATAAAACGCGATTTTTTCGAAAATGGGTAAAAAAAGAGGGCCGCCGGATTGCTCCAGGGCCCTTATAAGTGTGAAGGTTAAAAAACCTCCAGAGGGGAACAGCTAATGCGGTGGAACTGGGAGGAAAGCCACCGTGTGCACTAGCTGTGAGCGATATGGTGCTTTTTTGTGCATACAGCAACTCTTTTTTGTGCAGGTCAGGCATGCGTCTAGCGCATCGCTTAAGAACTTTGTCTTATTTCTGTGCAAATCTCGCCTGTCAAACGACAGGCGATTCTCTTGATTTGCGATATAACTAGTTGTTTTTGTTGAGTTTAGGCAGGCGGTGCGGATTTTGGGCAGAATCAGAAATTCCAGTTGCGCGCCTTGGCGACAATGAAATCACGGAAAGCCTTAAGCTTTGCGGCATTCTTCATTTCGTCCGGATAGCAAAAGTAGGTATCGAAAGATGGAATGTCTGCGCTGATCGGTAGCTGGATCAGACCGGGGTCACGGCCAACAATGTAGTCGGGCAAGCACGCAATGCCGATGCCGAGTAGGCATGCACGTTTGATCGACGTCTGGCTGTTGATCTGCAGGTGCGGTGTGCGTGCATTGTCAGACGAGCGTCCGGCATATTCCAGCCAGTTGACGTCCAGCAGGTAGTTTGGCGCCGGTTCACCGAACGAAATGATGTGGTGGTTGTCCAGATCCTCAATCGACTGTGGCTCGCCATAGCGGTTGATATAGGACGGTGCTGCGTACACATGCATATGCACGGTGAACAGCTTGCGTTGGATGAGGTCCGACTGCTGCGGCTGGCGAAGGCGGATTGCGCAGTCAGCATGGCGCATGTTCACATCCAGCTCCTCGTTGTCGAGGATAAGCTGGATGGACATTTCAGGGTAGAGTTGCAGAAATTCCTGAATTTTGTCGGTCAACCAACCCTGGCCAAGGCCCACTGTTGTTGTGACACGCAGTTTGCCGCTTGGCTTCTCGGTTGTCTCCGTCAGCTGCATCTTGACGGTTTCAAGCTTCAGCAGAACATCATGGGCGGTGCGATAGAGCAATTCGCCTTGCTCTGTCAGGATAAGGCCGCGCGCATGGCGGTGGAACAGCTTGACGCCGACATCCTGCTCCAGCGCGCTGACTTGCCGGCTGATGGCCGACTGGGACAGGTGAAGTTTATCGGCCGCGTGTGTGAACGAGCCAGCTTCCGCTGCCGCATGGAAAATGCGCAGTTTATCCCAGTCTAATGGCATGCCCATGCTGTTCCCTTATCGTTGTTATCTTATTCGGCCGCTATTGCTGCGGGTTGGTGTCCTGCCAGGAAACGTTCGGCCTCCAGTGCCGCCATGCATCCCATGCCGGCTGCGGTGATTGCCTGTCTGTAGGTATCGTCGGTAACGTCGCCTGCAGCAAAAATGCCGTCAACATTGGTTGCTGTCGAATCCGGTGCAGTCCACATGTAGCCATTTGGCTTGAGACGCAGCTTATCCTTGAACAGTTCAACCGCTGGCGCATGGCCAATCGCCACGAAGACGCCGTGCGTTTCGACTTCGGTAATCGCGCCGGTGCGTGTGTCCTTGAGCTTTGCGCCTGTCACAGATGGTGGCATTGGCGGCTTTGCTGGTGTGCCAACGATTTCCTCAACGGCAGTGTTCCAGAGAACCTTGACGTTTTCCTTGGCAAACAAGCGTTCCTGCAAAATCTTTTCAGACCGGAAGGAATCGCGGCGATGAACGACCGTGACGGTCTTGGCAATGTTGGACAGATAAAGCGCTTCTTCAACGGCAGAGTTGCCGCCGCCGACCACGATCACGTCCTTGTTGCGGTAGAAGAAACCGTCGCAGGTGGCGCATGCGGAAACGCCGAAGCCCTGGAAGTGCTGTTCGCTTTCCAAACCAAGCCATTTTGCCTTGGCGCCGGTTGCAATGATCAGCGTGTCAGCGGTCCACACGGTGCCGGAATCTGTCTTCACGACAAATGGGCGGGTGGTGGTTTCTACTTCAGTCACCAGATCGTTGACGATTTCTGCGCCGACATGGGTTGCCTGCTTCAGCATCTGGTCCATCAGCCATGGACCCTGGATCGGATCGGCGTAACCAGGATAGTTTTCCACATCGGTGGTGATCATCAGCTGGCCACCCTGTTCCATACCGGCAATAAGGACAGGCTCGAGCATGGCACGCGCTGCATAAATGGCAGCTGTGTAACCTGCTGGGCCGGAACCGATGATAAGAACTTTGCTGTGGCGCGCGGACATTATTTGACTTCCTTTCGATGCGGTTCGGGATGAAGCAGGTGCAATGGACGCAAATGCTAAAACGCCGCCGCCTGTTTTGCCCCGTATTTAAGGGCGTACAGTACCGATATTCAAGGGCAGCCGTGCTTTACCAACAGGGCAGTTATGCAGTTATGTAATTTTATGACTTGTTTGCCTCACATTCTTGCGAATCTTGGCGTCAGGAGTAGAAGGAATGAAAACCATTACCACGGGAGATAGCCGGTGACTCGCGTAGAACTCGATGCCATCGATCTTAAAATTCTGCGAGAGTTGCAGCGAGACGGTCGTATGACCAATGTCGATCTGGCCGAGAAGGTCGGGATCTCCGCGCCGCCATGCCTGCGTCGCGTCAGAAAGCTGGAGGAGGGCGGCGTGATCGAAGGGTATCACGCCATGCTCAATGCCCCCAAGCTTGGCTTTGATCTTGTTGCTTTCTGCATGGTTGGCCTGAAGCGTCAGTCGGAAGCCAACCTCAAGGCCTTTGCTGCGGCGACAGATCGCTGGCAGCTTGTACGTCAGGCCTGGATGGTCTCTGGCGAAAGTGATTTTCTGCTGCACTGTGTGGCGGAGAACCTGACACAGTTTCAAGACTTCGTAATCGAAGTGCTGACGGCTGACGAAAATGTCGACACGGTCAGAACCATGCTGACCATTCGTCAGGTCAAGCGTATCGGTCTGGTCGAAGTCTAAGACAGGTTAAACTCTCCCGATAGCGGTTGTCGTTGTCGGGAGATGTTTTTTCAGAGCGTGCTAAGGCTGGATTGTTGCAGGCCGTTATATTCGGCCAGCAGACGCGAATGTGTGTCTTCGCCACGGCCCCGTTTTCTGATTCTCTCGATCAGATCAGCGTCGACAGCCTTGAAGCTGCCAGGCAGCAGGAAAACATTATAGACATAACGCAGGAACAATTGTCTGAGCGTCTCATTGGGCTGCCATTCATTGAGCGCCGTTATAGCCTGCTGCAAACGTTCAAGCGAACGCGCCGAGATGACCAGTTCCGCCATCTCATAGGGCGCGTCACCCAGCACGATGACCTTTTTGCCGATAGCCAGACCTTCAAGCCCGACGGTCGAATTGATGGTGATGACGGCTGATGAACCCTCAATCAACTTGCGGGTTTCGTTGTGGTTGGCAAAAATAATACGCGGATGCAGCTCGATGTGCTTCTGGATGGAAAGCGGGAAGCTTGGGTGTTCCTTGATGACGAAATGTCTGTCGGGCATTCTTTGCGCCAGTTGATACAGCACCTCATAGAAGTGCTTCATGTCCCTTATCCACGGCGAATAAGCCAGGATCTGCATGTCGCTTGGGACTTGGAAGGGCACGAATATATAATCAGCCGGCAGGTTGGTCAGTTCTTCACCCTTTTGTTTGCTGCTGCGTTTCACCAGCGTCTGCGGCAAATCCCCGGTGATATGGCTTGCAGCCCAGTAATAAAAGGCAGGATCTCTTGGCAATGTGCTGCCGAAATTGATGCCTTTGGTGTCGCACTGGATGGTATCGGGGAAAAAGCCGTTTTCCATCATCACCATCGGACGTGAGCGCTGGATGGCTGCTTCCATCAATAGGGACGCCGGCATCATGAAACCGTTGAAAATCAGAGCACTTGCGTCGGGGTAAGCGTTCAGCCGGTCTTCAATCAAAATGGCCGACAGGCGTGATCTGATGGCAGTGGTTGCCCGGTAAAAGGCAACGGACAGCGGGTTTGAATACAGCAAGGGCAGCCGGATTTGGCGTCGTAACAGATTATGCTCGATGCTGGGGCGGATATCGATCGAACATCCCTTGTCGCTGAACACGCGGCCCAGTTCACCAACGCCGTGGCTGCGGATAAACTCCTTCAAACCGTCTGTCAGTTTGAAGGGGGCGCAGTCCATGCCCGAGCCGAGGACGGCCTTGAGGGGTTCGTAATTGTTTCGCTGAGAATATATGAACTCAACGTCTGCCATTGGGATGTCCGCCTTGTTGGGCTACGCGCTCGTAAATCTTTTGCAGCGCACGTGCCTCACCCTGAAGTTCGAAAGTGTTGAGCATGTGGCTACGTCCTGTCTCTCCCCATTCCAGGGTTTCGGCAGGGTTCTCAAGACGATTTTTTATAGCGTTGCGAAGGGCATCGCCATCACCGGCGGCAACAACAGTGCCTGTTTCACCCGCCAGCACCATTTCAGCATAGGCACCGGCATCGCTGGTGACCACTGCTGTTTGCGATGACATCGCTTCAAGTGGCGTTAGGCCAAAACCTTCATTGCGGGAAGGGGCGACATACAGTGTCAACCGACGGTACCACGGCTTGATGTCATCGACCTCACCGAGAAAGACGATGCGTTTTGAAAGTCCGGCAGCATCGATATCTGCTTTCAGCTTGTCGGCAAAGGATTTGTGTTCCGGGGTGACACGGCCGCTAATGACCGCAGTCCAATCTGGATAGGACGGAAGCAGCGCAATCATCGCCTGCACGAAAAGATCGGTGCCTTTTTGATGGCGTACGCGGCCAAAACAGCCCACGAGATATTTTCCAGGCAGGCCGGTTGCTTCAATCGTGTCGTCTTTGCTTTTCGGCGGATGGAAAAGTTCGGTATCCACGCCATGCATGATGACAGTATGCGGCCTTTCAAGGAACGAGCCGGACTTGGCGCTCGTTGCAACAACCTCATCCATCTGGGCAATGAGCTTGCGAGTATAGGCTGAATGCTTGCGTTGTGCAGCAGAGGTGAAAACCAGTTTCACCTTCATACGCAGGACATCACGCATGAAAATGCCCGGTAGCATTTCCAGATTGCGCCGAGCATGCCAGACGCGCGGGCCACCACCGGGAGCCTGTTGCCACAGGCGCCACAAATCCCGAAACCGGATATGTGGCAGGTTGTCTGGCAGGCCGGGGCCTAAGGTTGCCACCTTTTGCCCCAGCCTGTTTTGAACCGGTACCAGTTGAATGATCGTCGACGTGACGCCGGATAAACGTTTTTTGAAATTCGGGGCAATGACCCGAATGTCCTTTAATTCGACTTGTGTCACGTCTTGCTCCGAAAAAAATGAATGTAGTTATTACATCCAGTTTACGGAGAGGATTTCATAACCCTTGGCGCCGCCGGGTGCGTTGACTTCGATGCTGTCGCCAACTTCCTTGCCGATCAGCGCGCGCGCAATCGGGGAGGAGATGGAGATACGGCCGGCCTTGACGTCCGCTTCCTGGTCGCCAACGATCTGGTATGTTCTTTCTTCGTCGGTGTCCTCGTCAATCAGCTTGACGGTGGCGCCAAACTTGATCTTGGAACCTGACATTTTGGACAGATCGATGATCTCAGCACGGGCTGTCAGGTCTTCCAGTTCGGAAATGCGACCTTCATTGTGGCTCTGTGCTTCCTTGGCAGCGTGGTACTCGGCGTTTTCGGACAAATCGCCATGGGCACGTGCTTCCGAGATAGCCTCGATGATGCGTGGGCGTTCTTCCTGTTGACGCCAGCGCAGCTCCTCCTGCAACTTGGTGTAACCGCCTTGAGTCATCGGTACTTTCTCTACCATTTCTTATTCCTTCGCATTCCATCTGCTTCACGCAGACACAAAAAGAAACAGGTTCCGAAGTAAAACTTCGGAACCATGCCCAAAAACAACAATTCCGACCACTATATCAGAAGACCACCTCAAATTGCCAGAAGATTTGACGCTTACATATTTTGTGAGGATTTCGAGCAGTTTCCAATGTGGAAATTGACAAATCCAAAAAGAACATATAGTGAACACCGTATGGGAAAGTCAATTAAAGAGCGACTCGCAGTTCTCTCTGATGCTGCGAAATATGACGCGTCGTGTGCTTCCAGCGGAACCACAAAACGAAACTCGGCAGCGAGTGGCGGGCTGGGTTCGACTGAGGGATCCGGCATTTGTCATGCCTATGCGCCGGACGGTCGCTGCATATCGCTGTTGAAAATCCTGCTGACCAATTTCTGCATCTATGACTGCGCCTATTGCATCAACCGCTCCTCGAGCAATGTCGAGCGCGCCCGCTTTACTGTGGAAGAAGTGGTATGGTTGACGCTGGAATTTTACCGGCGCAATTACATTGAAGGTCTTTTTCTATCCTCTGGCATTATCCGGTCTTCCGATCACACGATGGAGGAACTGGTTCGGGTGGCGAGGGAACTGCGCGTAACGCACGGCTTTCGCGGTTACATTCATCTCAAATCCATTCCTGAAGCGTCCGCCCATTTGGTGGAGGAGGCAGGGCTTTATGCCGATCGCCTATCGATCAATATCGAATTGCCAACCGACAGCGGTATCGGCCGTTTTGCGCCAGAAAAACAGCCCGGCAATATCAGGAAGTCGATGGCCGATATCCGCCTGAAAATCGAGGAAACGGGCGAGCCGACCTTGAAGACAAAGCGCGTGAAAAAATTCGCGCCCGCCGGTCAAAGCACGCAGATGATAGTCGGTGCAGACGGCGCAAATGACAGCACGATCCTGTCCACCAGCGCACGGCTCTACGGCAGCTACGGTTTGAGGCGTGTCTATTATTCCGCCTTCAGCCCGATACCGGATTCGTCAAAAAATCTGCCGTTGATCAAACCGCCGTTGATGCGGGAGCATCGGCTTTATCAGGCTGACTGGCTTTATCGCTTTTATGGTTTTGATATCGGCGAGATAACCTCCACACAAAAGGACGGCATGCTGGATCTCGATATCGATCCGAAGCTCGCCTGGGCACTGGCCAACCGGCAGAGCTTTCCTGTGAATGTGAATACTGCAGACAGGGAAATGCTGCTGCGTGTTCCGGGTTTTGGAACCAAGACGGTCAATTCCGTGCTGTCATCGCGCCGTTTCCGGCGGCTGCGTCTGGAGGATCTTGCCCGGTTTGGCGTGTCGATTAAAAAGGTCAAAGCCTTTGTAGTGACCGAGGGTTGGACGCCGGGCAAATTGACGGAACGGCCGGATTTACGCGCCATGTTTGCACCGCAGCCAGAACAGCTGACGTTGCTGTAATGTACCGGATTTCGCTGGAGGGCCGGGGAGATTTTGGCGAGTGGCGAGATGCGGCACGGGCCTGCCTTGCGGCAAAAATTCCTCCGCATGACATAGACTGGCGCTTACGCGACGAGAGCGCTGGCCTGTTTGGTTTTGAGGACGACTCTGCACTGCCAGCAGCAAAAAGTGATGCCCCTGTCAGTGTTCCCGCAGCCTTCATGCCATTGGCGCAAGCGATAATCTGTCACAGTGACCCGTCTCGTTTTGCGTTGCTTTATCGGCTGTTGTGGCGGCTGTCCGATGACCGAACATTGTTGCAACTCAAGGCCGACCCGGATGTGACCCGCGCCCGCAACATGGAAAAATCGGTGCGCCGCGACAGCCACAAGATGACGGCCTTTGTTCGGTTCAAGGAAGTACCTTTGCCGGAGGGCGTTGCGGGACGGCGGCGGTTTATTGCCTGGTTCGAGCCAGATCATTTCATTGTCGAGCGCAAGGCGGATTTTTTTCAGCGGCGATTTACAGATATGGATTGGGTGATTGCTACACCGAAAGGTTCTGCGCGTTGGGATGGAGAAACGCTCGAGACGTCGCGAATTGCAGCGGAAAAGCCGGATCTAACCGACGAAACCGATGAGCTTTGGCGAACCTATTATGCCAATATTTTCAATCCGGCACGGTTGAAGATAAAGGCGATGACGGCGGAAATGCCGAAAAAATACTGGAAGAACCTGCCGGAAGCCGACCTTATTCCGGAGCTTATTTTGGGTGCAGAGGCGCGTGTACTGGAAATGGCGGCAAAGGCTGCAACCGAACCGCAGCTGTTTCATCATCGCATTCAGGCCATGGCGGAAAACCGACCGGCACCTGCTTTGCCTGATGCCGATACGCTCGAGGGTTTGAAACATGAAGCGCGCAGTTGCACGCTCTGTCCGTTGCACTGCACTGCCACGCAGACGGTGTTCGGTGAGGGGCCATCCCGTGCGGATGTGATGATCGTTGGTGAACAGCCGGGTGATCATGAAGATCTAGCTGGTCGGCCGTTTGTCGGTCCGGCTGGCAAGGTGTTTAATGAGGTCGTGTCGCAGACCGGAATGGATCGCTCTAAATTTTACGTCACCAACGCTGTCAAACATTTCAAATATGAACCGCGTGGCAAGCTCCGTATTCATAAACGGCCAGATGTTATGGAGATTGAACATTGCCGATGGTGGCTGACCCGCGAGATCGATCTGGTTCAGCCGAAACTGATCGTTGCCATGGGGGCGACAGCGGTTTTTGCGCTGACAGGTATCAAAGGTAAATTGTCTGAGCTACGCGGCAAACCTGTGCCGATGCAGGGCGACAGGCTGTTATTCGTCACGGTGCATCCATCCTACCTGCTGCGTATTCCCGATGAAGGCAAAAAGGCCGAGGAAATGCGCCTGTTTCTTGAGGATATGGCGACGGTCAGGAAAATGGCCGAGGAAATCTGTGTCAATTGAGGTTCGCTCAATGCGAACCGACAGCACTTTCATCGATATGGGCCTTGGCATAGACCTTTCGCGCAATAACGGCCAGCAGGAGCAAGATTACGGACGCGAGAAGACAGCAGGCGGCAAAGCCGGTTGAGAAACCCTGCTTGGCGGGTTCCAGCCAAGACGGATCGGCTGTGCCGCCGAGAGCCTTTGCCGTTTCCACGGCTCCTGCAAGTGTTGCCGACACGGCTGTTGCTTGCGTTTGGTCAAGCCCGGTCAGATCAACGCCTGACATTGTCATGCGGTAAAACACGGTGCCGAGACTGCCAAGCAATGCAACGCCTAAAGCACCACCAAATTCAGAGCTGGTTTCGGAAATGGCCGATGCTGACCCGGCACGCTCCGGCGGCGCTGTGCCAACGATCAACCCGGTGGTGGTGAGAATGACAGGCACGAAACCGAGGCCGATCAACATGCTGGCAAACAGGATGCCGAGCAGACTTTCATAATAGGCGGCAATAGCCATGACTGTGGTGCCGACAACATTGACCATTAGACCCATCAACACGGTTTTGACCGGGCCGAAATGGTTGGTGAAGCGATACGCCTGAAACGACATGATGGTGAAAACTGATGCCGAAGGAATAGACCACAGGGCTGCCTGCAACGGTGTGAGGCCGATGACCAGCTGCAGGAACAAATTTTGATAAAGGAACGTGCCGAATACAAAGAAGACGCCAGCCAGATTGACCATTAATGATGCTGTAAACGCCGGAATGCGGAACAGTTTGAGATCAATCAGCGGGTGGCTAAGGCGTTGTTGACGGCGGATAAAAAACACGCCAACCAACAGGCCAATTGCGACGGGCAACAACTGGATGAGTGCAAAACCATCTGCCGCCATGTGTTTGAAACCGTAGATGATTGGCAGCACGGTTGCGAGTGATAAAAGAACGCTAGGCAGATCAATGCCTTCCGCCTCATCGCTCTTGTATTCCGGTAAAATGAACGGTGCGATGATCAGTAGAAACAACATCACCGGGATGTTGATCAGAAATACTGACCCCCAATGAAAATACTCCAACAGCAAACCGCCAATCAGCGGCCCTATCAGGCCGCCAAGTGCAAATGCAGATCCCCAGATGCTGATGGCGCGGTTTCGTTCGGCCTCGTTCTTGAAGATATTGACGATGAGCGACAGGGTGGATGGCGCAACTGTGGCACCGGCAATGCCCTGCAGCGCCCGCGATATGATCAACTGTTGGGCTGTGTCGGAAAAGGCGGCCAGCGCTGAGGCCACACCAAATGCAAATGCGCCGATCAGCAGCAGTTTGCGACGACCGATCCGATCGCCCAATGTGCCCATGGTCACCAGAAAACCAGCGACCATGAAGCCATAGATATCGTTGATCCACAGCAGCTCACTGGCATTCGGATCAAGGTCTGCGACGATTGCCGGCATTGCCAGAAACAGCACCGACAGATCCATGGAATAGATCAGGCAGGCAATCGACAGGACACAGAGGCCGATCCATTCACGCTTGCTGGCGTGATCCTGCACTGATGGTGTGTCCGTCATGTCGTTCCTCCCGCATTGGCGAGAGATTTTCCTGAAATTGCAAAATTGGCAAGTATCAAACTCGGGCTAGACCTTCGCCCGTTCAATCCGGCTGCAAGGCTGTGACGATATCATGGAGATTATTGATCTTGCGAAATCTGCAGCAAAAGATTTTCCAGCCGGTCGAAATTCTGTTCATTGGCAGCGGCAATGAACTTCTTCAACTCGAGGTTTTCTTCTGTCGCATCAAACAACATACGCCAGTTGAGCTGGGTGCCGCCGATCTGCTCTGTGAAGTCTATTTCCATGGTGTAGACGTGGATTGGCTCGTGATGTTCAAAGACAATACGCTCGGGCACCGTGATTTCCCGGAACGTCGATATATTGTGGAAGTCGGTACCGTTGGAGGCCGTCATGGTAATCTGCCATGTGCCGCCGGGTCTGAAATCGAATTTGCCGATGCGGTTGGTAAAACCATCTGGTCCCCACCAAAGCGACAACAACTCGGTGTCTGCGAAGGCGCGAAATAGGGTGTCGCGATCCACGCTGAACAGGCGTTCGTTCAGAACTTCCATCTTGTTGGTCATGTCGATCCTCGCACTCATCGGTTTTCAAATTGCGGGCAAAAGAAAACCGGCCAACATTGCTGTTGGCCGGTTGATGGTATCACAAAGGATCAGAAGTAGCTTTGCAGCGGTCTGACTTCGAGGTTGCCGGCCTTCAGCGCCTTGATGGCGAGGGCTGCGGCCTCTGCACCAGCCATAGTGGTGTAGTAAGGCACCTTCTGCATCAGCGTTGCGCGACGCAGCGACTTCGAGTCGGAGATCGCCTTGTTGCTGTCGGTGGTGTTGATGACCAGCTGGACCTGACGGTTACGGATGGCGTCTTCGATGTGCGGACGACCTTCCTGAACCTTGTTGATCTTTTCGGCTTCAATACCCTGTTCTGCGAGGAAGCGCTGGGTGCCGCCGGTTGCGAGAACCTTGAAGCCAATTTCCACGAGAATGCGGATGGCTGGCAGAACACGTTCCTTGTCTTCGTCACGAACCGATACGAACACGGCGCCTGAGCGAGGCAGATCCACACCAGCACCAAGCTGCGCCTTGGCAAAGGCCAGTGCGAAGTCGGTGTCGAGGCCGATGACTTCACCGGTCGAGCGCATTTCCGGTCCGAGCAGAATGTCGACGCCAGGGAAACGAGCAAACGGGAAGACGGCTTCCTTGACGGCAATGTGCTTCAGGTTGCGTGGATCTGGTTTTTCGCCGTAAGCCGCAATCGCTGCATCAAGCTTTTCGCCGGTCATGACGCGGGCCGCGATCTTGGCAATCGGTGCGCCGATGGTCTTGGCAACGAATGGCACGGTACGCGATGCGCGTGGGTTGACTTCGAGAACGTAGATCGTGCCGTCCTTGATGGCGTATTGCACGTTCATCAGGCCGCCAACATTCAATGCCTTGGCAAGAGCCGTGGTCTGACGTTCCAGCTCGTCAACGATTTCGTTCGACAGCGAACGAACTGGCAGCGAGCAGGCGGAGTCACCGGAGTGGATGCCGGCTTCTTCGATATGCTCCATGATGCCCGATACGAAGACGTTTTCGCCATCGCACAGTGCATCCACGTCCACTTCAACCGCGTTGGTCAGGTAGCTATCGAACAATAGCGGGTTCTTGCCGAGCAGCGTGTTGATCTGGCCGGTCTTGTCGTTCGGGTAACGCTGCTTGATGTCTTCAGGTACGAGGCCTGGAACCGTGTCGAGCAGGTAGGCCTGCAACTGGCTTTCCGAATGAATGATCTGCATGGCGCGGCCACCCAGAACGTAGGATGGACGAACAACCAGCGGGAAGCCGATTTCAGAGGCAACCAGACGCGCCTGCTCAACCGAGTAAGCGATACCGTTGTTTGGCTGGGCGAGGTCCAGCTTCATCAACAGCTTCTGGAAGCGGTCACGGTCTTCTGCAAGGTCGATCATGTCAGGCGCTGTGCCGAGGATCGGGATACCGTTCTTTTCGAGCGCTTCAGCCAGCTTCAGCGGCGTCTGGCCGCCGAACTGCACGATAACGCCAACCAATTCACCTTTTTCCTGCTCGGCGCGCATGATTTCGATCACGTCTTCCGCAGTCAGCGGCTCGAAATACAGACGGTCGGAGGTGTCATAGTCGGTCGACACGGTTTCCGGGTTGCAGTTGATCATGATGGCTTCAAAGCCTGCATCCTTCAGTGCGAAGGCGGCATGGCAGCAGCAATAGTCGAATTCAATGCCCTGACCGATACGGTTAGGACCGCCACCGAGGATGACGACCTTCTTGCGGTCGGACACTTCTGCTTCCGAGCGCAGTGCACCAACGAATGGCGCTTCGTAGGTCGAATACATGTATGCGGTTGGCGAAGCGAATTCAGCAGCGCAGGTGTCGATGCGCTTGAAGACCGGGCGTACGTTGAGGCTGTTGCGAAGCTCGGCAACTTCCTTTGGACGCTTGTTGGTCAGGCTGGCAAGACGCGCGTCGGAGAAGCCCATGGCCTTCACCGCGCGCAGGTTTTCAGCGTCGGTCGGCAGACCATGTTCGCGGATGCGGGCCTCGGTGTCGACGATCGCCTTGAACTGCGCGATGAACCATGGGTCGATCTTGCTGTTTTCGTGCACTTCTTCTTCGGACATGCCCATACGCAGAGCCTGGGCAACCATGCGCAGACGATCCGGTGTCGGTGTGCCAATAGCGGCGCGAATAGCGTTCTTGGAGCCTTCGCCTTCTTCGTAGCCCGGAATTTCGATTTCATCGAGACCCGTCAGGCCGGTTTCCATGCCGCGCAGCGCCTTCTGCAGCGATTCTGCAAATGTACGGCCGATCGCCATGACTTCACCAACCGACTTCATGGCCGTGGTGAGGATTGGCGACGCGCCTGGGAACTTTTCAAAGGCAAAGCGCGGGATCTTGGTGACGACGTAGTCGATCGATGGTTCGAACGAGGCCGGGGTCGCACCACCGGTGATGTCGTTGTCCAGTTCGTCCAGCGTGTAACCGATGGCGAGCTTTGCAGCGACCTTGGCGATCGGGAAGCCGGTGGCCTTGGAGGCCAGCGCAGACGAACGCGACACGCGTGGGTTCATTTCGATGACGACGAGGCGGCCATCCTTCGGGTTAACCGCGAACTGAACGTTAGAGCCGCCTGTTTCCACACCGATTTCGCGCAATACCGCGATCGATGCATTGCGCATCATCTGGTATTCCTTGTCCGTCAGCGTCAGGGCTGGAGCCACGGTGATGCTATCGCCGGTGTGAACGCCCATCGGGTCGATGTTTTCAATCGAGCAGATGATGATGCAATTGTCCGCCTTGTCGCGGACCACTTCCATTTCATATTCTTTCCAGCCGAGTACGGATTCTTCGATCAGCACTTCAGTGGTTGGCGATGCATCGAGACCGCCGCCGATGATCTCAAAGAATTCCGAGCGGTTATAAGCAATACCGCCGCCGGTGCCGCCCATAGTGAAGGATGGGCGAATGATGGCGGGCAGGCCAACAACATCAATTGCCTGTGCGGCAATGGCCATTGCGTGGCTGATGTAGCGCTGCTTGCGATCTGTTTCGCCCAGGTTCCACTGGTTTTCCAGATCGTCGAGTGCCTTGTCCAGATCAGATCCGGAAAGCTTGGCCTTCAGTTCTGCACGGGCAGCTTCGTGTTTCTTGCGGTCGGCGTCCTTGATCTCGGTGGCATTGGCCAGCATCGAGCGCGGTGTTTCAAGGCCGATCTTTGCCATGGCTTCGCGGAACAGGGCGCGGTCTTCAGCCTTGTCGATTGCCTCAGGCTTTGCGCCGATCATTTCGACGTTGTAGCGGTCCAGAACACCCATGCGCTTGAGAGAGAGCGCGGTGTTGAGAGCCGTTTGACCACCCATGGTCGGCAGAAGCGCGTCGGGGCGCTCCTTGGCGATGATCTTGGCCACGACTTCGGGAGTGATTGGCTCAACGTAAGTGGCGTCTGCAAGACCCGGATCCGTCATGATCGTTGCCGGGTTGGAGTTGACGAGGATGACGCGGTAGCCTTCCTCTTTCAGCGCTTTACACGCCTGCGTGCCGGAATAGTCAAATTCGCAAGCCTGACCGATAACAATCGGTCCCGCGCCGATAATTAGGATGGACTTGATATCTTGGCGCTTCGGCATGGCTCTCGTTCCGCTTCTCGTGTTGCGCAAAAAACGGCCATGGTGAAGGTTCACCGGCCGGGGCGCGCAATTTCAAATATTTTCAGGCTAGAAGCGGCTTATAGGCAAATGTTTTAACGAACGGAACCCCGAAAGTTTAAAAATCGACAGGAAATATGCATTCGCATATCTGACATGCATTTCATGGAGCAACTTCATTTCCATGATCTCAATTCGCTGATACAACACAAGACATATATTAGCGTTATTTTCTGTCGGGAGATAAACGACCATGGAATGGAAAGGGCGCCGTCAGTCTGACAACGTCGAAGACAAACGTGATATGTCAGCAGGTCGGGGCGGTTTGGGCAATGATCCTTTCAGCCGCACCGGGTTTCGAATTCCTTCGGGCGGCAGGCGCACTGGTGGTGGAATCGGTATAGGCGGCCTTCTGGTCATCCTTCTCGTCAGCTGGTTTCTCGGCATCAACCCGCTTACCCTGCTGTCTGGCGGTGAGGGCATGATGGGGGATAGCTCAACGCAGCAGACAGGCACTCGTCCACAAGGCAATTCCACCGACGACACCACGGCCTTTGTCCGCGTTGTGTTGGCTGAAACCGAAAATACCTGGAGCGGCATTTTCAAGTCTGCGGGTCAGACCTATCAGGAACCGACACTGGTGCTGTTTTCCGGTCAGGTGTCTTCGGCCTGTGGATATGCGTCTGCGGCAACTGGTCCGTTCTATTGCCCGGGGGATCGCAAGGTCTATCTCGATACGACATTCTTCCGTGAACTGGACCAGCGCTTTGGCGCTGCCGGCGACTTTGCGCAGGCCTATGTGATTGCACATGAGGTCGGCCATCACGTGCAGAACCTTACCGGTGTGTTGCCGGAGTTCAACCGTCGTCGTCAGTCGATGAGCCAGGTGGACGCCAATCGCATGTCGGTGCGGGTTGAGTTGCAGGCCGATTGCTACGCCGGCATCTGGGCAAAATTCACCGAGCAGGAAGGTATTCTCGATACCGGCGACCTCGAAGAAGCGCTCAATGCTGCCCATCAGATCGGTGACGATACACTGCAAAAGCAGTCGCAAGGTTATGTTGTGCCCGACAGTTTCAACCACGGCACGTCGCAACAGCGCATGACATGGTTCAAGCGTGGTTACGACACTGGTCGCGTTGCTGACTGTGATACGTTCAACACCGATATCTGACGGTCATTTATACATGCCTTCGCGCAGATTGATGCGGTATTCCAGGTAGGCCTTCAGGGCGCACAGCATTTGCGACCAGCCCTGACAGTTCCCATAGGATGCTTTCAACCCGGCTGGCGTTTCTCGCCAGCCGTTTTCGGTAATGCTGACAAGCGTCCTGTCATCACCGATCGGTTCAAAGCTGATTGTCACCGTGGTGTTGTAACTGCCCGCCTCGTCGACGCCTTCTTCATTGGCCTGCCATTGCAGGATTATTTGCCTGTCCTGCTCGGCCATGATGACCTCAACGGGAAATGCGCCGGGAAAATCTTGGAAATCCCAGCTGACGGTGGTGCCGGTTTCAAGCCTGCCCTTGGCGCCACCGGTTGTGAAATAACCGGACAATTTCTTTGGATCGGCAACTGCCTCGAAAACCTCATGAACCGGTTTTGATATTCTGGCGGACACCGTGAATGTCAGTTCCATTTTATCCTCCCGTGCAGACACGCATTTTGCTGCAAACTCGTGAGGTGTCACCTGAGTTGCACTGAAGTCATAGGTGTCGACGGGATGATCGCGTAAAACAACTGAACTGGCATATCCGGTTCAGTTTGACGGGCCAGAGAGCCAATTAACCGGCAAGCAGCAGCGCTGACAAAAACATGCCGAGCGCAAAAATAGTATGCGCAACAAGGTTCAACACGCGCACTTTGGTCGGGTTTGGAGTTTTGGAGGCTGCCCATCCCAGGCCCAGGCCCGGTTGAAGCAGAAACCAGCCAGCACCAACGGTCACGATGCCGACGATCCACGGCTGGATGAAGTGTGGCTCAGCAAACCATAGTGGTGTCACGACCAACGCCAGAAGGATGCCATAGAGAACGCCAATGGCGTAATGCATAAACCAGCCAAGTGCCACTTCGTTTTTGTAAGGTGTCGCATTGGCGATGCTGTCGTGAAAAACCTTGCCCTTGGGCAGGTGCCAGAACCAGCGACCGGGAGGTCCCCAATTCGGAGCGGGCTGCTTGAAGACGAAATGGAGAATAATGGCCCAGATATCCATGAGGATGGTTCCGCCTATGCCCATGACCACGCCGCGCCAAATAATCTCCGACATTCCCGCTCTCCCGACTCTCTATGTCGTCTGGCAAGGTGTCGGCTTTTTTAGGGTTCGGCAAGTGCAGTTTGGAGGCTTTGCAGCTCCCGGTCATGATCTTTGAGACGAGGGTAGGAGAGCGCATAAAAAGAAGGACGTGGCCGCTTTGGGCGGCCACGTTTTGTCTGATCAGGCTGCGCGGCTGTAAGACTTGTGTTGTGTCTGCTGCATGCCCAGTCTGAACTGCGCCAACAGCTCATTGAGCGATGCCGCTTCCGAGGCAAGGCCGTGGCTGGCGGCGGTCTGTTCTTCGACCATGGCGGCATTCTGCTGTGTGCCCTGGTCGATGGTGTTGATGGCGGTGTTGATTTCCGACAGGCCGGTCGATTGTTCGCGGGTGGCAATGACAATCGCATTGATATGGAGGTTGATTTCCTGCACCTGCGTAACGATGGCTTCCAGTGCCTTGCCGGCATTATCAACCAGCGTCACACCTTCCTGTACCTGAGCGGTCGAGGTGCTGATCAGCGCCTTGATTTCCTTCGCGGCCGTCGCAGAGCGCTGCGCCAGTTCACGAACTTCCTGCGCAACCACCGCAAAACCCTTACCGGCTTCCCCGGCACGGGCGGCTTCCACGCCGGCGTTCAGTGCCAGCAGGTTGGTCTGGAAGGCAATCTCGTCGATGACGCCGATGATCTTGGAAATCTCGGTCGACGAATGTTCGATGCCTTCCATGGCGCGCACGGCGTCATTAACGACGTGGCCGGACTGTTCAGCATTGTTGCGGGTGCGGTCAACCAGTTTTCCAACTTCTTCGGCGCGCTGGGCAGCATCCTTGACGGTGGTTGTAATTTCCTCAAGGGCGGCTGCGGTTTGTTCAACAGACGCTGCCTGCTGTTCGGTGCGGCGGGCAAGGTCATCGGCCGAGTGGCGGATTTCCGTTGCACCGGCATCGATGGCGCGGGCATTCTGGCCAACATTGGTCAGAGCATCGTTGAGCTTGGTGATGGAGTTGTTGAAGTCTTCACGCAGACGGTCAACACGCGCAACGAATGGTGTCGAAATGCGGTATTGCAGATCGCCATTGGAGAGATGTTCAAGGCCCTTTGCCAGTGCATCAACGGCAAACTGAATGTCGGCACTGTCCTTGGCTGCAGTTCTTTCGCGCTGGTCGCGTTCCTGTTCGGACAGTGAACGGGATTCAGAGGCTTCGGTTTCCAGGCGCTGTCTTTCCAGTGCGTTGGTCCGGAACACGGCAACGGCTGCGGCCATCGAACCGATCTGGTCGGTGCGATCCTGACCGGGAATGGTGATGGACAGGTGGCCGGAGGCCAGGTTCTGCATGGCAGCGGTCATCTGTGTCACCGGCGTGATCACCAGTCGGCCAAGCAGGAAGGCGAGGAAACCGATCATGCCGATAACTGCAAGCGTGGTGGCAATGATTGCGGCGACACGGAACTGTGAAATCGAGGCGTAAGCAACGCCGCTATCCACAACAAAGCCGACATACCATTCAACAGACGGCAGGCCGGTGACTGGAATGAAGCTGGTGAGCTTGGCTTTGCCGTCGATTGCCGTTTCAGTGATTGTTGAGGCAATACTTGGCGTTGCTGTCGGGAACAGGTCGGTCAGCGTCTTGTTGACGAAGTTCGCGTCCGGGTGAATGAGTATCTTGCCATCCTTGCTGACCAGGAAGGCGTAACCGTCGGTGCCGACTTCAACCGACTTGATCATCGTCACCAGCGAGTTAAGCGAGAAGTCGCTGCCGGTCACACCAGCCAATTGGCCGTTGATCATGACAGGCGAGGCGGCAGTGATAATCAGGCCGCCTGTTGAGGCGTCGGAATATGGCTCTGTCAGCACGGTCTTCTGCGCTTTCACGGCATCCTGGTACCATGGGCGGGTCCGTGGATCATATCCTTCTGGCAAAGGCAATCTCGGCCATGTGGTGAACACGCCGGTCGCGCTGTCGCCAAAATAGGTCGACATGAACTGGCCGGTCAGGACATCATTTTGCAGCACGTTCAGCTTGGCATCTTCGTCCGGTGCTTTGGCCATGGCTTTGGTGACGACATCGGTCAACATCACGCGGCCGTTCAGCCAGTTGGCGATGCTTTGCGCCGCCTGTTTGCCGGCGGCGTCAATGTTGCGGGCAACGGAAGTCGTCGTGGCTTCCCGTTGCAGCGCGTCGATATAGACGGAAAAACCGGCAAAAGCCGTCACGACAACGAGCGACGCAGCGATAATAATGCGCGTCATAAGGCTAGATTTAATAGACAAGCGCAGCTTCCCTTATAGGTATTCGCGACTTTTGGCCGGATGAACGGACCGAATTCGGAGGGCGAGACAATCATGCCGGGTAACGGCGTTGTATACACGCATCATGCGGGCCAGTTATATGTGGCTGTTTTAGCTTTTGCGTTATTTCAAAACTGTAAATGTAGTTTGACTGTAGCGTGAAATTATTTGCGAACACTCAAGACTGCTTGTCGTTTTGATTTTTGCCATTTTTTTGTGCATTTGCATTGCTTGGTTGCATCGGTACGCCGAATATTTTATGGATTAGGCCAACGCCGTTTCCCGTTTCCGTGGAAGCGGCTTTTATTTTGAGAAGGTGCCGCATGTCCTCGTCCGTTGTTTCAGGCAGTGTTCAAACCGGCGCGCAATCCTGGTCATCCCATCTGAGAGCCACGCTTGCGCTGGGTATCCCATTGATTGGCGCGCAGCTCGCGCAGTTGGGCATTCACACGACGGATATGGTGATTGTCGGTCAGCTTGGCGCTGAAAAACTGGCAGCCATGGTTCTGGCCGGACAGTTCTTCTTTGTGCTGTTTATCTTCGGCTCCGGTTTCTCGATTGCCGTTGTGCCAATGATTGCGCAGGCTTTCGGTCGCGGTGACGTACGCTCGACGCGCCGCTCGCTGCGCATGGGCATGTGGGTTGCCATCGTCTACTGGCTTTTGGTGCTGCCATTCTTCATGAATGCAGAGCGTATCCTGCTTGGTTTCGGTCAGAATGCCGAAGTGGCAAGGCTGGCGGGGGATTATCTCGGCATCACCAAGTACGGTCTTCTGCCGGGTCTGTTGTTTTACGTGATGCGTGGTCTGGTCAGCGCCGTCGGCAAGGCCAGCGTCGTTCTTTACATCACCATCCTGACGCTCGTGGTGAATGGTATCCTCGCTTACGGTCTGGTGCTCGGGCATTTCGGCTTTCCTGCGCTTGGCATGAACGGTGCCGCAATCGTCGCCGTCATCGTGCAGACCCTCAGCTTCGTCTGCTTGGCTGCGTTTGTGCAAAGCCGCGAGGAAATGCGTCAATACGAGGTCTTTGTTCGTTTCTGGCGGCCGGACTGGCAGGCGCTGCTTGAAGTGCTGCGTCTTGGTTTGCCAATCAGCGTCACCATTCTGGCCGAGGTGTCGCTGTTCAGTGCCGCGTCCATTTTGATGGGACAGATCGGAACAACAGAGCTTGCTGCCCACGGTATCGCGCTGCAACTGGCCTCGATTGCCTTCATGATCCCGCTTGGTCTGTCGCAGGCAGCAACGGTGCGGGTCGGTATTGCTTACGGGCAGGGGGACTATCCCAATCTGGTTCGAGCAGCGATCATGGTCAGTGCACTGGCCTGCATCATTGCCATTGCCGGCGGCGTTCTGTTTGCCGCAGCACCGCAATATCTCAGCCGCTGGTTCCTCAATGAACACCTGCCGAATGTACCGGCGGTTCTCGACTATGCGGCGAAGCTGGTGATCATTGCCGGTATTTTCCAGCTGATGGATGGGTTGCAGGCAATTGCCAGCGGCCTTCTGCGCGGCCTGAAAGATGCACGCGTGCCAATGATCATGGCGCTGATTTCCTATTGGCCGGTCGGCTTCCTGTTGGCCTGGGTTCTCGGTTTCCCGCTGGGGCTTGGCGGCGAGGGCGTTTGGTACGGCATTCTTGTTGGCCTGACCGTAGCTTCCATTACCCTGTCATGGCGTTTCATCGCGCTGGTGCAGCGGCAGAAACAGGCCATTGCCATCTGAGACATTTTTGAAATGCTACATAAAGAAAGGCCCGCGTGACGCGGGCCTTTTTTATATCTGTTGATTTTTAGAGAGTCGTATCAACGCTCTGCCAGAGCGGCTTCACCCTTTTTCTCGCGAACGAGATTGACGAAGCGGCGGAACAGGTAGTGGCTGTCCTGCGGGCCAGGGGATGCTTCCGGGTGGTGCTGTACCGAGAACACCGGCTTGCCAACAACGCGCAGGCCGCAGTTTGTGCCGTCGAACAGCGAAATATGAGTCTCTTCAACGCCTTCCGGCAGCGACTTCGTGTCGACTGCAAAGCCGTGGTTCATGGACACGATTTCCACCTTGCCGGTGGTAAAGTCCTTGACCGGGTGGTTGGCGCCGTGGTGGCCCTGATGCATCTTTTCAGTCTTTGCACCAAGCGCCAGACCAAGCATCTGGTGGCCGAGGCAGATGCCGAAAAGCGGCAGCTCGGACTTGATCAAATCCTGAATGACAGGAACGGCATATTCTCCGGTCGCAGCCGGGTCGCCAGGACCGTTGGACAGGAACACACCGTCGGGCTTCAGAGCCAGAATGTCTTCGGCAGAGGTCTTGGCAGGAACGACAGTGACCTTGCAGTCAAGGCCGGCAAACAGGCGCAGGATGTTACGCTTTACGCCGAAGTCAACGCAGACGACGTGGTACTTGGCATCAGCTTCGCCGAGCGTGCCGTAACCTTCGTTCCATACCCAAGGTGTCTCGGTCCAGACGGAAGACTGACCGGATGTGGCTTCAATGGCGAGGTCGAGACCGACCAGACCGCTCCATGCCTTGGCTTCAGTCTTCAGCGCGTCGATATCGAAAACGCCGTTCGGGTCGTGGGCGATGACGGCGTTTGGTGCACCGTTTTCACGGATCCATGCAGTCAGTGCGCGTGTGTCGATGCCGCACAGGCCGATGATGCCACGGGCCTTCAGCCATGCATCGAGGTGCTTGGCGGCGCGGTAGTTGGATGGGTCGGTGATGTCGGCCTTGAAGATAACGCCAACCGCACCGCGGCGTGCCGCCGGTGTCAGGTCTTCGATGTCTTCATCATTGGTACCAACGTTGCCGATATGCGGGAAGGTGAACGTAACAATCTGGCCAAGGTAGGACGGATCGGTGAGGATTTCCTCGTAACCGGTCAGTGCCGTGTTGAAGCAGACTTCGGCCTGAACCTTGCCAGTTGCGCCGATGCCGAAGCCTTCAATGACTGTGCCGTCGGCAAGAACGAGCATGGCAGTTGGTTTGCGGGTGGTCCATGGAGTTGTTGCGGTCATATCCGTTCCGTTTCCGCCCTCGCGCAACCGCTCACCTCTTGAAAGGTGACGGATCAAGGGCCATCTCTGGTCGCAGGCAAGGGCGCGCGAAATCCTCGCGACAGTACCCTTGATTAAAATCTCGTGCAGGTGCCGGAAAATAGACAAAGCGACGCTGGCGGTCAACCATAGCCTTGTGGATTACGTGGAATTAAAGCCCATGAAATTCAACGGGTTGTGTAATTGATTTGCGGGGTGTTGTTCGCTCGTCTAAGAGAACGCCAAAAATAACACGGAAAAGCGGCCTGACGAGACAGGCAAAACAACGCTTTTCGAAGGAGAATTGAGACCATGATGCGCGATATTTTCGCAAATGAGCTGAAAGAATCGCTGAAGGCAAGAGATGCGCGCCGCACTGGCACCATCCGGCTTATCCAGACGGCGATCAAGGACCGTGATATCGCCAACCGTGGTGTTGGCAAAGACCCGGTCTCGGATGACGAAATCATGCAGATCCTCACCAAGATGATCAAGCAGCGTGACGAGTCTGCCACCATTTATGATGGCGCCAACCGTCCCGAGCTTGCTACGCAGGAGCGTGAGGAAATCGCGGTTATTCGCGGTTTCATGCCGGAGCAGATTCCGGAAGAAAAAGTGCGTGAGCTTTGCCAGTCTGTGATCAGCGAAACCGGTGCAGCCGGTCTGCGTGACATGGGCAAGTGCATGAACGTGCTGAAGGAAAAATATCCGGGCCAGATCGATTTTGCCAAGGCATCCGGCATGGTCAAGGATTTGCTGAAGTAATTTCAGCCAAAAATGTTATTGTGGAAGGCAGGGTGTGTGCCCTGCCTTTTTTTATTTCCTTCCAGCAGCGTCTCTACCCAAGGAAATCTGCACCGTAATTTCCCTTGGTCCGAAGGAAATGTATCCCCCCTGTGAATAGTGGGCATTACCTTTCGCCATTGTTGATATAATGTCTTTGACGCGCTTATATGGAAGGCTTGCCGAGGTTTCAGATGCGCTTTTCGAATTCCTTTCTCGATGAAATACGTGACCGCGTTAACATCTCTGATGTTATCGGGCGGCGCGTGACGTGGGACAGGAAGAAGAGCAATCCGTCGCGCGGTGACTTCTGGGCCTGCTGCCCGTTCCATGGTGAAAAAAGCCCAAGCTTCCACTGCGAGGACCGCAAGGGCCGCTACCACTGCTTTGGTTGTGGCGTGTCCGGTGACCATTTCCGTTTTCTGACCGATCTGGATGGTCTCAATTTCCCAGAAGCCGTGCAACAGATTGCCGATATGGCAGGTGTTGCCATGCCGCAGCCGGATGTGCAGGCTGAGCGGCGCGAGCGTGAGCGAGCCTCACTGCAGGACGTCATGGAAATGGCGACCGTATTCTTTCAGGACCAGTTGCAGACCGCAGCTGGTGCCAAGGCGAGAGCCTATCTGCGCGACCGCGGACTGACAGGTCGCACCATCGAGACCTTTCGACTGGGTTTTGCCCCGGAAGGGCGCAATACATTGAAGGAATATCTGGCTGGCAAAGGTGTCGGCAAGGATCAGATGGAGGCCTGCGGCCTGGTGGTGCATGAAAACGTGCCGGTGTCCTATGACCGGTTTCGCGATCGCATCATGTTCCCGATCCTGTCATCACGCGAGAAGGTGATTGCCTTTGGTGGTCGTGCCATGTCGCAGGATGCCTTGGCCAAATACCTGAACTCCAATGAGACCGAGCTCTTTCACAAGGGCAATGTGCTTTACAATTTCGCCAGAGCCAGGCGCGCCAGCCAGACACCGGGACAACAGTCCGGTGGAACGGTCATTGCCGTCGAAGGGTATATGGACGTTATCGCGTTGCATCAGGCCGGTATTGAAAATGCCGTTGCACCGCTTGGCACTGCGTTGACTGAAAATCAGCTTGAACTTCTCTGGAAAATGTCGCCGCAGCCGGTGTTGTGCTTTGATGGTGATGGTGCGGGTATTCGCGCTGCCAACCGCGCTGCAGATTTGGCGTTGCCGCATATCAAGCCGGGACGTTCGGTCAGTTTCGCACTGTTGCCCGATGGCAAGGACCCGGATGATTTGGTGCGTCATGAGGGGCGGGCACCTTTCGACCGCGTCATGGCTGAAGCCAAGCCGCTGGCGGCGATGATCTGGAGCCGTGAGACGGCAGCCATGAGCTTCGATACGCCGGAAAAGCGGGCCGAACTTGAAAATCGCCTGAAACAGATCGTGACTGTCATTGCAGATGAAAGCGTGCGTCGTCACTACCAGCAGGACATGCGCGACCGGTTGAACGGCTTTTTCCAGCCGCAGTTCCAGCGTGGCCCATCGCAGGGTGGGCAGATGCGCCGTAATGGCGCACAGCCACGTGCAGGTGCTGGCGGGCGTGCTGCTGGGGCTGGTGGTGCAGGACGTGGCGGTGCGGCGTCTTCCAGCTTCTCCGACCGCCTTGTGCAGTCAGGCCTGGTCAAGGGATATCAGGCAACGCCTGCGCTGCGCGAAAGCGTGCTGGCCATTACCATTGTCAATCATCCAGTGCTGCTGCTGGAGGAATATGACGAGATTGCCGCCATTGATTATGAAAACCGTGATTTGCAGCGGCTTTGGTCGCAGGTTTTGACCTACGCGGCTGAAAGTGCCGAGCGCCTGTCACGCGAAGGCATGATGGAGCGGCTGGAGGGCCAAGGCTTCGGTGTGTTGCTGAAGGCGATGGAGCAGCAGGTTCGCAACGCGCGTCTTTGGACGGCGACCGTCGATGCTGCGCCGGAAGATGCGCGCGAAGGCTATAATCAGGCGCTGGCCTTGCATAAACGCACCAAAGTGCTGCGTTGGCAGAAAATAGAACAACAGCGTGAGATTGCCGAAGCAACCGAAGCGGGCGATGGTGATCGCGTTGTTCAATTGATGCGGGCGCTTAATGAGGTTCAGCTCGAAATCACCCGAATGGAGAACCAGGAAGCGATTATTGATGGTTTCGGTGTGATGTCCGGACGGGTGAAAGGACCGGCATTTGGACGCAGTTGATAAGAGATAGGCCTTGAGTTCTTCTCTGGGGCTTGTTTTAACCCTTCTGTTTCCTAAATAGTGGATAAGTCGGTGACTGCCCGTAAAATGCCTTGTTATTATCGGCTTTTTTGACTTTTCGTGGTCTGTTGTGCCGGAAAGGCTTGACTGGATGAGAAATAGCGGGAATCACCAATTCAGGTAAATAAGGTGGAATGGCCCTTGGTGGATCAGAACGGCATTAGCGAGCACTTCTGCATGCGAACGCATTGTTTGACGCTGACGGCCGTCGTGGTTAATCGGCAATTAAATATCATTCCGTTAGGTGTGTGACAGTGATTCGCTTCACACCTGATGCCTACCAAGGCAACAGGTTTGGAGCGAACGGCATGTTAGCGTCAGGGAAAGCGACGAGATAGATGGCAACCAAAGTCAAAGAAAACGAAGAAGCAGAAAACGAACGCGACGGTGCGACGGACGGTCCGCTTCTCGATCTTTCCGATGACGCGGTCAAAAAAATGATCAAGGCCGCAAAGAAGCGCGGCTATGTCACGATGGATGAGCTGAACTCTGTTCTGCCTTCCGAAGAGGTGACGTCGGAGCAGATCGAAGACACGATGGCAATGTTGTCCGATATGGGCATCAATGTTGTCGAGGATGAAGAAGCCGAAGAAGCCAGCAATAATGACGAGGACGGCGATACCGAAGCGGAGGAATCCGAAGGCGGTGAGCTGAGCACGTCCAGCGGCACGGCACTGGCGACGGCGAAGAAGAAAGAACCGACCGATCGTACAGACGATCCGGTGCGCATGTATCTGCGCGAAATGGGTTCGGTAGAGCTTCTGTCTCGCGAAGGCGAAATTGCCATTGCCAAGCGCATCGAAGCTGGCCGCGAAACAATGATCTCCGGTCTCTGTGAGAGCCCGTTGACGTTCCAGGCGCTGATTATCTGGCGCGATGAACTCAACGAAGGCACAACACTGCTGCGCGAAATCATCGACCTCGAAACGACCTATTCCGGTCCTGAGGCGAAGGCTGCCCCGCAGTTCCAGAGCCCTGAAAAGATCGAGGCTGATCGCAAGGCTGCCGAAGAAAAAGAAAAGACACGCCGTGCACGCGTCAGCGATGACGATGTGACCAATGTCGGCGGTGAAGGCCTGCCACTCGAGGAAGAAGAAGAGGACGATGACGAATCGAACCTTTCTCTTGCTGCGATGGAAGCTGAACTGCGTCCGCAGGTCATGGAAACGCTCGATACGATTGCTGACACCTACAAGAAGCTGCGCAAGCTTCAGGACCAGCAGGTTGAGGCACGCCTGGCCTGTACAGGCACCCTGTCCAGCGGGCAGGAGCGTCGGTACAAGGAACTTAAGGATCAGTTGATCACGGCCGTTAAGTCGCTGTCGCTGAACCAGAACCGCGTCGACAGCCTCGTTGAGCAGCTTTACGACATTTCCAAGCGTCTGATGCAGAACGAAGGCCGTCTGCTGCGTCTGGCTGAATCCTACGGCGTGAAGCGTGACAGCTTCCTTGAGCAGTATCACGGTGCCGAACTTGATCCGAACTGGATGAAGTCGATTGCCAACCTTGTTGCCAAGGGCTGGAAGGACTTCGCACGCGAAGAGAACCAGACAATCCGCGATATCCGTCTCGAAATCCAGAATCTGGCCACCGAAACCGGCATTTCCATTGCCGAGTTCCGCCGCATTGTGTCGATGGTGCAGAAGGGTGAACGCGAAGCGCGTATCGCCAAGAAGGAAATGGTTGAGGCCAACCTGCGTCTCGTTATTTCCATCGCCAAGAAGTACACAAACCGTGGTCTGCAGTTCCTCGACCTTATTCAGGAAGGCAACATCGGCTTGATGAAGGCGGTGGACAAGTTCGAATATCGTCGTGGTTACAAGTTCTCGACCTATGCGACATGGTGGATTCGCCAGGCTATCACCCGCTCGATTGCGGACCAGGCACGTACCATCCGTATTCCGGTGCACATGATCGAAACGATCAACAAGATCGTTCGTACATCGCGCCAGATGCTGCATGAAATTGGTCGCGAGCCGACACCGGAAGAACTGGCTGAAAAGCTGGCCATGCCGCTTGAAAAGGTGCGCAAGGTTCTGAAGATCGCCAAGGAGCCGATTTCGCTCGAAACGCCAGTGGGTGACGAAGAAGATTCGCATCTGGGTGACTTCATCGAAGACAAGAACGCGCTTCTGCCTATCGATGCTGCCATTCAGGCCAACCTGCGTGAAACAACCACGCGCGTTCTGGCGTCCCTGACCCCCCGTGAAGAGCGCGTTCTGCGTATGCGTTTCGGCATCGGCATGAACACCGACCACACTCTGGAAGAGGTTGGTCAGCAGTTCTCGGTGACACGCGAACGTATTCGTCAGATTGAAGCCAAGGCGCTTCGCAAGCTCAAGCACCCAAGCCGTTCGCGCAAGCTGCGTTCGTTCCTGGATAGCTAAAAGCAAAATATCGCACTTTGAAAAACCGGCCCTTGTGGCCGGTTTTTTGTTGCGCGCTTTCAAGCTCATGTGAGGCAAAGTGCGAATGGGTGGAACGCACGGTATATTGTACGAGATGCCGTCGCACTTTGGCTTTGTTTGCATTATTGATGTTGTGTGATGCAGAAGATTCCGGAAAAACAATGGTGGCAAAAAGGATGGACGATCCCGGTATCGGTCGTACTGCACCTTGCTTTTGTTGGTGCGTTCTTTTTGCAGTTTCCGGATTTCCCGACCGAGATGGCGGAGCCTGAAAGCATTAGTGTCGATCTGGTGCCGCCAGAGCCAGAACCACCACCGCCGCCACCTGAGCCTGAAAAGGAACCGGAAAAGCCGGAACAACCCGCTGCACCTCCGCCTCCGCCGCCTGCCGAAGAGGCTGCGCAAAAAATGCCAGCGGCCACAATGCCAGCAATCGCAATCCGCCCTGAGCCTCAGAAGGACGATGTCGTGGATAATCCTGGCACTAGTCCCGATGACGACGCTTCCGTCGCTGAAGACCCTACGGAGCTGGAGGAAAAGCCAACCGAAACGGTAACCGAGCCAAGCGAGAATCCGGTAGAGAATGCCGCAGTGGAGACGGCCTCGGCTGCTGCCGAGGACAACCCGCCGCCAACCGCTGCCGATGGTGAGTTGGCACCGCCTGATCCTGTCAAAACCGAACCTGCTGAAAAGCCGGTAGAGGCCAAACCGGAGGAAAAACCTGTCGAGGACAAGCCGGTAGAGGAAAAGGCAGCACAGACACCGAAGACCGATGCGCCAAAGAAATTAAAGAGCGCCAAAAAGCTTTTATCAAATCGGGTGATTGATAATCCCGGCATGCGTTCCATGCTGGGCGATTTGCCACCCAAACGCCGCATCGTGCAAATGTGCAGCATTGAGGCGTTGGCGCAGATCCGTCAGGTACGCTCTGGCTCCAGTGGACCGGATGGCATTGTGCCTTTTTCAGAAAAGGGTGGCCTGATTTCCGGCAATGTGCTTGATGCGAGTGGCGGTGCCTTTAACGTTGGCAACCGCTGGTACGATGTCACATTCCGTTGCGAGGTAGACCTCGATAACTTCAACGTCACATCGTTCCAGTATGAGATTGGCAAGGCGGCAGTGCCGCAGGCCGATGTCGTGAAACGTGGTTTCCCGGTGCCTTAAAATCCGACCACTCAGGCAGTTTCCGCTTTTTGTGACAGTCTGCCAATTTCTGACATGAGGGCATCTTCATCATAAGGTTTTCGGATAACTGGCACATTGGTCAGTTCTGCCGGTACGGCCAGGCTATCAGAATAACCGGTCGCAAACATGAATGGAATCTTGCGTCTCAAGAGTTCCTGTGCGACCGGAATGGATGTGTCCGAGCCAAGATTGATATCCAAAATGGCGACATCCGGTGAGAAGCTTTTCAGCTTTTCCAGTGCCATGCCAGAGGATGTGGCTGTTTCCACGCCGAAGATACCATTGTCTTCCAGCATATTTTCAACATCCATAGCAATCAGCATCTGGTCTTCAACGAGGAGCACTTTCAACGGTTCACCCTTTTTATGATGGTGTGATGGGGCAGTGTTTTTGGTTTCGCTCGCAACCGGAGCGACGATGTTTGACGAAGAGATGTGTCGGGCAGGCAGCAGCATCTGCACCTGCAAACCATCCAGCAAATAGGTCGTCGTGCTTTTACCGCCGAGGTCGTAGGGAATGCTGCGATTGATCAGTGCCGTGCCAAACCCCGTGCGTGACGGCGCAATCATCGGCGTACGCAGCACTTCGCGCCATTCCAGAGCGCAGTCGCCCACCTCGTTCAGCTTCCAGCTGACGGACAATTGTCCGCCGCTGTGGGCGAGGGCGCCATATTTCGCAGCATTGGTGGCAAGTTCGTGCAGGACCAGCGCCATGACGGAGAAGGCGCGCGAATCGAGAATGATATGCGGGCCGTCCAGGCTGATTGTGCCTTCACCAGCGCTATGCGGTGTCAGCTCGGCGTCCAGAAGGTCTTTGAGGGCACCACCGCCATCACCACGAATGATCTGGTCATGGGCGAATGACAGTGCCTGTATACGACCTTTCAGCGAGGTGATGTAGTCCTCCAGTGTGCGCCCTTGCTGTTTCGGATTGCCCACCAGTGACTTGATAATCGCCAGCACGTTTTTGACGCGGTGGTTCAGCTCCTCGTTCAGCATGCGCTGACGCACCTCGGCGCGTTTGCGCTCGCCTGCCATCAGTTCGCTATGGTGAAAGGCGATTTCCATCAGTGCAACACGTGCGGCTTCGGCAATCTGCCGGTCGGCTTCGGTCCACGGTTGCGCCTGCATTTCCACTGTTTCTTTCCAGATGGCGAAGCTCTTGCGCGGGGTCAGGCGGTCGCCCAAAGGACCTGTTTCATAGGATTTATCCGGATTTCCTCCCCAGTTCAAAGTCTGGATCAATTCCTTGCGGAAAAACAGCAGATATTTTTCTTCGACCTGCGACAACGGGATGGCAAGCATTCCGGCGGCAACATCGCTGTACGCTGCTGCTTCCGGATGCTGTTGCGAGAGGCAATGACCTGCCCAGATTTTGGCGCCTTCGACCATTGAGGTCGTGAACATGATAAGCCCCGGGATCGCATCTTCTGGCGGTGTAGAGCCCTGGCTGTACCACTTGCCCTTCAACCAAAGCCCAACGCCATCACATGGCATCAACCGGGTGAAGTCATGGAAACTCTCGACGAGAAGTTGCTCAATATCCGTGTGGTGGGCTGCAATACGCAAAAACGTATCTAGTGCAGCATGTGCCTGATTAGCAGTGTCCAGTTTGCGCTTCTGTTTCAGGGCCTGGAGATGCAGGGAGAAAAACTCACCAAACATTTCTGCAGCGATGCGACCTGGCAGCGACAGCATGCGAGGCGAGTAGTGGTGGCAGGCAATAAGGCCCCAGAGCACACCATCAACAATGATGGAGATCGACATGGAGGCCGACACGCCCATGTTACGCAGGTATTCCAGGTGAATGGGCGAAACGCTGCGCAAATGGGCAAATGAGAGATCGAGCGGTTCTCCGGAAGCATCAAGAACCGGGTTTATCGCAACCCGATCGCCGTTGGCATTGGAGATGATGCGCAAGGTGTTTTTCAGGTAAAGCGCGCGAGCCTGCTGGGGAATGTCGCTGGCGGGGAAATATTGCCCAAGAAAACTTTCCAGCTCGCGTTCTTTCGCCTCGGAGATGACTTTGCCCGCGCCGTCGTCTTCAAAACGGTAGATCATTACGCGGTCATAACCGAGCGTGGCTTTTACCAGCTTGGCGGCCCGCTCTACAAATATTTCGATGTTATTGAGCGACTTGATCCGCTCGATCATCCGCTGTGCCAAGTGCAAGGGATGGACTTCATCGCTGGCCGGCTCCAGTTCGATGATTGTAGTAGATTTGTGCCGATGCACGGAAATGTCGAAAATCAGGCCATCTTTGATTTTGACGCCCGGCAGTACTGCCGGTCTTTCGCTGCGGTTCATAATGGTCAGCGCGTTGCGTAGATCATGCACCGCCTGATCGCCCAGAATGCTTTCAATCGGTTTGCCGTTCAGGTTCTCAGTTTCACGCAGAATTTCACCACAGTTTTCCGAGTGGCGAATGATGGTGTGCATGGTTTTGTCACAGGCGATCAGACAACCATGGGGCTGTACGAAGCCAGGTATATGGATTGGTTCCTTGTCGCAATTGGTCAGATTGACCTGTTTGTCAGGGATATTCATATGCCATACTTTCAAAACGAACCGGAACTGAAGCAATCACGCTGCCGTAAGGATACACAGTCGCAATTGATGATTTTTGATGAATTATCAGCGGGAAACGATTGAAGATGGCGTCGGTGCCACGCGACATAGAAGACTGCCTTCGGTCAAGATTCGATTGTGTTGGGGCAAAAATTCGGTCCAAGATTTCAGTCGTCACGCGTTTGTCCCGTTATGGAAATTGCCCCTTATGGCCATCAACATTTCCGAAGCATTTAAGTTCCATTTTAAAACAGGAAAAAATACATGCCGCAGAAAACCATAGTGATCTCGACCAAAGGGCAGGGGCTTTACGAATTTACTCGTGAGGCGGCGTCTTTTATACGAGACTGTGGCGGTGAGGACGGGCTGCTGACGCTGTTCGTGCGCCATACATCCTGTTCTCTGCTGATTCAAGAAAATGCCGATCCGGATGTGCAGCGAGATTTGCGGGAGTTTTTTGCCCGCCTTGTTCCCCCATCAAACGACCCTTCCATGCGTTGGGTTGTTCATACGATGGAGGGGCCTGATGATATGCCTGCTCACATCAAATCAGCACTGACACAGGTGTCCATCGGTATCCCCGTGTCAGCAGGTCGAATGGCGTTGGGAACATGGCAGGGCATCTATCTTTTCGAGCATCGAGACCAGTCTCACCGGCGTGAAATCGTACTTCACCTATCGCCGTGACTTTTTATTTTTATATGAAAATCAATCCTTTATTTCGAATTTTCGTCCGAGTTAATCATAATGAACTATAGCTGAACGGACGGTTCTGAATCCGTTCAGCCTGATCTTTCTATGTTCTCTTCAACCGCTTGGGAAATGCGGGATCGTTATTGGTCCAACCCTCAAGGAAATTGGAGAAAACACAATGTTGAATAGTTTTGCAAAAGCCGGTCTGGCAGCACTCATCGCTCTTGGTGGTTTCTCTGCGACCGCGTCGACAGCTTCTGCCGGTGGTCCGGAAATTCGTTTCGGTATCTACAACGGCGGTGGCCACGGCGGTGGTCATGGCTGGCAGCGTGAGCGCGATCGTCGACGCGACAATTGCTCCCCTTGGTTTGCAGAAGAAAAGGCAAGCCGCATGGGCTTGCGCCGTGCCCGCGTTGTTGACGTTTCGCCGCGTCGCGTTGTTGTCGCCGGTTTTGACCGCCACGGCCGTGACCGCGTTATCTTCGCGAATGAGCGTGGTTGCCCGGTTATCCGCCGCTAATCATTTCACAGCATCAGCCGTCTGGTCCACCCGCCCTTGATGGCCTGAAAGGAACGCCTCTTGCTTTGCTCTCACGGGCAGGCATGGGGCGTTTCAACAAATCAGCCCGCAACTTTCCGCACCCCCGTTTCGAGAATACGTGATATTGAAGTGTTCTGGAGAAATTTGGTGGGCCTGGAGAGACTCGAACTCCCAACCAAGCGGTTATGAGCCGCCGGCTCTAACCATTGAGCTACAGGCCCACTGAGCAACACGTGCTCATGTACGCCGGATGCAATGGTTCATATCGGCGCAAAAATGGCTCTAAACCAATTTGTGGGAACCTACAAGCCATTGCCGTAAAGGCTTCACAATCTATTGCCACAGGATAGTGATGCGCTCAAACTTGCAACGATTTGGTGCATCCAATAATGAGGAGACATTCCATGATTGCTAAAAATGCCCGTACTGCTTTGATTCTGGCGGCATTCACGACTTTTTCGACACTGCCCATGGGTGCAAGTGTTGCCTTTGCGCAGGCCTCCACGCCACGCGAAGCAGTTATCAATGTTTCGGGCGAAGGCCAGGCGGCAATCGTGCCTGACATGGCGATTCTCTCCTTCAGCGTTGTTAAGCAGGCTGACACTGCCGCGGCAGCTCTCGATGCCAACAGCAAGGCACTGGCCGAAGTCTTGAAAGCACTGAAGGCTGACAAGATTGACGACAAGGATCTGCAGACCAGCAACTTCTCCATTCAGCCGCTCTACAAGCAGGTTGAGCCAAAGGATGGCGTTTATGTTGCGCCTGAGATCATCGGTTATCAGGTTAGCAACGGCCTGACAGTGCGGGTGCGCGATTTGGCAAAGCTTGGCGGCATCATGGATACCTCGGTCAAGCTTGGTATCAATCAGGGTGGCGATATCAGCTTCACCAATGACAAACCGGATGCGACGGTTGAGGAGGCACGCAAGGCAGCCGTTGCCAATGCGGTTGAAAAAGCCAAGACCCTTGCTGCAGCCGCTGGCGTAAAGCTTGGCCGTATCATTGAAATCAATGAAAACATGCCACGCCCGATGGCGCAGCCAATGGTGCGCGCAGCCATGATGAAAGAAATGGATGCGGGCGTACCGATCGCGGCTGGTGAAAACACCTATACCGTGACTGTAAACCTGACATTTGCGCTGGAACAGTAATCTTTTAGCGGCGAGGGGCAGCGGTTTACCGTTGCCCTTTGTCTGTTCGTGGCGCTGTTTGTCCCGCGCTTGTCTCAGACTTTTCGCCAAAGAAAAGCAGTTGCATTTACGACATCATATCCTATTTAGGGCGCAAGAGAGGACGGCCTCCCCCATAACGGGAAGATTGATCGGGACGACCCGGTAGCACCCGCAGGTGAATATCATGCGCTCCGTTCGCGACAGAATCCGTCACGCCATCAGTTTCGAAATCATCGGTCTTTTGCTGGTTACGCCTTTGGGCGCGCTGGTGTTCAACAAACCTATCGAAGACATTGGTGTTATCGCAGTTGTCGGTGCAACGCTCGCCACCCTGTGGAACTACGTTTACAATCTGTCTTTCGATGTACTGATGACGCGCTGGCGCGGCACGACCGAAAAGACCATTCCGATCCGTGTACTGCACACGGTGCTGTTTGAGGCAGGTCTGCTTGTCGTGCTGTTGCCGTTCATTGCGACATATCTCGGCATCACACTCTGGGCAGCGTTTGTGATGGATGCGGCTTTCGCACTGTTTTACATGGTCTATGCATTTGTTTTCAATTGGGGTTATGACCGCGTTTTCCCACTACCCGAGTGGAACCAAGGCGAAAACATCACGCAATCGTGACGCCTCTACGCCGTTGAATGCAACCATGGCTTACTTGTTTTATCGCCTGTGCGCTGACAAGTAAGCGCCATTGTTGCGTGCGTATATGAGTGTATGTTTGTGCGAATTTTGAAAATTGCAAAAATTGCGGCTGTTTGTCTGGTCGCATTGCCTGTTTTGACCGGCGCCCATATGGGCATCAATCAGTTGATCGGGAATTTCCATGAAGTGCTGCCGGGTGAGCTTTATCGCTCGGCACAGCCAAGCGGCAAGGATATTACCTCATATGCCGAAACCTACGGCATCAAGACCATCATCAATCTACGGGATGAGAAACGCGAAGCCTGGTATGACGCCGAAAGCGAAGCGGCCAAGGCACACGGTATTCGTCTGGTCGATTTTCCGCTCAGTTCCAAGGAAAAGCTGACGCAGGATGATTCTGAGCTTCTGGTAGAAATCATGAAAAACGCTGAAAAGCCCATTCTCATTCATTGTGAGCATGGTGCCAACCGCACCGGGCTGGTGTCTGCCATGTATGTTGGTGCCGTTGCCGGGAAAAGCGAGATATTTTCCGAATTCCAGCTGTCACCTTATTACGGTCATGTGCCGATCCCCGGCATTGGTCGTTATGCAATGTACGAATCCTGGGATGAGTTTGAAGAAAGCATCGGATTTTAAATCTTACTCAT
Source organism: Rhizobium sp. BIGb0125 (assembly GCF_024810055.1). Taxonomy (NCBI): domain Bacteria; kingdom Pseudomonadati; phylum Pseudomonadota; class Alphaproteobacteria; order Hyphomicrobiales; family Rhizobiaceae; genus Rhizobium; species Rhizobium sp. BIGb0125. Next base: position 700,953 of record NZ_JANUDV010000001.1, read on the forward strand.
AAAAAAGTGCCGTGTTTCTAAGGAACGCGGCACTTTTGTTATCCGGAATCAATTCAGAACCGGGCACCTTTTTCGGCAATAACCTTGGTCAGGCTGCCATCAGCTGGGAACAGCGGAATGAGGCAGGCCTGCAGCGCGTGGTAAATGTCGCCTTTGCCGGGGAACAGCGTATTGGCCGGAACGAGGTTTTCGGTCAGTTCCTCATGCCAGCCGCCATTGTTGTGGTCGATGAAGCGGTTGGCAATGGTGCTCCAAATCTTGCGATAGCTGTCCTCATAAAACGCGTCAGCCGGCAGATTTTCATTGAGGAAGTGGGCAGCACCGGCTGCCTCACACATTGGCCACCAGAGCTTTTCCGTCTTGGCGGGAACATTGCCCCAGTCCAGCGTATAGAAGAAGCCACCTTGTTGTCTGTCCCAGCCAAGAGCCATGGACTGCACGAACAGGGATTGGGCTGCAAGCGGCATCCAGTCGTGTTTGCGCTCACCCAGCACCCATAATTGCAGGATGAGGCGTGCCCATTCCAGCCAGTGGCCGGGCGTGGAGCCGGAAGGACGGAACATTTCGTTGCCGCGATAATCCTTGTTCAGCGTCCAGTTGTCATCGAAATGCTCAGGCACGCGGAAATCCAACGCGCGGGCGCAGCGGTTGATGATGAGGTCGGCAATGCGCTCGGCCTTGTCGAGATAGCTTCGTTCGCCGGTCACCTCATAGGCCGCCATGAGCGCTTCGGTCAGGTGCATGTTGGAGTTCTGGCCGCGATAGGCTTCGATAGGTGACCAGTCGCGGTTGAACTCCTCATTGATGGCGCCGTGTTTTTCTTCCCAGAAGCGGGTCTCCAAAACCTCGGTCACATCGGCGAGCATGGCATCTGCCAGCGGGTGGCCGACCACCTTGGCGGAGGAAGCGGCCAGCAGTACAAATGCGTGGCCGTAACCCTGCTTGCTCGAATCGACCGGACCGTTGTCATCGACCTGCCAGAAATAACCGCCATGCTGTGTGTCACGGTGGTTTTCCCACAGATAGGTCATGCCATGGTCGATGATATCGCCGCAGCCGGGGCGACCGAGCAAATGGCCAATGGCGAAACAATGCACCATGCGGGCAGAGGCGTGAATGCCGCGAACCGGGTTTTCCGGCTGCAAAGGCGCGCCACTGGCGTTCAGATCGAAGAAACCACCCTTGGGATTGACGGCACGATATTGAAAGAAATCATGCAATCCATCCGCCTGTTTCAACAGCCATTGCCTGTGCAGGGGCAGGGTGCTCCAGTTCGCAGAGAGTGTTTCGGCCTTCGGCATTGTCTTCCTCCATGTTGGGGAAAGCTATATCTGCTCATCTATTGGCTGTCACGCAGAAGAGCATTCTCTTATGATGCGACATCATGTGAAACCATAGCTATGCCTTGAAGATATATTGACATAAACATATCTTTATGTGAGTTGATGCTTGCGATACCGCAAGCTGGAATGAGGAGAGTGCCCGTGTTTGACGAAGTGTTCGGCGCAGAAGGTGGTCGCCAGGATGGCGCAGAAATTCTGAAAGCCCTTCAACAGGCAGCGCGTGAGCGTATCCTCATCCTTGATGGTGCTATGGGCACGCAGATCCAGGGGCTGGGATTTGAGGAAGACGACTTCCGTGGCAACCGGTTCATTGGTTGCGCCTGCCATCAGAAGGGCAATAACGACCTTCTTATTCTGACCCAGCCAAGTGCGATTGAAGACATTCATTATCGCTATGCGATTGCCGGTGCCGATATTCTGGAAACCAATACCTTCTCGTCAACCAGCATCGCGCAGGCTGACTACGAGATGGAAGGTGCTGTTTATGACCTGAACCGTGAAGGTGCAGCCGTCGTGCGCCGTGCTGCGCAGCGCGCCGAACGCGAAGATGGCAAGCGTCGTTTCGTGGCTGGTGCCATCGGCCCGACCAACCGTACCGCCTCCATTTCCCCTGATGTTAACAATCCCGGTTACCGCGCCGTGACCTTCGATGATCTGCGTCTTGCCTATGGCGAGCAGATCGATGGTCTGATCGATGGTGGTTCTGACATCATCCTGATAGAAACGATCTTCGACACGCTGAACGCGAAGGCAGCAATTTTCGCCTGCCAGGAGCGTTTTGCTGCCAAGGGCATTTATTTGCCGGTAATGATATCAGGTACGATCACCGATCTTTCGGGCCGCACGCTGTCCGGGCAGACGCCGTCGGCGTTCTGGAACTCGGTGCGTCACGCAAATCCCTTCACCATCGGCCTGAACTGCGCGCTTGGTGCCAACGCCATGCGTCCGCATTTGCAGGAATTGTCTGACGTTGCGGATACCTTCATCTGCGCCTATCCGAATGCTGGCCTGCCAAACGAATTTGGCCAGTATGACGAAACGCCCGAGATGATGGCAAAGCAGGTTGAAGGTTTTGCACGCGACGGTCTGGTCAATATTGTCGGCGGTTGCTGTGGTTCGACGCCTGACCATATCCGCGCCATTGCCGAAGCCGTAAAGGGCCACAAGCCGCGCCAGGTGCCTGAGCACAGGTCCTTCATGTCGCTGTCTGGCCTTGAGCCTTTCGTGCTGACAAAGGACATTCCGTTCGTCAACGTCGGTGAGCGTACCAACGTGACCGGCTCGGCGCGTTTCCGCAAGCTGATTACCGCTGGTGATTATACGGCAGCACTTACCGTTGCCCGCGATCAGGTGGAAAACGGTGCGCAGGTCATCGACATCAACATGGATGAGGGCCTGATCGACAGCCAGAAGGCCATGGTCGAGTTCCTGAACCTGATTGCTGCTGAACCGGATATTGCCCGCGTTCCTGTCATGATCGATTCGTCGAAATTCGAGATCATCGAAGCTGGTCTGAAGTGCGTTCAGGGCAAGTCCATCGTCAACTCCATCTCGCTGAAGGAAGGCGAGGAGAAGTTTCTCGAGCAGGCACGGTTGGTACGCAATTACGGTGCTGCCGTAGTTGTTATGGCGTTTGACGAAGTTGGCCAGGCCGATACCTATCAGCGCAAGGTCGAGATTTGCAGCCGTGCTTACAAGTTGCTGACCGAAAAGGCTGGTCTGCTGCCGGAAGACATCATCTTCGATCCGAACGTGTTTGCGGTGGCAACCGGTATTGAAGAGCACAATAATTACGGTGTCGACTTCATTCAGGCGACAGAGACCATCCGCAAGACCATGCCGCTGACACATATCTCCGGCGGTGTTTCCAACCTGTCCTTCTCGTTCCGTGGAAATGAGCCGGTGCGCGAAGCCATGCATGCGGTGTTCCTGTATCACGCCATTCAGGTTGGCATGGACATGGGTATCGTCAATGCCGGCCAGCTGGCTGTCTACGACAATATCGACGCTGAACTGCGTGACGCCTGTGAAGACGTGGTGCTGAACCGTCGTGACGATGCCACTGAGCGACTGCTGGAAATTGCGGAACGCTTCCGTGGCTCTGGTGCCAAGGAAGCCAAGGTGCAGGACTTGTCCTGGCGTGAGCTGCCGGTTGAAAAGCGTCTGTCCCATGCGCTGGTCAATGGCATCACCGACTATATCGATACCGATACCGAAGAAGCACGCCAGAACGCCGAGCGTCCGCTGCACGTTATCGAAGGCCCGCTGATGGCCGGCATGAATGTGGTGGGTGACCTGTTTGGTGCCGGCAAGATGTTCCTGCCGCAGGTGGTGAAATCCGCCCGCGTCATGAAACAGGCCGTGGCCGTGTTGCTGCCATACATGGAAGAAGAGAAGCGTCTGAATGGTGGCTCTGAACGCAGTGCTGCCGGCAAGGTGCTGATGGCGACCGTGAAGGGCGACGTACACGATATCGGCAAGAACATTGTCGGCGTCGTGCTGGCCTGCAACAACTACGAGATCATTGATCTTGGCGTGATGGTGCCGACCTCGAAAATTCTGGAAACGGCGATTGCCGAGAAGGTGGATGTCATCGGTCTTTCCGGTCTTATCACGCCGTCACTGGACGAGATGGTGCATGTCGCTGCCGAAATGGAGCGGCAGGGTTTTGACATCCCACTGCTGATCGGTGGCGCAACCACCAGCCGTGTGCACACGGCCGTGAAGATCCACCCGCGTTATGAGAAGGGGCAGGCGATTTACGTCACCGATGCTTCGCGTGCCGTGGGTGTGGTGTCGGCGCTGCTGTCCAACGAGCAGAAGCCTGCCTATATCGATGGTATTCGCGGTGAATACGCCAAAGTTGCCGAAGCCCATGCCCGTAACGAGCGTGAGAAGCTGCGCCTACCGTTGCAGCGTGCCCGTGATAATGCCCACAAGGTTGACTGGAGCGATTACAAGCCGGTCAAACCGCAGTTCTATGGCACCAAGGTGTTCGATAGCTACGACCTTGAGGAATTGTCGCGTTACATCGACTGGACTCCGTTCTTCCAGACGTGGGAACTGAAAGGCCGCTACCCGGCGATCCTCAACGATGAAAAGCAGGGTGAAGCCGCACGCCAGCTTTATGCTGACGCACAAGCTATGCTCAAGAAGATCATTGATGAGAAGTGGTTCCGTCCGCGGGCTGTTATCGGTTTCTGGCCTGCCAATACTGTTGGTGACGATATCCGCTTGTTTACCGATGAAAGCCGCGCGGAGGAATTGGCGACGTTCTTCACTCTGCGTCAGCAGTTGTCCAAGCGCGACGGTCGTCCGAATGTGGCGCTATCTGACTTCGTGGCACCAAAGGACAGCGGCGTTGAGGACTATGTCGGCGGTTTCGTTGTCACGGCTGGTATCGAGGAAGTGGCGATTGCCGAACGGTTTGAGCGCGCCAATGACGACTATTCGTCCATTCTCGTAAAGGCGCTGGCGGACCGTTTTGCCGAAGCCTTTGCCGAGTGCATGCATGAACGTGTGCGCAAGGAGTTCTGGGGATATGCCAAGGACGAGAGCCTCAGCAATGAAGATCTGGTCGGTGAAGCTTATGCCGGTATTCGCCCGGCACCCGGTTATCCTGCCCAGCCTGATCACACCGAAAAGAAGACGCTGTTCGAACTTTTGGACGCGACAAATGCCGCCGGTGTCGAGTTGACCGAGAGCTACGCCATGTGGCCGGGTTCTTCCGTGTCTGGCATTTATATCGGCCATCCTGAAAGCTACTATTTCGGCGTTGCCAAGGTAGAGCGCGATCAGGTTCACGACTATGCGGCGCGCAAGGGCATGCCGGTTGTCGAGGTTGAGCGTTGGCTTGGACCGGTGCTGAACTATGTGCCGGCCAATGGCGACGACGACGTGGAAAATGCGGCCTGAGAGTTTGCGTCAGGCCGTTGATGATCTGAGTCCGGCTTTCTCGACAAGGCATTGAAGGAAAAGAAAAAGGCGCGAAAAACTTTGCGCCTTTTTTGTTGTCTAAAAGACTGTGTTCGTCCCGCCTTTTGGGACGGCGAGGCGGCGGCCTTCTCAGGCGCGCAGTGTTTCCAGTTCCTCGATGCCGACATGGCTTTCCACCTCGTCACCACGCAGATGCAGGTAGACACCAATGGCAAAGGCCAGAACGGCGATGAATACCAGATACCAGGCGTGAGCCATCGGGGTGTAAGCCAGCGCGGTCGTGACGGCGACTGGTGTCAGGCCGCCAAAGATCGCGTAGGAGACATTGTAGGCGAAGGACATGCCGGAGAAACGTACCGATGCCGGGAAGGCACGGACCATCACGTATGGTACTGCGCCGACGATGCCGACCGAGAAGCCCATAACCGCGTAAAGGCCAAAAAGGGCGGTAAGCGAGGTACCGGCAAAGCTGTAGAACGTGAAAGTGGCAATGCCGAAGAACACGCTGGCGCCCATGAAGAAACGGCCACTGCCAATCTTGTCGACCAGTGCACCAGCCAAAATGACACCGATGATCAGGAACAGCGTTCCAAAGCTGGTGGCAGCCAGTGATTCAAGCGCCGAGTAGCCATAAAGCTTCTGCAGGAAGGTAGCGGTCATCAGTGTCGTGACGACGATTGCCGCAGATAAAACCCACGTCAGCAGGGCAGAAATGATGACGCCGCGTCTGTGGTTCTTCAAAACGGTGCCAAGTGGCAGGTCACGCGACAGCGACTTCGATTTCTTCATTTCGTTGAAGATCGGGGTCTCTTCGAGCCAACGGCGCAGGTAAACGGCAACAAGGCCGAAGATGCCGCCAATGAAGAACGGAATGCGCCAGGCGTAAGCGGCAACTTCGTCAGGCGTGAAAATGCTGTTGATGGCGGTCGCAATGAGCGAACCGAGCATGATGCCGAGCGACAGGCCGGAGGTCAGGAAACCGCAGGCGAGGCCAACACGGCGGAATGGCACGTGTTCAGACACGAATGTCCAGGCGCCCGGCACTTCGCCACCAATGGCAGCGCCCTGCAACATGCGCAGGATAACCAGCATGATCGGTGCAGCAATGCCAATTGATGCATAGGTTGGCATCAGCGCCATGCCGAGCGTCGAAAGCGCCATCAGCAGAATGGAGAAAGCAAACACACGCTTGCGGCCATAACGGTCACCGAAATGGGCAAGTACGATGCCACCGATCGGGCGGATCAGATAACCGGCAGCAAAAATGCCGAAGGTCTGGATCATGATCACCGAGTCCGACATGTCGGCCGGGAAAAACAGGTGGCCGATGACGGTGGCGAAAAAGACGAAAATGATGAAGTCGTAAAACTCAAGCGCGCCGCCAAGGGCGGACAGGCCGAGTGTACGGTAATCCTGTGAATTCAGGGGGCGGGCAGCCGCCGGTGTCGTGGTGGGAGACATGATGATGCCGTTCTCTTCGTAGGTGACCCCACGCAACCCGCCGCTCGTTTGAATTATGTCATGGCAATGGATTGCGCATACAACATTGAGGAGACTGTCCGGCGCATGGTGGCATGGGCGGAATGTCTGAAACTCACTGTCCGGGCGGTTGAATGGGGCATCGTCAGGGGGATTACAAGCGGTTTCTGGCCGCTTTTGCCCGATGGTGAACAAAAGCGGCGCAAAGTCTGTTTAAATCGATTGTATTTCCTACTCGCGGATAACGAGAAGGTCGCGTGCGTCGAAATACAAGGTCACGACAGAATCATGTTCTGGTGGCTGCATGCCGGGATTATTGAACATGTCGAACGAGATCTTGTGGCCAGCGACATCCAGACGGGTACGGATGACCGAGCCGAGGAAGTTGCTGCTCAGCACCTTTCCGGAAATCGACGAGTCCTTGTTTTCCGATGCAGACAGCGTTCCTGCTTCCGGGCGAAGCGCCAGCGAAATCTTGTCGCCCTGTTTGTGAGTGGCAATCGGTTCTGCCAACTTCAGGGTCGTTTCGCCGATCTTGACCGTGGCGCTGGCCGGATCAACCACCGTTGCCTCGAGAATGTTGAGCGTGCCAACGAAGGACGCCACGAAGCGGGTTTCCGGCTTGTTGTAAACCTCAAACGGCGTGCCGATCTGGTCTGCACGCCCAGCATTCATCACCACGATACGGTCGGAAATGGACAGGGCCTCTTCTTGATCGTGGGTCACGAAAATGGTGGTGATGCCAAGCTGACGTTGGATCTGGCGAATTTCTTCACGCAGCGACACGCGGATCTTGGCGTCGAGAGCCGAGAGCGGTTCGTCGAGCAGCAGCACTTCCGGCTTTGGCGCAAGAGCACGGGCCAAGGCAACACGCTGCTGCTGACCACCGGACATTTGGTATGGGTAACGGTCAGCCAGATGTTCGAGGTGAATGAGCGCCAGCATTTCCTTGACGCGTGTGTCGATCTCGCTCTTTGGCTTACCGGCGACCTTGAGGCCGAATGCAACGTTTTCAAACACGTTCATGTTTGGAAATAGAGCGTAGGCCTGAAACACCATGCCAATGTTGCGCTGGTTCGGCCGCAATGTCGTCTGGTTGCGACCGTTGATGACGATGTCGCCGTCGCTCGGTGTCTCGAAACCGGCGATCATGCGCAGGATGGTGGTCTTGCCGCATCCCGATGGGCCGAGGAACGAGATGAACTCACCTTTTTCGATCGCCATGTTGAAGTCATGGACGACCTGCACCGGGCCAAAAGATTTTTTAATGTTCTGAAGTGTCAAAAAGCTCATAAAATCTTCCTCAGGCCTTTGGAGGCGCGCCCTTCTGGTAGCGTGAGACGAGTTGGATCAGACCAAGGCAACCCCATGTAATGCCGAAGGAAATTACGGCAAGGGCGGCAGGCTCATAAGCGCGGTTGGCGCCGAGCAACTGCATGTAAGGTCCGAAGGCGGGGCGGTTCAAAAGCGCTGCCATGGTGAATTCACCAATGACGATGGCAAAGGTCAGGAATGCGCCTGACAGAACGGCAACCAGCACATTTGGCAGGATGATGCGCGACAGGATGGTAAACCATCCCGCACCCAGGCTCTGGGCGGCTTCAGTCAGTGTGCCGATATCGATGGTACGCAGACCCGTATCGACAGCACGATACATGTAGGGCAAAGCAAGTATTGCATAGCCGAACATCAATAACAGGTCGGTGCCGAAGGCGGAACCGGTCAGCGGCAGCCAGCTCGAGGTGTTGTAAAGGCGGATGTAACCGAATACGATAACGATGGCTGGAATAACCAGTGGCAGCAGCGTGACGAATTCGACGTAAGGGCGAAGCGCTGGCAGTTTAAGACGCACCCAATAGGCAGTCGGAACCACCAGCAACACGCCGAACACGATCGTGAAAAGCGCCATCATGACAGAATAGCTGAAGGTTTCCTGAAAACGCGGATCGCCAAGCACCTTGGCGTAAGCGTCGAAGGAATATTCGCCGCGCCGCATTTTCATGGAGAAGTTTGTCATGCCGATCAGCGGCAGGGCAAAATATAGAATGCCGAAAACCAGCGCACCCCAGGCGAAAATACGCTTCATTTCAGCCACCTTTCACTGCGGGCGCGCAGCCAGATATAAAGCGCGTTGGCAATGCCGGTCAGCACGATCATGCCGAATGCAAGTGCGTAACCCAGATGCGGGTTACCGAGAACGTCGCCACGGATCTGCGCAAACAACAGAATAGGCACGATGCTGAGCGACGAGCCGGTCAGTGCTATAGCTGTTGCAACAGCGCCAAACGCGTTGGCAAACAGCAGCGACATGGTACCAAGAATGGACGGTAGCAGGATGGGGAATGCCACCATGCGCCAGTATTGGAAACCGCTGGCGCCGAGGATTTCGGCGGCTTCGCGCCATTCGCGCTTCAGGCCATCCAGGGCAGGGGTAATGATGAGGATCATCAGCGGAATCTGGAAAAACAGATAGGTGATCGTCAGGCCCCAGAACGACAGCAGGTTGAAGCCCATGAGGCGTAGGTCAAGACCGAGCTGTGTTTTCAGGAAAACCGTGACGAGACCAACAGGGCCGAGTGTGGCGATGAAGGCGAAGGCCAGTGGCACACCGGCGAACTGCGAAGCAACACCGGAAAATGTCAGCAGCGGGCTACGGATCCAGTTGGGCAGGCCACCCAGCACAACGGCTGCGGCCACACCAAAACCGATCAGGCAGCCGAGAAGGGCCGAGGCGATGCTGATTTTGATGGAAATCCAGTAGGCGGCGATAATCGAGGGCGTGTAGAGTCCCTTGATATTATCCAGCGTAAAACTGCCATCAGGATTTTGAAAAGCGCCAATGACGATTTTCATCGTCGGCAAAAACAGGAAAAGAACAACGAATATAAGAAAAGGAACAACGCCCAGCCAATCAAGCGGAAGACGAGGTCGCTTGCTTGTCTGCCGGGTCGCGCCAGTGTTGGCTGATGACATGCCGTGTGCCCCAAACGCCGCAGTTGATGCGGTCTCTTGTTTCAATTTTATAAAAACCGCCCCAGCACGCAATGGCCGGGGCGGCTTGTATCAATGCTTACTGAACGTTTGCGCCGACAACGCTGTCCCAGCCAGCTGTTACAGCGGCCTTGTTGTCGTCAACTTCCTGAAGGGTTGGGAAGTATGCCTTTTCGTAAGCAGCTGCTGGTGGCAGGGCATCAAGCAGATCCTGAGGGATCTTGTTGGCCTTTGCCATCGCGTTGAAGCGGATCGGGTGGCAGAAGCCCTTCAACCAGCCGAGCTGACCTTCGTCAGAATACAGGTGTTCCATCCAAAGCTTGGCAGCGTTCGGGTGTGGCGCGTAAGCCGAGATACCCTGTACGTAAACGCCAGCCAGAACGCCCTTGGCAGGAACGACAACTTCTGTCGGAGGGTTGCCATTCAGTGTCTTTGCCCAGGACAGAGCATTGTAGTCCCACGCGATGACGATCGGGGTTGCGCCCTGTGCCAGCGTACCGGCCTTGCCGATAACTGGTACGAAGTTGCCAGCCTTGTTGAGTTCTGCAAAGTACTTCAGGCCAGCTTCGCCGGCGTCCTTGCCAGACTTGGCATCGGAAGCAAGACCAGCAGCCAGAACGCTGAGGATAGCCTGGTTGGAAGCACGTGGGTCACCAGCAAGAGCAACCTGGCCAGCATATTCCGGCTTCAGCAGATCAGCCCAGTCGGTTGGAACGTTGGATACGAGATCCTTGTTCACCATGATGGACATAACGCCGTAGTAGTCGCCGTACCAGTAACCTTCGGCATCCTTAACTTCGTTTGGAATTTCGTCCCAGGTGGAAACCTTGTAAGGCTGCAACAGCCCTTCAGCCTTTGCCTGTGGACCGAAAGCCAGACCGACGTCGATAACGTCAGGAGCCTGCGGACCCTTGTTGTCCTTGTTTGCCTTGATGGCTTCGATTTCGTCAGCGGAACCGGCGTCTGGGTTCAGTTCGTTGACGGTGATCTCTGGATACTTGGCTTTGAAGGCTGCGATGACATCGCCATAACCACACCAGTCGTGTGGCAGTGCGACCGTAGTAAGCATGCCTTCCTTCTTGGCTGCTTCGATGAGTTCTGCACTTGGCTGAGCAGATGCGACGGCCGTGGAGGCGATCACAATGGCTGTAGACAGTGCTAGCAGGCGGCGGCTGTTAGAGATCACTTTTTTCTCCTCTTCGTGTTTCTCAGGCGTCGGCGGACGCTGATACTTCCGTTACGTGAACTTAATGTGACGATCAGATTGCGTTGCCCTTATCCGGATTCCGCCGCTTTTCGCCTTTTTTCCGCCATCTTTGCGTTTTGTTGCAACCCATGGAGCGGAAAAATATTTTTTTGTTCAGTGAAAAATTTCAAGGCGTCTATTCCGGCTTATCTTCTCCCCATCACGCGCCGGAAGCGTTGTAAGGTTATCCAAGCAGCAGATGCAATTTTCGTCAAGGAATATGCATTCTGACTGATGTTCATGTTCTGTCGGGTCTGCGGAACAGACGTGTCTGCTCGAAAAGTCCTTCCAGCGCGTTCATGCGTTCCTTTGTTTCGTCCCATGAACGGCTCTGAACGGCTTCGATCAGGGCTTCAACAACGAACAGGGTAACAACGGACGAATCCCACGCGGACGGCGCTTCGATCCGCACCCTAAACGTATGCAGTGCATGTTTTGCGACAGGGGAGGTCCATTGGTCGGTAAACAGCAGAATGCTGACGCCATTGGCATGGGCAACCTCTGCAAGGGTCGCCATGTCATGTTCGTAACGCCTGATGTCGAAGATCACCAGCACGTCACCGGCGCTCATGTTCAGCATATATTGCGGCCATGAGCTGGAGTTGGACGACATCAGCGTCGTTTTCGGGCGGATGACCTGCATATGGGTGAAGAAATATTCCGCGATCGATCCTGTGATACGGCCACCCACGAAATAGAGGCTGCGCTTACGGTCGGCCAGCAGCGCAGCGGCATTGTCGAAAGAGGCGGTGTCGAGATCGCTCAACGTGTCGCGCAGGTTGCTGGTAATGGCATCAGCGAAGCGGTTGAGAATGTGCAGGCCGGGAGCATTGGATGCCCAACGGTCATGTTTGGCGATCGGCCCGGAAATCGTCGCTTCCAGCTCCTGATGCAACCTTGCCTGAAATTCCGGATATCCCTTGAAGCCAAGCTTCTGCACCATACGCACAACGGTTGGCGTGGAGACGCCAGCGTTTTCCGCGACCGTGGTTATGCTGCCCAGTCCTGAGACGGGGTAGTTAGCAAGCAAGCTTTCCGCGAGCTGTTTTTCAGCTCTCGTCAGGTTTTCATAATGGCTATGGATGACATCCGATACGGTTGCCGCTGCACTTTGCAAATTGTTCCCCCTCCGGTCTTTTTGCCGGTCTGGATTTGCAGATTAACAATGGGGATGTTGGGGGAGTCAATCGAAAACTTGAAAAGATTCTTTCAGAATTTCATTGACAGAATGTGAATGGTGAAGAATTCTTTTCTTGCTGCGTGGGGACGTGGCATGATCTGGCGGGGTTCTTTGCATGACTTTGCGTTCACGGTTTTTCACTGATGCTGAGGGTGACACTGTCGCCGTGGAAAACGCGGATGCTGTCGGTGATGTGCTATTGATCTGCGAACATGCGTCACGGGAAATTCCGGAGTATTTTGGCACGCTAGGCTTGGATGCCAATGTGCTGTCCAGCCACATTGCCTGGGACCCAGGCGCACTGGCGGTCTCCAGACTGCTGGTGGGCAAGCTTGATGCAACCCTTGTTTATCAACGATATTCCCGGCTGATTTACGACTGCAACCGCCCGCCGGAATCCGTGGCAGCAATGCCGTCTTCCAGCGAGATTTATGAAATACCGGGTAATCGGCAGATTTCCGATGCCGAGCGTTTTGCCCGCACATCGGCGGTTTACATGCCGTTCCACGAGCAGGTGGATGACATTATTGCCGCCCGCCTGTCGCAGGGGCGTCAGCCTGTCATCGTAACCATTCATAGCTTCACGCCTGTTTATTACGGCCAGCTCCGTGAGGTTCAGGTCGGCATTCTTCATGATGTCGACAGCCGTCTGGCCGACGGAATGCTGGCGGCGGCAAACAGTGATTCTCCTGATGGGGGTAAGCCCTATCAGGTGGAAAGAAACCAGCCTTACGGACCGGAAGATGGCGTGACGCACACATTGCGCCTGCACGCACTGCCGGAAGGTTTGCTCAACGTGATGATCGAAATTCGCAACGATCTCATCAGGGATGAAAAGGAGCAGGAAGCTGCCGCGGATTTTGTGGCGGGACTTGTGAAACAGGCACTGTCGTCGTTGGCACGGTGAAACAATCTGGGGAGATGACGGGCAAAGATCCGCACTCGCAATAAGAACATTTGAAATACTGCCGCACGTTCAGACAGCCGAAAAGGCGCGGAGTGCTGCAGGGGAACAGTAAATGCGCATGGGCGCTAGCGGATCAATCGTTCCGAACGCACCCGATCAACTGGGGCAAAATCGGCCATTCCGGCTGACTGCCTGTTTTTTCTTTTTCAGGAGAGAAGAGCATGGACAGTTCATCAGCAGGCGTCAGCTATAAAAAAGCGGACGCTTCCTATTTCGAAAAACGAGGACTTTCACGCTATGCCGGTGTGTGGTCACTTTGGTCACTTGGGGTTGGCGCAGTTATTTCAGGGCATTTTTCCGGCTGGAACTTCGGGTTTTCCACCGGCGGATGGGGTGGCATGCTCGTTGCGGGCATGATTATCGCCGTCATGTATCTCGGCCTTACTCTTTCCATTGCTGAAATGAGCCCAGCATTGCCGCATACCGGTGCGGCCTATTCCTTTGCCCGCACGGCCATGGGTCCGTGGGGCGGTTTTATCACCGGCCTTTGCGAGAACGTCGAATATGTTCTCACCCCCGCCGTTATCGTGACTTTCATCACGGCCTATGTGAACTCAATCCTTGGGCTCGATCCCGTCTATTCACCCTTCTTATGGGTGTTGTTCTACGTCATCTTTCTTGCTCTCAACATTTTCGGGCTTGAGCTTTCCTTCAAGGTAACGCTGGTCATCACGCTGATTTCGCTCGGTGTTCTGGTGTTCTTCTGGATCAGCGCCATTCCGAACATGGACTTTTCGCGTTGGGCATTGAACATCGGCGTCGGGCCTGATGGCGCTGCGGTTGAACTGCCAGAGGGCAATGGATCATTCTTCCCATTCGGTTTTTCCGGTGTTCTGGCCACGCTGCCGTTTGCCGTTTGGTTGTTCCTTGCCATCGAACAGTTGCCGCTGGCGGCCGAGGAATCTGTCGATCCGAAGCGTGATATGCCGAAGGGCATCATTCTCGGCATTATCACTCTGATGATTTCGGCATTCATGATCGTGCTGCTCAACCCATCGCTGCCAGGCGTGGGTGCCTTCCATCTCGGTTCGTCGCTTGAGCCGCTGCTAGATGGTTTCAAGGCCGTCTATGGTGACGGTGGCGTGGTTCTGCTCGGTCTCGTTGCCTTGACCGGTCTGATCGCCAGCTTCCACACGATCCTTTATGCGCAGGGACGCCAGATCTATTCGCTGTCGCGTGCCGGATACTTCCCGACAGCACTTTCTGTCACTCATCCGAAGTTCAAGACACCGCATGTTGCAATGCTGACCGGCGCTCTCGTGGGCCTCAGCGTCATGCTGGTAATCTGGTTCTCGCTGGGCGCAGACCAGGGTGGCAGCATCATCGGCAGCGTGCTGCTGAACATGGCGGTGTTTGGTGCGATGTTCTCCTACATCATGCAGGCGATCTCGTTCATCATGCTTCGCCGCAATCTGCCGCACATTGAACGGCCATTCCGTTCTCCGGTGGGTATTCCAGGAGCCGTGCTGACCATCATCATTGCTGTCGTAACCCTGCTGTATCAGGTTCAGGACCCTAACTTCTCAAAGGGTGTTGTCTGGGTGGCCGTATGGTTTGCCATTGCCATTGCTTACTTCGCACTGGTTGGCCGGCATCGCCTGATCCTGTCTCCGGAAGAAGAGTTTGCTCTGGAGCACAAGCAGGCCGCTACGCGTGCTTGACGCACGCCAATAAAAAGAAACGGACGGCCCATAATTCGGGCCGTCTCCTTTCGATTGAGGGATCAGATAAAAAATGACCGCCACCTATACATTCGATGAACTGAAAAAAGACGTGACCGAAGGGCGTATCGATACTGTGCTGGCATGTCTGGTTGATATGCAGGGCCGCCTGATGGGCAAGCGTTTTCAGGCGGAATTTTTCGTGGAAAGTGCCCATGAAGAAACGCACAGCTGCAACTACCTGCTGGCGACCGACATGGAGATGGAGACTGTTGCCGGCTACAAGGCGACAAGCTGGGAGAAGGGTTATGGTGATTATACCATGAAGCCTGACCTCTCGACGCTGCGGCGCGTGCCATGGCTGGAAGGCACGGCTCTGGTGCTGTGCGACGTACTGGATCATCACACTCATGCAGAGGTCCCGCATTCACCGCGTGCCATCCTCAAAAAGCAGGTGGCGCGACTGGCCGAGATGGGGTTGAAGCCCTTCATGGCAACGGAGCTTGAGTTTTTCCTGTTCGACCAGACCTATGATGCGGCCCGTGAAAGTGGATATCGCAATCTGCACCTCGCCAGCGGTTACAACGAGGATTACCACATCTTCCAGACCACCAAGGAGGAGGATGTGATGCGGGCCCTGCGCAAGGGGCTGCAGGGAGCAGGCATTCCGGTGGAGAACTCCAAGGGTGAGGCATCGCCCGGTCAGGAAGAGATCAACGTGCGGTATGCCGATGCGCTGACTATGGCCGACCGCCATTCGATCATCAAAAATGCGGCCAAGGAAATTGCCTGGTCCAAGGGCAAGGCCATCACCTTCCTTGCCAAGTGGAATTATAATTCCGCCGGCAGTTCGTCACATATTCATCAGTCACTGTGGAGCCTTGATGGCAAGACGCCAGCCTTCTTCGACAAGGGAGCAGAGCATGGCATGTCTGACACAATGAAGCATTACATGGCGGGTCTGTTGGCGCATGCCAGCGAGATTACCTATTTCCTTGCGCCCTATATCAACTCCTACAAGCGGTTCATGGCTGGTACGTTTGCACCAACCAAGGCTATCTGGAGCAAGGACAACCGCACGGCAGGGTATCGCCTGTGCGGTGAAGGCAGCAAGGCGATCCGTGTCGAGTGCCGGGTGGGTGGTTCCGATCTCAATCCGTATCTCGCCATGGCGGCCCTGATTGCCGCAGGCATTGATGGCATTGAGAAGAAACTTGAATTGGAGCCTGCTTTCGTAGGAGATGCTTACGGAGCAAAAGAGGTGCGGGAAATTCCAACGACATTGCGTGCCGCCATGCAGGAATTGAAGTCATCTGCCATGTTGCGGTCTGCTTTTGGCGATGAAGTGGTTGACCACTATGTGCGCGCTGCCGAGTGGGAACAGGAGGAATACGACCGGCGCATTACCGACTGGGAAGTCGCGCGCGGTTTTGAGCGAGCGTAAATTTGTCGGGCCGTCACCTGCGACGCGGTTTCGGCCCGATACCGAGGAAAGACTATGGGCGGTAACAACATGCCGTTTTCACCGCCCGCTTCATTAACACAGGAAAACGATCATGGTCATGATCCAGAATATCTCACCCATTGATGGTTCGGTGTATGCCGAACGCGAGGTGCTGTCGCTGGACGCGGCACGGGCTGCCGTTGCCAAAGCACGCAATGCACAGAAGGATTGGGCGCGGCGTCCGCTTGAGGACCGTGTGCAACTGGTGCTGAAGGGCGTGGCACGCCTCAATGAAATGGTTGGTGAGGTGGTGCCGGAACTGGCACATATGATGGGCCGCCCCGTGCGTTATGGTGGTGAGTTCAAAGGTTTCAACGAGCGCTCCAATTACGTCGCCTCGATTGCGGCTGATGCTTTGGCGCCGCTGGTGATCGAAGAAAGTGGCAATTTCGAACGTCGCATTGAGCGCGAACCACATGGTGTCGTGTTTGTTATCGCACCATGGAACTATCCTTACATGACTGCGATCAACACGGTTGCGCCGGCTCTGATGGCAGGTAATACAATCGTCATCAAACATGCCGCCCAGACCCTGCTGGTGGGTGAGCGCATGGTACGTGCCTTTGTCGAGGCGGGCGTACCCGAAGACGTGTTTATCAATGTGTTTCTGGACCATGGCACCACGTCTACCCTGATCTCCGAAGGCCTGTTCAACTTCGTCAACTTTACCGGTTCGGTTGAAGGTGGTCGCTCCATTGAGCGGGCTGCAGCTGGCACCTTTACCGGTCTTGGTCTGGAGCTTGGCGGCAAGGATCCCGGTTACGTCATGGAAGATGCCGATCTTGATGCAGCGGTCGATACGCTGATGGATGGCGCGACCTATAATTCCGGCCAATGCTGCTGCGGCATCGAACGTATCTATGTCAATGAAGCGCTTTACGATGCGTTTGTCGAAAAGTCCGTTGCCTGGGTGTCCAATTACAAACTCGGCAATCCGCTTGAGCAGGAAACAACGCTGGGCCCGATGGCCAACAAGCGTTTTGCCAAGGTGGTGCGTCAGCAGATTGCCGATGCGGTTGCCAAGGGTGCAAAGCCGCTGGTCGATGCAAAGCTGTTTGCTGCCGATGATGGTGAAAGCGCCTATGTCGCGCCGCAGATCCTGGTCAATGTCGATCACTCCATGGAGTTCATGACTGAGGAGACCTTTGGTCCTGCCGTCGGCATCATGAAGGTCAAGAATGACGACGAAGCCATCGCACTGATGAATGACAGCAAATACGGACTGACCGCATCCCTGTGGACGCAAGACCCGGCACGGGCAGGGCGGATTGGTCGCGAGATTGAAACCGGCACCGTGTTCATGAACCGGGCCGACTACCTCGATCCTGCTCTGTGCTGGACCGGCGTGAAGGAAACCGGCCGTGGCGGTTCACTGTCGGTCATCGGTTTCCAGAACCTGACCCGTCCGAAATCCTACCATCTGAAGAAAGTCACGAAATGAATATTGTCGCGAACTGGAGCTATCCGACCGCCGTCAAGCTGGGCCGTGGACGGATCAAGGAACTCGCGGATGCCTGCAAGACACTTGGCATCAAGAAGCCACTGCTGGTAACCGACCGTGGTCTCGCAAGCATGGCAATTACCGGCCATGCACTGGATGTTCTGGAGCAGGCTGGTCTTGGTCGTGCGATCTTTGCCGAAGTTGACCCGAACCCGAATGAGATCAACCTTGAAGCCGGTGTAAAGGCGTTTAAGGACGGTGGTCATGACGGCGTTGTTGCCTTTGGTGGCGGCTCCGGCCTTGATCTCGGCAAGGCGGTCGCCTTCATGGCTGGCCAGACCCGGCCGGTATGGGACTTCGAAGATGTTGACGACTGGTGGACCCGTGCCAATGTAGACGGCATCGCGCCGATCGTTGCCGTGCCGACCACAGCAGGTACCGGCTCAGAAGTCGGCCGCGCCAGCGTTATCACCAACTCCAAGACGCACGTGAAGAAGATCATCTTCCATCCCAAGTTCTTGCCCGGCGTTGTTATCTGCGATCCGGAACTGACGGTCGGTATGCCGAAGATGATTACCGCTGGTACCGGCATGGATGCCTTTGCCCATTGCCTTGAGGCCTATTCGTCACCGTTCTTCCATCCAATGAGCCAGGGCATTGCGCTGGAAGGTCTGCGTCTGGTGAAGGAATATCTGCCACGCGCTTACAAGGATGGCAGCGATATCGAAGCCCGCACCAACATGATGGCTGCTGCTGCCATGGGTGCTGTTGCCTTCCAGAAGGGTCTTGGTGCCATCCATTCGCTGTCGCACCCGATCGGTGCTGTCTACAACACCCACCACGGCATGACCAATGCGGTGGTGATGCCGGCGGTTCTGCGCTTCAATCGCTCCGCCATTGAAGACAAGATTGCCCGCGCGGCAGCCTATCTCGGCATTGAGGGTGGCTTTGACTGTTTCTACAATTACGTTCTTGAGCTTCGCAAAGAGCTGGGTGTGCCAGAAAATCTGACGGCAATGGGCATCAAGCCAGACCGGATTGATGAGCTGACAGCCGAAGCCATCAAGGACCCAAGCTGCGGCGGTAATCCGGTGCCGATGACACTGGAAAACACCAAAAAACTGTTCGAAGACTGCTTCTGAAAGCCAAATTCATAATGTTCAAACACTCTACTTTTGCGCCACTGATTGCAGTGGCGCTTTTTTGTCTGCCAGCCGGTGCGCAAGCAGAGAGCTTCAAAAGCCTGACAGGACAGGGTTATGCAGTCGGACCACTTGCCAAAAACAAGGCAGGTATCTGGGGCTGGACCTTTATGAAAAGCGGGACGCGCTACTTCTGCGAAATGAAGGTTGGCGTGGCCTATTCCGGCAAAAAGGGCATGATCGGCTTTACCAGCAGCGGCCGCACAATCAGCATTGATCGTGCGACCTACGAGGCCAATATCGGAGGGCCGGATGCCAGCCTGCCGCAATATGAAGACCTGAAGGCCGGACGTTTACGCGCCTCAGATGTCGGGTCTTGCCGCAAGCAGGCATAAAACAGCTGAGCGCATTCTGGACCTTTAAGGCATCGATACTGCATTTTGCGGCTGGAGTATGAGGGCCGTGTG
Organism: Rhizobium sp. BIGb0125; assembly: GCF_024810055.1. Classification (NCBI taxonomy): domain Bacteria; kingdom Pseudomonadati; phylum Pseudomonadota; class Alphaproteobacteria; order Hyphomicrobiales; family Rhizobiaceae; genus Rhizobium; species Rhizobium sp. BIGb0125. The sequence goes on from NZ_JANUDV010000001.1 coordinate 720,310, forward strand.
GGGGGACACCTATACGGCCCTTTGTCGTATTCTGCGCCAAAAAGCCTTTATGCAACAATGCCTTGTGCATGATGCCCCAGCAGTTTTTCGCGATGATCTTGCGTTTTGGCAAATTTACAATCTTTCCAAAATTTCCGGTTCATTAACCATAATCGTTAAGAATATGGGCTGGCACCATGAGCGTGAGGTGCCTTCAGGAGCGATGAAATTAGGCTCTGCATCACTTCGAGGGCTCCATGCCAGTCATTACATTCGCAAATACCAAAGGTGGCGCCGGTAAAACCACCGCCGTGCTCCTGCTCTCAACCGAACTTGCCCGTATGGGCCATCGCGTCACCATCCTTGATGCCGATCCGCAGCACTGGATCTCCCGCTGGCACGAACTTTCCGGGCATATCCCAAACCTCTCGGTTATCTCGCACGTCACGAGTTCGTCGCTTGAGGCCCATATCCGAGAAAACAAAGCCAATACGGACTGTTTTATCATTGATATGCCTGGCACCCGCAGCCCGTTGCTGACGATGGCGCTTGGCATATCGGACCATGTCGTCATTCCCATTCAGGGCTGTGCCATGGATGCGCGCGGTGGCGCGCAGGTTCTGGAACTGATTGAATTCCTCACCGAAAAGACCGGCAGAAAGATTGATCATTCGGTTGTGCTGACGCGCGTCAATGCGATGATCACCACCCGTTCGCTGCTGCTGGTCAAAGGCCTTCTGGCGACCAAAAACGTGCGCGTGCTCGACACAGCGATTGCCGAGCGTGCGGCGTATCGAGACATTTTCGACTATGGCGGTACGCTCTTGGGTCTCGATCCACTCAAGGTCAGCAACCTCGACAAGGCAAAAGAAAACGCCCAGTCGCTTGCCAAGGAAATCCTGCGGCTTTTGCCGGTCAGGGTTGTGCGTAGCGTACCTCACGTTCCCAGCATTCTGAGACGCAAGGTTGCCTGATACGGCTCCCAGTTCAGTCACAGATATTCGCCCGCTGCATCACCAGCGGGCGTTTTTGTTTTCAGTGATTGCTGTGCGAGGTGAGGTAGGAGCGGGGAGAGGTGCCCAACATGCGTTTGAACATGGTGGTGAAGGCTGGAATGCTGCCATAACCGAGATCGAGCGCCACAGTGGTTACGGCTTCACCGGCCGCAAGGCGCGGTAATGCTGCAAACAGGCAGGCCTGCTGGCGCCACACGGACAGTGACAGGCCGGTTTGGCGGCGAAAAGCGCGGGTAAAGGCGCGCCTGCTCATCGACAGTTCCCTTGCCCAGACATCTATGATGAGATCCGGCGTCGGGTTGACTATGAACCGACGGCACAAGGCAGCAAGGCGGGGATCCTCTGGGAATGGCAGGCCGAGCGAAATGTCCGGCAGTTTGGCCACGACATTCAACAGCAGCGGCAGGATCAGCTCGGCGCGTTCGCGGCTGTTGTCGTCCGATGGCGGTTGCACGGCTTCGATGATCAGCTCTCGTGCCAGACCGGTTATGCTAACCACGCGCACGAAGGCGGGGAGGTCAGGCACGGCACTGGCATCAAGATAAAGCGACAGCATGGTTACGGCACCTAACATCTCCACGGAATGTTCGACACCCGGTGGTATCCACAAGGCGTGTTCAGGTGGCACCATCCAGCGACCCTGATCGGTGGTGACAAGCACCACGCCGGAGCGCGCATAAAGCAATTGTGTTCTCTTGTGGCTGTGGCGTTCAACCAGATCGCCGGCACTGTAATGGTTGGGTGAGGTGTGAACCGGACCTGCCGCAGTCTCTATCGCCCACAGTCTGTCATAGTGCTTGCTGCGGGGTCCCATTATTTCTTGTGGCTTCTTTTGCTGCATTTGGCCCACTCGCGTAATAAATGGACCAAAACACGAAAGCGGGGGTGCCACAATCCTCTTATTGGATTATGTCAAATAATGGAGACGAAAGTGGCCAATAACTCAGTAGGTCTGGAAACACACAAAGCGGAAGAAACGGTCTTCGGCATCATCATGGCTGTCAGCTTCTGTCATTTGCTGAATGACACGATGCAGTCGCTTATCCCGGCGCTTTATCCCATGCTCAAGGACGGATATGCGCTCGACTTCACGCAGATCGGTCTACTTGGACTGGTGTTTCAGGTCACTGCGTCGCTGCTTCAGCCGCTGATCGGTATCTATACCGATAAACGTCCGCTGCCATATTCGCTGTCGGTCGGCATGGGCTTTTCGCTGATCGGCCTGTTGTTGATGGCCTATGCGCATTCTTATGCCGTACTGCTGCTGGGAGCCGGTGTGTTGGGTCTGGGATCTGCGGTATTCCATCCGGAATCCTCGCGTGTTGCACGTCTGGCGTCCGGTGGCCGTCATGGTTTGGCGCAGTCACTATTTCAGGTGGGCGGTAATTTTGGCTCGGCACTTGGACCGTTGCTTGCTGCATTCATCGTGCTGCCGCGCGGACAGGAAAGCGTTGCGTGGTTCTCTGCTGCGGCATTGGCTGGCATGATCATTCTGTTCCAGGTGGGCAGATGGTATTCGCAGCACCGTGTTGCCACCGCAAAGCGTATGGCTGCTGCACCGGCTATCGTGTTGCCCCGCGCAAAGGTCATGAAGGCCATTGCCGTTCTGGCACTGCTAGTATTGTCGAAGTACCTCTACATGACCAGCCTTTCGAGTTATTACACCTTCTACATGATCGAGCGTTTCGACGTGTCGGTGCAATACGCCCAGATCCTGCTGTTCGTGTTCCTCGGCGCCGTTGCCATTGGTACGGTTGCTGGTGGACCAGTTGTTGACTGGTTCGGCACGAAATTCGTGATCTGGTTCTCGATCCTTGGTGCGCTGCCCTTTACGCTGGTGCTGCCTTACGTCGGCTACAACACAACGATTGTCCTGACATTTATCATCGGTGTGATCATGGCATCGGCCTTCTCGGCAATCGTGGTGTTTGCACAGGAATTGGTGCCGGGCCGGGTTGGCATGATTGCAGGACTGTTCTTTGGTTTCGCCTTCGGTATTGGCGGTATCGGTGCTGCGGCACTTGGCGTGGTGGCTGACCACAAGGGCATCGTCTACGTCTACCAGGTGTGCTCGTTCCTGCCTCTGCTTGGATTGCTGACAGTGCTGCTGCCGGATATCGGCAAGGGTCGCAGGCACAAGATCAAGGTCTGACGGCCTCTACGAAGACAAGAAAAGGCGCGACACCTGAGCAGTGTCGCGCCTTTTTCATGTCGTGAGAATGGTTGGAGGCCTTATTCGGCAAACTCCACAACCACGCCGGGCTTGACCATCTTGGCCAATTCGGTGGCATCCCAGTTGGTCAGGCGGATACAGCCGTGGCTGTTGGTCTTGCCGATCTTGGATGGCTCCGGCGTGCCATGAATGCCGTAGGTCGGTTTCGACAGGGCAATCCAGACGGTGCCGACCGGACCGTTCGGCCCTGGCGGAATCTGCAGGATCTGGGTGTTCTGACCCTGCTGGAAGTTGATTTTCGGGTTGTAGGTATAACCGGGGTTCAGTGCGATACGTTCAACGGTGTGAATGCCGCTTGGCGACGGTGTATCAGACGAACCGATGGTGGCCGGATAGGCCGCGACCAACGTGCCGGTTTCGTCATAGGCGAATACCTGTTTGATGCCCTTGTGGGCGACGATGCGCGCAACCGAGCCAGCCTTCGGTTTGCCGGGATCGATAACCTTGATGATCGAGCCGGGCACCGTGAAGTCAACGCCAGGGTTCAACTCTTTCAGATAGGTTTCATCCATGTGGAAACGCTCGGCGAGCGATTCCGTGACCGAGGTAAACGACATGGCGGGAAGCTGCGCCTTCTGGCTGTAGTCGTCAGGAATGGCTGCAACATACGGACCGGCAGCATCGGCTGCGGTGATCGTGTAGTTGACGATGGCCATGCCACCGGACATGCGTAAGCGCTCCAGAATGTCTTCCGAATTGTTCGGGTCCAGTGTTTCTCCAGTCATGTCCTGCCAGGCCGAAATGGCCTTGGTGACGTTGGAACCCATCTTGCCGTCGATGACGCCGGGCGAGATGCCTTCACGGTCGAGGAATGTCTGAAGTGCGACAATTTCCTGGCGCGAACGATTGGTCGGTGCGGTAACCGGGGCGTGGCGCTCGATCAGGCGATCCGGCTGCGGAACGGCGGCTGTCGTGCTTTCGCCGGGCATTGGCTGTTCCAGCGGTGCGCTTTCAATGGCGCCAGGTGCGGGCACAGAACCGGTGTAGACGTCACGGTCTGTGCCATCATTGCGATATTCGCGGTAATCACGAACGCTACCATTGTCGTAATAGCCGATATCGCGCTGGGAGTGGCCAGGTGCTGGCGGATAATAGGTCTCGCGGGAAGGCTGCTGCCTGCGCACAGCCTCCGGCGGCATTTCCGTGGCCAGCAGGTTGCCATAGCTATCATAGAAAACGGTGCGGCCCATGCGGTCGCGGCTGATGACGATGTCACTGCGTTGCGGAATGAAATCAAGCACGCGTCCATCCGGCGTCACCAGCAGTGGCTGTTCCTGAGTGGCATAGCGATAGCGGTCCTGCGCGTCAGCAAAACTGAACGGCAAGACGGACAAAGTGGTAACAGCCACGAAAAAAGTTGTTTTAAGAAACTGTTTCACGATTCCGCTTTTCCTCACTCTTTTCATCCACCTACACATCACAATATTGACCCTATTGTGAAAAAGATGAATTCGAAGTGAACGTTACGTTAATTTCATCATGTCTCAGTGCACGTTCACGGTAAAATATAGTTCAACTGCCAGTGAGAGGCCGTATGCGAGACATTCAACTTGGTAAATCGCCAGTTATTCATCTGGATGAAACGTCGGTTCTGGACATCGGTTCCTGCGTTGTCGAGGGAATCAATATCGCACCGGGCAGGGCTATTCCTGATGATGGCGACCCGCGCATCGATCACTCACTGGAAGGTTTCCTGTTCACCTGTGGCCCTGACCACATTCGCCATCCGCAGCCGATTGAGGGGGATGCCGAGGGCCGTAAATATCCGCTGCATGGCTCGTCCTCATCCCACCCGGCTGAGATAACCGCCTGGGACGTCGGCGAGAAAAGGGCAAGGATTGCAGCGGATATTCCGGTGCGGCTTGCCACTGGTGGCGCGGCCTTGTTGCAGCGTGTCTGGACGATTGACGGTGCAACCGGTGAAGTGGCGTTGGATGACACGATCACCAACACCAGTGATACGGTGCAACCGGTATTTCTGATGTACCACATGAATGTCGGCGCACGGTTGTTCGACGACAATGTGCAGCTTGAAGGTGATATGCTGGAGGGTGGTGGCTTCAACTGGCGGTTTGGCGAGGAGCCGGGCAGCGTATTCTGTGTGCCAGCCACCGGCAATGAGGCATGGGCAACGCTTCGTCTGGGGCCGATTGCCTCGCTTGGCGGCAAGATCCTGACAGTGCAGTTCCGCACCGATACTCTGCCTTATCTGCAAATGTGGCGTAACCAGAAGGCGCCTGCCCATGTGCTTGGCATTGAACCGGTTTCGCACCGCTGGGTCAGCCGTGAGGAGCTTGCCGATAGTGGCGAGTTTAACATGTTGCAGCCGGGCGAAACGCGGAATTACGGTTTGCGTTTCCACATTGCCTGATGCGGTTTTAAACCCGGTGCTGGCAGTTGCTTGTCGATTGACGCACCGGCCAATTCGCCTTACACCCTTGGCACTTCAATTTTAGAGGCGAAGGGCCGAAAGGCTTGCCGAGCCTAGGCATTTCAGGAGGATTTGAAGATGGATATCCGACGTATTGACGATGAATATTCAGTGACCGGCCAGATCAGCGTTGCCGATCTGGATCAGATCAAGGCGCTCGGCTTTAAATCCATCGTTTGCCACCGCCCAGACGGTGAAGAAGAGGGCCAGCCTCTGTTTGCCGATATTGCCGAGCGGGCGGAAGAGCTGGGTCTGACCATTGCACATGTGCCGGTTGGTCGGAACGGTGTCGATGGTGAAGCTGTTGCCGGGATGGTGGATGCGCTTGACGAGTTGCAGCGTCCGATGCTGGGCTACTGCCGCTCTGGCGCGCGCTCGACTGCCATCTACGACAAGACCCATCATCTGCGCGGCTGAGCCGTTTTTGCACGTTGCCCGAGATGGGGCAGGGAATTTTCATAAGCTTATAACAGGAGCATTTTTATGAGCATCAAGCGTATCGAACCCGGCAAGCGTATGAGCGGTGCAGTCGTTCACGGTAACACTGTTTATCTGGCTGGTCAGGTTGGTGAAGGTTCGTCGGTTGCCGAGCAGAGCAAGTCTGCACTGGCTGAAGTTGATCGTCTGCTGGCTGCTGCCGGTTCTGACAAATCCAAGATCCTTCAGACCATCATCTACCTCTCCGACATGTCGACCTTCGGCGAAATGAATGCTGTCTGGGAAGGCTGGATTGACCCGGCAAACCCGCCAGCACGCGCCACCAGCGAAGCTGCTCTGGCAACGCCGGACTACAAGGTTGAGTTCATCGTGACGGCAGCGCTCTAAGTCGCTGATCGCAACGAACAAACAGAAAAGGCCGGTCAGTGTCATGCTGACCGGCCTTTTTTTATGAGGTTGTCGAGGGCGCGCTCAGGGATTGTCATTGTTTGTGAATCCCTTGTCGCTGTTACTTCGAATCCTGATTCAACGCCTTTGCAAGTTGATTCAATGTTTCGACACGGTCCGCAAACCACAGCCGCGCCAGATCGGACGAGGCCGCGAGGTTGATACCTTCAGGATCAATCGACGTGATTTTCCAGGTGCCGGCTTTTTTGCCGGCGAGCGACGCCAGCCGAGTGGCCTCACCCTTGATGGCGTTGAGACGTTCGATTTCGTCGGCAGCGCCAGCCATCAGCGCGTCGGTCCCGGAGAGGTCGGTCCGCAGGTCTACAGGTGTAATGTTACTGGCATTGCGTGCTGGCCCACCATTGATCTGTACGCCCTCAACCTGCAGCCGGAACAGCAACGTGTCGGGAAGTGACAGATAGAGCTTGGATTTCGGGTAACGGGCGAGATAGGCGGCTTTTGCCGTTTCAAATTCATCTGCCTGGATCAAGACGGCACGACCGACCAGTGTCAGGCGAGATTCCGTCAGCGCATCACCTTTGCCAAACGGGGCAAGCGTCAGGGAAATGCGGTTATCGGCTTCGATGTTGCGGGCGTGAAGTGTCAGACGGGCTGCAAAAAAGAATGGCGTGCCGTCAGGCTCAATCGCGATATTGGTGACGGTGGTGTAGGGATATCCACTGACGGGATCAATGGTCGCCAGCGCTGCAAACCGGCAGGTATGAAGAACGGTTTTAGAGACCCGCACCGCTTCAAAAGGGGCGCCGGCGCTGGGCTCGATCTTCATTCCTCTAGGGGTGATCACTGGGGACTGTGCTTCCGGCATGGCGCTTCCTGTTGGTTTATTTGACCGCAGGAATTGCACCATTCCGGAAACCTGTCCATGCCAGTTATCAGGTTTTTTCGCGAATTTGCGTCAGTGTGCGGGTAGGCGTGATGGCTTCCGCATCCAGCTTGATTTCGATGATTGCCGGTTTGCCGCTGGCGCGTGCACGCTCGAACGCCGGTGCAAACTGATCGGTGGTTTCGACAAGTTCACCGTGACCGCCATAGGCCTTGGCGAAAGCCACGAAATCCGGATTGACCAGATCCGTGCCGCTGACGCGACCGGGATATTCCCGCTCCTGATGCATGCGGATGGTGCCATAGGTGCCATTGTTGACCAGCAGCGTGATGATGGGCAGGCCGTAACGCACGGCCGTGATGAATTCCTGCCCGTGCATCATGAAGCAACCATCACCGGCAAAGCAGATGACCTCGCGCCCCGGGAAAAGATGTTTGGCGGCAACCGCAGCCGGCAGACCGTAACCCATCGAGCCGGATGTTGGCGCAGACTGGGTGTTGAAGCGCTGGAAGCGATGGAAACGGTGAAGCCATGTGGCGTAGTTGCCAGCGCCATTGGTGAAAATGGCATCCTTCGGGGTGTTTTCCTCAATCCATTCCATGATCGGTCCCATGTGAACCGAACCGGGGCCTGTCTTGGGTGGGGTCGACCACTTGAGGTAGGTTTCGTGCATGGCAACGGTACGTTGTTCCCAGACGGGATTGGACGGTGCCTCAAGCTTAGCTAGGGCCGCCACAAAATCCTTCGGGCTGGCACAGATGGCCAGATCCGGGCGGTAGACACGACCGAGTTCATCCGGGTCCGGATAGACATGCACCAGCTTCTGCGCGGGATATGGAATATCAAGCAGTGTGTAGCCGGAGGACGGCATTTCGGAGAAACGCCCACCGAGCAGCACGATGAGGTCGGATTCCTTGACCTCCTTGCCAAGTGCTGGATTGACGCCAATGCCGATGTCGCCGGCGTAAGATGGGTGCAGATGATCAAACAGCATCTGGCGGCGGAAAGAGCAGCCGACCGGCAGTTTGAACTTTTCAGCAAAAGCCTGGAACTGTGCCACGCTTTCTTCCGTCCAACGGGTGCCACCAAGAATGACCAGAGGACGGTTGGCTGCCTTCAGCATCTCGGCAAAATCAGCAATCTGTGATGCACCAGGATGCGCCTCGACCGGCATCGATGGCTTGGCCTGCGGTGCGTCGAATTCCTCAACCAGCACATCCTCGGGCAGTGTTAGCACAACAGGGCCGGGACGGCCGGAGGTGGCAACGGCAAAGGCGCGGCTTACAAATTCGGGAATGCGCCTGACATCATCGATCTCGCCCACCCATTTGGCGAATTCGGTAAAGGCGCGGCGATATTCGACTTCCTGGAAGGCTTCACGTTCACGCGCATCGCGCTGCACCTGACCGATGAACAGGATCATCGGAATGGAATCCTGCATGGCGATATGCATGCCGGCTGACGCGTTGGTGGCACCGGGGCCACGGGTTACCATGCAGATGCCGGGTTGGCCCGTCAGACGACCCCAGGTGTCGGCCATCATTGCCGCGCCGCCTTCCTGGCGGCACACAATGGTCTCAATGCCGCTTTCATAGAGCGCATCGAGAACGGCGAGATAGCTTTCGCCGGGAACGCAGGAAACGCGTGTTACGCCATTGGCCTTCAGTGCCTCGACAATCAATTGTCCGCCGGTTCTTTTCATGGCGTCATGTTCCTTTCGATCTCTTCCAGTTCAGCCAGCACATCAGCCTGATGTTCGCCAAGACGCGGGCTGGGGCGTTCGTATTGCAATGGTGTTTCGGACAGCACGATAGGGGTGCGGACACCGGGGATGGTGGTGCCGTCTGCGGCCTGCAGATCAACCCGCAAGCCGCGCGCCTCTACCTGCGGGTCGGCAAACATTTCTTCAATCGAGTTGATCGGGCCGGCTGGCACCGCATTGCTCTCGCAGGCGGTCAGCAGATCGCGCTTTTGCCACTTCAAGGTTTCGGTGGAGATGATGCGGCGTACATCTGCCTTGTGGGCGACACGCGCCTTGTTGGTCGCGTAACGCTCGTCACTGGCGATGTCGGCAAGCCCAAGAATTTTGCACAGGCGGCTGAACTGGCCATCATTGCCAACGGCCAGAATAAGGAAACCATCGGCTGTTGGTACCACCTCGTAAGGGGATATGTTGGGATGGGCATTACCAAGACGCACCGGAGGCTTGCCAGAAATGAGATAGTTCATGTTCTGGTTGGCCAGCACGGCCGACTGCACATCCAGCAGGGCCATGTCGATATGCTGGCCCTGTCCGGTGCGCATCGCGTGGATGATGGCTGCCTGAATGGCGGTCACCGAATAAATGCCGGTGAAGATGTCGGCAACGGCAACGCCCGCCTTCATAGGCTGTCCATCCGGTTCACCGGTGATTGACATGAAACCTGACATGCCCTGCACGATGTAATCGTAACCGGCGAAATCCGCATAGGGGCCAGTTTGGCCGAAACCGGTAATTGAGCAATAGATCAGCTTCGGATTAAGCGCTTTCAGGCTTTGATAGTCCAGCCCATATTTGACAAGCCCGCCACGCTTGAAATTTTCGATGACCACATCTGCGGTTGCGATCAGACGGCGAACGAGATCGCAGCCTTCGACGGTACGCAGATCAGCGGTTATCGACCGTTTGCCGCGGTTGGTGGCGTGATAATAGGCGGCCGAGAGATTGTCGCCATCAACACTTTCCACGAAGGGTGGTCCCCATGCGCGGGTATCATCACCGCCATCTGGGTTTTCAATCTTGATGACATCGGCGCCCATATCCGCCAGCATCTGTCCCGCCCATGGCCCGGCCAGAACGCGGGCCAGTTCGATAACGCGGATGCCTTTAAGTGGCGGCTGTCTGTCATGTGTCTGCTGGGTCATGTCTAGGGTCATTATCTCATGGGGTCAGCGGTGTGGTCTCGACATTGGAGACTGGCTTTGAGGCAAAGCGGCGTTCCCGCCAGATGATGTAGAGGCCCGACGCTACGATGATGGCGATGCCAAGCCATTTGATGGCATCCGGGAGGTGGTTGAACACCAGCCAGCCAAAGATCGTCGCAGAAACGATTTCCAGATATTGCAGCGGCGCCAGCATCGAGGCCGGAGCTGCGCGATAGGCGTAAACGCCGAGAATGCCTGATAGAGTGGCTGAAACACCAACACCCAAGAGATAAAGCAGGATCGTGGTATCGGCCGAGGTAAAGGCAATCCCGGGCATTCCAAGCATGTCACTGAACAACATTGGAAGGGCGCAGAACAGGAAACCCCACATGCCGGATTGAAGCTGCATGCTCCACGGGTCTTCCTTCTGCGAACCGATGCGGGTCAGAATGGCAAAACTGGCGATGCAGAACGCCGAAAGAACTGGCAGAAGCGCAACGTAACCGACTTCGGCAAAACTGGGCTGAATGACCAGCAGCGCGCCGAAAAAGCCGACGGCGCATGCGGTGTAACGCCGCCAGCCAATCGCTTCCTTCAGGATGATGCTGCTAAGGATGGTGAGAATGATTGGCTCAACGAAAAAGATGGCAATTGCATCTGCCACTTCCATGAATTCCAGCGTGGCAACGAAACTGATCATCGACAGGGCAAGGATGCCACCACGAACGATGTGAAAGCCTGTTGAGCGCCAGGACATCGAGAACAGATGCGGTCGCATGATGAGAAAAGGCACGGCTGCAAGCGATTGGATCAGGAAACGCGCTGCACTGATTTCAATCGCTGGAACGGTCGTGATTGCCAGCTTGGCGAAAATGTCGATGATCGGGGAAATCATCACCGCGGCAAACATCATGAACAGCCCGGTGGATACACTGCCGGATGCCAGAGCTGTCGCTTGAGTTGCTGTTTTTCCGCGGGCCATTTTCGATGTCATTGGTGTTTCTTTCAACGTGCGAATGCGCAACGGTGTCCTGACTATAGAACACCCTTTTTGAGGGAACGCATTCGATATTATCTCATGATGATATTCCGTTTCGGCACAGGAGCGGTCAGTCCTCGACGACCTTTGTGCACCATGCCGCGAAATCGGCTGCGGGCACTTCCCAGCCTTTTTCATTCAATGTTTCGTGGCGCATGCCCTTGTAAATAATGTCCTTGATGTCAGTGAAGCCGGCATTTCGGAACTGGTCTGCAAGCCAGACAATTTCCTTGCCGTCATTGGTGGCGGCATCCTCGTCTCCGCTGACCAGCAGGATCGGCATGTCTTTTGGTAATCGGCTGATCAGTTTTGGGCCACGATAGGACATTTCAAATACGTCCTGCCAGAGAGAGACACTTGCCTCGAAACTGCAGAGCGGATCTTCGACATAGGCGTCGACAGCAGCCTTGTCGTGGCTCAGCCAGTCGGCGGTGGTGCGCTTTTCCGGCATACGGGCATTCCATGTCCGAAACGTTGCCTTGGGCAGAATACCGCTCGGCACATCCGAACCCTTCAGCCATTTCTCGATGCGCAGCACCACCTGAGCGGCACGGCCCGAAAGACCGGGGTTAAAGTTGGAGTTCCATATGGACAGGGCAGCAAAGGATTGCGGATGGCTGACGGCTGTGTTCAGTGCGACAAGTCCACCCATTGAATGTCCAAACAGGACAACCGGCAGGCCGGGATGACGCTCGCCGACTAGGCTGCGCACAGCCATCACATCCTTGATCGCCTTGTCGACGCCATCTTTCCAGGCAAAACGGCCAAGCGGCGCGTCATCGGCTTTTGTCCGTCCGTGGCCTCGGTGGTCATGGGCGTAAACTTCAAAACCCTGTTTTGCCATTACATCGGCAAAGCGGGCATAACGACCGGCATGTTCAACAAGGCCGTGGCAGATCATCAGCACGCCGCGCGCCTCGTTTTCGGCGGGCATGTGGCGATAGGCAACAGAGGCGCCAGACGGACTCTCAAGGCGGTTGATCTGTGAGAACATGGTTTGCCCTTTCGTTCAGAGCATCTTAGTGCTTTTGCAACTTCAGGTATTGCAAAATCAATGCTTCATCCTTTACGGATGTGAGGTTGATCTTGCAGGGTTTGGTTATGATATCCATTTCAGCCAATACAATGAAACCGTTACAGAAAAACGGTCAATTACCCATCTTCCACGTATCCTTGCTGATTTATACCGTCGCCATGATCCTGATCTTCCTGAGCATGACCGAAGGTGTTGCTCAGGTGAGTGATGTTGACGACCGGATGCGAGAACTGCAAATCCGTCATTTGCTGTCGCCCAAAGGGCAATGGTTTGATTTTCAGTTGCCGTTCATCGCCATGCCGGAACCGTATTTCTCGCCGTGGTCGCGGCTGGTTGACTTGCCATATGTCATTGTAACTGCAAGTGCGGAAATGCTTTTCGCACCTGAAGTGGCCTTGAATATTGCGCTCTTCATCGTTCCACTTCTTTTGCTTGTGCCCTTCAGTTTTCTGGCGGCGTTGCTTTTGACGCGCATGGTGCCGCTCGAAACATTTTCTACGCGCATGCAGATCATTCTGATTGTTTGCATGGTGTGCTTTCTGGCAAGCGTAGTGCAGGAATTTTCGCCAGGTCGCATCGATCATCATAATGTGCAGATCCTGGCAATGATGATGATTGCTTGCGGGTTGATGCTGTGGAGCTTCAATAGTGGTGTGCTGATCGGTTCCGGCGCCGCCATATCTCTGGTAACAGGCCTTGAAGTCTTGCCGCTTGTCGTGGTCGTCTGGGCGGGTCTTATACTTTCCTATCTTGTCGGTAATAAAGAGAGCAGGCGGGTGCTGCTTGGCGCCTGTATGGCAATGTTTATTGCCACCATTGTTTGTGCATTTGCGTTTCTTGGACCCGCCTCGATACGGTCGGTTCAGTGCGATGCGTTTTCGGCACCTTATATATTGCCGATGATTTTGGTGCCGCTGAGTATATGTGGCAGCCTCTATTTTACGCCGCGTGCTGCGCAGCAGTCTATCAAGGCGGCGGCTTTCATTGTCCCGCTGCTGATTATCGTTGCTGTTACGGCCTGTTTGTTTCCGCAATGCCTGCAAGGTCCATATGGGATGTTGGGGCCGCTGGAGCACGCGCTTTGGTTTGATCGCGTTTTGCAGGAGAAGAACTTCCTGCAGCTTTATAGTGTCGATACGAGTGGTGTCGTGCCTCTTCTTGGCGCGGTAACCGGACTTGTGTTTTTTGCACTTATTCCTGTCATCAGGAAAGGCTTTCAGCAGAATACCAAATATCTGATCCTCTACGCGGTCATGGCGTGTGCGCTTATTCTGGCGTTGTTGATGGCTCGTTATTTGAAATTCGCGCTGTTATTTATGCCGTTTTTCCTTTTCTTCTCCGTGCACTGGTGGCGGCAGGCGAGAGCAGACGGCGCCTCGATCCTGCCAGCGGTGTTTAGTTCTGCTGCAAGCGTGCTTGTTTTTGCAGGATCGCTTCTGATGTTCTCCAAAGGCGAATTTGCCTTTCACCCCACTGATTTAATGCAATATGACCAGTGCCAAGGGCAGGATATGTCAGTCTTGGCAACGCTTTCGCCGGGCCGTATCATCTCGCCGCAAGGATTGGCGATGCCACTCGCAGCAACCATGCCGGATGGTTTTTCGATTGCATCCGCGCCGTTTCATCGCACCGCACCCGGTATGCGTCGGGTCTTTACGGCATTTCTCTCCAATGACGTGGAAGCCAGAAAACAGGCGCTTGCACCTTTTGACTATGTTGTTGTATGCCGCCTGGGATTTGAGTTGAGCGACAAGGACGCTGTGCTTTACACGGTGCTGGCAACAGGCCAAGACTGGCCAGGGCTGGAAAGAATTATCACAGACAACGCGTCCGACTTGCAGGTTTTCCGCATCGATCACAGCCGCTTACGATAGGATTTTGACGGGGCGTTGTATGCCGTTTGCTTTTGCGACGTAGGATAATTCCCGTTTCGACATTGCCCCACACGGTCATTTCGCCTACATAGCGGCAAACCTCATTTCATGGCGCGGAGCATTCCTTTAATGGCACGTCAGTTCATTTATCATATGTCTGGTCTTAACAAGTCCTACGGGGCGAAGAAGATCCTCGAAAACGTTAACCTGTCGTTCTACCCGGATGCCAAGATTGGTATTCTCGGTCCAAACGGTGCCGGTAAATCTACTGTGCTGCGCATCATTGCCGGTCAGGACAAGGAATTTACCGGTGAAGCCTGGCTCGCCGAAGGCGCGACCGTTGGTTACCTGGAGCAGGAACCAAAGCTTGATCCTGCCAAGACCGCTTTTGAAAACGTCATGGAAGGCGTTGCCGACAAGAAGGCCGTTATCGATCGTTACAACGAATTGATGATGAATTATTCCGACGAAACTGCGGATGAGGGTGCCAAGCTTCAGGACATCATCGACAGCCAGAACCTGTGGGATCTGGAACAGCAGGTCGAAATGGCGATGGAAGCACTGCGCTGCCCGCCAAAGGACGCCAATGTTGAAACGCTGTCGGGTGGTGAGCGCCGTCGTATTGCGCTGTGCCGTCTGCTGCTGTCGCAGCCTGACCTGCTGCTGCTCGACGAACCGACCAACCATCTTGACGCCGAAACCATTGCATGGCTCGAAAAGCACCTGCGTGACTATCCGGGCGCCGTGATGATGATCACCCACGATCGTTACTTCCTGGACAACGTTACCGGTTGGATTCTCGAACTCGACCGTGGCCGTGGCATTCCTTACGAAGGCAACTACTCTGCCTACCTGCAGGCCAAAGCAAAGCGCATGCAGCAGGAATCCCGCGAAGAAGCCGGCCGCCAGAAGGCACTGTCGCGCGAACAGGAATGGATTGCATCCAGCCCGAAAGCTCGTCAGGCCAAGTCGAAGGCCCGTATCAAGGCTTACGAACAGCTGGTGGATGCCGCTGAAAACATCCGTCCAGGCGACGCGCAGATCATCATTCCTGTCTCCGAGCGTCTTGGCCAGGTCGTTATCGAGCTGGAAGGCATCAACAAGGGCTTTGAAGGCCGCACGCTGATCAACGACCTGTCGATCAAGCTGCCACCTGGTGGTATCGTTGGTATCATCGGCCCGAACGGTGCCGGTAAGTCGACGCTGTTCAAGATGATCACCGGCCAGGAAAAGCCGGACGCCGGTTCGATCCGCGTCGGTGAAACGGTTCACCTTGGTTATGTTGACCAGAGCCGCGATGCGCTGGATGGCAACAAGACCGTTTGGGAAGAAATTTCTGGCGGTGCCGAAGTGATCAAGCTTGGCAAGTTCGACATGAACTCCAGAGCCTATTGCGGCGCATTCAACTTCAAGGGCGGCGATCAGCAGCAGAAGGTTGGCAATCTCTCGGGTGGTCAGCGTAACCGCGTTCACCTTGCAAAGATGCTGAAGGCTGGCGGCAACGTGCTGCTGCTCGACGAACCGACCAACGACCTTGATACGGAAACACTCGGTGCGCTGGAAAGCGCGCTGGAAGCCTTCGCAGGCTGCGCCATCATCATCAGCCACGATCGCATGTTCCTTGACCGACTGGCGACACACATCCTCGCTTTCGAGGGTGACGGCCATGTCGAATGGTTCGAAGGTAACTTCGAAGACTACGAGGAAGACAAGGTTCGTCGCCTTGGTCCTGATGCCCTCAACCCCGGCAGCCAGGCCTACAAGCGCCTGACACGCTAAGACCTGTCCAAATAACGGACAATTTCATGAAGCCTCTGCACGCTATGTGTGCAGAGGCTTTTATTTTGTGCGGCAAATCTTGCCGAATTATAAAGAAAATCTGACCTGCGACATTTGTGTGCAGCTTGATGATCGTCATTTTAAGCCATTGTTTTGATTTTTGTTTTCAGTTTTTCTTAAGGTGATTTCCGTAGCTTTTGCTGGTGCATGATCGGCACAATTTTAGATGGCATGAGGCCATGCTTCAGGAGTGTCTCATGAGATTGGTCGATATTTCAATCAGCAAGCGACTGTGGACCGCAGTCACATTGCCCATGCTTGCTGCCGGTTATCTTGCCTACGTCCAGATATCGGATCGTTTGGTTATCTATAATGACATGCAGCAGATTACGGTCGCCAGTGAACAGTTGAAAAAGCTGAGTGACATGGTCCATGCCCTGCAGGTGGAGCGTGGCCTGACAGCGGGTTTTATCGGTTCAAAGGGCAATCAGAATGCGTCCCAGCTTGCTAGCGCCCGTTCGCAGACCGATGCAGCGGTCGGAGAGTTCCAGACGGTGTCGGAGGAACTGGCGAAAGCGGTTGATTTTGATCTGGCCGGTCCCAAGCAATCAATCAGCAGCGGTATTGGCGAAATTGCAGTTCTACGTAGATCCGTCGACAACCTGTCAACGACCGGTGCGCAATCGTTCAGTTTCTACACGGGCGTCGTTGGCAAGATTGTCGGTCTTTCCGGCAATATCGCCGCTACTGCGCAAGACGCCGGCATTGCCCAGCAGATGTCTGGCTATGTGCAACTAATGCAGGCCAAGGAAATTGCCGGTCAGGAACGTGCAATTGGCAATGGCTTTATTACAGCAAAACGAGTGGACCCAAGCCGCTTCGCAGAGTTTGCAGCCATGGCTGGCGGTCAGGCCGCGCTTCTCAATTCTTCGCTGTCGGTTCTGGATGAAAACCAGCGCAGCAAATATCAGGCGATGATTGCCGACGTTTCCCAAGACGTTGTCGCGATCCGCACGCTTATTCTTGCCAATGGCGAAAATGCCGAGCTGGGCAATCTCGACAGCGGCAAATGGTTCACTGTTTCCACCAAACGTATTGAAACGCTCAAACAGATCGAAAATGAGGATTTGCAGCGCATCGCGGCATTGGCGCAGGCGCATGCCGATGGTGCTTTCAGCAATCTTGTTGTGATTGCCGTGCTTTGCCTTATCGGCGGCCTCATCATGGTGGTGTTTTCCGGCCTGATGGCGATGACGGTTGTGCGGCCCATTGCACGCATGGTTCAGATTATGGGGCGCTTGGCGCATGGCGATATCGACAACAATGATGTCGCCACCGGCCGCAAGGACGAAGTCGGCGACATGGAACAGGCCGTTGAGGTGTTCCGTCAGGCCGCTATTCGTAATCGTGAACTGGAAGCGGCAGAGGAAGAGGCAAGAGGCCGCGCAGAACGCGAGCGGCTGGACATGCAACGGGTTGCGGAGGCAGAAGCAGAGGCGCGGCTGGTTGAGGCCACAAGCACCTTTGCCAGCAGCATGAAACGTCTGGCCGCGGGTGACCTGTTGTGCGAGTTGCACGAACCACTGTCCTCGCAGTTTGAAGCATTACGGCAGGACTTCAACAGTTCGGTTCGCCAGTTGCGTGAGACGCTGGCAAGTGTTGGCCACTCCGTATCCACGGTGACTGGTGGATCGAAGGAGGTGTCGTCTGCGTCTGATGATCTCTCACGTCGTACAGAGCAGCAGGCCGCGTCACTTGAGGAAACCGCTGCAGCGCTGGAACAGATCACCGCCAATGTGACTTCAACATCCAGACGGGCAGGCGAGGCGCGTGATGTGGTGCGTAACGCCCGTGACCGTGCTGATAACTCCGGCAATGTCGTGCGCAACGCCGTTTCTGCCATGGAGAAGATTGAAAACTCCTCCAAGCAGATCAGCCAGATCATTGGTGTTATCGACGAGATCGCCTTCCAGACCAATCTGTTGGCCCTGAACGCCGGTGTCGAGGCCGCACGTGCGGGTGAGGCAGGCAAAGGCTTTGCTGTCGTTGCACAGGAGGTGCGTGAACTAGCACAACGTTCTGCCAATGCCGCCAAGGAAATCAAATCGCTGATCGGTAATTCTGAAATTGCCGTCAGCGAAGGTGTGCGCCTCGTCAACGATACCGGTACAGGTCTGGCCGAAATTGCCGGTCTGGTTCAGTTGATCAATATCCATATGGAAGCCATTGCGACCGCAGCACATGAACAGTCCGCTGGACTGGCGCAGGTCAATACGGCCGTCAATCACATGGATCAGTCGACGCAGCAGAATGCGGCGATGGTGGAGGAGATGAATGCGGCCGGTGCGGCGCTTGCGCAAGAAAGCGTCAATCTGAACTCTCTGTTGTCGCAGTTCCAGCTTGGCCAGCAGGTTGGGCAGTTGCAGGCGGCGGCGGATGTCATGCGTCGTGTGGCAGCACCTGTGCCGACGGCTCCCCGACAGATACCGCTTCGCCGTTCTGCTACAGGTACGCATGGCAATGCGGCCGTTGCCGAGGATTGGACCGAGTTCTGATCTCATAGGCCCGTGGCAGAGGCCTGACCTTCAGCCTGACTTCGATACAAGCGGCCGCATAAGGGGAAACCTTGTGCGGCCGCTGTCAATTCAGCTCTGTTGTATCGTTCGGTTACCGCCTTGGTCTTGAGTGCCGCGCAGCGGGTTTCCTCCAGACGGGAAACAGGCTAAAAGCATCCTATGAAATCTGCACCGTGTACCATCTGCATAGTGCTCCCGCGCATCTGATGTGAGGGGCTGTGGCGACAAGACCTCTGGTCTTTCGCAAGGATGCCGTGTGCCTGCAAGTGCGCCGCGGCGAAACACATGCAGAGAGAACTTCAATGCAAAACTATTTTGAAAGCCCTTTCAGGGGCATTACGCTCGACAAGCAGATAACCAACCCCAACATCGTTGTTGGTCGCTACAGCTATTATTCCGGTTATTATCACGGTCACAGTTTCGATGATTGTGCCCGGTATCTTCTGCCGGATGAAGGTGCCGACAGGCTGATCATTGGTAGCTTCTGCTCAATTGGATCAGGTGCTTCCTTTATCATGGCTGGTAATCAGGGCCACAGAAACGACTGGATCAGCACCTTTCCATTCTACTGGATGTCGGAGGTGCCGGCATTCGCAGGCGCGCAGAACGGTTACAAACCGGCCGGTGATACCGTTATCGGCAATGATGTGTGGATCGGTTCCGAGGCCGTTATCATGCCGGGTGTCAAAGTCGGGGATGGTGCGGTGATCGGTACACGCGCGCTGATAACCCGTGATGTCGAGCCTTACGCAATTATCGGCGGTAATCCAGCCCGTAACATTCGTCTGCGTTTCGACGAGCGCCATATTGCTATATTGATGGAAATGCAGTGGTGGAACTGGCCCGATGAACAACTACATCAGGTGATGCCGCTGCTGACCAGTGGCGACATCGAAACGCTTTATGAGCATTGGCAGGCGGGAATCAACGTCGTTTGACCTTGATTGCTAACCTCAGGGCGGCCGGAGCGTCGCGCAAACGGCCGCCCTGGGACCTGTCGTGACCTGACAAAATGCGTTAACAGTTTTGGGATTATCGCTTGCAACCGCTTATCAAATCACATAAAGATATCTTTATGTCTTGATTGGGTCTTGGCGAGGCGTGTTGTGCAGTTTGAATTGAACAATCTTGTGGATTTGTTGAAGGCGGCAGGTGAGCCGACGCGGTTGCGTCTGCTGGCTTTGTTGTCGGCTGGCGATCTGACTGTCACCGATCTTACCGAAATTCTCGGTCAATCCCAACCACGTGTGTCCCGACATCTGAAGCTTTTGACGGAAGAAGATCTAATCGACCGTTATCAGGAAGGTGCATGGGCTTATTTCCGTCTGAAACAGGATGGAAACGCCGCCTCACTGGTACGCCAGTTGCTGGACGCAACTGCCAAGGATGATGCCGTTTTACTGCGTGATAGCGAACGTCTGGCCGATGTGAAACGGGTCCGCTCTGAGCGCGCGCAGGATTATTTCAGCCGAAATGCGGCCGCCTGGGACGAATTGCGCAAGCTGCATGTCAGCGACGAATTGATCGAAGAGCAGCTTCTTGGCCTGATTGGCACGACGCCTATCGACTCGATGCTTGATCTTGGCACCGGCACCGGCCGTATCCTGCAGTTGCTCAGCGGTGTCTACCGCCGTGCGATTGGCGTGGATGCCAGCCGTGACATGCTTGCCGTGGCGCGGTCCAATCTCGACAAGTCGGGCATTAGCAATGCGTCCGTCCGGCACGGCGATATTTTCAACCTGCCGCTTGAAGGTCAGGATTTCGATCTGATCGTTATCCATCAGGTTTTGCATTTCCTGGATGAGCCTGACCGGGCCATTGCCGAAGCTGCGCGTTTGTTGCGCCCCGGTGGCCGTCTGGTC
Organism: Rhizobium sp. BIGb0125; assembly: GCF_024810055.1. Taxonomy (NCBI): domain Bacteria; kingdom Pseudomonadati; phylum Pseudomonadota; class Alphaproteobacteria; order Hyphomicrobiales; family Rhizobiaceae; genus Rhizobium; species Rhizobium sp. BIGb0125. Next base: position 740,768 of record NZ_JANUDV010000001.1, read on the forward strand.
ATCATCGATCTGGCACCGCATTCATTTGATTATCTGCGGGAAGACCATGCCCATGTGCGGCTCGGATTTTCTCACCAAACGCTTGAGGACTGGCTGAAGAAGTCTGAACTCGAGCTCCTTAAGGCGGTTGATCTGCGCTCCGGCAAAGCCGGCAGCCAGTCACTGGATGTTACAATCTGGATTGCAAAGGACCAACGTTTGCTGATTGCAAACGAGGCAGCAGCATCCACTCCGTTTGTTGCCTCGGGGAGGGCATGACAATGGCCACGACAGAACAAAATCGCGCCAATGGCCATATTCATCTGTCCTTTGAATTCTTTCCGCCGAAGTCGCCGGAAATGGACAAACAATTGTGGGAGACGGTGACCGAGCTTTCGCGCTGGAACCCGGACTTCGTGTCGGTGACCTATGGCGCTGGTGGCACGACCAAGGCACCGACGCTTGAGGCTGTGCGACGGATGATTGGCGATGCCAAGCTGCATACGGCAGCGCATCTGACCTGCGTTGATGCCAGCCGGGAGGACGTGCATAAGGTTGTGGACGAATTTCGTGCTGCCGGTGTACGCCATTTCGTGGCGCTGCGTGGTGATCCGTCAACCGGTATCGGCACGGCATATAAGCCGCACCCGGACGGTTATGCCAATGCATCGGAACTGGTGAAGGGGCTGCGCGAGATCAGCGATTTCGAAATCTCTGTGTCCGCCTATCCGGAAAAACACCCTGAGAGCACCGACGAAGCGGCTGACATCGACATGCTGAAGCGCAAGTTCGACAATGGCGCAACGCGTGCCCTAACGCAGTTCTTTTTCGATAACGACGTCTATGAGCGTTACATGGAGCGTGTAACGGCTGCTGGCATCACTATTCCCGTGGTGCCGGGCATCATGCCGATCCAGAACCTAACGCAGCTCAAGCGTTTTGCTGGTCGTTGCGGCACAAGCGTACCTTCATTCCTGGATACTCGCTTCGAAGGTCTGGATGACAACCCGACAGACCGGGCCAAGGTGGCCGCCGATGTGGCCGCTGAGCAGATCGAGGATTTGCAGCGTCGCGGCTTCAACGAGTTTCATCTCTACACGATGAACCGTGCGCCACTGGTCAATGCGGTTCTGGAAAATCTCGGCCTGTCCCGTGAGCGACGCTCGGCAGCCTGAACCGACTTAAATTCTCACAAATACGGAAAAAGCGCAGATCCTCCCGAATCTGCGCTTTTAAATTTTTTTAAGTCATCAACTGTTTTGGATGCTTGATCGAGCCTTGAAGTCCTCGTCAGATAAAGAGCATTGCTCCGACGAACACAAACGCCATACCGACTACCAAGGCATTAAGAGAGTTCGTGAGTCCCATGGTCTGCCTCCTTCTGTTGACTGGAGGATAATATGACCGTTTTGTGTCGCTTGAAAAGCGTATTTTATGCCGCAGCGCAGTGCATTTGTTCGGTTTTTAGGAATGGATTTCCTCAATCCATTGAAAATCAAATAATATTTCAATATTAGAAATTAATTGTTTTATTGAGAAAAAGTAAATCCAGGCCGCTTATCCCCAGTCGTTTTGTCGAGATTAGGACATAATCCTTAAGCGGGATGGTAAATGCGGCCCCAGATTCGAACAGGGGCCGCTTGGTTCAATCGGTGCCAAATGTGGCAGTTTTGCCTTAAAGCGCGTCGAGAAGCTCGCGGGTAGGCCAACCATCGGCTGCCATACCAAGACGCTTCTGCTCGCGCTGGACGGCAACACGGGTCCCTGAACCGAGAATGCCGTCGATCTTGCCAACGTCATGTGTCATGTTGTCGAGCTTGGTTTGCAGCTCCCGCATCGCCGCGTCATCCAGACCCTGATCGGGGTTACCCTTGTTGTAAACAGGTGCGCCCATCAGACGTGTGGCGAAATAGGCCGCAGACGTCGTGTAGATGAAGGACTGGTTCCACTCCAGATACACATTGAAGTTAGGGTAGGTGATGAAGGTCGGGCCTTTGCGACCCTGTGGCAGCACCAGTGCGGCCGGCAGGTTTGCGAAATTCTTATTGCCGTCACGCGGGGTCACGCCGAGCGCAAACCACTCGCCAGCCGTCAAAGGACCACCGAGGCCGGATTTTTCCCAAGGCAGGTTTTCCGGAACGCTGACTTCCTGGATCCACGGCTCGCCCTTGCGGAAGCCAAGGCTCTGGATGAACTTCGCGGCCGTCAGAATGGCGTCTGGAGCGCTGGTCTTGACGTTGATGTGGTTGTCACCGTCACCGTCGACACCAAAGGCGATAATGTCCTTGGGCAGCATCTGTACCTGGCCGATTTCGCCAGCCCACGCACCGGTGTTGGTGGCAGGGTCGAGATCGCCATGCTGCACCATCTCAATCAGGGCAAGCAGCTGCGGACGGAACAGTTCCGGACGGCGGCAGTCATGCGACAGGGTCACAAGTGCGTTGCGTGTGTTGAAATCACCCTGAACGGCACCGAAATCGGTTTCCATGGCCCAGAAGGCGGCGATGACGCCAGCTGGAACACCAAATTCCTGCTCGGCACGCTGGAAGGTGCTGGAAAGCTGCTGAATCTTCTTGCGGCCAATATCAAGGCGAGCCTGGCTGACGGTGCGCTGCGAGAACTCAAGGAAGGTCTGTTTGAAAACGCCCTGGGCGCGGTCTCTCGAGAGAACCTTCTGGTCAATCTCCGCGCCTGCCAGAGCCTTGTCGATGGCGTCAGCCGGGATGCCCTTTGCCAATGCGTCTGTTTTTACACCCTGCAGGAAAGCTGAAAGATCACCGCCGCAAGCTGCGGCCTGTGCGGGTGCCTGTGTTGTTGTCTGCGCCTGCGCAAAAACAGTACCGGAAGTCAGAAGGCAGGTGGCAGCGACGAGAACCGCGCTGCGGACGGATGGCATGAACATCGTGTGGTTCCTTGGTAATGAAGTTTTCCTGCTTTCGACAAGCTTTGTGACGAAAGCATGAGGCCTGGTATAAAAACACCCCAAAACCGGGCTGAACATCCGGTTTGATGGCTGCTTCGTTAACAAAGGCCTTTCAGCATTACTTGCTAGCGGTTGTAACCCAGCTTTTCCAGTTCTTTTCGCTGCCCGAGAACACGTTGATATCCGTCGGTCCGGTCACGCCGGGCACAACGCCGGTTGCGGTATATTGCCAGAACGCCCAGCGGCGATCCTCATAGATCTTGGCTGGATGAGCAGCCACCGAGCGAACCCAGAAATGGTAGTCCTTGAACTGGCCAACCAGATTGTCACGATGGAAGTCCACCGAGGTGTAGATGATCGGACGTTTGCCGTAGTGTTTCTCGAGACGGTCGAGGAAGCGCTGCATCTCGGCGCGCACGACCATCGGGGCAGGGCGCGTCTTGCAGGTCGGGGAAGACGGGTTCCACTCGACATCAAGAACCGGCGGCAGGGTTACGGCTTCCTTCGGCACGTTCTGGATGAACCAGTCGGCCTGCGCATCCGCCGTCGAGCAGAAATAGTAGAAATGGTAGGGTGCATGCAGAATGTCCGCTTTCGCGGCGAGGCGCCAGTGGTCATTGAATTTCGGGTCGATGCGGTCGGAACCTTCGGTGGCCTTGATAAAGACGAAGGAGACGCCTGACTTGCGCACTTGCTGCCAATCGACTTCGCCGTTCCACTTGGACACATCGATGCCATGGATATCATGGCGGTGCGGATTGTTGACGCCAAAGTCCTGCGGATCGGTGTCCTGAAAGCGTGGTTTGGCAACGGATGCCGTTTCCAGCAGGTCATAGCTGGCGGAAGTGCAGCCACTGACCAGCATCAATGTGGAAAGAACCACCGGTAAAAGCCGTCGCCCCATGTCTGTCTCGTCTAAAAAAGGAAATCTACCCCCACACCACCTCGGTTTCGAAGCAGTTCGGATATTCTTAATTCAGCATATCGTGGTAAACAACCGGTTATGACAAGGGGCAAAACACTGTTTTGCTTGGTATTCAAGCAAGGCTTTGCAGCGAGATGTCATCATCCCCGGTTTTTAACCGAGGATGATGCTGGATGTGAGGGGGCCGATTGTGCCGTTTATCCCTGCTGGACTTTGGTAATCACGGCCCGCCAGGCGTAGCCACCGCCAATAGTTTCAAAGCGCAAGGTGGCGTTATGCTGCGTGAGGCGCTGCTCGAGAACATCTCGCAGATCAACTCTCGGCGTGACATGAAAGCGGGTAAGCCACCCCCGCAACAGGCGCCTGAACAGTAAGGGCAGTTTTTCCTGCTGGCCGAAATCGATGATATGCAGGCTGCCTGCCGGTGCCAGTGCTGACAATGACGCATCGATTGCGCCGTGCCAGTCGGGGATCATCGACAGCGCATAGGAAATCATGATCCGGTCAAAACCGCCATCCTGTCCGAAATCGGCAGCGTCAAAGGCCGTGGCATCGGCCACTTTGAAAACCGGTTTTGTCGATTCAGATCTGAAGTTTGCAGCGGCTGTTTCAAGCATCTGTGCAGAGATATCCAGACCGAACAAACGGGCGGTAGGAAACATCTTGCGGGTCAGCAGCAGATTGCGACCTGTGCCGCAACCGACTTCCAGCATGGTGCCGTAAGCTGGGATATTCAGGCCAGCAATGGTGCCATCGCGTCCGAGCAGGTAATATTTGCGGCTCAGGTCGTAAATGTACCGCTGGTAGCGGTACATATCATCCATCAGGCCGGCGTGGTCATTGCTATCAAGGGACTGAAACCCTTTGCTTTGACCACTCATGCCGAGGTCTTTTCGTAGATGTGGAAGCCGCCGTAAATTGCCGAACGATCCTTGCGGTTCAGTTCGTGCGACCGTTCTTCCAAATAGACCCAATTGTTGCGGACTTCCGGCGACAGGCGGCCTTCGATGACGCTTTTTTCCGCAGCGGTACGGAAGATGACGCGTGCGCCCTGGGCAGCGGTGCGGGTCATCTGGCTCCACAGATCGTTGAGCTGTGTGTCGTTCATCCAGTCCTGCGCATCTAGGAGTACGTAGCGGTCGAGGCTGGCGGCCTGTTTGCCAGCCAAAAGCTCCGTGAAGGTTGCGTGGTGTACCGAAACCTTGAGCGCGTTGTTACGAATGGCTTCGTAATATTCCGGCTTCAGGTAGGCTGGCAGATCGCCTTCATGCGGCTCTGGATACCGGCGAGCAAATGCCTGCCAGGCGAAGTAATTATCCTTCAAGGGGAAGTCGCAAGCCAGCTTTTCAAGGCGGGCACGCAGAACCGGGGTGATGGTGTTGCCATCCGAGAGGCTTGCCAGTTCGTCATACTGACGTGGCGGAATGCCAAGGCCAAACAGCGAGCTTTTGCGTTTGGTGAGCCAGCGGATCATTGGCTTGTCAAACAGCGGTGCTACCTTCTCATCAAAGAAGCGGCGCTGCTCATCCATGGTGCGGGCGTGGGTCATCTCGGTCAATTTGACGCCGTGCAGGCGGGCAATGACGTGACCTGCGCCGATAAAGCGGCCGAGCAGGCCGGTGCGGTAGATATTGCGATTGAATACCGAAATACGCCGACGGCCGGTCATCGTGCGCTTGGACCAATAGGCGCGGGTCTGGTGGTCGAGGTGAGGGGCGATGAAGCGGTCATAGCCTTCACTGTTGCTGCGGATGTTGGACTGGCCGAACTGGCGAACAACATCTCCGTGGCCGGGCAGGTGATGGAAAGCGGTCAGCTTGAGCTTGTTGAGGGCGATGTGATGCGGATTGAGATCGACGACATCAATGCTTTCAGGATTACGCGAGAGGTATGCCAGTACATTGCAGCCACCGGAGCCGATGGTGACAATGCGGTGCCCGTCCCGCAATTCCATGGCTTCCATGTCGACTTCCGGATCTTCCCATATTTGCGGGTAAACCAGACCGGAAAACAGCACGCCGAACAGACGCTCGGAAAAGCCATCCGTAGAAAGTGTCTTGTGCTGGAGAAGGGCATTCTTCAGCTTTCCATTGTTACGAAAGCTGGTTTTGTGTGTGGCGCTCGTCATATGATTCCACCTCTACATTGGGTTAGAGGCGTTTATCTCTGATACGCTACAGTTTGATGACGTGCTGTGGATAGCGCCTATTTGCGCAGGACGTGCAACATGCCCTTACGCTTGGCATCGTAGTAGTAACCACGTGCATAAAGACGTACGGCATTGTCACGGTCGTTGTCAGCCACCAGCCATGCGCCGCGCAGATATTTGACGGCATATTTCAGGTTGGTCTCTGCATCGAACAGACCGGACGCAGGGCCATCAAAGCCCATGGAACGGGCGGTGGCGTGTTTGATCTGCATGAGGCCGTAATGTCCACGGTTGAAGGCGGACGGAACGTAACGGCTTTCGCGTTGTACGACGCGGTGCACCAGATCTTCTGGCACATCATACATCTGCGAATATTTGGAAATCAGCGTGCTGAGCTTTTCGCGTCCGACAGGAGAAGTTTCCATGCCTTCGCGGGTGTTGATGGCAGCGATGGCCGAGTTCTGCGGGGCGGAGGCATACGCCATCATCACGCCCTGCGGTTTTTGAGAGGGAACAGCTGTCTGCGCGGAAATGGCGGCCTGGGCGGCCTTGCCATCGTCAAACGGCTGCATGGCCATGGAAATGCGCATGGCTGCAGATTCGGATTGTTTGCTTGGGAACGAACCCTTTACGGCGGCAACCTGTGTGAAGGTGGCCGTGTTGCCTGCTGTGGCAACAGTATTTGCGGCTGCAGCAGGTGTGGCCTGTGCGGTTGCTGCCTGCTGTGCTGGCGGAGTGGTTGCCTGCGCCACCATTTGTGCTTCTGCCTGGCCATCGGTCGGCGCTTGGGCGGCTGCTGCGGCAATTTCTGCGGCTGGTGGAAGAACGAGTTTGCCGGCAGCATCAACGGCGACGCTTGCTGTCGCGGGTGCTGCTGCGGCCTGTGCAGCAACTTCTGTGCCTGCAACTACAGTTGCGGCGGCCGGTGCCGTGCCATCTGCAGCAGGCGCTGTCGTTGCCTGCGCCTGCAAGGTCGGCTGGGTGGTTTCAAGCTGCGGCTTGGAAGCAATTTCTACACTGGTGCAACCTGCCAAAGTGGCTGCGATACCAAAAGTGGTCGATATCAGGAGCGCCGTTCTCCGGCTTGCACTCAGGCGTTTTGTCATGTTGCCGCTCTCGTTTTGCCTGTCTTTCGACGCCCTCGTCGCGAACGAAGCAGGCCACTACATGTGACGTCCATTAACCTATTGTGAACCGGGCGGCAAGCAGGCCTGCAACGTCAGGCGGCAATGCGGCGGTATCCTGCTGTTACGGCGCGACCGCTGATGAAGTAGCTACGGCGTTGATAAGGCTTGCGTTTTTGGTTGCTCATCTGCCGCGCAAGTGACAGGCTCTTTTCGGCAAAAACAGCGTGTCCGAGGGCCAGAACAAGCGACATCAGAAGGGCCAGCGCCTGCATTTCTGCCAGCAAGGTAATGTTGTCTGCACCTGCTGTCACGAACTGCGGCAACAAGGCCAGAAAGACAGCGATGAAACGTGGTGTCAGCGCCAGGCAATAACAGTCGGTGAAAACACCGCTGGCTGTCTTGAAAGGAAGGTTGTCATTGTCGGCCTTGGCAAGCCGCACAGCCGGGCTGGCAAACACCCACAGCATGAACAGCAACAGCCAGCCAATCCCGGCCCATTGCACGATTTCCAGCAGGGATGCGGAGAGATAGGCAAAGCCGAGCGTCGGCACCGCGGCGGCCGTCATTGCGGTTACAATGCCAATCGATGCGCCTGTAATGGCCGGGAAAATGGTTTTTTTGCCTCTGATGGCACGATAGGATGCTACCCGGTGTGAAAGCGGCGAGGGAAGTGAAAACAAAATGGCGCAAGCTGCGGCAAATGTGATCCATAGCTCGGCGTTCATCATTTCGGCTCCCTTTCCTCCCAAAGCGCAACGGATCAGCAGATGGTCCGGGCGCGCCTTAAGTCTTTCTTATCGCATGTTCTTATCTCAAAACCGCTACACAGTTTTGTGTGCCATGCTTTAATTTAGCAAGATCAGAAGCATGATGCCATGCTCCTGACGTCTTGCAAGGGAATTTACCCTGAAAAAGCATCGGGTCGTCAATCAAAAAGAAATTTTCCTGACAAGCCGATGCATAAATTCAAATGGTTAGGGCACCTGCAGGTTGCAGGGCGCCCTTATGCGTCATGCTGACACAGCCTTCTGGCCGATGTGATCCATCACGTCGGTGAACCATTTTGCCGAGATATCGAAGTGCTTTCCACCCTTGATGCGCGGGAATTCGATGGTGCGCAGCTTGCCACCCTGTTCCTCGTCATGGCCGGTGACACCGGACACCTTGTTGAGCGCGCTTTCGACAGCAAGATCGACCATGCTCTGGATCAGGCGCAGGTCATCCTGATTGGCCGGGGCGGAGCGGGCATAATAACCAGACTTCTGAACCATCGAGCGTTCCGCGCCGATCAGCGATGCGAACTGCTTCTGGAACCAGCCGCCGACATTGATAGTATCGATCTTGACGTGGCCAAACGCGTCGCGCTTGACGCTTTCGCCAGCCGCTTCGCGTTCGGCAACGATGGTATCGAGGCCGGCACCTTCCGACACGAACAGCGTGACATAACCTGATTTGTCCATGATGGCACGCAGACGCTCAGATTCTGCCTCCAGGTCGAACGCCATTTCCGGCAGGAAAAGGCCGTCGATGTTCTTCATCGCGGCATTCATCATGAAGCCGTCGACATATTCATTGGCGCTGGTTTTCTGAATGTAGGAACGGGCGGTTGCGGCCGTCAGCCAACCGCAGTGGCGGCCCATGACTTCATGGATTACCAATGTGCGAGGTGCGGCACTCTGTTCATTGCTAACATTGTCAAAGAAGTTTGCGCCGACTTCGGCGGCTGTCCATGCGCCAAGCGACTGCTTGATTGGAACGACGTCATTGTCGACGGTCTTTGGAAGGCCAACCACAGTGAGGTTGTAACCGTTGGCGCCAAGATAGGCTGCGAGATCGGCGGCGGTGGTGTTGGTGTCATCACCACCAATGGTGTGGAGGATGGTGACGCCGTCATTGGCCAGACGTTCAGCCGCAACGCGCAACGGGTTTTCGCCTTCCTTGACGAGGCCGCGCTTCACACAGTCGGCAGCATTGGTCAGCTTGACGCGGCTGTTGCCGATTGGCGAGCCGCCATAACGGTGCAGCAGGTGCGCCTTTTCGCGCATGTCCTTGTTGATTTCGATACGGTCACCCAGAAGAACGCCCTGATAACCGGAGCGGTAGGCCACGATGTCGAGCTCCGGTGCGATGTCCGTGTATCTGCCAATCAGGCCGCCAACAGCGGAAGAGAGGCAGGGAGCAAGTCCACCGGCGGTCAGCATTGCGACTTTCTGTTTGGCCATAACGGCACTCCTTTTAGGTCATGAAAATCTGGTCTGTGGGCAAATGGATGCGACAGCAGGCCGCGGCTGTAAAGTGAATTTATCAAGAAAAACGGGTGTTTCGCCCGGTTTTTGGAGGCGATTGCGGCCAAGGGCAAATATAATCGTTTCAATTGATCACGGTGATGTGGCGCTATTTGGCGGGCTGTGGATAACCTTGTCCGTGCTGCGTCTTGTGGCAGGTTGCGCATGTGTGCCAGTTTCGATCATCACTTCCATCGCGACCAAAGATGAATAAAACTTAATACTGGCGGGTTGCTGTACACCTTGATTTTTCGCGCATTATCTGGTGAATCTGCATGATGATTATAGATTTCGCCTGTCTGCAACTTTCATCTCTGTGGGAACGGCTGCTCGGTGCAATCGGCGACGTGGCGGGAAATACGCTCGGTCGCGTGGTGGAAGCTATCCGCACGCTGTTTGAAGGCGACCCGGAAACCCGTCGTAAAGTATCATTTTCTGTGGCGATCATCGCGCTCTCTGCCAAGATGGCCAAGGCTGATGGTGTCGTCAATGATGCTGAGGTTAACGCCTTCAGGCAGATTTTCGATTTTCCGGAAGAAGAAGCTCAAAACGTTGCCCGTCTTTATAATCTCGCCCGTCAGGACGTGGCCGGTTATGAAGCCTATGCCGAGCGTCTGGCTGGCCTTTGCGGTTCGGGGCAGGACAATTGCCAGATGCTGGAAAGCGTCATCGACGGTCTTTTCCATATCGCCAAGGCGGATGGTCTGATCCATGAGCGCGAACTGGCATTCCTTGGCCGTATTGCGGAAATCTTCCACATTACCGAAGACCATTTCGAAACGATCATGGCCCGCCACGTTCATCTCGATGGTCGTGACCCTTACCGGGTACTTGGTGTTTCGCGTTCTGACGCATTTACTGAGATCCGCAAGCGTTACCGCAGTCTGGTGGCAGAACACCATCCTGACCGCTTGATTGCCCGTGGCGTGCCGATGGAGTTGCATGCCGCTGCCAATGAACGTATGGCTGCACTCAATGCCGCTTATGCGGCGATTGAGAAAGAACGCCGCGCTGCATGACTGCTTTTACACTGGATTACATGGGTGCGTCAGTCGCACCTTCGCCTAACCATGGCGAGCGGGTAGATAACTGTCCGCCTGATATGATCATTCTTCATTACACGGGTATGCCGAGCGCAGATGGTGCCTTGTCCTGGCTGTGCAATCCGGAAAGCGAAGTCTCCAGCCATTACTTTGTCCACGAAGACGGGCGTGTGATGCAGCTTGTGCCAGAGGCGCGCCGTGCATGGCATGCCGGCAAAAGTTTCTGGGCTGGCGCCACGGATATCAATTCACGCTCCATCGGCATTGAAATTGCCAATCCTGGCCACACCGGCGGATTGCCCGCGTTTCCTGCCGAACAGATCAAAGCGGTTGTCGAATTGTGCAGAGATTGTGGCGAGCGCTGGTCTATCGCGCCTGAAAGGGTGTTGGCGCACTCTGATATCGCACCGGTTCGCAAGGTTGACCCAGGCGAAAACTTCCCTTGGAAAGTCCTGCATGAAAACGGGGTCGGGCACTGGGTGGAGCCGGGTGCGGTAACTGGCGGACGTTTTTTCCAGCGCGGTGATGCTGGCCAACCGGTCGAGGCCCTGCAATCCATGCTGTCCTTCTACGGATACAATGTTGAAATTACAGGGTCTTTCTGTGAAAAAACAGAAGGTGTCGTTGCTGCATTCCAGCGCCATTTTCGTCCGCTGCGGGTGGATGGTATCGCCGATTTCTCGACAATCGACACGCTGCACAGGCTTTTAACAGAACTTCCAAAATACCGCTCTGTTTAAGTTTTTTTCAGTTGTTTTGTTCCTGAATTGGCGGCTTTGAAGATCAGTTTTTCCGAGTTGCCACAGTATATCCTTAATAGGCTGTTTAAACGTCACCATTGAACTGCGGTGGGACGCTCATTTAAGCAACTGTCGTGAATATCAACAAGTAAGACTTTTTTAGCCGGAGTATCCGTGATGGACTCCGCAAGGTGAGTTGTTGCGCTGTGGCGCCATTCCCGTCTTACGTCTGGAGAATTTTTCTAAATATGAAAAGAGTTGTTGTTGCCGGTGCAGCATGTATTGCCATGCTCGTTGCACAGGGTGGATCTGCGTTTGCCAGTGATGAGAAGGTGAAAACCAAAACCGTTACACTTGAAACCATGATCCGTAAGCCCGGTTATCCAATGCCGGAAAAGGCAGTTCCTTCGGCTCTTACCAATTCTTACTCTCCGATCATCGTCAAATACGCCAAGAAATATGGTGTGCCTGTTGGTCTTGCTCATGCTGTTGTCAGCGTCGAGAGCAAGTTCAATCCAAAGGCCCGCGGCAGTGCCGGTGAAGTTGGACTGATGCAGATTAAGCCGGCAACAGCGCGTATGCTTGGTTATCGCGGTACGGCAAAGGGCCTTTATGACCCTGAGACCAATATCCGCTGGGGTATGGAATATCTTGCGCGGGCACATCAGCTTGGCGGCGGCCAGACCTGCGGCACCATTTTGCGTTACAATGCAGGCCATGGCGCAAAACGCATGAACCCGGTTTCCAAGCGTTACTGTGGTAAGGTGCAGGCACTTCTGGAAGGCTGATTGTCCTTTCACGTTCGTGTCAATCAAACGGTTGTGTTCTTGCCGTTTGAGTTCACCTGTCTTGTACACATCATGTGTTGACAGGCGGACTGCCGGTCATGGTAGCTCTGTTTCCGGAATATGGAGCAGAATGCAGTGACGGACTTTAAATACATAATCATAGGTGCGGGCATGATGGGCGCAGCCGCAGCCCGCCACCTTTCTCAAGTGACCGATGGCATTGCGCTGATTGGTCCTGAAGAACCGGCAAACCGTAAAAACCATTCCGGTGTGTTTGCCAGCCATTATGATGAAGCCCGTATCACGCGCGGGTTCGATGGCGACCCGATTTGGGGAACGCTCGCGGTCCGATCACTTGCCCGGTATTCCGAAATCGAAGTGGCCAGCGGTATTTCCTTCTACAGTGAAGTCGGCTGCCTGTTCTCGGGCGAAGAACCAATCTCCGATACCGATTATGTGCGTCGTGCATTTGCCACAGCTTCGATGCTTGATCTTGATATTGAGACGGTCAAGCCGGACGCCATGCCGGCGCGTTTTCCGATGTTTACGCTGCCGCCAGCTCATAACGGATATTTCGAAGCGCAGAATGCCGGTTATGTGAACCCGCGCGCCTTGGTGAAGGCGCAGGTGACTGTCGCGCAAAAGCAGGGTGTTTCGCTGCTGCGGGACACGGCAATCCGCGTCAATGACATGTCTTCGCATGTGCTGGTCGAAACGGCCGATGGCAACAGCTATACGGCAGAAAAGGTGCTAGTGGCGGCCGGTGGTTTTACCAATATGGCCGATATCTTGCCGCGCCCGGTCGACATGGCGGCGACTGGCCGAACCATCGTGTTCTTTGAGCTTGATGAGGCAAAACAGGCGCTGTTCAAGAATATGCCGTCCACCATCGTGCTGGCCGATAATGACGACGATATCGTCTATATCCTGCCGCCGGTGCGCTACCCGGATGGCAAGGTCTATCTGAAGATCGGCGGCGAGGGGGAAAAGAGCGCGATTTCTTCGCTCAGTGATGCAGTCTCCTGGTTTCAGTCGGACGGAAATCTTGCAGAGGTCGACTATCTGACCAAACGTGCGCTTTCGTTGTTGCCTAATCTTGCTGGTGCGCCGGTCACATCCGGCTCCTGCGTCGCATCGATTACCAAAACCGGATATCCCTATATCGGTTACACGGAGGCACCCAATATCGCGGTGCTGACGGGTGGCAATTTTGTTGCGGCAAAATCCTCAGATGAAATTGGCAGGCTCGGTGCGCAGTTGTTATTTGACGGAGCGCTGCAGGAGCGTGAATTCGCCGCGGCAATGGCGCCGGTTTTCGTCTGACTTTGATTCAGCGGATCGCTAGAACGTATTGATCCTGAAGCCAAAAAGCGCGACGCATATTTAAAATAATTAGGGAACAGCATGTCAGCACATTTCAAGCATATCGTCATTGGTCGCGGCATGATGGGGTCTGCCGCTGCCAAATATCTGGCACGGCAGACCGACGGCGTTGCGGTGATTGGTCCCGATGAGCCTCAGGACGCCAAGACCCATCAGGGCGTGTTTGCCAGTCACTATGATGAAGCGCGCATAACCCGTACCATTGATCCCGATGCCGATTGGGCGTTGATGGCAAATCGCTCCATCGCCCGTTACGGCGACATTGCACGGGAAAGCGGTGTTGAATTTTACGCCCCTGTTGGATGCCTCGTCGTTGGTCCGAAGCGTGGCGGCAGCAATCCATTTATCCAGAATATCTGCAATGCCGCTGCCAAATTGAATGTCGAAACGCAGCTGTTGAGCAATGACGCTCTGGCAAAGGACTTTTCCTATTTCGCCTTTGAAGCGGGTTGCGAGGGGGTGTTTGAGGCCCAAAATGCCGGATACGTCAATCCTCGCGCGCTGGTGAAGGCGCAGAGCGCTTTGGCGGAAAAGGCTGGCGCTACCGTTTTGCGCGAAGTGGCTGTTTCTGTTCGTGACGAAGGCGGTGTTGCGGTGGTGACAACGGCCGAAGGCAATGAATACCGCGCTGATAATGTGCTGGTGGCTGCCGGTGGGTTCTCGATCATGGAAGGTCTGCTGCCGCAGCCTGTGAAGCTCAATGTCTACAAAAGAACGGTGACGTTTTTTGAAATTCCCGAAGACGAACTGGATGCTTATTCCGGCATGCCATCGCTGATTTATGAGCCGAGCGATCCGTCAAAGCACATCTATATGTTACCGCCGGTGCGTTATCCCGACGGCAAGGTTTACCTCAAAATAGGCGGTGACCCTGACGATAAGCTGGTTTCCGGTGATGCCGACATGCGTGAGTGGTTCCGTTCTGGCGGGCGACAGGTTGCGCAGGATCATCTGACGGCAATTGTTGCGAGCCTTGTGCCATCAGTTGATTTGTCACGTGTTTCAACAGGTGCCTGCGTGGTGTCGAAAACGCCGGGTGGGTATCCGGCAATTGGCTTTACGTCGTCCCCCCGTATTGCCGTGCTGACGGGTGGGTGTGGAACGGCCGCCAAGAGCTCGGACGAGATCGGGCGGCTGGGTGCGACCTTGGTACGTGAGGGGCAGATTGATGATGCTGCCTATGTCACGGACTTTAAACCCGCCTTTGCAACGATGTGATGCTAACCGGCGACGTCAAGTGATTGCCGGTTTTACAGCCTTTTCGTGTTTTTCACTGTGGCTTTCCTGCCGAAAGCCGTTTAAGGAGCCGATGCCAGTTGGCCGGGCAGCCGCGCTTTACCAATGTCGAAAGACGGTAAGGTGAGGAAAGTCCGGGCTCCACGGAAACACGGTGCCGGATAACGTCCGGCGGGGGCGACCCCAGGGAAAGTGCCACAGAGAGCAAACCGCCACGCATGCGTGGTAAGGGTGAAAGGGTGGGGTAAGAGCCCACCGCGCGACTGGTAACAGAAGCGGCAAGGTAAACCCCACCGGGAGCAAGACCGAATAGGGATGACGCGGGGCGCGCAAGCGCCTACAGCCGGTTTTCGGGCCAGTCATCCGGGTGGGTTGCGAGAGGCGGTGTGCAAACATCGTCCCAGATGAATGGCTGCCACGTTCCGGGTCAAACCGGTGCCATACAAAACCCGGCTTATAGGCCAACTGGCGATTTTCCTCCTGATGAGGGCCTTTGCGGATTTGATTCCGCTTTTCCTGTTATTGCACTGAAATGTATGAATAAATCGTGGTTTATGGCTCGATTTTGTGCGCCGTTTCGGTTGCGCTTTCGTAAGCCGCATAAACCATTCATTAAACTTAACGGTCTATGAATATACGATGCGGAAGACGGTATTGTGCTGGCTTCTCCCATTGACGCCCATAGTGTCCCATGGTATCCCAAATGCACATCGCAAAGGGTCGTGTTTCTGGCCCGCAATCGCTGAAATCTTCGGAAGGCCTCCTTGGGGCTGCTGTGGAACATGCTGTTCTAACGGCTGGCGTGTTGTCGTGTGTATCGGTGTGGCCTGCGGGGCGGTTGGTCCGTCTTTCGGGTGGTGTTTTAAACGAGACGGGCAATGAACCGCTTTCTGTCGAACGTCACGAACAAGATCGATACAAAGGGACGGGTCTCCGTTCCCTCGGCATTTCGTTCCGTTCTGGCCGTGCGCGGTGTTCAAGAATTGTATTGTCTGCAGGATTTCGCGTTTCCGGCGATCAGTGTCGGTGGGCCGGATTTGTTGGATCGTTACGAACGGCAAATCTCGGCGATGGATGCTTTTTCGCCAGAGGCCAACATGATGTCGTTGCTGGTTCACGGCGGCGGCGTTTTTATGAAGCTCGATTCCGAAGGGCGGCTTATGGTGACGGATTTCATCCGGGAGTTTACCGGGATTTCCTCCGAGGTCACATTCGTCGGTCGAGCAGACCATTTTCAGCTTTGGCAACCGGATGCTTTTCAGGAAGCGCAGGTGGCCGCAAGATCCGGGCGCAGTTTTGCGGTAACGCGTCCGGTTTGATACGGGGAAACAAGATGACAGTGAATTCCGACGAAGGCATTGATGATGCCGGTGGCGAAACCGTTCGTCATATTCCTGTTTTGTTGAAGGAAGTGCTGGTCGCTCTCGATCCGCAACCCGGCAAGATTATTCTCGATGGTACATTCGGGGCAGGCGGCTACACCCAAGCGATTATAGACCAAGGCGCAGAGGTGATCGCACTTGATCGCGATCCAAATGCCATTGCTGCCGGTCAGGCAAAAGTTGCAGCCAATGGCGGACGCCTCACTCTTATTCAGTCACGGTTTTCAGACCTTGCTCACCATGCTCCGGAAGGTGGTCTTGACGGCGTGGTTCTGGATATCGGCGTGTCTTCCATGCAGATCGATGAGGCCGACCGTGGTTTCTCCTTTCAGAAAAACGGCCCACTCGACATGCGTATGTCATCGTCAGGCGTATCAGCTGCTGACGTGGTCAATCGCTGCAAGCCAGGTGATCTGGCGCGTATCTTCGGTTTTCTCGGAGAGGAAAAGCAGGCGGGTCGCATTGCGCGCGCCATCGAAAAGAAGCGTGCCGAAGAACCTTTCCGCACCACGCGCGATCTGGCCGGGCTGATTGAAATTGTTACCCCGCGCAAGGCCAAGGACAAGATCCATCCTGCCACGCGGGTGTTTCAGGCGCTGCGTGTATTTGTCAATGATGAGTTGGGCGAACTGGCCTCGGCGCTGTTTGCTGCCGAACGGGCGTTGAAACCCGGTGGTCGACTGGTGGTGGTGACGTTCCATTCGCTGGAAGACCGTATCGTCAAGAAGTTCTTTGCCGATCGTTCCGGTCGTGCTTCCGGCTCCCGTCACATGCCGATGGTTGAAGAGAAGTCTCCAATATTTGATGCGCTGGGCAAGCCGATGGTTGCAGCCACCGAAGAAGAAGCCGCATTGAACCCACGTGCCCGTTCCGCAAAGCTGCGAGCCGGTGTGCGCACCGCAGCCAAGGCGCCAAAGGCGGATGTCTCGATATTCGAGTTGCCCGATCTGGCCAGCCTCGAAAAACTGGGAGGCTGACATGCTGCGTACTTTTGATCTCGTTCTGGTCGGCGTCATGATTTCCGCAGCGGTCGTTACCTATACGATCAAACATCGTGCGGATGAAAAGCTGGCCGAGGTTCGCAAGCTCGAAACCGAAATCAAGCTGGAGAAGGACACGATTGACCTTCTGCGCGCTGACTGGGCCTTGCTGACGCAGCCAAATCGTCTGCACCGTCTTGTGACGGTTTATGGTGACGAGTTGAAACTGGTGCCGACATTGTCGACCCAGCTTGCGCAGCCGAGTGAACTGCCGATGTTGCGCTCGCAGTTGCCGCAGCCGCCAGAGCCGGAAGGCATGAGTGTCGAGGATGCGATTGCCTCGGCGACTGCCGGTTCCAACGATACCAAACTTGCTTCGCGTGGCGCGACAACCGGCGGGCTGGCCTCGAAGGGCATTCCCGTTCCGCAGCCGCGTGCTTCCGTGCTTGGTGTAGATACAACGACAACAGGATCGGTGAACCGCTGATGTCATTTCTTTCCCGTATCATGGTTCACAAAAGCCGGGCGCATTACTCCGTATCAACTGGAGGTGTGACCGATCATGCTGCCTTTGAAGGCGCACGCAAAAAACGAGCAGGGCAGGCCAAAAGCCGCGTTGGTATCATCGCGCTGAGCTTTACGGCCTTTTATTGTGTTATCGGTGGACGTCTGGTGCAGTACGGCATGGAAAAGCCGGAAATCGTCTCCAGCATTGCACCAGCCGACCGGCTGATGGCATCGCGTCCTGACCTTTTGGACCGTAACGGCGAAGTGCTAGCAACCGACATCAGGACCGTTTCGCTGTTTGCCGAACCGCACCGTATTGTTGATGTCGATGAAGCCATTGAAAAGCTGAGAACGGTTCTGCCTGATCTCGATGCGCGCGGCACCTATCAGAAGCTATCTTCTAATTCGCGCTTCCAGTGGCTGCGCCGTCAGCTGACCCCAAAGCAGCAGAGCCAGATTTTGGCACTCGGTATTCCCGGCATCGGTTTCCGTCCTGAAAAGCGCCGCTTCTATCCGGGTGGAGCAACGGCCTCGCACATTGTCGGACACGTCAATATCGACAACCGTGGTGTTGCCGGCATGGAGCGTTACGTCGACAGCCAGGGTCTGGCTGATCTGACAGCGCTTGGCATGACGACCGACCAGCCGCTTGAGCCGGTCAAACTGTCCATCGATTTGCGCGTCCAGGCAATCCTGCGCGAAGTCATTTACAGCTGGATCGCAAAAACCGAAGCAATTGGTGCCGGTGCCGTGGTGCTGGATGTCCATACCGGCGAAGTTCTCGGCATGGCATCCGCCCCGGATTATGATCCGAACAATCCGGCTGAAGGCGCCAAGGAAGGTTGGCTGAACCGCATGTCGAACGGTACGTTCGAAATGGGTTCGACATTTAAATCCTTCACTACAGCCATGGCGCTGGACACCGGCAAGGTGCGGATTACCGACAGCTTTGATGCGTCGGCGCCGATCCGTATCGGTGGCTTCACCATCAAGGACTTCCACGGCAAGGGACGTGTTCTCTCGGTACCTGAGATTTTCCAGTATTCGTCCAACATCGGCACGGCCAAGATGGCTGACGTTGTGGGTATTCAGGGCCATAAGGACTTCCTGACCAAGCTTGGTCTGTTGACGCGCATGAAGACGGAATTGCCTGAGGTGGCGATGCCAACCCAGCCGCGTGAATGGAAGAAGATCAACTCGATCACGATTTCCTTCGGTCACGGCGTGTCGACAACGCCGTTGCAGACGGCAGTTGCCGGTGCTGCACTGGTCAATGGCGGCAAGCTGATCGAGCCAACATTCCTGCCAAGAAGCCGCGCTGATGCGGATGCCGTGGCAACGCAGGTTATTCAGCCATCGACCAGCAAGGACATGCGCTTCCTGTTTGACTGGAATGGCACGAAGGGTTCCGGCCGCAATGCGCGTGTCGACGGTTTTGACGTGGGCGGTAAGACCGGTACGGCCGACAAGGTCGTCAATGGCCGTTACGCGCATGACAAGAACTTCAACGCGTTCCTTGCGGCATTCCCGATCAGCGATCCGCAATATGTGGTGCTGACATTTATTGATGAACCAAAGACAGACAAGGGCAACGGGGCGGCGCTTGCCGGTAACACTGCGGCACCAATGGTCAAAGAGATCATCAGCCGTTCTGCAGCCATACTCGGTGTGAAACCAAAGTTCGGTGAGGATGGCTCGGCCTTGCTCGTGTCTTATTGATTGTTAGAGCTTACTATAAACCGACGATTCGAGTCGGGGGACAAGACGGAAAACAGTCGATGAAATTGCGAGATCTGTCCGGAACAGAGTTTCCGGAACTGAACGAAGTTATGCGCTCCACTCTCGGAGAGCTTGAAATCAAATCCCTCACGGCCGACAGCCGTAAGATGGAGCCGGGCGGCTTATTTGTCGCTCTTGCCGGTTCCAAGGCAGATGGCGCAGCCTTTATCAATGATGCTGTTGCCAAGGGTGCATCCCTTATTCTGTCCGGTCATCCGGCTGATGCGCCCGTGCCGGTTCTGGCCGTTTCCAATCCTCGCCGTTATCTGTCGCTGGCAGCCTCCCGTTTTTACGGCGCGCAGCCGCAGACCATGGTGGCCGTTACCGGTACCGCTGGCAAAACTTCGGTTGCGTCCTTCACGCGCCAGATCTGGGCGGCAGCCGGTTATGCGGCAGCGCAGATCGGCACGACCGGTGTTATTTCGCCTAGCCGTTCCGACTATGGTTCGCTGACAACGCCGGATCCGGTATCGTTGCATGCGCTGCTGGCTGAACTGGCTGGCGAGGGTGTAACCCATGCTGCAATGGAAGCATCCAGCCATGGCCTTGACCAGCACCGTCTTGACGGCGTGAAGCTGGTTGCCGGTGCCTTCACCAATCTCGGCCGTGATCATATGGATTACCATCCGACGATGGAAAACTATATGGCCGCCAAGATGCGGCTGTTTAGCGAATTGCTCGAAAAGGGCCAGCCTGCGGTTATTTTCTCTGACGATCCGTGGTCGCCACATGCCATCAAGGCCGCTGAAAGCGCTGGGCTTGATGTGCGCACCGTTGGCCGCAAGGGTAACTTCCTGACGTTGAAGCGCGTCGAACATTTCCGCCACAAGCAGATGATTGAAATTCATCATCAGGGCGAAATTTTCGAAGTCGATATTCCGCTGGCGGGTGATTTTCAGGTTGCCAACGCGCTGGTGTCGGCTGGTCTGGCGATTTCGACCGGCGTTCCGGTTGCTGTTGCGCTGCGAGCACTGGAAAAGCTGGTGGGTGCAGCTGGTCGCCTTGAGCTCGTCGGTCATGCAAAAAATGGCGCGCTTGCCTATGTGGATTATGCCCATAAGCCCGATGCGCTGGAAAACGTGCTGACCTCGGTGCGGCCGTTTACCTCTGGCCGCATTGTCGTGGTGTTTGGTTGCGGTGGTGACCGCGACAAGGGCAAGCGCCCGATCATGGGGGAGGTTGCCTCACGCCTTTCGGATGTGGTGATCGTGACTGACGATAACCCGCGCTCGGAAGTGCCCGAAACAATTCGTTCCGAAATCATGGCAGCGGCTCCCGGCGCGCTGGAAATTGCTGACCGCGCTCAGGCCATTCGCCACGCCGTGGCGATGCTGGAAAGCGGCGACACGTTGATCGTTGCCGGCAAGGGTCATGAAGAGGGACAGATCGTCGGAACGACGGTCCTGCCATTCTCGGACCATCAACAGGTGCGCAGTGCATTGGAGGAGACGTCGCTTTGAACTGGTTATGGACAGTGCAGGAATTGATTTCGGTTATGTCGGGACGGCCGGTCGGCAATTTGCCACTGGGCATAACCGGCATTTCCATCGACAGCCGCACGGTCAAACCCGGTGAAGCCTTCTTTGCGATTAAGGGCGACCGGGTAGACGGGCATGATTATGCCAGCTTTGCGGTTGCCAATGGCGCCGGATTGCTTGTTATCAGCGAGGCGAAGCTGCCGGCGCTCGGCCGTCTGACGGTGCCGATGATCGTGGTGGAAGACGTGCTGGCTGCTTTGGTCAAGCTCGGCATTGCGGCACGTGCCAGAAGCCAGGCCAAGATCATTGCTGTGACGGGTTCGGTCGGCAAGACCACAACCAAGGAAATCCTGCGCCAGATACTTGAGCCATCGGGCAAGGTGCATGCCGCCGTTGCCTCGTTCAACAATCACTGGGGCGTGCCTTTGACCTTGGCGCGTATGCCTGCCGATTGTGATTTCGGCGTATTTGAAGTCGGCATGAATCATCCTGGCGAAATTCGTCCGCTGGTAAAGTTGGTGCGTCCGCATGTGGCAACCATCACCACCATTGCTGCCGCCCATTTGGGCAACTTCCGTGACCTTGAAGAAATTGCGGCCGCCAAGGCCGAAATTTTTGAGGGCGTTGAGCCCGGTGGTGCGGTTGTACTCAACCGTGACAACTCGCAGTTCGATTTTCTTGAGGAAGCCGCCCAGAAGGCTGGTGTCGAACACATCTACACATTTGGGCAGCACGCCAAGGCAGATTTCCGTCTGGCCGATTATGAAAACACCCCTAGCGGTTCGACATTATGGGCAATCATCAATGGCGAAACCCGCGAATTGCGCATCGGTGCGCCCGGTCGCCATATTGCCGACAACGCCATGGCGGCACTGGGTGTGGCGCTGTTGTGTGGCGCTGATCTCGAAAATGCCGTTTCTGCGCTTCGTCGTCTGGAAGCCGTCAAGGGTCGTGGCCAGCGCCACCGCCTGACGGTTGGTGAGGGTTCCTTCGTGTTGATTGACGAGAGCTACAATGCCAACCCCGCTTCGATGCGGGCAGCCATTGCTGTTCTTGCTACCGTCGATGCCAAGGCGCAGGGCAGACGTGTTGCCGTGCTGGGCGACATGCTGGAAATGGGCGAGTTTTCTGCGCAGGTGCATGAAGAGCTGGCTGGTCCATTGCTTGCGGCAGGCATTGAAAATGTCTGGCTGGCGGGCGAAGCCATGGCGCATCTGCGCGACGCACTGCCTGACAGTGTCAACGTCTTCTGGTTTGAGACCACGCAGGAATTGAATGAATTCGTCGCCAGTGCGGTGCAGCCGGGCGACATTCTGATGCTAAAATCGTCTCTTGGTATTGGTTTCGGCAAGATCGTCGCAGCTTTGCTTGACAAGCATTCGCCATTCCCCGACACGGAACCCCAAAACTAAAACTGCCTTGCTGAAAGGGCAATTATGCTGATCTGGCTTGTCGAACTGGCTGACCATATTCAAATTTTCAACCTGTTCAGGTACATCACCTTCCGTGCCGGTGCGGCCATGTTTACCTCCGCACTGATCGTCTTCATTTTCGGACCTTCGATCATCGCCTCGTTGCGTGTCAGGCAGGGCAAGGGTCAGCCGATCCGTGCCGATGGTCCGCAGACCCATTTCAAGAAGGCGGGAACGCCGACCATGGGCGGCCTGATGATCCTGGCCGGTATTCTCGGCGGCTCCTTGTTGTGGGGTGACCTGTCCAACGTTTACGTGGTCAGTGTGTTGATGGTGACGCTTGGATTTGGCGCCATCGGTTTCTACGACGATTACTTGAAGGTTACAAAGCAGAGCGACAAGGGTTTTTCCGGCAAGGCGCGTCTGGGCATTGAATTTGTCATCGCCGCCATTGCCGTGTTTTTCATGATGAAAATGTCGCTGGCATCCAGCCCGCACAATCCCACACTCGGTACCTCGATCGCGTTTCCGTTCTTCAAGGAATTCGTGCTCAACATCGGCTACTTCTTTGTGCTGTTTGGTGCGTTCGTGATTGTTGGCGCCGGCAACGCGGTCAACCTGACCGATGGTCTCGATGGCCTTGCCATCGTGCCGGTGATGATTGCTGCTGCAACCTTCGGCGTGATTGCCTATCTGGTTGGTAATGCGGTTTTTGCAAACTACCTGCAGATCAATTTCGTGCCGGGCACGGGTGAGCTTGGCGTTATCGTTGGTGCGGTTATTGGTGCCGGTCTCGGCTTCCTGTGGTTCAACGCACCACCTGCCGCTATCTTCATGGGTGACACCGGTTCGCTGGCATTGGGTGGCTTGATCGGTTCTGTGGCCGTTGCCACCAAACACGAGATTGTCATGGTCATCGTCGGTGGCCTGTTTGTTATGGAAACCCTGTCGGTTATCATCCAGGTATTCTGGTTCAAGAAGACCGGCCGTCGTGTGTTCCTGATGGCGCCAATCCACCACCACTTCGAAAAGAAGGGCTGGACCGAAAGTCAGGTCGTTATTCGCTTCTGGATCATTGCCGTTGGCCTTGCCATGCTCGGCCTCGCCACACTGAAATTGAGGTGATGGCATGATCCCTGTTACGGTTTTTAAAGGTCGCAAGGTCGCTCTGTTCGGTCTGGGCGGTTCCGGCCTTGCCACCGCAAAGGCGCTAGTTGCTGGCGGGGCTGATGTCGTTGCTTATGACGACAATCCCGACAGTACAGCCAAGGCGGCGGCCGAAGGCATAACCGTTGCGGATCTCAGAACTGTTCATTGGCCGTCTTTGGCGGCCTTTGTCCTTGCTCCCGGCGTGCCGTTGACACACCCCAAACCGCACTGGACGGTTGAGCTGGCGCGCGCTGCCGGTGTCGAAATCATTGGCGACGTGGAACTGTTCGTGCGTGAGCGCCGGGCGCACTCGCCCGATTGCCCGTTCATCGCCATTACGGGTACCAATGGCAAATCGACCACCACGGCATTGATCGCCCATATTCTGCGCGCGAGCGGCCGTGACACGCAACTAGGCGGCAATATCGGTACCGCCGTGCTGACGCTTGATCCGCCAAAGGCGGAACGTTACTACGTCGTAGAGTGCTCCTCCTACCAGATCGATCTTACTCCGACGCTAAATCCGACAGCCGGTCTTCTCCTCAACCTGACACCCGATCACCTCGACCGTCATGGCACCATGCAGCATTATGGTGAAGTGAAAGAGCGGCTGGTTGCTGGCAGCAATACCGCCGTTATCGGGGTTGATGACAGTTACTGCGCATTAATTGCCGACCGGGTTGAACGGGCTGGTGTCAAGGTGCAGCGCATTTCCAAACGCAATGTGGTGGCCGAAGGGCTTTATGCGCAGGACAGCCAGATCATGCTGGCGCAGGGCGGAACGTCGTCGCTGTTTGTCGATCTTGGTGGCATTCAGACATTGCGCGGCAGTCACAATGCGCAGAATTCGGCAGCTGCGATTGCGGCCTGCCTTGCCGTCGGCGTCAGTGCCGATGACATTCGTGCAGGCTTGAAGACATTCCCCGGCCTCAAACATCGCATGCAGCCGGTGGCGCGCCGCGGGTCCGTTTCCTTTATCAATGACAGCAAGGCAACCAATGCCGATGCGGCAGCTCCGGCACTGTCGAGCTATGATCGCATCTATTGGATTGCCGGTGGCCTGCCGAAATCCGGTGGCATCTCCAGTCTGTCCAGCCTGTTTCCGCGCATCGCAAAGGCCTACCTGATTGGTGAGGCGGCGGCCGAATTTGCCGCGACGCTGGGAGATACGGTTCCTTATGAAATTTCAGGCACTCTGGACAAAGCTGTCGAACACGCTGCTTCAGATGCGCAAAAAGACGAAAATACCGGCAATGTCGTGATGTTATCACCGGCTTGCGCAAGCTTCGACCAGTATAAGAACTTTGAAGTACGTGGTGATGCGTTCGTTGCACATGTCGCTGCTCTTGACGGCGTGACAATGCTGATTGGTTCTGGAAAGGGAAACTGACGCTATGGTAAGCCGTATTGACCGAGGTCCGGTTGCCGAATGGTTCTGGACCATTGACCGATTTTTCCTGGCCGCGTTCATTGCGCTGATGGGCATCGGCCTGATGCTTTCCTTCGCCGCATCTCCGGCGGTGGCTGAGCGTATCGGCCTCACCAGCTTCTTTTTCGTTGAGCGACACGCGGTATTCATCCTGCCCTCAATTGCAATCATGGTCGGCCTGTCCTTCCTGTCGCCGCGTCAAATCCGCCGCGTCGCGATCATCATGTTGATCGCGTCGCTGCTGATGATGATTTTTGCGCTGTTCTTTGGCATGGAAGTGAAGGGTGCGCGCCGCTGGATTTCCGTAGGCACATTTTCGATCCAGCCGTCCGAATTCATGAAGCCGGCCTTTGTGGTGGTCTGCGCATGGCTGTTTGCCGAACGGGCACGCCATCCGGAAATTCCAGGCAACCTGTTTGCCATCATCACCTTCGGTGTTGTTGCGGCCCTTCTGATCGCCCAGCCTGACTTTGGTCAGACAATCCTGACCAGCGCGGTGTGGGGCGGCATGTTCTTCATGGCCGGCGTGCCATGGCTGTGGATCATCCTGCTGGGCGGTCTAGGTGTTGCCGGTTTCATATCGGCCTATTTCGTTTTCCCGCACGTGGCCGGTCGTATCGACCGCTTTTTGACCGGTGAGGGTGACACATTCCAGGTGGATACCGCCCGTGAGGCGATCATTCGCGGCAACTGGTTCGGCCAGGGCCCTGGCGAAGGCGTGGTCAAGCGCATCATCCCGGACAGCCACACCGACTTTATCTTCTCGGTTGCGGCAGAAGAATTCGGCATTCTGTTCTGCATGGTTCTGGTGGTGATTTTTGCCTTCATCGTGCTGCGCGGACTGTCGCATGCCTTTAAGGAGAAAGACGATTTCGCCCGCTTTGCGGTGGCTGGTCTTGTCTTGCAGATCGGCATTCAGTCGATGATCAACATCGGCGTTAATCTTGAACTCATGCCTGCAAAGGGTATGACATTGCCGCTGATTTCCTACGGTGGTTCATCGATGATGGCAATCAGCGTCACCGCCGGTTTCCTTCTGGCATTGACGCGCCACAGGCCGGAAAAACGTGCGCAGGAGCGCAGCTTTTTCCGCGTAGGGGCAGTGCCCGCGGAGTAATATGAATGAACAAAGGTATTGTGCTGCTCGCCGCCGGGGGAACCGGCGGTCATGTGTTTCCGGCAGAGGCTCTGGCTTATGAGCTGAAAGCGCGTGGCTATCAGGTGCATCTGGTCACCGACAGCCGCGCTGAACGCTATGCCGGCAAGTTTCCAGCCGATGAAATCCATGTCGTGCAATCTGCGACGATCGGTTCGAAAAATCCGATTGCGGTGGCACGTTCACTGTTGAAGCTGTGGACCGGTCTTCGCGCGGCACGCCGCCTCATCACGAAACTGAAGCCTGTGGCCGTGGTTGGCTTTGGTGGTTACCCCACCGTTCCGCCACTGCTCGCCTCTACCGGGCTTGGCGTTCCATCGATGCTGCATGAGCAGAATGCCGTGATGGGCCGCGCCAACAAGGCGCTGGCAAAACGCGTTAAGGCAATTGCCGGTGGTTTCCTGCCTTCAGATCGTGGTGAATATGCCAACAAGACCGTAGCAACCGGTAATCCGGTTCGGCCTGCAGTGCTTGAGGCAGCCAATGTTGCCTATGACCCTTCGGAAAACACCGAGCCGTTCAAGCTTGTTGTGTTTGGCGGAAGCCAGGGTGCGCAGTTTTTCTCTGCCGCCATTCCGGCTGCCATCTGCCTTTTGGGGGATGAGAAGCGTTCACGCCTTTCAGTGACCCAGCAGGCACGCCCGGAAGACAAGGACAACGTCATTGCCGCCTATGCCAAGCTTGGCGTGCAGGCGGATGTCTCGCCATTTTTCGGCGACATGGCGCAGCGTATCGGCGCTGCCCATCTGGTGATCAGCCGCTCAGGTGCTTCAACCGTATCGGAACTGTCGGTGATTGGCCGGCCTTCGGTGCTGGTGCCTTATCCGCATGCGCTTGATCATGACCAGGCCGCCAATGCTGCCGCCCTTGCTGGTGCCGGTGGTGCAAGTGTCATCAAGCAATCCGAACTTTCTCCGCAGAAGCTGTCGAACATTTTGGCAGACGCGCTGATACAACCGGAGCGGCTGGCTACGACGGCCGCCGCTGCCAAGGCAACCGGCAAACCGCATGCGGCCTCGGTTCTCGCCGATATGGTGGAAACGCTTGCGCAGGGTGGTTCCATTGCCGAATTTAAAAAGAAAATTGAAGGAGAGCATCCATGAAGATGCCAAAAGCCATAGGTCTTGTTCATTTCATCGGTATCGGTGGCATCGGCATGAGCGGCATTGCCGAGGTGCTGCATAATCTCGGCCACAAGGTTCAGGGTTCTGATCAGTCAGACAGCGCCAATGTGCAGCGTCTGCGTGAAAAGGGCATTAATGTTTTTGTCGGCCACACCGCTGAAAACCTTGGCGAAGCCGAAGTGGTCGTGGTTTCCACTGCGATCAAGAAGAACAATCCGGAACTGATTGCTGCCCGCGAAAAGCATTTGCCGATCGTACGCCGTGCAGAAATGCTGGCAGAACTGATGCGCTTCCGCAATGCAATCGCCATTGGCGGCACGCATGGCAAGACCACGACCACATCGATGGTCGCGACGCTGCTGGAAGCCGGTGAGCTGGACCCGACCGTTATCAATGGCGGCATCATCAATGCTTACGGCACCAATGCCCGTATGGGTGAGGGTGAGTGGATGGTTGTCGAGGCTGACGAGTCTGACGGTACATTCCTGAAACTGCCGGCCGATGTGGCCGTTGTGACCAATATCGACCCTGAGCATCTCGATCACTATGGTGATTTTGATGCCGTGCGTGCGGCTTTCCGCCAGTTCGTGGAAAATGTGCCGTTTTACGGTTTTGGCGTCATGTGCCTCGACCATCCAGAAGTGCAGGCGCTGGTGGGCCGGATCGAAGACCGCAAGGTTGTCACCTATGGTGAAAACCCGCAGGCCGACGTGCGTTTCTCCAATGTGCGCATTGATGGCACGCGTTCGATTTTCGACGTTGAAATCCGTCGTCGCCGCACTGGCAAGATCTTCTCCTTCAAGGATCTGGTTTTGCCGATGCCGGGCCGTCACAATGTGTCGAATGCCTGCGCGGCGATTGCGGTTGCCAACCGTCTCGGCATCTCGGAAGAAAACATCAAGAAGGGTCTTGCCTCGTTCGGCGGCGTCAAGCGTCGCTTCACGCTGACCGGCACCTGGAACGACGTTCAGGTATTCGATGACTACGGTCATCACCCGGTGGAAATCAAGGCAGTGCTCAGAGCTGCGCGTGAAGCCTGCACGGGCCGTATCATTGCCGTGCACCAGCCGCACCGCTACAGCCGTCTTTCCAGCCTGTTTGATGACTTTGCGCATTGCTTCAATGATGCAGACACGATTATCCTTGCACCGGTTTATGCGGCGGGCGAAGATCCAATCGAAGGCGCAAACTCCGAAACTCTGATTTCTGCCATCAAGGCGGCAGGACATCGTGATGCGCGGTTTTTGCCTTCAAAGGACGAACTTGCCAAATTGATCGCAGGCATTGCGAATCCCGGTGATTTCGTGGTTCTGTTGGGTGCTGGTAATATTACGCAATGGGCGGCGTCGCTGCCTTCTGAACTGGAAAGCATATCAGGAAAGTCTGCATGAAACAGGTGGATGGGGTTAAGCTGCTGGGAAGGCTCGGCGAGGGAGTGAATGAACTGCGTGGACGCCTGACGCCGGATGCGCCGATGGACCGCGTTACGTGGTTCCGGGCAGGTGGTCTTGCGGAGCTTATGTTCCAGCCTCACGATGTGGATGATCTCGTTACCTTCCTGAAACTGCTGCCGGAAGATGTGCCGCTGACGGTTGTTGGCGTTGGCTCCAACCTGTTGGTGCGTGACGGCGGCATTCCTGGTGTTGTCGTGCGTCTTTCCGCTAAGGGTTTTGGTGATCTTGAACTGGCCGGCGAAAACCGCATTCGCGCTGGTGCCATTTGCCCGGACAAACATATTGCCGCGATGGCCATGGACAATGGTATCGGTGGTTTCCACTTCTATTACGGCATTCCCGGTTCAATCGGTGGCGCTCTGCGCATGAATGCTGGCGCCAATGGCGGCGAAACCCGCGAGCGCGTTGTTGAAGTGCGTGCCGTCGACCGTCAGGGCAATATCCACACGCTGTCGAATGAGGAGATGGGTTACACCTATCGCCACTCCAGCGCCTCGGAAGGCCTGATCTTTGTGGATGCACTTTTCGAAGGCTATCCTGAAGACAGAGCAAAAATCCGTGCAGACATGGATGCCGTGCGTCTTCATCGTGAGACGGTGCAGCCGATCCGCGAAAAGACTGGTGGTTCGACCTTCAAAAACCCAGAAGGCCATTCCGCATGGGAGCTGATCGACGAGGCCGGTGGCCGTGGTTTGGTAATTGGTGGCGCGCAGATGTCGTCGCTGCACTGCAACTTCATGATCAATACCGGCAACGCGACCGGCTATGATCTGGAATATCTCGGTGAGACCATTCGCCGCCGCGTGCGTGAGCATTCCGGCATTCAGCTGGAGTGGGAAATCAAGCGCCTTGGCCTGTTCATGCCGGGCCGTGAAGTCGAGCCCTTCCTCGGTGGCTGATGCCGCCTGACGCAAACGCTTTCAATGTTTCAGAACGGCCGGGTTTATCACCCGGCCGTTTTGTTTGTGGGGAGAGGGGTGTCTTACCTGTGCCGCTTATTGATGCTGTCGCGGCATCGCTTTGGTTCGTGCGATGAGTACGGCAAAGAAAAAGCCCGCGGAGTCAGCGACTTCGCGGGCTTTGTTGTCAGTTTGATTCAGGATCAGACTTCGTTCTTGCGCGACAGCAAAATGCAGGCCAGCGTGATGACCGCTGCGGCGCAGAGGTAATAACCGACATAGGCCATGCCGTAGTTCACCTGCAGCCATGTGGCGATGTATGGTGCCAGCGAGGCGCCGAAGATGCCGGCCATGTTGAAGGTGATCGACGAGCCTGTGTAGCGCACGGTTGTCGGGAACGGTGCTGCAAGTGCAGTGCCGATCAGACCGTAGGTCATGCCCATCAGTGCCATTGCCAGTGCGGCGAAGACAAAGATCGAACCTTCGCCACCGCTCATCAGGCCGGGCAGCAGGAACGAGAATGCGCCAATCAGCACGGTGGTCAGGATCAGGATTTCACGACGGCCGAAACGCTCTGCGAGCTTGCCTGCAAACGGAATGAAGATACCAAACACGATAGAACCGAGGATCTGCACTTCCAGAGCGTCGAGGAACGGGATTTTCAGAACCTTGACATTGTAGGACAGCAGGTAGGCGGTACCGATGTAGAACAGCACGAATGTTGCCAGAGCAACGAATGTGCCGAGCGCCAGGCTGCGCTTGTGGTGGCGGAACAGTTCAGCAACCGGAACGGCAACGCGCTCTTCCTGATCGATTGCCTTCTGGAAGGCCGGTGTTTCGGTGATCGACAGGCGAACCCACAGACCAACAGCAATCAGAATGATCGATGCAACGAACGGAATGCGCCAACCCCAGCTCAGCAGGGCTTCCTGCGACATGAAGTGCAGCAGAATCCAGAACACGCCGGAGGAGAGCAGCAGGCCGATTGGCGCGCCAAGCTGCGGGAACATGCCGTACCAGCTGCGCTTGCCAGGAGGTGCATTTTCCGTTGCCAGAAGCACGGCACCACCCCATTCACCGCCAAGACCAAAGCCCTGACCGAAACGGCACAGTGCCAGAAGCAACGGAGCAATGATGCCGGCAGTCTCATAGGATGGCAGCAAGCCGATAATGACGGTGGAGATACCCATGGTCAGAAGTGCGGCAACAAGCGTCGTCTTGCGGCCTACACGGTCGCCATAGTGGCCGAATACAACGGCGCCGAGCGGACGTGCGAAAAACGCGATGGAGAACGTGGCAAAAGAAGCCAGCAGTGCCGTCATCGGGTCATTGTTCGGGAAGAATAGCGTTGGGAACACGAGAACTGCGGCTGTCGCATAGACGTAAAAGTCGAAGAACTCGATGGTCGTGCCGACCACGCTGGCAGTAAGAACTCGTGCAGGCGAATTTGTCTTTACATCGTTCGGAGTGTCAGCGGTCGGCGATACACGGGATATCGCGTCGGTCATTGTGTTGGTTCCATTGTATCAAAGCGCCGTGCGGCCTTGCGGGCACAGGCACATACGCTTCAAGTGTTGAGATTGCCTTGAACGGCGTGATTGCGTTAACGCAATTTTCGCAAATATGGAATGCTGCAAGCGCAATAAAATTTAAAATAGCATTGTTTTTTGATCATATAAGCGTTTTTGCCGGGCTTTTATGGTGTTCCTGGAGGTGTTTTGAGGGCGGAAAAGCCGGTTTGAAAGGCGAAAATGACGCCCCGATGTTGCGTCGCAAAATTTCTGGATGTTGTCTGGTTCATCCATGAGTTGTGGATAAGCCTGAATCTTAACGGTTTGAGGCTTGCCTGTTAACGATTGTCCTGAAGCGAAACACGGTCTCATTTTTGCTTTTTTTGACCCAGACATATTGCATTTAGTGCAACTCTCTGATTCTAAGGCATTAATCCGAACATTGAATGATTCATGTTTAAAAAACCGCATGGAAGGTGCGCTGGTTAACGAAAGTAAACGCTTCATTAACCTTAATGGCTCTTAAGTGGTTCAGTGGATGGTGCTGAGAGAATCAGTGCCGGAATTTGGGCGTAAGGCGGTCGTTAGTGGCGTCAGAGAAACGTTTGATGTCGGGGATTTAAATGAGCGGCAAACATATCGCTGTCCTTATGGGTGGTTTTTCATCGGAGCGGCCGGTGAGCCTGTCTTCAGGTGAGGCCTGTGCGCTTGCTCTTGAGGCTGAAGGCTACGAGGTCACTCGCGTCGATGTCGATCGTGATGTATCGGCCGTGCTGTCGCGCCTTAATCCTGATGTTGTCTTTAATGCTCTTCACGGCCCGTTCGGCGAAGACGGCACCATTCAGGGCATTCTTGAATATCTGCAAATTCCTTACACCGGTTCAGGTGTGCTTGCGTCTGCGCTTGCCATGGACAAGGGACAGGCCAAGAAGGTTGCTGCTGCGGCTGGCGTGCCGGTTGCCGAAGCGCGCCTGATGAACCGTTTCGATTTCACCAATGAACACCCGCTGGCGCCGCCTTATGTCGTCAAGCCTGTTCGTGAAGGCTCCAGCTTCGGAGTTGTGATCGTCAAAGAGGATCAATCCCATCCTCCGCAGGTCCTGACGTCATCGGAATGGCGTTACAGCGACGCGGTGATGGTTGAGCGTTATATTCCCGGCCGTGAGCTGACCTGTGGTGTCATGGGCGATCGTGCGCTCGGTGTCACCGAGGTGGTGCCGGTTGGACACAGCTTCTACGATTATGATGCGAAGTATGCTGCGGGTGGCTCGAAACATGTCATCCCTGCAGAAATTTCACCGAAAATTTACCAAAAAATACAATCATTGGCTCTTATGGCGCACCGGGCAATCGGGTGCCGTGGAGTGAGCCGGTCAGACTTTCGTTACGATGACCGTCTGTCTGAGGATGGTGAGATTATCTGGCTTGAGGTCAATACTCAGCCTGGCATGACACCAACCTCTCTCGTGCCGGAAATGGCAGCTCATGATGGTTTAACGTTTGGTCAATTCGTCCGCTGGATGGTGGAGGACGCTTCGTGTTCGCGATGATCGGTGGCAAAAAAGCAAACAGACGCCGGGTGGAGCAGTTCGCTCCTTCCGCTGACGAGCGCATCGTGCTGCCTCGTCCGCTGCGTCGCGTCGTGCGCTTTTGTGTCAGCCTCGCAACGGGCCGCGTCAATATTCCCGCGCACACAGGCACGATTTCCGCAATTGCATTTTTTGCAGCCACCGGTCTCTACGGCATGTCGCTTGGTGGTCACACCCAGACCGTTGCGCAGGCAACCACATCTGCTGCCGGTTTTGCCATCGAAGACGTCAAGGTTTCCGGCAATGCGCAGACCTCCGAAATCGATATTCTGCAGCTGCTCGGTCTTGATGGCACCACTTCGCTTGTTGCTATGGATGTCAACACAGCGCGCCGCCGCCTGGCTGATCTGCCTTGGGTGGAAGATGTTGATGTGCGCAAGATCTATCCGCGTACCATCGAGATCCGTCTCAAGGAGCGTGATGCATTCGGTATCTGGCAGCACGGTTCCGAGTTGTCGCTTATCGAAAAGAACGGCAGCGTGATTGCACCGCTGCGTGATAACAAATTTGCAGCCCTGCCGCTGTTCGTTGGTCGTGACGCTGAAACCGGCGCTGCAAGCTTCATGGAGCAGCTGGACGCCTGGCCGGAAATTCGCAGCAAGGTCAAAGCCTATGTTCGCATCTCCGGTCGTCGCTGGGACCTGCACCTGAATAACGGCATCATCATCAAGCTGCCGGAAGTCAATGTCGCCAAGGCCCTGCATTTGCTGTCGCGTCTCGATGCTGAACAGCAGGTTATGTCACGCGACATCGCAGCAATCGATTTGCGGCTTTCCGACCGCACCACCATTCAGTTGACGCAAGCCGCAACCGAGCGCCGTGAGGCCGCCGTTACGGCACGTGAAAAGGCGCTCAAGAAAGCGGGGAACATATGAGCTTTTTCGGTTCTTCCCATTTTGGACTGCCGCGCCTTAAGCCGCTTTCTTCAAAGCGGTCACATGTCGTTTCCGTGTTGGATATCGGCTCGACCAAGATCGTCTGCATGATCGGTCGTCTGACGCCACGTCAGGAAACCGAAGTGTTGCCGGGTCGTACCCACAAGGTTGAGATCATCGGTATTGGCCACCAGCGTTCGCGCGGTGTGAAGTCCGGTGTCATCGCTGATCTGGATGCCGTTGAAGGCGTCGTTCGTCTGGCTGTCGATGCAGCCGAACGTATGGCAGGCCTGACAGTCGACAGCCTCATCGTCAACGTATCGGCCGGCCGTCTGGCCAGCGACATCTATACCGCAAGCATTGATCTGGGTGGTCAGGAAGTTGAAGCAGGCGATCTGCGCAAGGTTCTCATTGCCGCCAGCCAGCAGTCGCTGCGTCAGGACCGGGCAATCCTGCACTCCCTGCCAACCGGTTATTCGCTGGATGGCGAGCGTGGCATCCGTGATCCGCTGTCGATGTATGGCGATCTTCTCGGCGTTGACATGCATGTTGTTACTGCAGAGCGTTCGGCACTGAAAAATCTCGAATTGTGCGTCAACCGCGCTCACCTGTCGGTCGAGGGCATGGTTGCGACCCCTTATGCAAGTGGTCTTGCTGCACTGGTTGACGATGAAGTCGAACTGGGTTGCGCAGCCATCGATATGGGCGGTGGCACCACGACGATTTCGGTATTCGCTGAAGGCCGTCTCATTCACACCGACGCGATCGGTCTTGGTGGCCACCACGTCACCACCGATCTGGCGCGCGGCCTGTCGACCCGCATTGAAGACGCTGAGCGTCTGAAGGTGGTTCACGGTTCGGCTCTGGCCAATGGTGCAGACGAACGTGACATGATTTCGATCCCGCCAATCGGTGAGGATGACCGCGACCAGCCGTCACAGGTTTCCCGCGCTCTGGTCACGCGTATCGTGCGTGCCCGTATCGAAGAAACCCTGGAACTGATCCGTGATCGTATCCAGAAATCTGGCTTTAGCCCGATTGTCGGCAAGCGCGTGGTTCTGACCGGTGGCGCAAGCCAGTTGACCGGCCTGCCGGAAACGGCGCGCCGCATTCTGGCCCGTAACGTGCGTATTGGTCGTCCGCTTGGTGTTTCCGGTCTGCCGGTTGCAGCCAAGGGCCCGGCATTTTCGACGGCGGTTGGCCTGATGATTTATCCGCAGATCGCGGACGCGGAAGTACATGCCTCACAAGGCGGGCTGTTTTCTCCGTTCGGCACAAGTGGCGGACGGATTGCCCGGGTAGGGCAGTGGTTGAAAGAAAGTTTTTGACCTGAACCGGCGTGGTGCCGGAGCAGGTGTGTAACGAGTTGTAATGAATCGGCCAGCGTGGCGATGCGGCCAAGACAAAGAAGGAATGTGACAATGACGATACAGCTGCATAAGCCTGATATCACCGAGTTGAAGCCTCGCATCACCGTATTCGGTGTTGGTGGCGGTGGTGGCAACGCCGTAAACAACATGATCTCGGCTGGTCTTCAGGGCGTTGATTTTGTTGTGGCTAACACGGACGCACAGGCCCTGACGATGACCAAGGCCGAACGCATCATTCAGATGGGCGTTCAGGTTACTGAAGGTCTCGGCGCTGGTTCGCAGCCGGAAGTCGGTCGCGCTGCTGCTGAAGAGTGCATCGATGAAATCGTCGATCACCTCAACGGAACACACATGTGCTTTGTTACTGCCGGTATGGGCGGTGGCACCGGTACGGGTGCAGCTCCTGTCGTCGCACAGGCTGCCCGCAACAAGGGCATTCTGACGGTTGGTGTTGTTACCAAGCCGTTCCACTTTGAAGGCCAGCGCCGTATGCGCCTTGCCGAACAGGGCATTCAGGAGCTTCAGAAGTCGGTCGACACGCTGATCGTCATTCCAAACCAGAACCTGTTCCGCATCGCCAACGACAAGACCACCTTTGCGGATGCCTTCGCAATGGCCGACCAGGTTCTCTATTCGGGCGTTGCCTGCATCACCGACCTGATGGTGAAGGAAGGTCTTATCAACCTCGACTTCGCTGACGTTCGTTCTGTCATGCGCGAAATGGGCCGTGCGATGATGGGTACGGGTGAAGCTTCCGGCGAAGGTCGCGCAATGCAGGCTGCTGAAGCCGCTATTG
Source organism: Rhizobium sp. BIGb0125 (assembly GCF_024810055.1). Taxonomy (NCBI): domain Bacteria; kingdom Pseudomonadati; phylum Pseudomonadota; class Alphaproteobacteria; order Hyphomicrobiales; family Rhizobiaceae; genus Rhizobium; species Rhizobium sp. BIGb0125. The sequence continues at coordinate 776,236 of NZ_JANUDV010000001.1, forward strand.
CCAACCCGCTGCTGGACGAAACCTCCATGAAGGGTGCACAGGGCCTGCTGATCTCCATCACCGGTGGTCGCGACATGACCCTGTTCGAAGTGGACGAAGCTGCGACCCGTATTCGCGAAGAAGTCGATCCGGATGCAAACATCATCCTCGGCGCGACCTTCGACGAAGCGCTCGAAGGCCTCATCCGCGTGTCTGTTGTTGCGACCGGTATCGACCGTGTTGCAGGCCAGAACGACCAGTACCTGGCGCAGGCCGCTGCTGCAAAGCCACTTATCCGTCCTTCGGCGGCCGTTGCTTCGGCTCCGGCCGCAGTTCAGCCTGCCCCCGTCATGCAGGCCCCTAAGGCGATTGACCCAATCGCACAGACCATCCGTACGGCTGAAGTCGAAATGGAACGCGAATTGGCTCTGGCTGCTGCTGAACAGCAGCTGCGCCAGGCACAGGCAGAAGCTGAATTCCGCCCGCAGAGCAAGCTGTTTGCTTCTGCTCCGGTTGAAGCTCCAGCACCTGCACCTGTTCGTCAGGCTCCAGTTCAGGCCGCACCTGCACCACAGGCCCACTACGCACCTGAGCCAGTTGCTGCACCACGCATGCAGCAGCCACAGGCACCTGTGCACCATGAACCAGTTGCAGCGGCACCTCGCCATGTAGAGCCGGTTCGCATGCCAAAGATCGAGGACTTTCCTCCGGTCGTGAAGGCTGAGATGGACCACCGCACTGCGCATCCGGCATCGACTGTTCCGGAAGAGCGTGGCCCGATGGGCCTGTTGAAGCGCATCACCAACTCGCTGGGACGTCGTGAGGAAGACGACAACGTTCCTTCCGAGTTGATGGACGCACCATCGCTTGCTCCACAGCAGCGCCGTCAGCTTTCCGCTGAGGCAAGCCTGTACGCACCGCGTCGTGGCCAGCTCGACAATCAGGGTCGTGTCACACCGCAGGCTGCAAGCTCGCACGAAGACGACCAGTTGGAAATTCCGGCGTTCCTGCGCCGTCAGTCGAACTGATTAGATGCGATTCTTCTGAACACCAAACCCGGACCGAAAGGCCCGGGTTTTTTGTTACAAACTGTTTCCAAATGTGAAGAAAGATGTTGATTTATCAATTTCTTAAACTTGTAACAATGCGAAAGAAACAGTGATTTGTTATGTGGCCTGACCATACGTATGTATGACTGCAAGTTGTGAGGAAAACCGTATGTTTCCTCAATTTCGAATTGGGGAGCCGAACCCCTGACGTTTTCGGTTCCTGTTAGACAAGGCACATGTGAATGAGTATCGAATTGCTTGGATTTCAAACGACTATCGCCGCTGCTGCGCAGATTTCCGGTATTGGCGTACATTCGGGCAATGCGGTTTCCATGACCTTCCATCCGGCTGAAGCTGGTACCGGCATTGTTTTCCAGCGTCATCACGACAACGGCAATATAACCGAGATCAAGGCTGTTTCCGCCAATGTCGGTAACACCGATCTCTGCACGGTGCTTGGCCGCTCGCAGACACAGTCCATTGCCACTATCGAACATGTCATGGCCGCGATCTATGCGCTTGGCCTCGACAACCTGGTTGTTGAAGTTGATGGTCCCGAAGCGCCGATCATGGATGGCAGCTCGTTCCCGTTCATCGAAGCTATCGAGCAGGTTGGCATCGTCAATCTCGGCGTGAAGCGCCGTTATATCCGCGTTTTGAAGCCGGTTCGTATCGATGCCGGTTCCTCCTGGGCTGAGTTCCGTCCATACAACGGCACACGGTTCGAAGTTGAGATCGACTTTGATACGCCGCTGATCGGCCGCCAGACCTGGGGCGGTGACCTGACTGCAGAAACCTTTACCAAGGAATTGTCTCGCGCCCGTACCTTCGGTTTCATGCGTGATGTGGAGCGCCTGTGGGCGGCCGGTTATGCACTCGGTTCGTCGCTTGAGAACTCCGTTGTGATTTCCGATGACCACACTGTCATCAATATGGAAGGCCTGCGTTACGAGAAGGACGAGTTCGTTCGTCACAAGACGCTGGACGCTGTTGGCGATCTGGCACTGGCCGGTGCGCAGTTCATTGGCTGCTACCGTTCCTACCGTGGTGGCCACAAGGTCAACGCCAATGCGCTCAAGGCGCTGCTCAGCGATCCGACCGCCTATGAAATTGTCGAGGCTCCGGTTTCCCGCAGCCAGCGCGTGCGCGCCGCCGAGTTTGTCCGCGTTAATGTTGCTGACGTGTCGCCTTGGTCTGCCTAATTTCGTGATTGAAGATTTTGAAAGCCGCGTCCTCTGGATGCGGCTTTTTTCTATGGAAATGCATGGCACTGTTCACATTTTCTCCGATTGTGGAACCGGTCGCGACTCAGAAGCGATGACAAGAAAATGTGCGGTTAAGAGAATAAAACGCGGCGTCTTTTGACCTGAAAAACAGGAAATATTCGTCCTCGTCAAAGTGGTACGCCATAAAAATGCGTTAATGCGTCATCATTGCGTTGCTCTACCGACGCTTTTATGGCTAGAAACGCCAGTGCAAAGCTGATGTTGATGTATTTGCGCGAAATGGGATCTGTATAATGAAGCATGTAGGGTCTGGTGCAATGAATAGAACGGTTCGGGTCGCGCTTGTATCGATGTTGCTGGCCGGGGCCGCTACGCTCGTGACCGCATGCCAGTCGGATCCAGATATCGACATCACCAAACTTGGTTTCGAAAGCGAATCGGCTGAGACACTCTACAAGCAGGGTCTCGCCAACATGAACTCCGGCAACATGACCGAAGCATCGCGCAAGTTCGAAGCGATTGACAAACAACATCCGTTTACGGAATGGGGCCGCAAGGCTCTGGTGATGCAGACATTCGTCAGCACCCGTATGAACCGTAACGAGCAGGCCATCGCAGCTGGCAATCGTTACCTCAAGCAATATCCGCGTTCTGAAGATTCCGCTTACGTTCAGTATCTGGTCGGCCTGGCTTATTCCAAGCAGATCGTTGACGTGACGCAGGACCAGCGCGCTGCTGCCCGCACCATCGAAGCGATGTCCAAAGTGGTCAATGATTATCCGAATTCGGAATATGTCAGCGACGCGCAGGCGAAGATCCGCTTTGCACGCGACCAGCTGGCCGGCAAGGAAATGCAGGTCGGCCGTTATTACCTTGAGCGCAAGGAATATCTGGCCGCCATCAAGCGCTTCCGCGTTGTGGTCGAGACATATCCAAATACCAACCAGATCGAAGAAGCCTTGGCGCGTCTGACCGAATCCTATTATGCAATGGGTCTGACAGACGAAGCGCAGACCGCCGCTGCGGTTCTGGGCAACAACTATCCGGACAGCCAATGGTATGCCGATTCGTTCAAGCTGTTGCAGTCCGGCGGACTTCAGCCACGCGAGAACAAGGGATCGTGGATTTCCAAGGCTGGCCTCAAGCTTCTTGGCGTTTGATCTGAGGGTGTAACCCATGCTCACGCAGTTATCGATCCGGGATATCGTCCTGATTGAACGGCTCGATCTTGCGTTCGAGGCGGGCTTGTCGGTGCTAACAGGTGAAACGGGCGCCGGTAAATCTATTCTTCTTGACAGTTTGTCTCTTGCACTTGGTGGGCGAGGGGACGGTGGCCTTGTGCGTCATGGTGAGGATAAGGGGCAGGTGACTGCCACCTTCGAACTGGCAAACGACCATCCGGCACGCCTTCTGTTGCGTGAAAACGGCCTTGATGATGACGGCGATCTGATTTTCCGCCGCGTACAATCCGCTGATGGCCGCACCAAGGCCTATGTCAATGATCAGGCAGTCAGCGTGCAGATGATGCGCCAGTTGGGCGTGCTGCTGGTCGAGATACACGGCCAACATGATGACCGCGCCCTTGTCGATACCGATGCGCATCGCGCACTTCTCGACGCCTTTGCAGGCTTGAGTGACGAGGCCTTATCGCTGCAGGGACTTTACCGCAAATGGAAAGATGCCGAGCGCGGCTTGAAAGTGCACCGCGCCAAGGTGGAAGCGGCGGCCCGTGAGGCTGAATTTTTGCGATCTTCTGTCGAAGAGCTTGAAAAGCTTTCTCCTCAGGACGGCGAGGAAGACGAGCTGGCTGAACGCCGCGCCGTCATGCAGAAGTCTGAGCGCATTGCCGGTGATATTGCCGAAGCCAGCGAATTTTTGAATGGCAACGCGTCGCCTGTGCCGATGATCGCATCGATGATGCGTCGTCTGGAGCGCAAGAGCCACGAAGCACCGGGTCTTTTGGAAGATACGGTGCAGTTACTGGATGCAGCGCTGGATAACCTTTCCAATGCGCAGACCGAAGTGGAAGCAGCGCTGCGCCGTACGGAATTTGATCCGCGTGAGCTGGAGCGTGTTGAAGAGCGGTTGTTTTCACTGCGTGCAGCGGGTCGCAAATATTCCGTGCCGGTGATCGAGCTGCCTGCCTTGGCCGAAAAGATGGTGGCTGACCTTGCCGAACTTGATGCCGGTGAAGAAACGCTGGCGAAGCTCGAAGCAAATCTGCATCTGGTAAAGGCCGATTTCGATCAGGCTGCCGTTGCACTGTCGCACAAGCGGCACACTGCAGCCAGCGCATTGTCGGACGCTGTCATGGCGGAACTGCCAGCCCTTAAGCTGGAACGCGCCCGTTTTACCGTTGAAGTCACGACCGATGCCGATGCGGCGACGGCCGAGGGGATCGACGTGGTTGAATTCCACGTGCAGACCAACCCCGGCACACGTCCAGGGCCGATCATGAAGGTGGCGTCGGGCGGTGAGCTTTCGCGCTTCCTGCTCGCTCTCAAGGTTGCTCTGGCGGATCGTGGTTCTGCGCCGACACTGGTATTCGATGAAATCGATACCGGCGTGGGTGGTGCAGTTGCTGATGCAATCGGCCAACGTCTTCGCAGATTGTCAAAGACCGTTCAGGTTCTATCAGTGACCCATGCCCCGCAGGTGGCGGCACGTGCGGCGACGCATCTGCTGATCTCCAAGGGGCCGACTGGTGATGGCACCGAGCGGATTGCCACCAAGGTGGCAACGATGGAGCCGCAGCACCGCACCGAGGAAATCGCCCGTATGCTGGCGGGTGCCTCTGTTACGGATGAGGCGAGGGCTGCTGCAGCCCGTCTTCTGGCTGCCAAGGACTAAACAGCGACTAGCGTTATCAAACGGGCCCTACAAGGCCCGTATCTTCTTGACAGCATCTATATTGTGGCGGTGAACCTCTTCGTAATCGGCGTGATAGACAATTGCGCCGCTCGCCACTTCCGGTGCCACAAATTCTTCAAGCGTCTGTTTGTCGGCCAGTGCCAGGCCGTGCGGGCCGGTAAGGCGTTCCAGATAGGCTCGGTTGGCGTCGATCAGCTCCGGTGCATAACCGCCTACGGCGATACGCTGCTCAAGGCCATGATTGGGAAGAATTCTGGCAATTTGCCATTGGCGCATACGCTTCAGTTCTTCGATATGGGTGGCGATATGTTCGGGCTCTGAGACATAGGTCACGGTGTCTTCCAGCGTGTCGCCCGCAAACAGGATTTTTTCGTGCGGCAGCCACAGCACATTGCCATCGGCGCTGTGAATATCGAAGTGGTGCATCTCCACGAGCCGTTTGCCGATCTGAAGGCTGAGCGTGGTCTCAAAGGTGCGTGTCGGCATGATGACCGGCGAGATCGGTGGATTGCGCTTGGCAAGCGCCTCACGGTTTTTCTCCATGGTGTCTGCAGTCAAGGCCAGCGCAATGATCTCGCAATCGGCAAACACCTCGCTTCCGGCAATATGGTCGGTGTGCCAGTGGCTGAGCACAACCGTGATTTTGCTGACCCTAAGGCTTTGCAGATGGTTGCGGATGAAACGGGCGTGATCAAGCGACATATGCGTATCATAGACGAGCGCATGGCCTTCTGAGGCGATGGCATAGGAGGCGGTGCCCAGCGTGTAGGCGCCGTCATCCAGCCAGTTCGGCTCCGGCGAATAAAGGCGCTTGTTCATTCGGCCATCGTAATAGGCATAGATGTCTGGATAGGGTTGCAGGATGCGCATCGTGTCCGTGCTGATGGTCATCGTCTTGCTCATGCTGAAATTACCCTTGTTAACGTGCTGTCGCGATGACGATGCCTGAGCCGATCATGACGCCGCCAGCGGTGCGATTGACCCGCCGTACGATGTGAGGTTGGCGTAATAGGCTGCGAGCCCGCACGGCAAGTGCGACATGTCCACCAATCACGACAATCTCTACCGCAATGACGATGGCTGCAAGTGCCGCAAGGTGATCCAGCGTCAGGGATGCGCCAACCACGTTGGGAAGCAGAGCCACATAAAACAGCGGCATTTTCGGGTTGCCGAGGTTTAGGGCAATACCGGCCATGAAAACCGGCAGCAGGCCACGCTGGCTGGCTGTTGGCTGCAACTGTGGAACGACAGGCTCTGCTGTCCACAGTCTGATGCCCATCCACACCAGATAGGCGGCACCGGCATAACGCAGAACGGTCATCACCGTGCTCATTTCACCGGCAAGAATGGAAAGGCCAAAGGCGGCCAAAGTCAAAAACACCAGAATGCCGACAACGGTGCCTGCACCATAGGCGAAACCGGATGCCGCGCCATGGGTGATGGTGCGGGCGATGATGGTCATATTGTCGGGGCCGGGGCTGGCCGCGAACACAAAAAATGCGGCGGCGAAGGCGAGAAGCGTGGTAAATTCCATTGGTGTCTCCGGTTCTGTATCGATCCGGATTTTCAGGATAATCTATTCCTGTGTTTTGCAAAGCGATGGTTTTGCATGCCGAAATAATTCGCTAAAAGCGTTGCAGATTCATGCGCGAGGCATCCATGGCAAACGAACTGACCCCGGTTGATAAACTGACCGAACTTGAGGCTTCTTCCGAGCTTGCCTATCTCGCCGCAGAGCTGGCGCGACACGATGCGCTCTACCACGGCAAGGATGCACCGGAGATTTCCGATGCGGATTATGATGCGCTGAAGCGCCGTAACGACGCGATAGAGGTGGCGTTTCCGACACTGGTGCGGGCTGACAGCCCATCGAGAAAAGTTGGTTTTGCGCCACTGCCGACCTTCGCGCCGATTGTGCATGCGCGGCCGATGCTATCGCTCGACAACGTGTTTTCCGACGAGGATGTGCAGGACTTTATTGCGTCGATCTATCGTTTTCTGGGCAGGCTGCCGGATAACTCGATTGCTTTTACCGCAGAGCCAAAAATCGACGGGCTGTCCATGTCGATCCGTTATGAAAACGGCAGGCTGAAATCGGCGGCCACCCGTGGTGACGGCACGACAGGTGAAAATGTCACCGCCAACATTCTGACCATTTCTGAAATTCCCAATACGCTTCCTGCTGGTGCGCCTGACGTGGTTGAGGTGCGCGGCGAAGTCTATATGGCCAAAAGCGACTTTCTGGCGCTCAACGCGCAGATGGAGGCCGAAGGCAAACAGACCTATGTGAACCCACGCAACACGGCGTCCGGATCACTGCGCCAGCTTGATGCGAAGGTGACGGCGGCACGCAAGTTGCGGTTCTTTGCCTACGCGCTGGGTGAGGTGTCCAATGGTGGGCAGGCGACGCGTTTGTCCGACACACAATATGGCATCGTGGAAAAATTCCGCGAGTGGAAATTCCCCGTCAATCCGCTGATGCGTCGAATCAATTCCATTGAGGAACTGCTTGAGCATTATCGTGAAATCGGCGTCGAACGTCCCAATCTCGATTATGATATCGATGGTGTGGTCTACAAGGTAGACAGTCTGGATCTGCAGGAGCGTCTGGGCTTTCGCTCACGCAGTCCACGCTGGGCAACCGCCCATAAATTCCCGGCAGAACAGGCCTTCACCATTGTCGAGGGCATCGATATTCAGGTTGGTCGCACGGGCGCGTTGACGCCGGTGGCGCGCCTGACCCCGGTGACGGTGGGTGGTGTGGTTGTGACCAACGCCACGCTACACAATGCGGATTACATCGAAGGTATCGGCAACAGCGGCGAGCGTATTCGCCCGGTCGGGCATGATATCCGTGTCGGCGACACCGTTATCGTGCAGCGCGCCGGCGATGTCATTCCGCAGGTGCTGGATATCATTCCTGAGAAACGGGCTGCAGATGCTGCGCCTTACGAGTTTCCGCAGACCTGCCCGGTGTGCAAAAGCCACGCGGTGCGGGAACGCAATGAAAAGACCGGCAAACTCGATTCGGTGACCCGTTGTACCGGCGGTTTCGTTTGCCGCGCGCAGGCGGTAGAGCATCTGAAACACTTTGTGTCACGCAACGCCTTCGACATTGAAGGGCTTGGCACCAAGCAGATCGATTTCTTTTTTGAAAGCGACGACCCGGCATTGTCGATCAAGAGGGCGCCTGACATTTTCACGCTGAAAAAACGTCAGGAAGGGTCTCACCTGACCAAGCTCGAGAATATCGACGGTTTCGGCAAGGTCAGCGTCAAGAAGCTGTTTGATGCCATTGATGCGCGTCGTGAAATCGACCTGCACCGCCTGATCTTTGCGCTTGGCATTCGCCATGTGGGTGAAACCACGGCAAAGCTGCTGGCGCGGTCTTATGGCACTTACCAACATTTCGAGGAGGCGATGAAGGCCGCGGCTCCCTTGACGGGTGAGGCATGGGCCGAGCTCAACAGCATTGATGGTATTGGCGAGGTTGTCGCCCGTTCGATTGTCGAGTTCTATAAGGAACCGCGCAATCTGAAGGTGATCGACGAGCTGATTGCCGAGCTGCAGCCCAAGGAGGCCGAAAAGCCATCGACCGAGGGCAGTCCCGTGGCCGGCAAGACGGTGGTGTTTACCGGCTCGCTGGAAAAGTTTACCCGCGATGAGGCCAAAGCCCGCGCAGAAGGCCTTGGTGCGAAGGTGGCAGGTTCGGTATCGAAAAAGACCGATATTCTGGTGGCTGGCCCCGGTGCCGGTTCCAAGCTCGCAAAGGCTGTCGAGCTTGGTATCCAGACCATGGATGAGGATGAGTGGCTGGCGCTGATTGGTGGCTGAGCGGCGAGCGCCGCTGCGACCATGTCAGTCAGGGCAGCGGCATTGTCTTCAACTGCGCAGGCGCGCCATCATATAGGCATCGACATATTCGCCGTTGCGAAAGGCGTATTGCCTAAGGATGCCCTCGTGCTGAAAGCCGAATTTTTCGTAGAGATGAATTCCGGCCGTATTGTCAGTGAAGACGCTGAGTTCAATACGGCGGATATCATGCCAGTTGTCGGCAGCGTCAATCAGGGCTGATAACAGGACCGAGCCGACGCCCTTGCCAGCGAAATCATCGTGAATGCCAATGCCAAGCGAAGCTGCGTGCAGCTGCCGGCCCACCTTGCGGTGAAGGCCGGCATTGCCAATGATCCTGCCGCGCCATTCTGCCAGAACCGTGATGTCGTTAGGGGAGGCGCTTTCAATGAATTTGCGGGTTTTCTCAACGCTTTGAAATGGTTGCCGCAAGGTGCCATGGCGAACGCCGGGCAGGTTCATGATTTCGGTGATCGCAGCCGCATCATCCAGACGGGTTGCCCGTACCGTGATGTCGGAACGGTCGAAATCAGCATAGTCGAGGTTTTGGTTTTCGGCTGGCGGCATGCCTGTTCTCCTATTTTGGGACCGGAGAGCAGGTGTTTCATCAACCCTGCTCTTTTTGGCAGGGCTGGATGGATGATCGGTTTAACGCGTCAACAATCCTTTGCCCGCCGGGGTGCCGGTGGTCACGATGTTGAGCATCACGATGGTTGCGTTTTTGATCATGGCGTGAAAATGCGTGGCATATGCCTTGATGTCAATGCTGTTTCCCGGAGTGGTTTCATCCGCTCCGGGAAAATCAGGGCTGAGAGGGGCATAGCGTTACAGGGTAATCATGCCACCATCGATAATCAGTTCAGCGCCAACCGTGAAACTTGCCTCATCGGATGCCAGGAAAACAACGGCCTTGGCAATTTCTGCAACATGGCCAAATCGTCCCAGAGGGATTTGCGCGACAATCGCGTCGGCCATGGCTTTTTTACCGGCATCATCCAGTCCGAATTTTTCATGCAACGGGGTTTCAACCGGACCGGGGCTAACGGCATTGACGCGGATGCCACGGCCAAGCAGTTCACCCGACAATGTCTTGGACAGCGACAGCAGGGCTGCTTTGGTCAGCGCATAGAGGCTGGAATTTGGCATGCCGATATGGGCGTTGACCGAGGTGTTGAGCACGATGGAGGCCTTGTTGCTGAAAACAGGCAGCAGCGCCTGCACCAGGAAGAACGGGCCTTTGACATTGACCGAAACCGAGCGGTCAAAGGCAGCTTCATCCCATTGATCCATGGTGCGGAATTCAGCGACACCTGCGTTGACGAAGAGGATGTCGAGTTTGCCGAACTTTGCGGCGATCTGGTCAGCAATTTCTTTCTGTGATGCAACGTTTCCGGCATCGGCACGGATGTAAAGCACATCATCACCCAACACAGCTTTCGCCTTTTCGATGGTGGCAGGGTTGGTGCCGGTGACGGCGACGCGTGCGCCTTCGCTAATAAATTGGCGGGCCGTTTCAAGGCCGATGCCGCTAGTGCCGCCAGTGATGAGTGCTGTCTTGTTCTGCAAGCGTGTCATGATCATTTTCCTTTGTTTGGAGTGGCGTGTTTGCCTGCAGCGAATATGGCTTTTCTCAATCGTTCTGATTAGTCTGCAAGTATTGGCTCAGCTTTCCGGAAAAACCGAACAATGATGAAACTTGAAGGAATAACCGCATTTGTGGCCGTTGCAGAATCCGGGTCGATCAGCGAGGCATCGCGCCGCCTCAATCTTTCGAAATCTGTGGTGAGCGACCGGTTGTCGGAACTCGAGCGTGTTTTGGGCACGACCCTGCTGCACAGAACCACCCGCAGCCTCAGCCTGACGGAAGACGGCAGTGCCTTTTTGGAAAGGGCAGTGCGCATCGTCAATGAAGTGCGGGATGCCACGGATGACATGGCCGAGCGGCGTGGTGATCTGAAAGGCGCGCTCAGCCTGTCTGCGCCTGTGACCTTTGGTCGGCTGCATCTTGGCCCTGCGCTTTATCCATTTCTGTTGCAGAACCCGGCGCTCGAGGTCAGTCTGGATATGGATGACCGGCGTGTCGATGTGTCGTCGGCCGGATTTGATGCGGTGGTGCGGCATGGGCCGATTGTTGATTCACGATTGATGGCATGGAAGCTGGCGCCCAGCCGACGTCTGCTGGTGGCATCAACTGACTATCTGAAACAGCATGGAACACCCCATAATGCCGCTGAACTGGAGGGACATCGCGGAATTTTTTACACCAATCGTGGTGTCGCGGACTGGCGGTTTGTCGGCCCAAACGGTGCCGTCATCGTCAGGGCAAAAGTCGCACTGCGGGTCAATCATGGCGATATGATCCGCGACGCAGCGGTGGCAGGTCTTGGCATCGCGCTGTTGCCAACCTTTATTGCCGGCCCTGCCATCAGGGATGGCAGCTTGACCGTGATCGATGTCGGCATACAGGCGGAAGATGAATTTATCTACATTGCCCATCCGGAGGGACGGCGTCCATCGGCCAAGCTGAGAGCGCTGGCGGATCATTTGCGTAAGGCGTTTGGTTCACCGCCCTATTGGGAGCCGTGATAGAGCGCGTCGGGTCTGGATCAGCCCGCCGCTTTCACGCGGCGCAACAAGCGGCCATCAATGGCGACAAGACCGGCGGCAATCATCGCCATGCCAACAAAATGTTTCATTTCCAGCTGTTCACCGAGAACCAGCGAGCCGAGCAAAATGGCGCTGACTGGAATGAGGAAGGTGACAAGCGCAAGATTGGTGGCCCCGGCGGTGGAGAGAATGCGGAAGAACAGCAGATAAGCAAGCGCGGTGGAGAGCAGGGCGATGCCGAGCAAGGCGCCCCAGGTGGCAGTACTTGGCATGGCCAGTGTCCACGGCTGATCGATCAGTAGAGCAACCGGAATCAACATCAGGGTCGACGATGAAATCTGGCCGGTTGCTGTCATCAGTGGTGCAACACCCATGGTCTTGAAACGGCGGCCGAAGATACCGGCAAAGGCGTAGGACGTGGCTGCACCCAAAATGGCAAGCTGGCCCCAAAGATTTGATCCGCTGCCGCCAAGGGCAGATGGGCCGATCATGGTGGCGACGCCAACAAAGCCGATCAGCACGCCAGCCAGTTTGTTGGGCGACAGCTTTTCATCAATCGTCAGAAAATGCGCGACAATGACGGTAAACAACGGCGTTGTGGCGTTGAGAATGGAGGCAACGCCACTGGCAATATGGGTCTGGCCCCAGACGATCAGGCAAAAGGGGATAATGTTGTTGAGAATGCCCATGGCAAAGAAGGCGCGCCAGATGCGGCCTTCTCTTGGCAGCTTCAACCCCATGACACGGCAGACGATAAGCAGCGCAATGGCCGCCAGACCGACACGGAGTGTGACGATGGTCAACGGTGGCAGTTCCTTCACCGCAACGCCGATGAAGAAAAAGGAACCGCCCCACAGGACCGACAGGGCAATGAGCATGGCCCATTCGCTGGCGTTCATTTGCCGTTGTATCGCTGCCATTGCCGTGCCCCGACGAAATATGTGTGATGGATACTGGTGTATCGAGATTTGTGAGTCGTGCCACCCGAAACTTGCTTTTAAACAAGGCGTTTGTTGTTCTGGCCGACGGGCGGGCGTCAAGCGGTTCTATTTCAGGTGAAATTGTATTATGCGGTGCCCAAGAACCAATCGGGAATCGCCCTTTGAAGACCATCGCCATCGACTTTGAAACTGCCAATGAAGAGCGCGGCAGCGCCTGTTCTGTCGGTCTGGCATGGGTGGAAAATGGTCAGGTGGTGCGGGTCGAGGAAAGATTGATCCGTCCGCGTGAGATGCGCTTTTCATCGTTCAATATCTCCATTCACGGCATTCGGCCGGAAACGGTTGAAGATGCGCCGGAATTTCCAGAGGTGATGGACGAGTTTATCGATGATTTTCAGGGTGCGACGATGATTGCCCATAATGCGGCCTTCGACTTTAGCGTGCTGCGCGCCTGCTTCGACAAGTACCGGCAGAGCTATCCGACGTTTTCCTATCTGTGCAGTGTAAAAATGTCCCAGAAGATCTGGCCGCAATTGCCCTCACATAAACTCAACATCATCGCCGGGCACCTGGGCCTGCGCTTTGTGCACCACAATGCCGCCGAGGACGCTCTGGTGTGTGCCTCTGCGGCCATCGAAATGGCCAAATCGATCGAAGTGCCAGAGATCAGGGATATTCCCGGCAAGATCGGCATGGTGGCCGGCAAGGTGCACTCGACTGGCTATGAGCCCTGCACCATGCGGCGGCGTTAAAACACGCAGCTTTCAACTTGCCTTCCGCCGCTCCAATCCTATCTTGGGGATATCAAATGGAGGCTGGAATGGCATTATCCCTGTTACGAAAACTGATGGTCGGCCTGCTCGTTGCGGTTCCGGTCACCGCTGCGCATGCGCAGGTGGTTGGCGAAGTCGGCGTCGACTGGATTGGCAATGACATTATCGTTGAGGCGGTAGCCGATCCGGAAGTGAAGGGCGTGACCTGCCACGTCACCTATTTTGAGCGTGGTGTCATTGACCGGTTGAAGAATGGCAACTGGTTTGAAGACCCGTCCAACAACGCCATTTCCTGCAACCAGACCGGACCGGTCGAGATCGGTGATATCGATCTTTCCAAGGATGGTGAGGAAGTGTTCCGGCAGGGTATGTCGCTGGTGTGGAAGAAGCTTTTGGTCACACGCATTTACGACAAGCAGAATGATACCTTGATCTATCTGGTGCACACCCGCGAATTGACCGATGGCTCGGCCAAGATGGCAATTTCAACCGTGCCGCTCTACGGGCAGAACCCGACATGGAAAAACGGCAAGCCGTAAGGCCTGCCGTTTCAAAAATCCTAGTAATTTAAAGTCTTAAGCGGCTTCGCGGGACAGTTCTTCCGCGATGACCGTATCGAGGTTGAGGAAGCAGACCATGCTCTTCTCAAGCGCGACGATGCCGTGCGAGAAGCTGCGCTGGGTCTCAGGAATGATTTCCGGTGTCGGCTGCAGGTCTTCCGAACGGATGGTCATCATGTCGGAAACCTGTTCCACCAGCAGACCAACCAGCTTGCCGCCGATATCGGTGACGATGATGGCAGAGCGTTCCGAAGGTTCGGTCATTTTCATACCGAGGCGGCACGCCATGTCGATGACAGGAATAACGGCGCCACGCAGGTTGATAAGACCGAGAACGTAAGGAGGCGTGTGCGGCATAGGCGTAACCGGTGCCCAGCCACGAATTTCACGGATTGCCATAATGTCGATGCAGAATTCCTGATCGCCAAGATGGAAGGAAACGATTTCGAGATGAGAACCCGATTGCTTGATTGCATTCGTCATGGTCTGAATTCTTCCTGGCGGTTCTGGACGCGCTAAAGTCCGGATGTTCATAATGGCAGGTAATGCGGAAGACCGGCTTTTTGGAAAACCCGGCAGACGTCATGTCGCTATCTTGGAAGACCGCATGACGATCATGCACTGTAACCGTTTAACCTTTTACTAACGGCGTCTTTTCTCAGGCTTTCAGTTTTTGGTCCTGTTGTTGGTGGGGAGCATCGATGTTATCATCAGGGCATGTCGATGTTCGTGCGAACCACAAATCACATGCTGCTGATGGCTGTGGCCGTCTTGAGCTTTTTGGGTGTCAGCCTGCTGGCATTTCAGGGCTGGATGGCGCACGGCGTCGATATTTTCCTCACCCTGTCGCAGACCGGTCTTTCCTGGTGCCTTTGACCTGACGGCGTAGGCGAGGGCGGCAAATCCGCGCAGTGCCTTCAATCAACTGGTTGTTGATTTGCGGTCAGGGGCAAGTTTGATTATCTGCTTTCGAGACTGGGATGTCTGCCGCATTGGTGGTCATCAAATTTGGTGTGAAGGCTGATTTGAGATGAAAAAAGTCCGTATCGTTCTCTGGTGTGTTGTTGTCCTTCTGGGCGGTGTTGTCACCTGGCTGGCATTTGCGTTGTCTGAGTCAAAACAGCATATGACGGAAGGCCCTTATGGCGCGCCGTTCCAGCTTGTCGCCCAAAACGGCCAGCCGATCACCGAAAAGGCCTTCCAGGGCAAACCAACGGCGCTGTTTTTCGGATTTACCCATTGCCCTGAAGTCTGCCCGACAACCCTTTTCGAGTTGAATGGCTGGATGGAGAAGGTCGATCCGGCAGGTGACAAGATGCAGGGGTATTTCGTCACGGTTGATCCCGAGCGTGATACACCGGAAATCCTTGGTCAGTATATCTCCAACGTAACCAGCCGTATCACCGGTATTGCCGGCGAGCCGGACAAGATTGCCGAAATGATCAAGAGCTTCCGCGTTTACGCCAAGCGCGTTCCGGTGGATGAAAAAGATCCGAACGGTGAATACACCATGGATCATACTGCGTCGGTTTTCCTGCTGGATGCGCAGGGACGTTTCGTCAGCACCATTGCCTACGGCGAAAACCCTGACGTTGCGGTACAGAAACTGCAAAATCTCCTGAAGGGTTAATGCCGGTTTCTTCTCTGGTGGTATTGGACTGCGCCTGCTTTTGTGGCAAAGGCAGGCAAGTCCGATATTTTCCGAAAGAGATGCTGCCGTGAGCGAGATCCGCCTCTATGTGACGACCACTGAAATCGAGGCCGGTCAGGTACTGGATGTCATGACCGAAGTTTTCGAGGAAGATGGCATTGCCATCGCCACCACCGAGGTCGATGAAAAGAAGGACATCTGGGAAGCATCCGTCTATCTTTTGCTGGAAGAAGAAGACGAAGTCCGCGAGCGTCTCGACACACTTCTGAAAAGCGCTTTCCCGCATCTTGCCGTCCAGCGTGAGATCATTCCCGACATCGACTGGATTGCCAAGTCGCTGGAAGGCCTGAAGCCGGTCAGGGCAGGGCGTTTCCTGGTTCACGGTTCTCATGACCGCGACAAGGTTCGCGTCAACGATATCTCGATTGAAATCGAAGCCGGGCAGGCCTTCGGAACCGGTCATCACGGCACGACAGCCGGCTGCCTTGAAATGATTGAATCGGTTGTGCGGGCCCGTACCGTGCGCAATGCGCTTGATCTGGGCACCGGCAGTGGCGTTCTGGCAATTGCTGTTGCCAAGATGCGCCGCATTCCTGTTCTTGCCACCGATATCGATCCGATTGCGGTGCGGGTCGCTAAGGAAAATGTGCGCCTTAACGGTATTGTCCAGGGTGTGTCTCTGGAAACAGCCCCCGGGTTCCATTCGGATGCATTTGCCAAACATGGCCCGTTTGATCTAATCATCGCCAATATTTTGGCGCGGCCACTGATCAAGATGGCGCCGCAGTTGGTTGCGCATCTTGCTCCGGGTGGCTCGGTGATCCTGTCCGGCATTCTGGCATCGCAGCGCTGGAAGGTTCTTGCTGCCTATAATGGCGAACATCTGAGCCATGTTCGCACCATCTGGCGCAATGGCTGGGTGACGATCCACCTGCGCAAGTAATGGTCACCTGCGCAAATAACGGCTACCTGCGTAAGTAAGCGCGCTTTTGCTTGATATCTGATGGTTTTTTTGCGAGTGGGCGGGCGTGTCCGCCGTCGATTTGCCATTGGATTTTTTTAAGAAATGCAGCAAACGCAGAGATTTTTTCCGCCATTTTGGCATCAGGCCAATAAAAAAGGCGACGCTTTCGCGTCGCCTTTCGATCAGTCATGCTGATCGCCCGCGAGCTGGGAGGGTGCTCGAGCGGGAAACGTATTCCGATGCCAGGCCACTTCGGGAGGAGGAGAAAGCAAGCCGGGCGTAACAGTCAGAATACGTAGCTGGTGCCCTTGCGGCGAAGTTCTTCGCGGCTGGTGCCAAGAGCCTTGAGAGACTGGTCGTCAAGGTTCAGGAGCGCGCCGTTTACGTAACGGCCGACCTGACGCTCGCGAGCTTCAATAACGCGATCGAAAGCTGTGCGGAAGAAAGATTTTGCCATTGCCGTGTTCCTTACATACGGAAGGAAACCTCGTGTTCCCTTCGATGATTAGAACATAAGTTATACTTTTCAGTTCAGGTAGGTGGCTGACTACAATGGTGTTATGCGTTTTATGCATGGCTATGGGTGGTTCGTGTGCAGATTGCGACTTTTTTGCGCAAAACATATGCAAATGCCGCGGTTTCCTGATGGTTTTGTAGGTGTTGCCAGTTTCACGCCGTTCTTTCGGCTGGACCCATCAGCCGCGCGGCTATAAATTCGCGGCCGCAATGGAATCTTTTGGAAAGCAGTTCATGTTTCAGTCGTTCGAAACCACTTCCGCCCCGCAATTTGGCCGTGAGCGGGTTGAGGCCTTGAGGGCTTCGTTTGATGCTCTTGGTATCGACGGTTTTCTGGTGCCGCGCGCGGATGACTATCAAGGCGAATATGTACCGGCCTCGGCCGAGCGCATGTCGTGGCTCAGCGGTTTCACCGGTTCGGCAGGCGTCATTCTGGTAACCCGCACCCAAGCTATCGTGTTTGTGGACGGACGCTACACCACGCAACTGGTTGAGCAGGTGGATGGTGATGTCTTCACCGGTGGCGATCTGGTCAATGCCCCGCCGCCAATCTGGCTGAAGAAAAATGCCCCGAAGGGTTTCCGGTTGGGTCTTGATCCATGGCTGCATACCGGTGCTGAACTGCGCCGACTTGAGGCTTCGCTAAAAGATGCTGGTGGTGAGATCGTTCTCCTGCAGCACAATCCGCTCGATGCCGTGTGGAAAGACCGCCCGTCCGAACCTCTCGGTGCTGTTACCATCCAGACGGAAATGCATGCCGGCGTTCTGGCGCGTGAAAAGATTGCCACCATTGCTCAGGATCTGACCGCTGCAAACCTGCAGGCTGTGCTGATCGGTGAGCCGTCTTCCGTGGCGTGGATTTTCAACATCCGCGGCAATGACGTGCCGCACACGCCGCATCCTTTGGCACGCGCATTGGTTTTTGCCGATGGCACGGCCGAAATCTTTCTCGACAAGCGCAAGACCGGCATCGAAGTAGAGGCCTATCTGGCGCAGCTGGCCGTGCAGCTGGCGCCATCCGAAATTGAGGCACGTCTGCGCCGGCACGCCAAGGACGGTGCACGGATTGCCGTTGACGCCGATCTTGCGCCGGTTGCCCTGCGAAATGCCATTACGCTTGCCGGTGGTGAGTTGGTTGAGGTTGTTGATCCTGCCAAGCTGCCACGTGCCTGCAAAAATACAGCAGAGCTGAACGGCAGTGTTGCCGCCCATCTACAGGATGGCGCAGCCATGGTGGAGTTTCTCTATTGGCTGGACAATGCCAAGCCGGGCAGTGTCAGCGAAATCGAAGCGGTCAAAATGCTGGAGCGTACTCGGTCTCATGTCGGGTCGCGCATGCAGAACCCGCTCAAGGATATTTCCTTCGACACTATTTCCGGTGCCGGTGAGCATGCGGCGATCATTCACTACCGCGTTACGACGCCAACTGACCGCATGTTGAATGCTGGCGAAATGTTCCTTGTCGATTCCGGCGCTCAATATGTGAATGGTACAACAGACATTACGCGCACGGTTGCAATTGGTGATGTGCCCTTTGAGCAGAAGAAGTTCTTCACGCTTGTTCTGAAAGGCATGATTGGCATCAGCGCGGCGCGCTTCCCCAAGGGAACCCGCGGCTGCGATCTCGATCCGTTGGCGCGTATTGCCCTTTGGAAAGCCGGTGTCGATTACGGACATGGTACAGGCCACGGCGTGGGCTCTTATCTCTCTGTGCATGAGGGGCCGCAGCGCATTGCCCGTCTTGCCACACAAGAGTTTCTGCCAGGCATGATCCTGTCCAATGAGCCGGGATATTATCGTCCTGGTCAGTTTGGCATTCGTATCGAGAACCTGATCTATGTGACGGAGCCGGAACAGATTGAGGGCGGTGATCTGCCGATGTTTGCTTTTGAGACGCTGACATGGTGCCCGATTGATCGCCGTCTGGTGGTGGCAGAGCTGCTGACGGCGGAGGAGCGTGACTGGCTGAATGCCTACCACGCCAATGTCCGGGGAAAAATCTCGCCGCTATTGAGCGACGAGGCAGTTCTGGCATGGCTTGATCAGGCCACTGCCGCAGTTTGAGGCATTAGGCCTTAACCGACAAAATGCCGGGTGGTAACGACAAGTAACCATCCGGCAAACAGCATGGTAAGACCGGGAAAGCGCAAACCAACGATCATGGCGACGATCATGCCGGCCTTGACCTCGTAACCACCGTCAAAAAAGGTGGGCGTGACCAGAGTTGTCAAAACCGCGACCGGTACCGCATTCAATCCGGCCTCGACACGTGGCGGAATGGATTTCATGCGGGTCATCAGAAGATAACCGCCAATGCGCGTCATATAGGTGGCGATTGCACCAGCGATGATAAGCCAGAGCGTATAGGTGTTGAAAAGATCGCTCACAGGCTCTGCTCCCCGGCTTCTTCAATATTCTTTATGTGGCTCGGTGCCGGAGGCAGCAGCACAGCCACCAGAATACCGGCAAAGGCACCGAGGCTGACGTGCCAGGGTGAGCCGACCACATGGAAAGCGACGATGGCGCCGATGCCACTTGCGAGCATGACGGGATAGAAATTCTGTCTTTTGCGGAAGCCGAGCACCATGCCCATAAAATAGATCGGTAACAGCACATCAAATCCGAGTGCGCGTGGATCACCGATCAGCTTTCCGAACATCACGCCGAGAACGGTGGTGATCAGCCATGGGAAATAGATGGCAAGGGCAAAACCCATATACCAGGAGAATGAAATCTTTTCACCGTTTTCATTGCGGCGGACAGATTCGGCAAATTGTGGATCGACCAGGAAAAAGAAGGCAATCAGCTTGCGACCGAGCGACCAGTGGGCGAGGGGACGCACCATGGCAGCGGAATAAAGAATGTGCCGAAAGTTGACGGCAAAGATCGACAGGATGACCAGCCAGGCCTCGATCTTTTGTCCAAACAGTTCAATCCCCACCAGCTGGCTGGCGCCGGCATAGAGAGTTGCGCTCATCAGCACCGCTTCGAACATGGTCAGGCCGTTGTCCACCGCCACGGCGCCAAACAGCAAGCCGAAGGGTGCCGCCGACAATGCGATGAGAAAACCGCCCTTGAGGCCAGTTTTGAAGTCTGCGTGTGCCATTGATGGGTATTCTCCTTGCGCGCTGCAGGCGCGTTTCCTGACTAAACCGGATATGTGTCGGATGGTTCGGTGCAAATGACCGGAGCAGATCAATTTAGTCTGGCAACGCTCTAGAGCGGTGATCCTGCTGATGCAATGCAATTGCTTTGATCGATAAATTGAATTTTGTGAAGCATTGCCTGCGGTGCGCCATTTTTGGTATCGAAACCGCTGAAGTCGAGAGTCGGGAAGGACGCTACATTGAGTATTATCGAGTTTAGCAGACAGGAGAAAACCGATCTCGTCAGCCGTATCCGCAAACATCTGAATGAAGAGCTGGATTGTGAGATCAGCGGGCTTCAGGGGGAAATGTTGCTGGACTTTCTGTCTGCGGAGCTGGGCCCACGTTTTTACAATCGCGGGCTGAATGATGCGCTGACCGCCGTGACGCGGCGTATGGAAGACGCTGCGTCCGATATCGATATTCTGGAAAAGACCGTTCCTAAGTAATAGGATAAAGCGTCGCCTCAGGCGGCCAGAATATCCTTGCTGGTGATGATGTCAGCACCCTTGGCGCGCATGGCGGTAATGGCTGCCTTGACGCCTTCTGGATCAATGCCGCGGCTGGCGTCCTCAATGAAACGCACCTTGACGCCAGGCAGCATATCCACCGCATCCTGTACGGAAAAGTTGACGCAATAATCGGTGGCCAACCCGCAAATGTCGAGGCATGTCACACCTTGTCGGGTCAGATAATCGGCAAGGCCGGTGACGGCTGCCTGATCGTTGTCCCGAAAGGCAGAATAGCTGTCGACAGCCGGGTTCTCACCCTTTTGTTGCACATAGTCGAAACTGTCGGTGTTCAAATCTGGATGGAATTGTGCGTCGAACGTACCCTGTACACAATGGTCCGGCCACATGACCTGTGGTTTGCCGGACAGCTCACCCATGTCGAAGGGTTCTTTTCCGGCGTGCTGGGAAGCAAAGCTGCCGTGATTTTCCGGGTGCCAGTCCTGTGACGCGACGATCAGGTCATAACCGCCATTTTCAATGAGTGCATTGGCGATGGGGACAATCCTGTCACCTTCTGCAACCGGCAGATTACCGCCTGGGCAAAACCCGTTCTGGATGTCGATCAGCAACAACGCTTTCATGGTAGGCTCCTCCTGCGGGACGATAGCGTTTGGGTACGCTGCTTCCGGTGCGCAATCAAGATGCAACCGACTTGCCCGTCGGTATTTGGCCTCTGCGCATTTGGGATCTGCGAAAAATCACATATTAGAAAGAATAAATTAAAGCATCCACTGTATTAACTATGGCTAATTTAAATATCGCGTACATACAGCATGTTAGGAAGGCCGCATGAAATCTGTCAGAATTGTTTTGGTGTTATCGCTGGCGTCCAGCGTATCGACACTTGCCTGTGCGAGGATTGCGTCGGCGCAGGCTGTACCATTGGTCAATGTCTGCTCGGGGCTGAGCGTCGATCTGCCAGCGCT
The DNA here is from genome assembly GCF_024810055.1 of Rhizobium sp. BIGb0125. Classification (NCBI taxonomy): domain Bacteria; kingdom Pseudomonadati; phylum Pseudomonadota; class Alphaproteobacteria; order Hyphomicrobiales; family Rhizobiaceae; genus Rhizobium; species Rhizobium sp. BIGb0125. The sequence continues at coordinate 797,809 of NZ_JANUDV010000001.1, forward strand.
TGAGCCAATCGCCACCAATGTGGTCGATCCGCTGCTGTCGTTGCTGGCCGGCATCATAGACACGGATATTGTCGGTGTGCTGAATGGCCAGACCATTGGTGTGTCCATTCTAGATAAGGATGGGAACGTCGTCAGCACGACCGATTGCGGCCTCAGCGCCAGTAATGTCACTATCGATACCAATGCCGGCGTGTCGATCGGCGGCGGCCAGATTACCGGTCTTGGCAGCACGGCCAATGCTGCAGCGTCAGCTGCCGAAGCCAATTCGCTTGCCATCGGCAATGGCGCCACCACAACTGCGGCGGCCGCCAATGCGCTGGCATTTGGTCTGCGCAGCACGGTGACAGCAACGGATGGCATTGCGATTGGTCGTGATGCGGTTGTTGGCGGTCAGGCGGGTATCGCGCTTGGCGCCGGTTCGAGTGCTGGTTTCAGCAACAGTGTGGCTATCGGGGCAGGTGCCACGGCGCTGCGGCAAGGGCAGGTGGTGCTGGGCACCGCATCCAACACCTATACCATGACGGGCATAGGGTCGGCCGCCAGCCGTGCGGCGCAGGTCGGTCCGGTCAAACTGGTGACGGCGGATGCCAACGGCAATCTCGCCACCACGGATTTTGATATTACTGGCCTTAACAGTGACATATCCAGGCTTAAGACGACGGTCGATCGCAACCGTAAGGATGCGAATAAGGGGATTGCTGCGGCCATGGCGATGACGGGCGCACCAACACCATCAGCACCTGGAAAAACTTCATGGGCAACCAATGTTGCGACCTATAGCGGTGAGTTTGCCACCAGCTTTGCCGTGGCGCATATGCTGGATGTTGACTACCCGCTAGTAGTGAATGGATCGCTCGGTTATGCGCCCGGTGGCTCTGTCGGCGTGCAGGTTGGAATGAATGGCGAGTTCTAATCCAAAAATAATCGAAGAATGAATCTTCGACGTAAAGGGTTTGGTTACCATAATTTGCCATTGTTTTATGTGATCGGCGCTTCCTGTTTGGCAGGCCGGTGCAGAGTGCCCGGTTTTTATCTGCGTGTCCGGGAGCAGAGTAACGTGTTAGGTAATGAGTACCATGGCGACTAAGGTGCACACCTTTGGCGAACCCGTATCGTCGGGCCGTAAAGTTCGTTCTACCAGAAAAAACAAGATGATAAGTCCGGTCACCATTGTGTCCGGTGTTGTCATTACTGTTGCCGTCTGGATGGGATTTACTGTCTCCACGATGCAGAGTGTGCACGCTTCTCTGACGCCTTCGCACGCTAACAAACCGCAGATAGCCATTTCCGCACATGTGCCCGTTTCGCTGCCTTCGGGAAGCCATGATGTGCGCATCAACAAATTTTCCCGCCTTGGAAAACCGTCAGAAGACCAGATCCGCATGGCGAGTTTGACCTCTGAAGGCATCAAGGCTGCACATAAACGCACCGAGCTTCGGCTGGCGAAGGTGAAAATGGACAAGGCGTTCCGTGAGGCAACGCTTCTGGCCAGTGCTGCACCGATGAAACCAAGCTCAAGCTCGCTCTCGGCGCTTGTCGAGGTGAAGCCGGATGCCAATGCGTCTGCCAGCCGCCGTTTCGATCTTATTTTGAATGGATCAGCGCCGGAAGCGGCACCTGAGACGGCGCAGGATATGCCTGACAGCATTCCGCTGCCGTCGTTCCGTCCACAGATTGCAAAAATCTCACCTGCTGCCCAGCCGAAAACCGGCACGGAAGCAGTGGAAAAAGAAGTTGCAATGCTGCGCCCGGAAAAACCAACCCTTCCAAGCGTCGCGTCCCGCCCGTCTGCCATGGGTGCCAGAACTGCTGTCTATGAAATCGAGACCGCGACGGTGCACATGCCCAATGGCGACAAGCTGGAGGCTCATTCCGGCCTCGGTTCGATGCGCGACAATCCGAAATATGTGCATGTGAAGATGAAGGGATCTACCCCGCCATCGTCCTACAAGCTGACCATGCGCGAAGCGCTGTTCCACGGTGTGGAAGCGCTTCGTCTGACACCGGAAAGCGGCGTCAACCCGCACGGCCGCAACGGCCTGTTGGCGCATACCTACATGCTGGCCAGACGCGGCGAATCCAACGGTTGCGTGGTGTTCAAGGAATATCCGAAGTTCCTGGCGGCCTTCAAACGTGGTGACGTTAATCGCATTGTTGTGGTTTCTCGCCTGGAATCGAAACCGGTGTTTGCCGACAAGGAAAACAAGGGAACCACAAAGACACTGGCCAGCCTGTTTTCCAGAAAAGGCTGACAGGCCGTTTTAAGAAGCTTATTTGGAACGGCGCTGGGTGAGCGCCATTCCTGCGAGAATAAGCAGTACGCCAAGGGCACTGGCCCAGATCTTTGGCGGCTGATTGCTGAACAGATCCAGCACCACACCCGATACCATCTGACCGCTGATGACCAGAAGTGCGGTGTTGACCGCACCAATGCGCGGAATGAGCCAGCTTCCCGAGGCAATGAACACCACACCGATCGGTCCGCCGATAAAGGCGTACCAGGGCGCGTCAGCCACACCTTCAGGCAGCAGGCCGCCAATTGCGAGGCCGAGCAGCGTCAGCACGACAAAACCGACAATATGGTTCCAGAACGAAGCAATCAGCGGCGAGTTTGACAGGCTGAGACGGCCGTTGATCTGGCGGCTTAGAGCGACGAAGACGCCGCCTGCGAAGGCCATGGAAATCCACAGGATCATGCCGCTCTCCCAACCAGAATGATAAGGGCGCTGCCGCCGAGGATCAGGGCAACGGCGCAGAGGTCCCGCGCATCCGGTCGGCGACGTGGCAGGCCAAAGAAACCCCAGAGGTCGGCTGCGAGGCTGAAGATGACCTGTCCACCCAGTCCAAGTGCGATGGTGCCCGACAGTGCGAGCGGTGAGTTGACGGCGCTTGAGGTCAGCATGACGATGGCGGCACCCACGACGCCACCGAGATAGGCCCAGAGCGGCGCCTTGGGTTTGGCAATCTCACCCGACTTGGGTTTCTTGTAGAGAATGGCAAGATAGATCAGGGCGGCGACTGTGCCGGTGCCATGGGCGGTCCATGAGGAGAACATGGCGTTGCCGTAATGGGCCAACATGCCGTTGAAATGCACCATCAGGGTCAAGAGACAGCCGCTGCCGAAGGCGGCCGCCAGATGCAACGGGTTGAGGCGAGGAGAGCTTGTCGTTTGTGTCATGGGAGGCCAAATGCTGAAAATCTGATTCAGCTTTAGCCGATATCTCTTTGATACGGAATCAAATTACGTGAATGGGTGGTGGGCGACGACTGCATCCGATTTTGTTGGGAACGGAATTTACAGCTGGGCCGTTTCCTGTCCATGAAACAGACAACACGCAAACCACTCCACCGAATGATTACCTTTGTGGCTTTCATTTTTGCAATCGCAGTCGTTATCGCTGCCATCTACATCTTTGGTTTTACACCGGGTGAGGTGAGCTAGGGCTGGCGCCAGAGACGTCAATTTGCGACACCTCAGACCTTCTCAACAAATCCATCCAGCACCCGTTTCTGGCCGGCGCGATCAAAGTCGATGGTCAACTTGTTGCCTTCAATGGTGGTAATGTTGCCGTTTCCGAACTTCATGTGGAACACGCGATCGCCCACATTAAAACGCGACGGTGTGTCGGATACGGATTTGGCAACCAGTTCCCCATCGATGGTGCGGGCTTTCGGGCCGCTTTCGCCATAACCGATACGTTCCACAGCGTGGCCAGACCGACTGCCCCAGTTGTCGCGCGTCGCGTCAGACCGATTGGCCTGCGCACGTTTCCAGCCAGGGGTCGAATAATCATTGGCGAAGGGATCGGCCTTGTCGAAGCGGGATTGGCCGTAACCGCCGCGTCCACCATATCCGCCGTAATTATTGTCGGAGGCGGCCACATCGACATGGCTTGCCGGTAGCTCCTCAAGGAAGCGCGACGGCATGGTCGATTGCCACAGGCCGTGAATACGGCGGTTGGATACGAACCAGATGTGGCAGCGGCGCTTGGCGCGGGTGAGGCCGACATAGGCAAGACGGCGTTCTTCTTCGAGACCGGAGCGTCCACCTTCATCCAGTGCGCGCTGATGCGGAAACAGCCCTTCTTCCCAGCCGGGCAGGAACACGGTGTCGAATTCCAAACCCTTGGCGGAGTGCAGCGTCATGATCGAGACGGCATCGAGGTTTTCGTTCTGCTCGGCGTCCATGACAAGTGCGACGTGCTCGAGGAAACCGCGCATGCTCTCGAAGGCTTCCATCGAGCGCATCAGTTCCTTCAGGTTGTCGAGACGGCCCGGCGCTTCAGCCGACTTGTCGGCCTTCCACATGTCGGTATAGCCGGACTCTTCCAGAATCTGCTCGGCCAGTTCGATATGTGACGTGGTTTCAAGCCGTTGCTGCCAGTTTCTGAAAGATTGAATCACATCGAACAGCGCCTTGCGGGCCTTTGGTTTCAATTCATCCGTTTCGATAATATCGGCGGCAGCCGCCAACATCGGAATATCGCGGGCACGTGCATAGTCATGCAGGTTGCGGATGGTGGTGTCACCAAGTCCACGCTTCGGTGTGTTGACGATGCGCTCAAAGGCCAGATCGTCAGCCGGTTGGCAGACGAGACGGAAATAGGCCATGGCATCGCGAATTTCGAGACGTTCATAGAAGCGCGGGCCGCCGATAACGCGGTAGTTCAGCCCCAGCGTCACGAAGCGATCTTCAAACTCACGCATCTGGAATGAGGCGCGCACAAGGATCGCCATATCGTTGAGATTATGGCTCTGGCGCTGCAACTGTTCGATTTCTTCGCCAACTGCGCGGGCTTCTTCTTCGGAATCCCAGGCGGCGTGCACAATGACCTTTTCGTCATCGGGATCAACGCGGTCGGTAAACAGCGTTTTGCCAAGCCGGCCTTCATTGTGTGAAATCAGATGACCGGCAGCGCCGAGAATGTGTTCGGTGGAACGGTAGTTGCGCTCCAGCTTGATGACCTTTGCGCCGGGAAAATCCTTGTCGAAACGCAGGATGTTATCGACCTCGGCACCGCGCCAGCCATAGATGGACTGATCGTCATCACCCACGCAGCAGACGTTTTGCACTTCACCCTTGGGGCGCTGCGCCAAAAGCCGCAGCCACATATATTGGGCGGTGTTGGTGTCCTGATACTCATCGACCAAGATGTAACGGAACTTCTGGTGATATTCCTTGAGGATATCCGGGTTGCGACGGAACATGCTGATCGGATGCAGCAGCAGGTCACCGAAGTCGCAGGCATTGAGCGTCTTCAACCGGGCCTGATAGGCGGTGTAGAGCTCACGACCCTTGCCATTGGCAAAGGCGCGCGCGTCACCCTCCGGAATGTCTTTCGGAGTTAGCCCCTTGTTTTTCCAGTTGTCGATCATGCCGGCAAACTGCTTGGCGGGCCAGCGCTTGTCATCCAGGCCTTCGGCCTGAATGAGCTGCTTGATCAGTCGCACAACGTCGTCGGTGTCGAGAATGGTGAAATCCGACCGCAGGTCGACCAGTTCAGCGTGACGGCGCAACAGCTTCACACCGATGGAGTGGAACGTGCCGAGCCACGGCATGCCTTCAACGGCGCCGCCAACCAGAACGCCAATACGTTCCTTCATTTCGCGTGCGGCCTTGTTGGTAAAGGTCACCGCCAGGATCTGGCTTGGAAAGGCGCGCTTGGTTTCCAGAATATGAGCAATACGTGTGGTCAGCACGCGAGTTTTGCCGGTGCCTGCACCGGCCAGCACCAGAACCGGGCCTTCCAGTGTTTCCACTGCTTCGCGCTGTTCTGCGTTCAGGCCAGAGAGATAATCGGGGGCGGGACGCGCCCGATCACGCGCTGCCATGGCGCGGGCTGCAATGCCAAGACCGCTGCCCTGTTGTGGCGCTGGTGCTGGCTTGCGTGGCTCTGCCGGTTCTTCATCGAAGAACGGGATATCATCAAAATTGTTGCTCATGCGGCCCAATGTAGTGATTCGGGGCTGAAAGGCCAGAAGCATGTTCTGCTTTTATTCCCGTTTCAGCCGTCAAAGCACCTGTATCGGTGCATTTTGAGGGTCAGCTTTTCTGATCGGCGTCAAAAACCGTGTCGACTGGAACTTGCAGCGCGGTTGCCAGCTGGTTGGTTTTGGCCGCAAGCGAAATCACCCTGACAAGATCGGCATGTTGTTCATCCGTCATGCCCTTCGACTTGGCGGCAGCGGTGTGGGAATGGGCACAATATGAGCAGCCATTGGTGACGGACACGGCAATATAGAGCAGCTCCTTGGTCAAGGGATCAAGCGCTGAAGGCGTTGCCATGACAGCCTTTACCTCGCCCCATGTCCTTTCCAACAGGTCGGCATCAAAGGCGAGGTAAAGCCACATATTGTTGATGAAGTCGGACTTTCGCGTCGCCCGGATATCGTCGAACACCGCCTTCACACGCGGATTGGTTTCCGGATCTTGTGTTTTGGAGACGGTGCTCATCGATGTTTCCTCCGTGTTCGGTCAGCAGGTTGCCGAATTATGCGAGTGTGAAAACTCGGGCGGGCCCACCGGTACCACCCCGGTGTTTCGGTGCGCCGACGACAAGTGTTGCGCCCTTGACCGGAACCTTGTCCAGATTGGCGATGCCTTCCAGACCCCAGCGGTTTTCCGGCAACCAGGCGTAATGGGTGGCAAAATCCGGCGACTTGCCGAAGTCGAGCGACAGGGTGTCGACGGCAATGCCTGCCGCCTTGCTTTCTTCCAGCAGGTATTTGGCCGCCTCTACGTGGAAGCCGGGGAAGTGCATCTTGCCTTCGCCATCGGCATTGCGAAACTTGTCTGTGCCCAGATGCTGCTGCCAGCCGGACAACATTGCGACGCAGGCATTTTCCGGCAGGTCGCCGTTTTTGGAAATCCACGCCTTGATGTCATCGGGCGTGACTTCCGCATCTGGATTGGATGCTGCCTTTTCGCGGATGTCGATAACAGCGAGCGGCACCACCAGATTGCCAACCGGGATTTCGGCAACCGATGTGCCGTTTTCCGAGAAGTGCAGGGGTGCGTCTACATGGGTGCCGGTGTGTTCGTTGACCCGCAGTTCAAACAGATTGAACTTGTGTTCGGCGTAATTGAATTTCTGGTCCTTGAAAAACTGCTGCTCGCCGAAGAAAGTCGGGAAATCCTCATGCAGTTCATGGGTCATGTCGGTCACGCTGCTGGCGGCTTGCGCCATGGCGACCGGTGCGCTTCCGAATGTAGCGGCAGCAGCCGTTACCGTCCCCGCTGCTGCGGCCTTGAACAGGCTGCGTCTTGAAAGCATGCGGTCCTTAATATCGTTTATTACGCAGGCATTGCACATGTTGTACGTCTCCCGTGCAGGTTTTGAAATGAATGCGGAAATCAAAAAAGGCATGTTTTACAACAGTCACAATAGTGAACATGACACTATTGTAAATTGAACTTATTTGATGGGTTCAATTCAAAAAATGACGCAAATTACAATTACGTAACAAACGGTTTTGTGCATTGCGTTGTTCAAATCCAGCAAAGATACTGGAGCAAATCACAGAGGGGTGTGTGCAGCGTTATCATGCTGGCCCCCGAAGCATATCATTCGGAGAATTGCATGAAGGCTTGGAAGCAGGTTGGTGTCAGTCTGGCTGTCGTGGGCGCAGGTGTCTGTCTGTGGGCACTCAATACGTCTGACGGGCGCAATATCCTGGCCAAGGCCGGGATTTTGTCGGCCGAAAAGCCAGCTGCGGAAACGGCAGCCAGTGCGACGGGCAATGGTGGTTCACAAGGCCAAGGCGGTGCGCAAGGTCAGGGCGGTGGAAACGGCCAGGGTCGTCAGGGCGGCAATGCAACGCTGGTATCCATCGCACCGGTCAAGACCGGCACCATCAATGACCGCATGAATGCCATTGGTAATGGTGAGGCCATCCAGTCGGTTGTGGTCACACCACAGGCATCCGGGCTTATTTCCGAAATTCTCGTGGCATCTGGCCAGAAGGTCAAAAAGGGCGACGTGCTGGCACGGCTTGATGATGATGAGCAAATCATCGAGCGCGAAAAGGCGCAGGTTTCTCTAAAAAGTGCGGTTGAAAAATCCACCTCCTACAGCAATCTGAAATCCGTTTCCCGTCTGGATGTGCTGGATGCGCAGATTGCTGAGGAAGCCGCCAAGCTGGCGCTCAGCACTGCCGAACTCAATTTCAAACGCCGTAATATCGTAGCGCCGATTGAAGGTATCGCCGGTATTGTGGCGATCAATATTGGTGACAACGCCACGACGCAAACCAGCATTGTCGGCCTTGATGATCGTTCGAAAATTCTGGTGAATTTCTGGGCGCCAGAACGGTTCGCCACCGCGATAAAATTGGGCATGCCTGTGGAGGCAACTTCGATCTCCCGCCCGGGTGAGGTTTTCAAAGGTGAAGTTGAAGCCATTGATAACCGCGTGGATGAAGCTAGCAGAACCATTCGGGTTCGCGCCGTCTTCAACAATGCCAATGACGATCTGAGAGCAGGCATGTCCTTCTCGGTGACCATGCGCTTCTCTGGTGAAAACTATCCATCCGTCGATCCGTTGGCTGTGCAGTGGGATGCGGAAGGCTCTTATGTCTGGCGTGTGGTGGATAACAAATCCAGCAAGGTTCGCGTCCAGATCGTCCAACGCAACCCGGATTCCGTTCTGGTGAAGGCGGAACTTAGCGAAGGCGATCCGCTTGTTACAGAAGGATTGCAGCGCGTTCGCGAGGGCGGAACAGTGCGTACAAATAATCAGCCGAGAGCACCGGAGGTAGCAAGTCAGTGAGCGGATCAATGACCACCCAGACGCCTCCAGGCGGCCAGGATTCCAAACTCGCCTTCACCGCGCTTTTCGTTCGGCGCCCCATTCTTGCAGCCGTTATCAATACGCTTCTGGTCGTCGCCGGTCTGGCGGCACTGGTGGGCGTTGATGTACGTGAGTTGCCTGACGTCGATCGTCCGGTTATCACTGTGCGCACCACCTATGACGGTGCCTCACCACAAACCATTGACCAGGAAGTCACGCAGACCATTGAAGGTGCCGTGGCCCGTGTCAGCGGCGTGAAGACTATTTCTTCTCAGTCGCAGTTCGGCAGCAGCCGTGTGACGCTTGAATTCGGCGACAAGGTTGATCTGGCCGTTGCTTCCAATGATGTTCGCGACGCCATCGGCCGCGTCACCAACCAGATGCCTGACGATGCCGACGAACCGCAGATCATCAAGGCGGATTCCGACAGTCAGCCAATCATGCGACTGGCGGTCACTTCGTCGACGCTTGGCATGGAAGATCTGACCAAGCTGGTGAATGACGAGATCATTGACCGTCTGGCCGCCGTTGAAGGTGTGGCCGACGTCGAACTGTCGGGTGATCAGGATAAGGTTTTCCGTATTGATCTCGATCAGGCGGCCCTTGCCAGCCGCGGTCTGACGGTGACCGATGTCTCGACAGCCCTTGGAACGGCTGCACTTGATGTGCCTGCCGGGTCGCTTAAAAGCGCCACGCAGGATATCGTCGTGCGTGCTACTGCAAATCTCACGACACCAGCCGAATTTGAAAACCTGATGGTCAAGGACAAGGTGCGGCTGCGCGATGTTGCCAGCGTTATGCTGGGTGCGGACGATGAAAGCACATCGTTGCGTTCCAACGGTGTTCAAGGCGTTGGTCTTGGTATCGTGCGTCAGGCACAGTCCAACACGCTGAATATTTCCACTGGTGTCAAAGCCGCCGTAGATGCAATGTCGGCCAACTTGCCCGAGGGCACACGTATCGTCATCACCAGTGATGACGCGGTATTCATTGAAGGCGCGCTGCACGAAGTGCAACTGGCGCTTGGCCTCTCCGCTCTTATCGTTGTGGTGGTGCTTTACCTGTTCCTTCGGGACTGGCGGGCAACGCTTATTCCGGCCATCACCATGCCGGTTGCCTTGATCGGAACGATTGTCGCGATCTACATGATCGGTTTTTCGATCAACATTCTCACACTGCTTGCCATCGTTCTGGCGACCGGTCTCGTGGTGGATGATGCGATCGTGGTGCTTGAAAACATCGTGCGTCGTCGCGCCGAAGGCATGGGGCCACGTGCCGCTGCCGTTCTTGGCACGCAGGAAGTTTTCTTTGCGGTTATCGCCACAACAGCAACGCTTGCCGCGGTGTTCATTCCACTGTCCTTCCTGCCCGGCCAGCTTGGTGGCCTGTTCCGCGAGTTTGGTTTCGTGCTGGCCTTTGCTGTTGGCCTATCCTCCATAGTGGCCTTGACACTGTGCCCGATGCTTGCTTCGCGCATGTTGAAACAGGGCGAGCAGGTTCAAACGGGGCCGCTGGCGTGGTTTGGGAAGGTTTTTGCTTCCACCTATAAAAGGACGCTGTCTTCCTGCCTCAACAATCCACTGATTGTCGTTATCGTGGCTGTCGCTTTTGCGGGTGCCTCGTGGGTTGCGTTCGGCTTGGTTCAGAGCGAGTTGACGCCGCGCGAAGACCGCTCGTCGCTGTTCATGCGCGTAACCGCGCCACAGGGTGCCGGCCTTGAATATACCCGTGACCAATTGCAGCGTGTGGAAGAGGGGCTGAAACCGCTGCGCGACAGTGGCGAGATTCGTAATATTTATTCGATCACCGGCATGAATGGTTCGTCCAACACCGGCTTTATCGTGATGACCCTTGCACCTTGGTCAGAACGTGAACGCACGCAAAACCAGATTGCGCAGGATGTGAATGCTGTTGCACAGAAGGTACCGGGTTTGCGCGCCACCGCCCAACAGCCCAACAGTCTGCGTATTCGCGGTGCAGGTAATGGTCTCAGCATGGCGATGGTTGGCAGCAACTATCAGTCCCTGACACAGGCGACACAAAAGCTGCTGCTGGCGATGGACGAAACCGGCATGTTCGACACGCCGCGTTTCGACAATGAACCAAACCAGGCGCAGCTTTCCGTATCGATCGACCGTGAACGCGCATCCGATCTCGGCATCGACATCACCGGTCTGGCGCGTGCCATGCAGTCGCTGCTGGAAGGTCGCTCAATCGTGGATGTGTTCGTGGATGGCGACGCCATTCCTGTGCGTCTGTTGTCTTCGACCCGACCGATCAATGACCCGACGGACCTTGAAAACATCTTCCTCAAGGCCAAGGACGGGCGGATGGTGCCGATGTCGGTTATTGCGACCTTGAAGGAGACAGCCGTCGCACCCCAGCTTAACCGTGAACAGCAGTTGCCTTCGGTCGGTTTTACGGCCAGCTTGAAGGAGGGTGTGGCGCTGGGTGATGCCGTCGCCAAGGTCAATGAATTGGCGCAATCGATCATGCCGCAGGGTGCACGCCTGTTGCCAATGGGTGAGGCCGCAACGCTCCAGGAAAACTCCAGTGGCATGTTGCTGACCTTCGGTTTTGCCATTGCCATTATTTTCCTGGTGTTGGCCGCACAGTTTGAAAGTGTGCTGAGTTCCGTCATCATCATGTCGACAGTGCCACTTGGTCTTGCCTGCGCCGTGATTGCGCTGCTGGTGACCGGCTCCAGCCTCAATGTTTACAGTCAGATCGGACTTGTGTTGCTGGTTGGTGTCATGGCGAAAAACGGCATTCTGATTGTGGAGTTTGCCAACCACCTGCGTGACCAGGGCGCAACGGTGCGGGAGGCGATTGAAAAGGCCTGCACCATTCGTCTGCGTCCGGTCATGATGACCATGATTGCCACCATTCTCGGCGGTGTTCCGCTGGTTATGGCGCAGGGCGCTGGCGCGGAAGCCCGTATTGCACTCGGCTGGGTTATCGTCGGTGGTCTTGGTTTTGCGACACTGGTGACACTGTACATCACACCGGTGTCTTATGTGCTGTTGGCCCGCTTTGCCAAGCCGCAGGCCGACGAGGAAATCCGTCTGCACCGTGAATTGGAAACAGCCATTCGTCGCCGGGCGTTGGAAGAGGACAAGCAACTTCTTGCGGCGGAGTAACCTGCGGTAAACAAAGTGCTGGCGGGATGCCAGTGCTGGACAAACATTGTATCGTGTCTCATACCAAGCCGGGCTCGCGTGATAACGTTGAGTCCGGCTTGTGCATTTTGGAGCACTTCGCGTCGTTGCTGATGCTTTAAGGAGATTGTTCCAGCCTATTGAAATAAGCATCGGACCTTTTGAAAATCGGTTGCGATTTTTCTGAAAACCGATGCCGCCGTGGAGATCGCCGATGGCTTTGAAGGATGTAATTTCGGGAACCAGAAACGAGGCGGGCATTGCCAATGTCTTGAAAGTTCTTGCGCAGCAGCTTGGTGACAAGCTCCAGACCGGCCAGTCCTTCCGCGAACAGCACGCCCACACCACGACATACCTGACCACGCAGCTGCCTGACGGCGTGGTGTTTGTTGAAAATGCCGATGATGTAAAGACTGTTGTCAAAGCATGCGCGGAGCATAAGGTGCCGGTCATTCCTTTCGGAACCGGTTCGTCGCTGGAAGGGCAGGTCAATGCGCCATCCGGTGGCATCTCGATTGATTTTACCCGCATGAACCGCATCATCAAGGTCAATGCTGAAGATCTCGACGTGACCGTTGAACCGGGTGTGACGCGCGAGCAGCTCAATACATATCTGCGTGACACTGGCCTGTTTTTCCCGATTGATCCCGGTGCCAATGCCTCGATTGGCGGCATGGCCTCAACCCGCGCCTCTGGTACCAATGCCGTTCGCTACGGTACCATGAAGGACAATGTGTTGTCGGTCACGGCCGTGACAGCGAATGGTGAGGAAATCCGCACCGCAAGACGGGCGCGCAAATCCTCTGCCGGTTACGATTTGACCCGGCTGTTTGTGGGGGCAGAAGGCACGCTTGGCGTTTTGACCTCCGTGACCCTGAGATTGCAGGGTATTCCGGAAAAGATCTCCGGTGGCGTTTGCTCCTTCGATACGATCAAGGCTGCCTGTGACGCCGTGATCATGACAATTCAGATGGGCATTCCGGTGGCGCGTATCGAGCTTCTGGACGAGGTGCAGATCCGCGCCTGCAATGCCTATTCCGGCCTGTCCTACGAAGAAAAGCCGACACTGTTTCTGGAGTTTCACGGCACAGAAGAAACAACCGCATTGCAGTCTCAGCAATTTGCCGAAATTGCCGCAGAGTTTGGCAGTGCCGATTTCAAGTGGACCGGCGACGCGCAGGAACGTGCCAAGCTGTGGAAGGCTCGCCATGACGCCTATTGGGCTTGCCGGGCGCTGGCACCGCAGCTCGATGCCTTGTCCACCGATGTCTGCGTGCCGATTTCGCGTCTTGCCGATTGCGTGGTGGAAACACAAAAGGACATTGCTGAAAACGGCTTCCTTGCACCGATCGTCGGTCATGCCGGAGACGGCAATTTCCACGTGCTGGTGTTGTTTGACGGCAAGGATGCTGACAGCATAACCAAGACAGAGGCGTTTGTGGCGCGACTGAATCGCCGGGCGCTGTCGATGGATGGCACCTGCACGGGTGAACACGGCATAGGGCAGGGTAAACTCAGCTTCCTGCAGGAAGAATTGGGAGATGCAGTGGATTTGATGCGCGCCATCAAGTCGTCACTTGATCCCGATAACATATTTAATCCGGGTAAGTTGTTCCGGATGAGTTAAGTCCAACAAACCAATCAAAACGGGCAATCAAAGGGACAATCAAAAACGTGTCTTGCCCTTGGTTCAAAAAGAACTAACTTCCTTTCTGTTATTATGGAGATATCGGGCAGTGCTCGGACGCATTCTTGTTTTTCTGGGCGGACTGCTCGTAGTGGCGCTGTTTGCGGCGCTGCTTGTGCCGTATTTTATCGACTGGACCAGTTTCCGCAGGGACTTCGAGGATCAGGCAAGCCGTATTCTGGGCAAGAAGGTTGTGGTGTACGGTGCTGTGGAAGCGCGTCTTCTGCCTTTTCCTTCCGTTACGCTGCATGATGTGCGCGCTGGTATGGACGCGGATGGATCTCCGCTCATTCAGGTCGCGCGTTTTTCCATGGATGCTGAACTCGCGCCGTTCATGTCTGGTGAAGCGCGTATCTTTGATATGCGCATTGAAGAGCCGAAGGCAAAAATCCGTCTGTTAAAGGATGGCACGCTCGACTGGATGCGCGGCAGCCGCGCCGATATTCCGGCCAAAACCGTTGTGCTGGAAAAGGTAAGTATCGAAGGCGGCCAGATTGAATTTATCGATGAACAGTCCGGACGCAATCGCACGGTTACCGGCCTGACGGCGGATATGTCCGCCCGTTCTCTGGCTGGTCCCTGGCGTGTGGAGGGACGCGGCGCCATTGATGGACATGCTGGCACATTTTCACTGTCGAGCGGCGAGCCCGACGCCAAACTCGCGCGTATCGGTTTGCGCCTGCGCCTGCTGCCGGATGAGCATCCCGTTGCGGTTGATCTCGATGGTGGTCTTGCGGTTACCGATGGTAAGCCTGTTTACAGCGGCAATTTTACCTTCCAGATCCGTCAGGACGAGAAGGATAAAAAACAGCCGCAGCAGGTGTCTATTTTTTCTGCGCCCCGCACGCAGGGCAAGTTTGAGCTGACCAACGAAAGTGTGCGTGTTCCCGAATACCGCATGGAGTTGGGGGATGCCGGAAATCCTTACATTATCACCGGCGAAGCCACGCTTGATACCGGAACGCAGCCAGAATTTCTGCTGACGGCCGATGGCCAGCAAATCGATGTCAACAGCTTTGCCGTGCCGGTACAAACGGGCAAAACGGCGCGTGTCCCCGTCGTCTCGGTTCGCCAGCGCATTGAAGCTTTTGCGGCCCTGATTGCCCGCATTCCAGTGCCGCAGGTACCGGGCAAGGCCACCATTCGCCTGCCGGCACTTGTTGCCGATGACACGACCATTCGCGATATCAAGCTGGATGTGCGCCCGGCCGGTGCCGGGTGGCAGATTGTCAATGCGGTTGCCATCATGCCCGGACGCACGCAGCTTGAGGCTAGTGGTGCCCTCACACTGACCGGCGGACCGGCCTTTAATGGTGATCTGCTGGTGGCCTCCAACCAGCCGTCGGGCCTGGCCAACTGGCTGTCTGGTACGGTTGATCCGGCGATCAGACAGCTGAGCTCTGCGGGCTTTTCCGCTTCGGTGTCGCTGACCACGCAGTTGCAGCGGCTGGAAAACCTTGAACTGGTGATTGGCAATGCCTCGCTGAAGGGCCGTCTGGAACGGGAATCGGCCGAAGGTCAGGCGCCAAGTCTGTCGATTGATCTGGCAGGTAACGAGATTGATCTTGATGCGCTGAAAGCGATTGGCGGCCTTGTCATGGGCGAGCAGGGCGACAGCTCCATTTCCCAGCACCGGATGGCTGCCAGGTTCAAGGCTGACCGCTTCAACGTATCCGGCGTAACCGCCAATGAGGTGGAAACCGCCTTTAGCGTCGATAATGGCGTGTTAAGTGTTGAAAAACTGACCGCCGGTGATGTGGCCGGCGCGCAGCTTGATGCCAATGCACGGCTGGAAGGCTCACTGCTGAATTACGCAGGTAAGGGAACCGTCAGCCTGCGGGCTGCGGATCCGCAGCCATTCCTTGCGATGCTGCAAAAGCATCTGCCCGGCCATCCTATCTTGCAAAGGATGCTCGACAGCGCCAGCTGGTACGTCAATTCCGATCTCAAAGCCGATCTTTCCATCGGTTCCGAAAATGAGGGCATGAGCGTCGCATTATCCGGCACGGTCAATGGCAGCCGGATTTCGGCAGTGGGCAAGGTACCTGATGTTCTGGCGATTACCGATGATACGGCATTTTCGCTGGAATCGGTGTTAAAGAACCAGTCGACCGCCATTCTGTTCGGGCAGGTCGGTTTCGATCCGCTGCCGTTTGATGCGGATGGCGAAGGCCTGGTGTCGCTCAAGATCAATGGCACGCTTGGCAATGCCGCCAATACGGACATTCGTTTCTCGACCGAAAAAACCCATGCAACCATGGTTGGTGCTTTCAACCTTGGTACTGAAAAATTCGGGCAGGGCGCCGGTGACTTTTCACTGGAGAGCGCGGATATCGAACCCTATCTCATCATGAATGGTGTTTCATTGCCGCAGATTGGCAGCGGCATGGCCACGAAAATGAAGTCCAGAGTTGAGGTTCTGCCAGATGCCATCAAGGTGTCCGGCATCAACGGGCAGACGGCCGGCAATCCGGTTTCCGGTAATTTGACGATGCAACTGGCATCGCCGCACAAGATCGAAGGCGATCTGTCGCTTGGTACGGTTGATCTGGCCTGGCTTGGTGACACCACCTATGGCCCTGTGTTTGACAGCACCCATGGTGGCTTGAATGCCGAGGCTGTTTCCCTGCCAGCTTTCCCGGGCCTTGAGGCATCAGTAATGCTGAAGGCGGGTAATCTGCAGACCGGTATTCTGGAATCTGTGTCGGGATTTTCGACCCGCCTGAACCAGAGCAATGGTCGCCTGTCGCTGGAAGAAATAAGCGGTGACTGGATGGGCGGCAAGGTCGCCGGTTCACTGGTTATGGCAACGGGTGAAAAGGCCGGCATATTCCGTTCGAATATCAAAGTGACCGGCGTCGATCCGCAGGCGCATATGTGGCAGTTTGCCGGTGCACCGGTCGCGACCGGGCGTTTCGATGCCAGCTTCAATGCGGAGGCAACCGGTGCCAGTGTGCATGACATGCTGGTTTCTGCCGGTGGTTCGGGTGACATCCGCGCCAATGGCCTGACGATACGTGGTATCAATGTCGCGGCGTTTGCCCCGCTGCTGGCTGAGGCCGACAAGATTGACGGCGAGATCGATGCCTCCAAAACCAAGCCACTGGTTGACGCTCTGATTTATAACGGTGAAGTCAAGGCGGACAGCCTTGTGATGCCGTTCACGATCAACAACGGCATCTTGCGTCTGCAGAATGTCGGCCTGCCGGCTGGCGAGGCCAATCTGACCGGTACGCTGAACCTCGATCTGCTTGAGCAGACAGTGGATGGCAATGTCACAGTTGCTTTCAATCCGGGACAGGAAGCACAGGCGGGCGGCGAGCCATCTGTCGGTCTAGTCTATTCAGGCCCGGTTGCTACGCCTTCGGTCAGCACGGATGTGGCGGCAATAAGCGGTTATCTATCGCTGCGAGCCTTTGAAAAAGAACGCCGCCGGGTGGAAACCTTGCAGGCCAATATTCTGGAAAAACAGCGCCTGCGCCGTGAAGCTGCTCTTTACGTCACTCGCGCTGCCGAGCGACAAGCTGCGCGTGAAAAGGCGGAAGCTGAAGAAAAAGCACGTCTTGCAGAACAAGCGAGAAAAAAAGCTGAGCAGGAAAAGGCGCAGCAGTTGCAGTTCGATATGCAGAACACCATGCCGGTTTCACCGGAAGAGGGTGTAATCCGTCAGGAGCTCGCACCGCCACCTGCAACCGCAACACCTTGAGCCACACAGACAAGGAAGACGGCGTGATGGGCGCCGTTATTCTCCTCGCGGATAACGTTTTGAACTCTCGAGAATATTCAGGTCCATGTGGTTGCGCATGTAGCGTTCCGACGCCTTCTGCAACGGCTGGAAATCCCATGGATAATAGGCGCCGCTTCTGAGCGCATCATAGACCACATGCCGACGTGCCTGGCTGGCTCGGATATCGCCATCAAAACGCGCGATGTCCCAACGCTGTAATGCCAGCGCTTCCAGCTTCGCAAAAACCTCGGCATAGGCAGGATCAGTCGCAAAGTTGGTGGTTTCCTGCGGGTCTGCCTCAAGATCAAAAAGTTGCGGTGGGTCGACCGGGCAAAGCACCAGCTTGTATTGACCATCACGCACACCAACCAGCGGGGCGATTGAGGCCTCGGCAGCATATTCCATGAAGACAGGATCGCGGTCTGCATTGCCATTGGCGACATCGACGAGGCTCTGGCCATCGATCCAGGATGCAAACGGGCTGATGTCGATACAGGCAAGCGCGGCAAGGGTTGGCAGAACATCCAGCGTCGACACCGGTTGCTCGACAAGGCCTGACGGCAGGCCGGGGGCCGAAATCATCAAGGGTACACGCGCCGAGCCTTCATAAAAGCTCATCTTGAACCACATGCCCCGCTCGCCCAGCATATCGCCATGGTCGGACAGGAAAACGATTATCGTATCCTTGTCCATGCGACCGGCCTCGAGCGCATCGAGAATTTCGCCGATCTTCTCATCTATATAGCTGATATTGGCAAAGTAGGCGCGGCGGGAGCGCCGCACATCCTCTGCAGAAATATCGAGCGCCAAGTGGTCGCAGGCATCGAGAATGCGCCGGGAATGCGGGCACTGCTGCTCATAAGGAATTGGCCCGGTCACGGGATCAAGAAAGGCGCAGTCTTCATAGAGATCCCAGTATTTCTGCCGTGTCACATAGGGATCGTGCGGATGGGTGAAGCTGACCGTCAGACTCCACGGCCGGTCATCCAGACGTCGCGATAGATCCCTGATCTTAGCGACGGCGTGGTAGGCGACCTCATCGTCATATTCGAGCTGGTTGGTGATTTCAGCAATGCCCGCATCCTTGACCGAGCCCATATTGTGGTACCACCAGTCGATGCGTTCTCCCGGCTTGTTATAATCCGGTGTCCAACCAAAATCGGCGGGATAGATGTCGGTGGTCAGTCGTTCCTCAAACCCGTGAAGCTGGTCTGGACCGACAAAATGCATCTTGCCGGAAAGGCTGGTGTGATAACCGCCACGACGAAGGTGATGGGCAAAGGTTGGAATGTCGGAGGCAAACTCGGCGGCATTATCATAAACACGAGTACGGCTCGGCAATTGTCCCGACATGAACGAGGCGCGGCCCGGCGCGCAAAGCGGGCTGCCGGTATAGGCCGTCGCAAAGCGTGTTGAACTCGATGCCAACCGCCGCAGATTAGGGGCGTGCAGAAAGTCGGCGGGGCCATCCGGAAAGAACAGGCCGTTAAGTTGGTCGGCCATCAGGATCAGGATGTTGGGCTTGCTCATGGTCATTCCAGTCATGCATGTCATGCTTGTGTTACAGCAGTTTAAGGCGGGAGGGCGGAGCAGGGTGCGCCGCCCCCCTTGTTTTGTCAGGCCTTGCCCTTCCACGGCACCAGCACACGTTCCAGCAAGCGGACCGATGCGCTGAAACCGAAGGCGCAGACGGAGATAATGGCGATGCCGACAAACACCACGTCGGTTGCCAGAAACTGCGCTGCCGACATGATGAGAAAACCGATGCCCTGTGTTGAGGCGATCAGTTCTGCGGCCACCAGCGTTCCCCAGCCAATGCCGAAGGCAATGCGCACGCCAGTCAGGATTTCCGGTAAAGCGCTTGGCAGCACGATATGGGAGAACAGCTGCCAGCGCGTGGCACCCAGTGCACGGGCCGCCTGCGCCCGCTCAATCGACACCGAGCGAACACCCGCCTGGGCCGAGAGACAAATCGGCGCAAACATTGCCAGAAACAGCAGGGCAATTTTCGAGGTTTCACCAATACCGAGCCAGATGATCATCAATGGCAGATAGGAGAGAGGCGGGAGCGGCCAGTAAAATTCGATTGGCGTGTCAAGGATGCCTTTTGCCCAGCGGTTCAGTCCCATCAACAGACCGATCGGAATTGCCATTGCCAGCGCCAGTATTGCGGCAAGGCCAATGCGAAACAGGCTTGCGCCGACATGTTCGCCAAGCGATGCACCGGCATAACCATCATTCCAGATGACGAAGAACTGGCGCAGCACCTCACCGGGTTTGGGCAGAAACAGGCTTGGTGTCAGTTTCAATGCGGTTGCAGCCCACCACAGCAAAATGATGATTGCGCCGGTAACCAAGCTGATGGCCAGTGTCGGTTTTCCATCGATGCCGAAACCTGCCATGCGAACGGTTTTTTTGCGGGCTGGCGCGGTGGTCTCGGATGTGTGTGGCCGGGTGTTATCTAGCTCTATCGTTGTCATGCGCTTAACCGCCCCTTCTTGTCGTCGCCATGGAGAATTTCGCGAATTTCTTCGCGCAACAGACCAAATTCCGGTGACAGGTGTATAGATCTGACATCGCCGGTTTCGACAAAACGTTTGACGAAATCCAGTTCGTAACGGGCGACAATCCGTCCTGGACGCGGCGACATGACGATGACATGGGTGCCGAGGAACAGGGCTTCCTCAATGGAATGGGTGATGAAAAAGATGCGTTTTCCAGTACGGTGCCAGACGGAAATCAGCAGTTCCTGCATCTGTTCTCTGGTCAGGCTGTCCAATGCGCCGAAGGGTTCGTCCATCAACAGAATGTCCGGCTCTGTCGCAAGTGCGCGTGCAATGCCAACGCGCTGGCGCATGCCGCCCGAAAGCTCATAGGGGAAGCTTTTGGCGAAGTCCTTCAAACCAACGAGCGCTAGCAACTCTTGCGCTTTTTCGTGGCGTTGCCGTTTGGAGGTGCCTGCAAATTTCAAACCTAGCGCCACATTGTCGAGAACATTGGACCAGGGAAGCAGCGTATCTTTCTGGAAAACCACACCGCGATCAGCGCCGGGGCCGGTAATAGCGCGTCCATTCAGCGTGATTTCGCCTTCCGACAGCGGCAGGAAACCGGCGATAGCATTGAGCAAAGTCGACTTGCCGCAGCCTGATGCGCCAAGCGCCACCACAAAGGCGCCGTATGGAATATCGATATTCACCCGGTCAAGTGCATGGATGTCACGGCCATCGCGCCCGTCGAAATAGACACTGGCATTTTGAATGCTCAACATTTTTGTTCCCCGATATTGTTGCTCTGGCAACAGAGTGTCCCGCCGGTCGTTGCGACCGGCGGGACAGGGTTTGGTTCGTATTATCGCGTTACTTCAAAGCGTCCGGCGTCACGAACGCGGCGTAGCTTGGCAGCACTTCGGAAATCTTGCCCTGGCTTTTCAGGAACTCCGAGGTTTCCTTGAGAATATTGGCAGCACCCGACTTTTCACCGCCGCCAAGCCAGTCGGCAGAAGCCTGCTTTTCCGGTGTCAGAAGATTGAGGTTGGTCAGTGCAGAGGCCTGCTGCTCGGCAGTGCCGCCGAGGAATTTCGCCAATGTCTTGGCATTGTCGCTGTCTGGTCCCCATGCGGCCTTGTCGGTGAGGAAGGAGCCGTAATATTTGTTTATCACGCCGGAAAACGTCTTTAGGAAGTCCGGATTGTCTTTGGCGAATTCACCTGTCGCGACCCAGGCGGAGAAGGTGGGGGCACCCTTTTCGGCGACTTCCTTGGAGGTGATCAACACCTTGCCGTTTTTCTTCAGTTCAGTCAGCGCCGGGTCCCAGACGAAACCGCCGTCAATGTCACCACGGGTATAGGCGGCAACAATTTCAGGCTGGGGGATGGCGAGAACCTGAACATCCTTTTCGCTGAGGCCCAGCGACTTGATCAGTGCTAGAAGCTGATAGTGATCGGTCGACACGGGAGCGGCGGCCAGCTTCTTGCCCTTGAGGTCATCAAGAGATGAGATCTTGGAGGCATTGCTGACAACCAGCGCTTCGTCAGTGCCAGAAATCGATGAAAGGTAGAATGCCTTGACATCCAGACCGCGGGATGTTGCCGATGCGAACGGGCTGGAGCCGACGTAACCGATCTGCACGTCTCCCGACGCAATGGCGGCGAAGATTTCAGCGCCGGAATTGAACTTGCGGAAATCGATCTCGTAACCCGGCTGTTTAAACTCGCCATTGGCAATGGCCACGGAGGAGGGCAGCGCGTCGGTCTGGTAGGCGACAACAACCTTCTTGTCAGCGGCTTCCGCCGTCATGCCTGCAAAGACCACACCCATCGTGGCTGCTGTAATCGTGAGAAACTTCTTGATCGTCATGTAAGCACCTTGTTCGCAGGGTTCCGGTTTCGGATTTGTTGTCCTGGATTAAGAGCATAGTGACGGGTTTCAGGGATAAACAGCAAAATACATCTTTTTAGTGGAGTATTGACGGTATGTGTTTTGCGTAATTTTTGAATAAACCGCACCGATAGTTCCGGTGCTGCGAGGATGTGAAGTAGAACTGTGTGTTTTACATCTCGCAGTCAGGTACATATCGCGGAAGGTCGTGATATGACCTTTGAGGCAAGCGCCTTGATGTCTCGGGCCATGTTTCTGGCTGTGTCAGGAGACGGTGTCGTTGCTCTCGAATTTGACAGATGCTTTGATCCACTCCAGCACGTAGACCCGAAGCGAGGAGGAAAGGTTGCTTTCTGGCGGGCGATTGTCATCGATCTCGGCCAGCAATGCGGCAAAACTCATGCTGCGATGGCGGGCAATATCCTGCAATTCGCTCCAGAAGGCGTCTTCCAGGGAAATGCTGGTACGGTGACCGTGAAGAGTGGCTGAGTGTTTGCGGATCACTGTTTCGGCTTTCGAAACTGATTCAAGCAGTTGTCAGATTGAGTCCGAAACCCGCTGCAAGTGTTTGAAAAGTAGCGTTTGTTTCCGCTCACTTGTCATCCTGCGGTTTTTCGATGCGCCCCTGATCCAGCGTTTTTTCCGCTTTGTCATTCAGGGCGCTGGTCAGGTTCTTTTCCGCCTTGGTGCGCCCGAAGGTAATGCGGTTCTGGTCCGCCTGCTTCTCTTTCTCAGAGCGCGCCTTCTGTTTGCGGAACTGGCGGAGATTGACAACGTCAGCGGACATCTCGGTTTCCTGACCAATAAGTGTCAACATAAAACTAAAGTGGCGGGAACACCCGCCACGACCATGAACCAAAACAAATGGCTTCGTTCATTCTGTAAGCGCACCAGCCACAAATCGAATGGTGTTGCAGGATTAATGTTTCTTGCGGAATGCGTCGAGCGAAACGACCGAGCCGGCCTTTTTCTCTTCGCCTGCTTCACCTTCGACCGCAGGTGCCTTTTCAGCCGTCACTTCCGGATAAGCGGTGATTTCTGCGCCTTCGGTTTCTTCCTCCTCGTCAGACAGCGGAACATCGAATTCCAGCTCAAAGTTGACGGAAGGATCGTAGAAACCACGGATGGCGTTAAACGGAATAACCAACTTCTCTGGTGTGTCGGAGAAGGAAAGGCCGATTTCGAACTGAGTTTCGGTGATCTTCAGATCCCAGAACTGGTGCTGGATGACGATGGTCATCTGCTCGGCATATTTAGCCTTGAGGTGCTGGGAGATTCGCACTCCCGGCGCGCCGGTCAGGAAGGTGATGAAGAAGTGATGATCACCGGGAAGGCGGCCAGTTGCGGCAACTTCGCTCAGCACCTTGCGGATAACGCCGCGAAGAGCATCCTGTGCGAGAATATCGTAACGGATATGGTCCTGCCCCATGCGATCCTATCTTTCTTTATACATGCAATTGTCTTTGCAGACACTATATTCAATGACGCATGGGACGGCAACGCCAAACCCTGCGTACGAGTCACGTCATTATATAGGAATTTGTTGAAAGAAAGAAGGTGGAGGTTTCTGTTGCCAGGTACCTCCGAACCCCGCCTTACGGGGCTAACCGTAAGGACTTAGAGCGGAATTCCCGCACCGCCATTAGGCAGCGAGAGCGTATTCCTTAGCGTTGTTGTCATTTGCAACTACACTTGTGACCCGATAACGGCGGTATCATGCCGAGCAAAAGTACGATCTTTACGCCCTTGTCGATCCTATTTCGCCCCCATCAAAAGCCGGCCAGAAGGCCGCCGGTTTTTGGTGGAGGCGCCGGGTACCGCCCCCGGGTCCAATAGGTTTATTACACCGACCATTTATCGCCATATCTTCTTGCGAAGCACTCTCTAGATAAGCCGGAGACGTGAACAAAACAAGGGTCTGATTGGTTTTATCCGTTAAATTCAATTGGAAGCCTGAATGGACGATTGCGCCATTTTGTTTTTGCGAACAGGCCGGAAAACCCCTTTAAAGTCAGGCTATGTGGCAAGTTGTTAAATCATCATGGTCGTTCTTGACGCAATCATTGCTCTGATAGATTGTACTTAACAAGCGCCTCCTGAGTTAAGTGGAGATGGCGCTTGAGGACACATGAAGGAGAGGACATGACGGACTATCTTGCAGATGTGAAAAAATACGACGCTAATGCAGACGAGGCAATCGTCAGCAAAATCGTCAAGCACCTGGGTATTGCGCTTCGCAATCGCGATTCCTCGCTGGTTTCGGCGTCCGATCCTGAAGAACTGGCGCGCGTGAAAGAAAAGTGGTGCGGCAAAAAACTTGGCGTCACGGGCGCTGCGGCCGATAATGCCGTTGATGCCGTGTGCAAAACCCTGGCGGCTGACCGCTCCAAATCGCGCGTGACCTTTTATTATCTGGTGGCCAAGGAACTCGGCAAACTGGGTGACCTCTAAAAAAGCGGGGGAGCGCCCCCGATAGACATTGGTTCCGCCGCCTTTCACTATTATATTCCAGTCAATATGGAATCTGCGGCGGACCCCTCATGAAGCAATATCTCGATCTTCTCCGACATGTGATGGACACTGGAAGCGACCGTGGCGATCGCACCGGCACCGGAACACGCTCCGTGTTCGGTTATCAGATGCGATTTGATCTCTCTGAAGGGTTTCCGGTTCTCACCACCAAGAAGCTTCATCTGCGCTCGATCATTCACGAACTGCTGTGGTTCCTGAAGGGTGATACCAATATCGCCTATCTCAAGGAAAACGGCGTTTCGATCTGGGACGAGTGGGCGGATGAAAATGGTGATCTCGGTCCGGTCTACGGTGCGCAGTGGCGTTCCTGGCCAGCCCCTGACGGTCGCCATATCGATCAGATTGCCCTGTTGATTGAAAGCTTGAAGACCAATCCCAATTCGCGCCGTCATATCGTGTCGGCATGGAACCCGGCGCTGGTGGATGACATGGCGTTGCCGCCGTGCCACTGCCTGTTCCAGTTCTATGTCTCCGATGGCAAATTGTCCTGCCAGCTATACCAGCGTTCGGCTGACATCTTCCTCGGTGTGCCATTCAACATCGCATCCTATGCTCTGCTGACACTGATGGTGGCGCAGGTGGTTGGTCTGAAGCCGGGTGACTTCGTGCACACGCTGGGTGACGCGCATATCTATTCCAACCATTTCGAGCAGGCGCAGCTGCAGATGACGCGTACGCCGAAAGCCTTGCCGACACTGCGCATCAATCCTGACGTGAAAAGCCTTTTTGACTTTAAGTTCGAAGACTTTACGCTGGAAAACTACGAAGCTGATTCAAGCATCAAGGCGCCGATTGCGGTATGAGCACGCCCAACATTTCCCTGATTGCCGCAGTGACAGAAAACGGTGTTATCGGCCGCGAGCTTGACATGCCGTGGAAGCTGTCCACCGATCTCAAGCGGTTCAAGGCGCTGACCATGGGTAAACCGATGATCATGGGTCGCAAGACATTCATCTCGGTCGGCGAGCGTCCCTTGCCGGGGCGTCCGCATATCATCATCAGCCGCAATGTCGATTATCGCCCTGATGGTATTGATGTAGTGTCGTCGCTGGAGGCCGCACTTGATCTGGCAAAGACCAAGGCGAAAGAGCTTGGTGTAGACGAGGTTTTTGTGGCCGGTGGCGGTGAAATCTACGCCCAGTCGATGCCATTTGCCGACCGCCTTTATATGACGCATATTGATGCACGGATTGATGGGGATACGTATTTCCCGGACATCGATCCTGAGCGGTTTGAAAAGGTGGACGAAACGGCCGCACCAGCCGGTGATAAAGACAACTATGCTGTGACCTTTGCTACTTACAGGCGAAGAGGCGCGGCAAAGTGAACAATTTACCCTCATTGTCGAATAAGTTACCGCCTCTGCGTTGAAACCGCAGGTTTGCGTCCCTATAACGGGGTCGATATACCCGTTCAGCGCGAGCAATCGGCAGGGTGGGGGCGGGAGAATTCATAACACAAGAGGTATTGATGCCCTGGAGCAATCAAAATGGCGGCGGCGGCCCTTGGGGCGGCGGCGGTGGTAATAACCAAGGAGGCCCGTGGGGGCAGGGACCGAACCGTCCGCGTGGCGGCGGTGGTGGTGGTGGAAATGGTGGCCCACCGGATCTGGAAGACATTATCCGACGCGGACAGGATCGTTTTCGCAACATATTGCCGGGCGGTTTTAATGGCGGTGTTGTTGCCATACTTGCGCTGGTGCTGATTGCTTTCGTTGCCATGCAGTCCATTTACACGGTGCAGCCAGATGAGCGCGGCGTTGAACTGCGTTTCGGCAAGCCGAAGGATGAAGTGTCCATGCCGGGCCTTCACTTCCATTTCTGGCCGATTGAAACGGTCGAGATCGTCAAGGTTACAGAGCAGCAGCAGAATATTGGTTCGCGTGCGACATCGTCGACCGGTACAGGTGTCATGCTTTCCGGCGACCAGAACATCGTGAACGTACAGTTCTCCGTGCTGTTTACCGTAACGGATCCAAAGTCTTATCTCTTCAACGTCGATACGCCTGCTGAAACCTTGCAACAGGTTTCCGAAAGCGCGATGCGTGAAGTTGTTGGTCGCCGTCCGGCGCAGGACATTTTCCGTGATAACCGCCAACAGATTGCTGCTGATGTTCGTAACATCATTCAGGCTACGATGGACGGTTACGGAGCTGGCCTTTCGATTAATGCTGTTGCTATCGAAGATGCAGCACCGCCGCGCGAAGTGGCAGATGCGTTTGACGAAGTGCAGCGCGCCGAGCAGGACGAAGACCGTTTTGTTGAAGAAGCCAACCAGTATGCCAACCAGAAGCTTGGTGCGGCACGCGGTCAGGCAGCTCAGATCCGCGAAGAAGCAAACGCTTACAAGAGCCGTGTTGTAAACGAGGCTCAGGGTGAAGCGCAGCGTTTCGTATCCATCTATGATGAATACACCAAGGCACCTGATGTTACCCGTCAGCGTCTGTTCATCGAAACGATGGAACAGGTCATGAAGAGTACCAGCAAGATCATTATTGACGAGAAGCAGGGGGTTGTTCCTTACCTGCCGCTCAACGAGATTACACGCGGTGCCGCAGCGGCTGCCGCGACGCAGGGAGGCAACTAATATGAGCAATCGTCTCTCTGCACTCCTCGTTTTTATCGGCTTGGTGCTGTTCTTCGGTTATTCGTCGATTTTCGTGGTCACTGAACGTCAGCAGGCCATCGTGGTACGCTTCGGTCAGATCAAGGACGTGAAGACCGAGCCAGGTCTGTACTTCAAGCTGCCATTCGCGTTCATGGACGCGGATCGTGTGCAGTACATTGAAAATCGCGCTCTGCGTTTCGATCATGACGACATCCGCGTGCAGGTTTCCGGCGGCAAGTTCTATGAGGTGGACGCATTCGTTGTTTACCGCATTACCGATGCTCGTCGTTTCCGTGAAACGGTTTCGGGTGACCAGATGTCTGCTGAAGCACGTCTTCGCACACGCCTCGATGCCTCGCTTCGCCGGGTTTACGGTCTGCGCGGTTTCGAATCGGCCTTGTCTGATGCCCGTGCATCGATGATGCAGGAAGTACGTGACGATCTGCGTCCTGACGCGGAATCGCTCGGTATCAGCATCGTGGATGTTCGCATTCGCCGTACTGACCTGACGCAGGAAGTCTCGCAGCAGACCTTCGAGCGTATGAAGGCTGAACGTCTGGCGGAAGCCGAACTGATCCGCGCTCGCGGTAATGAACAAGGTCAGCGCCGTCGCGCTATCGCCGACCGTCAGGTCGTCGAGCTGGAATCGGAAGCCCAGCGCGATTCTGAAGTCATGCGCGGTGAGGGCGACGCTGAAAGAAACCGTATCTTCGCGGATGCTTTCACGCGCGATCCGGCCTTCTTCGAGTTCTACCGTTCAATGGCTGCTTATGCCGCCTCGATGAATGGCAAGGACACGACGCTGGTTCTGTCACCAGACTCGCAGTTCTTCCGTTATTTCAACAACCTTTCAGGCACACTGCCGCAGCCACAGACACCGGCTGCACCGGCGCCTGCCAACTGATTGATGTTGAATGTCTGATAGGAAAAAGGCCGGTTTGATACCGGCCTTTTTTATTGCGAAAGATTTTTCAGGATTTGGATTGATGACGAAACAGACTGACGATGCGGTTCTGCTGCCAGTGCAAAAGCAACTGGAGGCCTACAATGCACGCGATATTGAGTCATTCATGCCTTGGTGGGCAGAGGATTGCCAATATTACGCATTTCCCTCAACGCTTCTGGCGAACAGCGCCGCAGAAATTCGCGCTCGCCACGTTGACCGTTTCAAAGAACCTGATCTTCAGGGAAAGTTGTTGAGCCGCATATCCGTCGGCAATGTGGTGATCGACCATGAGACGGTGATCCGCAACTTCCCCGAGGGTAAAGGTGAAGTCGATGTGATTTGCATCTACGAAGTTGAAGATGGCAAGATCGCCAAAGCATGGTTCAAGCTTGGCGAACCTGTGATCTATGACGGCAATACTCGGCAAATATAGAGGAAAATGCTGTTGATCACGAAAAGGTATTTTTACACTTCATCATTCCGCCTTATGGTTGATGAATAGGATTGAGAGAAAGCTTGCATTCCCCGAATAAATCATGCGTTAAGCGGGAAGAATAAGTTTTTTAGAATTCGATTTGCGGTTCACGACACGAGGATACCATGGCCCTGATACTGCGCTCGCCTTTCCGCTCCACCGTTTCCGTGGCAGCAGGAATTGCAATGTTGATGAACGGTCTGGTTTTGACGGTGCCAGCATATGCGCAAAGCCAGGGACCAGCCTCGGTTGCTGATCTTGCCGAGCCGTTGCTGGACGCGGTGGTGAACATTTCCACCTCGCAGAAGGTCAAAGAAACTGGCAAGGGTCCTGTGCCGCAGGTGCCTGAGGGTTCGCCGTTCCAGGAATTTTTCAAGGATTTCTTTGATGGCGAGCGTGAGCAGCAAGGTGGCCAGAAGGTCAACTCGCTCGGTTCCGGTTTCGTTATCGATCCCAAGGGGTTTGTTGTTACCAACAACCACGTCATCGAAGGTGCTGACGATATCGAGGTGGTGTTTCCAAACGGCTCGAAGCTGAAGGCAACGCTTGTCGGTACCGATACCAAGACCGACCTTTCCGTTTTGAAGGTAGAGCCGAAGGCGCCGCTCAAGGCGGTGAAATTCGGTGATTCCCGCGCCATGCGCATTGGTGACTGGGTGATGGCCATTGGTAACCCGTTTGGCCTCGGTGGTTCTCTGTCCGTCGGCATCATTTCGGCGCGTGGCCGTAACATCAATGCTGGTCCTTACGACAACTTCATCCAGACGGATGCGGCGATCAACAAGGGTAACTCCGGTGGTCCGCTGTTTAACCTCAAGGGTGAGGTTATCGGCATCAACACGGCGATCATTTCGCCAAGTGGCGGTTCCATCGGTATCGGTTTTGCAGTGCCGACCGAACTTGCCCAGAACATCGTCAATCAGTTGATCGAATTTGGTGAGACGCGCCGTGGCTGGCTTGGTGTACGCGTGCAGCCTGTGACTGATGATGTGTCGGCAAGTCTTGGTCTTGATAGCACCAAGGGCGCGCTGATTTCCGGTGTCGTGAAGGGTGGTCCGGTTGAAAACGGTCCTATCCAGGCTGGCGACATCATTCTGAATTTTGACGGCAAACCGGTCAATGAAATGCGTGATCTGCCGCGTGTTGTCGCTGAAAGCCCGGTTGGCAAGGAAGTAGACGTTATCATCGTGCGGGACGGCAAGCAGCAGACTGTAAAAGTCACGCTGGGCCGTCTGGACGATGCTGCTTCGGCCACGGAAGACACAACATCGGAAGATCCAACGGATGGTGACACCGGCAACGACATGACCCAGCAGGATGATGGTTCGCCGATGGTCGACGATCAGATGACTGATGGCAATGACGCGCCACAAAACGTGCTCGGAATGCAACTGGTGAAGTTGACCGACGAGTTGCGTACCGCACGTGGCATCGCGTCAAGCGTTGAAGGTGTGTTGGTCGAAAACGTGACCGACGGTTCGGTTGCTGGCGAAAAGGGTGTGAAGTCGGGTGACATCATCGTCGAAGTTGGGCAGGACTTTATGGAAGTTCCCGGTGATGTGATGGTTCGTGTCAACGGTCTGAAATCCGAAGGTCGCAAGAACGCCCATATGATGATTGCCGATGCGCAGGGCAATCTGCGGTTCGTGGCTCTGCCGCTCGAATAGGCTGTCCCAAACCGAAAGCAAGAATCAAAACCCCATGCAGATGATGATCTGCATGGGGTTTTGTTTTGAAGTCCGCTGTGTGGCGTGACGGGGGTGTCAGGTCAGAAACTGTCGTTCGATCTCGATCAGTTTTTGTTTGCGCCACAGGCCTCCGCCATAACCGGTCAAGGATCCGTCTGCACCAATGACGCGGTGGCACGGAATGATCAGGGCGATCTGGTTGGCGCCATTGGCCCGGGCAACGGCGCGCGTGGCGGTTGGTCTGCCAATCTGTTCGGCAATCTGGCTGTAACTGCGCACCGCGCCTGCCGGTATCTCACGCAAGGCATCCCAGACGGTGCGGGTGAATTCGCTGCCGTGGCAGGCGAGCGGTATCTTGAAGTCTGCGGACTTGCCGGTGAAGTAAGCATCCAGCTCCTTCTCAAGCACGTCATGCGGTGGAAGACGACCAACACCGACACTGCCCTTTGACAGGTCCACTAGTTTTTTCAGTTCAGCCGGAAGTGCTTTACGGTCGGCGAACTCCAACAGGTGCAAGGATTTGTTGTCGGTGACGGCGATCATCGTGCCTAGCGGCGTGGTCAGCCAGTCTGCCTGCAGCAGTGCATTGTCTGCCAACCGTCCGGGGACTTGCCCGAGCAGGCGCGAGAAGGCGACGCGAAACGCGGTGGGGGATTCAAAACCGGCATCCTGCTGGGCATCGATAACGCGGCCACCATCACCCAGCGTTTCGAAACCCTGCCGGAGACGTTCCAGTCGTGCCATTTCCAGAAAGGTCATGCCGAAATGCCGTTTGAAACTGCGGCGAACTGTGGAGGGGTCGAGTTTCAATCTCTCGACATCCTGTTCGCTCCAGCGATAACCCGGCTTGTCCTTCAAGGCATTCAGCAAGGTGGCAATGGCGGGATCAGCCTCGGCGGCTGGACCGAGCGGGTGACATTTGAGACAGGCTCGAAAGCCGGCCGACATACATTCAGGCACGCTTGCAAAGAAGCGGCAATTCTCCGGCTTCGGCTTGCGGGCCGGGCAGGTGAGACGGCAGAATATTCCGGTCGAGGTCACCCCGACATAGGCGCGGCCGTCATAGGACTGGTCGCGTTCCAGAAGAGCCTTGTAGAGTGTTTGGGTGTCAGGAAGAGCAAATAACATGGCTCTTATTAAATCACATCCGGCACGGCTGTAGCCTGAAATCGGGCGTGCATTTTTAAAAAGCTCAAACTGACCGATCAAACCATTGTTGGCGCGTCATCGCATAGGTCACATGCCGTTTCAGGTGCGGATGGGTGTCGGGCACGCGCGGATGGTCAAAGTCGCGCTCGGGGCTGCGAAACAGGCCAAGCCGTTTCATGACGGCAGTCGAGCGGTTGTTGGCCTCAACCGCAAAGGATACCACTTCCGGCATGGCTTTGTCTTCAAATGCATTGGCCAGCAGGGCATTGGCGGCTTCTGTTGCGTAACCATTGCCCCAGAAACGGGTGGCGAAACGCCAGCCGATTTCCATGGTGCCGAAGGGGAATATGCCCTTCATGTCGACGGGGGCAATGCCGCAGAACCCCATCGGCTCCTGGCTTTCGCGCAGCTCCACCGCGTAAAAGCCAAAACCGGTTGCACGGATCATGTCGTTGACACGCTCAAGGGCAGCATCGGCTGCCTCATAGCTGTGGCGAAACGGAAAAAACTCCATGACCTTTTCGTCCGCGTTGATCTCACGGAAAAGATTGCGATCGCTCTCTTTCCATTCGCGCAGGATCAGACGTGGCGTTTCAAGCATCATCAAGCGGTAACAAAATCCGATTTGCGATAGCCCTGAATATAAAGAAGGGCGGTCAGGTCGCCGTGGTCGATGCGAATTTTTGCTTCGGCGGCAACGGCAGGCTTGGCGTGAATGGCAACGCCAGAACCGGCAAGGCCGAGCATACCGAGATCGTTTGCGCCGTCACCGACGGCAATGGCGTCATCCGTTGAGATGCCAAGCTTGCCAGCGATGTCGATCAGCGAATCGACCTTTGCCTGCTTGCCAAGAATTGGTTCTGCGACCGTGCCATCAAGCGCGCCGTTTTCTTCGCCCAACAGATTGGCGCGGTTTTCGTCAAAGCCCAACATGTCGGCCACCCGGCTGGTAAAGACGGTGAAGCCGCCGGACACCAGTGCGGTGTAATGGCCTTTTGCCTTCATGGTGGCAATCAGTTCCTTGCCGCCCGGTGTCAGGGTGATGCGCTTTTCAATGACATCATCAACAACGGAAACCGGCAGACCTTTGAGCAGGGCAACACGTTCACGCAGCGCCGGTTCAAAGGCGATCTCGCCATTCATGGCACGGGCGGTAATGGCGGAAACCTTGTCTTTCAGGCCAACTTCGGCTGCCAGCTCGTCAATGCATTCCTGGCCGATCATGGTCGAATCCATATCGGCGATCAGCAGTTTCTTGCGGCGGGTGTCCTGGTCCTGAATGACGATGTCGACGGGCGCGCCATCAAGGGCTGCTTCAACCGTCTGGCGGGCTGTCGTTGCATCGGTGCCGTCAGCAAGTACGATATCGCACGCTATGCCATCTGCCAGCCAATAAAGACCGGAAGCATTGAGTGCCTTTGCCACCTTTTCTCCAAGGGCCGAAGTAACGACAGGATTTGACGGATTGGCAATAAGCGTGGCAACGAGAGCCATGATGAAAAACCTTGATGACGATATCGATGCGATCCTGATAACCGGACCGACGGCCAGCGGCAAGTCCGCGCTTGCACTTCGTCTGGCGCGGGAACGCAATGGTGTGGTGATAAATGCCGACAGCATGCAGGTTTACGATACGCTGCAGGTGTTGTCCGCTCGCCCGTCCGAGACGGAGATGGAAGGCGTTCCGCACTTTCTCTATGGCCATGTGCCGGCAAGCCAGCTTTATTCCACCGGCGAATGGTTGCGGGATGTGACCGCACGTCTCGAACAGTTGAAAAACCAAGGACGTTTTCCGGTTTTTGTCGGTGGCACCGGGCTTTATTTCAAGGCGCTGACCGGCGGGCTTTCCAACATGCCGGCCGTTCCCGACGATATTCGCGATCTTTATCGCACGCGCCTTATCAATGAAGGTTCGGCCGCATTGCATGCCGAGCTGGCGCAGCAGGACCCTGAAGTTGCCGCAGTGCTGAATGTGCAGGACGGGCAGCGTATCGTGCGGGCGCTGGAGATATTCAAGGCGACCGGCCAATCGATCGCCCATTTTCAGGGAACAAGCGGCCCCGTCATCGTCGATCCGGCGCGGGCGCAAAAATTCGTGGTGCTGCCCGACCGGGCGGTGCTGCATGACCGTATCAACAGGCGGTTTGAACTGATGATGGAGAAGGGGGCTGTGAAAGAGGTCCAGGCTATTCTGGCACTTAACCTTGCACCGGATGCAACGGCGATGAAGGCCATCGGTGTATCGCAGATTGCCGAGATGCTGGCCGGACGTTTGACACGCGAAGAGGCGATTGAGCGGGCGTCTGCTGCAACCCGCCAATATGCCAAACGGCAGATGACATGGTTCCGCAACCAGATGGGCGATGATTGGGAGCGGATCGCGCCCTGATCAATCCTTGCGATACAGGCTTCCGAGTGGCTTTTTCAACAAGCTTTCTCTCAGCGAACCAGCCTTTGGCAGGCCGGACGAGGCGCCCGGCTGCTGATTTGCTCCGGCGCTTTTGAAGGCGCTGGTACCAGGCAGCATTTCCGGCCGGTAGGGCTCATAGGACTGGTCAGATTCCGTTGAGCGGATTTCCTTGTTCCAGCTTTCCAGTTCCGCTTCGCTGGCAATTTCGTCGTAACTGTCCTGAGGCAATTCCGCGAAATGGTCCTGTTCTGACGTGCCATAGGTCGCTTCAAAACTCTGCTGGAAGTTGGAGATGTCAGGGCCTGCCTTGGAGCGCATACGGCTGACGATGGTGCTGAGGTCCATGGTGCCGGGCGTGGGATCTTCAATCCTGCTGGAGGCGATTGCTGCCTTTGGCAGATTGCCCGCTGCAAGGCGGGTAAACTTCATGCGCATCGGAACGGCAATCGCTTCACCAAAGGCAATCGCTTCGCCGTTGCCGATGGAAGACAGGAAACTCATGGTCGAGAGCGACGAATTGGGCATGGCCGAGCGGATGATATCTTGATCTCGCTCATTGGAAAGGCGCATGGCGAACAGTGTCGAGCACTGCGACAGAATGGTCTGGTCGAGCTCACCCGGACGCTGGGTAATCACACCAAGCGACACACCATATTTACGGCCTTCCTTGGCAATGCGGGCAATAGCCTGGCGGGTTGGCACGAAGCCAAGCTCCTGATCTGCGGGTACGTAACGGTGTGCTTCTTCACAGACCACCAGCATGTGAATGGCGCCGTTGCTCCACAGTGCAAGTTCGAATGCCATGCGGCATAGCACTGACACCACAGAGTTGACGACCTCTGATGGAATGCCGGCAAGCTGGAAGGTGGAGATTGGTTTGCCATTGCCGGGAATACGGAAGATGTGGGCAATGGTCTCCATGATCGTGTCGCTGATCGTGCTGTTGGAGAACATGAAGTGGTAGCGCGGATCATTGATTGCGGAAATGATCCGCATTTTCAATGAACGCAGGAACGGTTTGTCGCTGCGCCCTTCTAGGCGGCCAATACGTTCGTCGATCAAGGCCAGTAGGTCGGCAATACGGTAAGGGACTGGCGTATCAGCGGTGATGGAGCTTTTGTCCGACGGGCGTCGCATCGGCGCGCTTTCGGAACCGCGAAAGGCCCGCTTGGCGTCAGGAATAATGTCACGCAGCACATCGAGTTCTTCCGGTATCGGCTTACGGCCGCGGAACAGCACCTCGGCAAATTCCTCAAGCCGCATTAGCCAGAAGGGCAGGTCGAGCGTGTCGGTGTCGATCACAACAGAATGTTTGGGGAAGGCGGCAGCAAATTCATTATGCGGATCGAGAATCAGCACACGTAGTTTCGGGTCGGCCTCGATTGCCTTTTGCAGCAGCAGGGAGACCGCACTTGATTTGCCGACACCGGTCGAGCCGACAACCGCAAAGTGCTTCGACAACATCGAGGGAATATGAATGGCGGCATCAATGGCCTCGTCCTGCGAGAGACGACCGACGATGCAGGTGCTGTCCTGTCCACTGTCATAGATGCGGATCAGGTCTGCGGAACGGATACGGTGAACGATGGCGCCCAGATGCGGATATTGCGAAATGCCTGTGGTGAAGGTTTCGCTGCCGTCGGGCTGTCGCTGGATTTCACCGAGAATTTCAGCTTCGACATTGAAGTTGTTGTTTTCGTCTTCCCGCCACTGATGGTGTTGGGTGTTCATGGCGTAGGTCAGGGCAATCACGCGGTTCTGGCCGACCGCAATGGTAATCAGTCGCCCAACGGACCACAGTTCCGTCAGGTCGGTTTTCCCGTCGGCAGCGACGCTCGACAGGGTGGCGCGGGAACCGGTGCAGGACACGACACGGCCCAGCATACGGTTGGCTGCGCTATGTTCATCGCGTCTGTCTTGCTCTCCGGCCGTTGCCGATTTGCGAAGGTCGTCGTTGAACATGTGTTTCCCTGAACTTGTCTTGCTATTTTTTGTTGGGAAAAAGCTACCGGTTCGACTTTAATAACTCGTAAGGATTTTGCGAAACTTTCTTACGGAAAATGCCGATTTCTGGAACGAAATGAAATAGAAGCTGATTTTTTTAGCAACATACGTTGACGGATAATGCTTTTCTGGCTAACACTCCGACCCATGAAAAATCTTAACGTACTTATCGTGGTGGGACGGCGCATGGGCAGGATGGTGTAACCATCCGGCGAAAGCTCCCATGCGCTAAAACAGGCTCCTCAAGGGGCCTTTTTTTATGTCTCGAAACGGGCCAACTGGTCCAACGATATTCCAAAGCCAGAAGCGGGATGGAAAAGGCAATGACGGATAAGGAAACCACAGACAACAGCAACCGTATGACAGGAGCGGAAATCGTTCTCCAGGCGTTGAAGGACAACGGCGTGGAACACATTTTCGGTTATCCCGGCGGTGCTGTGCTTCCAATCTATGACGAGATTTTCCAGCAGGACGACATTCAGCACATTCTCGTCCGTCATGAGCAGGGTGCAGGCCATGCGGCAGAGGGTTACGCCCGCTCCACTGGCAAGGTTGGTGTCATGCTTGTAACCTCCGGTCCAGGTGCCACCAACGCGGTTACGCCGTTGCAGGACGCATTGATGGACAGCATTCCTCTGGTTTGCATTTCCGGCCAGGTCCCTACATCTCTCATCGGTTCTGACGCGTTTCAGGAGTGCGATACCGTTGGTATCACGCGCCCTTGCACCAAGCACAACTGGCTGGTCAAGGATGTAAACGAGCTGGCTGGTATCATCCACGAAGCGTTCCGCATCGCACAGTCTGGCCGCCCAGGCCCTGTTGTTGTCGACGTTCCCAAGGATATTCAGTTTGCCACCGGTACCTACACGCCACCGTCGGCTGCCGTTTCCAAGAACAATTACAAGCCGAAGCTTCAGGGCGACGTTCATGCGGCTCAGGCTGCGGTTGAACTGATGGCGCAGGCCAAGCGTCCGGTTTTCTACACCGGCGGCGGCGTTATCAACTCCGGTCCGGAAGCCACCCGTTTGCTGCGCGAACTGGTTGAACTGACTGGCTTCCCAATCACGTCGACGCTGATGGGTCTGGGTGCCTATCCGGCGTCTGGCGACAAGTGGCTGGGCATGCTGGGCATGCACGGTTCCTACGAAGCCAACATGGCCATGCATGATTGCGACGTCATGATCTGCGTCGGCGCTCGCTTCGATGACCGTATTACCGGCCGTCTCAACGCGTTTTCGCCAAATTCCAAGAAGATCCACATCGATATCGATCCGTCGTCGATCAACAAGAACGTGCGCGTTGATCTGCCGATCATTGGCGATGTTGCCCATGTTCTGGAAGACATGGTTCGCCTGTGGCGCGCCATGGCGAAAAAGCCAGAAAAAGCACAGACACAAGAGTGGAACGAGCAGGTTGATCGCTGGCGTGCCCGCAATTCCTTTGCCTACAAGAACTCCAAAGACGTCATCATGCCGCAATATGCGCTTCAGCGCCTGTATGAGGCATCCAAGGGGCGTGACACCTTCATCACCACGGAAGTCGGCCAGCACCAGATGTGGGCGGCCCAGTTCTTCGGTTTTGAAAAGCCAAACCATTGGATGACGTCGGGCGGTCTCGGCACCATGGGTTACGGCCTGCCTGCTGCTATTGGTGTTCAGGTTGCGCATCCGGAAGCTCTGGTTATCGATATTGCCGGTGACGCCTCCATCCAGATGTGCATTCAGGAAATGTCCTGCGCCATCCAGTATAACCTGCCGGTCAAAATCTTCATTCTGAACAACCAGTATATGGGCATGGTCCGCCAGTGGCAGCAGCTGTTGCACGGCAACCGCCTGTCCAACTCCTACACCGAAGCAATGCCTGACTTTGTCAAGCTGGCGGAAGCCTACGGTGCCGTTGGCATGTATTGCGACGATCCGAAGGAACTGGACGACAAGATCGCCGAGATGATTGCGGTCAACAAGCCGGTTATCTTCGATTGCCGCGTTGCCAACCTTGCCAACTGCTTCCCGATGATCCCGTCGGGCAAGGCCCACAATGAAATGCTTCTGCCGGACGAAGCGACCGACGAAGCCGTTGCCAACGCTATCGATGCCAAGGGCCGTCAGCTCGTTTAAGGATCGGGAGGAACATAGATATGAACGCACACCTACAACCCACCGGCTCCGCGTACTTCATTTCGAAGGAAACCGCTGCCATTGAAAACCACACGCTTTCGGTTCTCGTCAGCAACGAGCCGGGTGTTCTGGCCCGCGTGATCGGCCTGTTCTCCGGTCGTGGCTACAACATCGAAAGCCTGACGGTTTCCGAAACCGAACATGAGGCGCATCTGTCGCGCATCACCATTGTCACGCGCGGCACACCTCTGGTTCTTGAGCAGATCAAGGCGCAGCTTGAACGTATCGTTCCGGTCTACCGCGTTGTTGACCTGACGGTGCGTGCCCGTGAACTGGGGCAGGAGCGTCCGATTGAACGTGAAGTGGCGCTTCTCAAGGTTGTCGGCGGCGGTGAAGACCGCGCCGAAGCTCTGCGTCTGGCCGATGCTTTCCACGCCAAGGTGGTTGATGCGACGGTCGAGCACTTCATTTTCGAGATCACCGGCAAGTCCTCGAAGATCGACCAGTTCGTCGCCATCATCAAGCCACTCGGCCTGATCGAAGTGTGCCGTACTGGTATCGCTGCCATGAACCGTGGTTCGCAGGGCATGTAAAAAACGGGAGCACCAGAGAACTGAAATCAAGTCTTCTGGTGCTCAAATTTTATGTTGATGCTCCATGGTTTTAAAACGTTATCCTTTTTTGCTGGTTCTGCCGTTCGTTGGCATGATTGTGCTGGGAATGCCCAGGTTCTCAAGCGCTGACGAACTGGAACGGGGCAATGCAGCTTTCGTTCAAGGCGATTATCCAGAAGCTTATAAAATCTGGCTGGTAGACGCTGAAAATGGAATTGCCAATGCGCAAGTGGCACTGGGCTCACTTTACGCTTACGGTCGAGGAGTTCCGCAAAGTGACGCTGAGGCTGTGAAATGGTTCCGCCGCGCAGCCGATCAGGGATCACCCGATGGTATATATGCTTTAGCAATGGCCGTTTATGCAGGCAAAGGTGTCGAACGTGATCTAGTGCTTTCTGTCCAGTTGATGGAAAAGGCTGCACAAGGTGGAAATAGTTTTGCTCAACTTATGCTATCGGCATTCTACGAGCAGGGCGTAGGTGTTGAGGTTAACGCAGAGAAAGCGAAGTATTGGAAAGATCAATATACAGCGCAATCTGCCAACCTCGAGGGGCAAATCCTGGATCGCGTACAAAACGGTAACTGAATGAGCCATGCGCTTTTTAAGGGCATGGCTTTTTGACCGTCAGAAGATCTTTGCATTGTAAAAACACCGGAACAAAATGACCTCAGGGCCGTTCGCAACAGACCGTTGCGGGCGGCTTTTTTGTTTGAAAGAATGCTGGCCAATACGTTCCTTCCTCATTCCTGTGCTTGTCACAGGAATCCAGTCTGCCCAAGTCTTTGGGCTGAAAGAAGTTTTCGACGCGTGGACACGCGTCCGCTGGATTTCTGTGACGAGCACAGAAATGAGGGTGGCAAGGTATCCGTTTCAATGACCCAAGGTGTCGGCGGGTGTGACGTTCGGATAATGAAATGCGTAATATCAGATCAAGGGGCTTAGTTTTCATTGATGATAAAACCGGAAGCCCTGCTTTATCCCACGCCGGATGGTCTTTATTGCCCCGAGGGTAATTTCCATATCGACCCAGTGCGTCCGGTGAGTCGGGCGCTGATTACCCACGGCCATTCGGACCATGCCCGCGCAGGTCATCAGCATGTTCTCGCGACTCGCCAGACGCTCGATATCATGCGCATTCGCTACGGTGAGGATTTCTGCGGAAGCGAGCAGGCGATTGCGCACGGTGAAACCGTCGATATCAACGGCGTCACCATCCGTTATTATCCGGCAGGCCATGTGCTGGGGTCGGCGCAGATCGCTGTCGAAAAATCTGGAACACGCATTGTGGCATCCGGTGACTACAAGCGCAGCCCGGATCCAACCTGCGAAGATTTCGTGCCTGTTACCTGTGATGTGTTCATTACCGAGGCAACCTTTGGTCTGCCGGTTTTTCACCATCCGAACCCGAGAGATGAAATGGCGAAACTGCTGCAGTCGCTGAAGCAGTTTCCAGAGCGTACCCACATTATAGGCGCCTATGCGCTGGGCAAGGCGCAGCGCGTCATCATGCTGCTGCGCAATGCCGGATATGATGCGCCGATCTATATCCACGGTGCGCTTGCCAGGCTGTGCGACTATTATCTGTCGCAGGGCATCCCGCTTGGGGATTTGCGACCAGCAACCGTGGAAAAACAGGACGCAGGCATATTCAAGGGCGCTGTTGTCATCGGGCCGCCCTCGGCCTTTGCCGATCGCTGGGCGCGGCGTTTTTCTGATCCGGTGCCGGCTTTTGCATCCGGCTGGATGATGGTGCGCCAGCGGGCGCGGCAACGCGGTGTGGAGCTGCCGCTGGTGATTTCCGACCATTGCGACTGGCCTGAACTGACGCAGACGATCCGTGATACCGGCGCCGGTAATATTTGGGTGACGCATGGTCGTGAGGAGGCACTGGTGCGCTGGTGTGAGCTGCACGGCATTGCCGCGAAACCACTGCATCTTGTTGGTTATGAAGACGAGGGGGATTGAGAGACATATGTATGCTTTCGCCCAGCTCCTCGACCGTTTGGTTCTCACACCATCCCGCAATGCCAAGCTGACATTGCTGACCGATTATTTTCGCGCCACACCTGATCCTGACCGCGGTATTGCACTGGCAGCCTTGGTTGGCACGCTTGACCTCAAGGGCGTCAAACCGGCCATGATCCGCGAACTTGTACTTGAGCGCATGGACGAGGTGCTGTTTCGCTACTCCTATGACTATGTTGGTGACCTTGCCGAGACCGTTGCGCTGGTCTGGGATCAGGGCGAGATAAAACCGGAAAAGTCGGGTCAAGACCTGCCGTTGGGCGAAGTCGTGCAGCAGATGCAGACGCTTGGCAAAATAGAAATCCGCAATGCGGTGCGTGGTTTGCTGGACAGGCTGGACACATCAGGACGTTTTGCCTTTCTCAAGCTTGTCACCGGCGGTTTGCGTATCGGGGTGTCTGCCCGTTTGGCAAAACAGGCGCTGGCGGAACTCGGCTCGAAAGACATCACCGAGATCGAGACGCTGTGGCACGGTTTAAAGCCACCCTATGAACCGCTGTTTGCGTGGCTTGAAGGCAAAAGTGACCGGCCTGTTCTGGCAACGCCGGCAATTTTCCATTCCGTCATGTTGTCTACGCCGGTCGGCGACAATGATCTCGATGCGCTTGATCCGGCGGATTACGCCGCCGAATGGAAGTGGGATGGCATTCGTGTGCAGTTGTCGCGTTCGTCCGGCACATGCCGCCTTTATTCGCGTTCCGGGGATGATATCTCAAATGCATTCCCTGACATTGTCGACGCGGCGGATTTTACCGGTGTGATCGATGGGGAGTTGCTGGTGGGAGGTACATTCACCTCGAACCGGCCAACTGCCAGCTTTTCCGATTTGCAACAGCGGCTAAATCGCAAAACGGTTTCCGGTCGCATGTTGCAGGATTATCCGGCCTTCATTCGCGCTTACGATCTTTTGTTTGAGGATGATGTCGATATTCGCGGCCAGAGCTTTGTCGAGCGACGTCAGAAGCTGGAAAGCCTGATTGCTGGAGCAAAGCCGGACCGTTTTGACCTGTCACCACTTGTCCCATTTTCCTCATGGGCTGAACTGGAGCGGCTGCGCGCCGATCCACCAGATGCGGTGATCGAAGGCATCATGCTCAAGCGGCTGGATAGCACCTATCAGGCCGGGCGGGCAAAAGGACCGTGGTTCAAGTGGAAACGTGACCCTTATAATGTCGATGCGGTGCTGATGTATGCGCAGCGCGGCCACGGCAAACGCTCCAGCTATTATTCCGATTTTACCTTCGGTGTGTGGATGGCAGGCGAGGGTGGCGATCAGCTGGTGCCGGTCGGCAAGGCCTATTTCGGTTTTACCGATGCCGAGCTGGATGTGTTGGACAAGTTTGTACGCGACAATACGGTGGAGCGGTTTGGTCCGGTGCGCTCCATTCGCGCCGAACCGGATTTCGGATTTGTCGTCGAAGTGGCTTTTGAGGGCATCAACCGCTCCGGACGTCACAAGTCAGGGGTCGCCATGCGCTTTCCGCGTATCTCTCGTTTGCGAACCGACAAGCTGCCACGGGAGGCCGATAGGCTGGAAACGCTTGTCGCCATGATTGACGGCGGAGCCAACTTGCCAATCTGATTCATGTTTGTGGCATTTTGATTCAGGAAACAGGCTCAACATACTGAAAAGCCTCCCACAATGTCTGTTGTGGGAGGCTTTGTCATTTGTGTCAGATGACTGGATCAGCCGAATTTCCGACCAAAGGACGAGGCCAGTTTCTGTCCCAATGCGCGGGCCGGAGACTGTACTGGTGTGGAATATTCATTGGCTGTGGCAATGCCATATGAGTTGCCATTGTCCAATTTGAACTGCGACAGCAGCGATGTCAGCGCAGCAGCCTGTGTGGCAAGGCTGTTGCTGGCTGCAGTCGATTGCTCGACCATTGCGGCGTTCTGCTGGGTGCCCTGATCCATCTGGTTGACGGAGGTATTGATCTCCGAAAGGCCGGTCGACTGTTCCTTGGCAGAGGTGACAATCGAATGGACGTGTCGGTTGATTTCCTGGACTTCCGCGACGATGGATTCCAGCGTGCGACCGGTTTCACCGACCAGTTCGACACCCTGGCGAACCTGTTCGCTGGAGGTGGTGATCAGCGCCTTGATCTCTTTTGCGGCTTTGGCAGAGCGCTGTGCCAGTTCGCGTACTTCCTGTGCAACGACGGCAAAGCCCTTGCCAGCTTCACCGGCACGAGCTGCTTCCACGCCCGCATTCAGCGCCAGGAGGTTGGTCTGGAACGCTATGTCATCGATGACTCCGATGATGTTGCTGATCTCGTTGGATGAGCTTTCGATGCCCTGCATGGCGACGACCGCCTTGCGGACAACCTGACCGGACTGTTCAGCGCCCAGACGGGTCTGCGATACCAGTTCACCGGCTTCGCTGGCGCGAACGGCGGAATCCTTGACGGCGGTGGTCACCTGCTCAAGGGCTGCTGCAGTTTCTTCAACTGACGCGGCCTGCTGTTCGGTACGCTTGGACAGGTCTTCGGCGGCGGATCGGATTTCATTGGCACCGGCATCGATCATGCGAGCGTTGTCGCCAATCGAGCTGAGAACGCCATGCAGCTTGGCGATGGAGGTGTTGAAGCTGGTACGCAGCTGATCCAGCTGACCGGCAAACTTTTCCTCGATGCGGTAGACCATGTCACCCGCTGCCAGACGGTCGAGCGCCGTGCCGAGATTATCGACGGCAAACAGAACTTCGGCAGCTTCACGGGCCTTCTGCTCTTCGCGGGAAAGGCGCTCTTTTTCGCTGAGGCTGCGGTTGGCTTCGGTTTCGTGCTCCAGACGTTCACGCTCAATCGCGTTCTGGCGGAACACCGTAACAGCGGCAGACATATCGCCGATTTCATCCTTGCGGCCACTATGCGGAATGGCGCTGGCGTTATCGCCTGCAGCCAGCTTGTTCATGGCATCGGTGATCTCGGTGATCGGACGGGAAATACGGATATGGCTCAGCACTGCTGCGGCGATCGCGATCAGCGTTGAACCGATGATCGCCAAAATGGTGACAGTGTTGGCAAAGCTCGCCGTCTTTTGTGCGCCAGCTGCTGCTTCCCGACCGAGGCTGCTGTTCAGATCGAGGGTGTCGTTCATCTTGGCAACGGCCTCTTGACCCATCGGCGTCAGGGTCTGCTGGATGTAACCCTTGGCTTCGTAGAGTTGGCCATTGTTGATATATTCGATGAATGCCGCGCCAGCAGCTTCATATTCAGTCACGGATTTTTCAGCGATAGCGAATTTTTCCACCAAGGCTGGCGAGGTGATCGTTGCGCCAAATTCATCGGCAGCCTTTTTGCGGTCTGCCTGTGCCTTGTGAATGGCAGCAATAGCTGCATCGACTTCTTCAATCGTGCCGGCACTCATGCCCTGCACATAGGCGCGTCTTACGTCGCCGAACAGCATGTTGATTTGCGACAACACTTCGGAACGGGCCAGGCGATGATTGACGCCTTCCGTTGCATCCTTCAGGTTTGAAATTGAATTGAGGGCAATTGCTCCTTGCGCGACGCCAAGCACAACGAGAAGGCCAAATAGGCCGGGGAGGAGTGTCTTGATTTTCATGTTTGTCAGCTTTGTTTCACCATGGCGCACATTGTCGATGAATTACCTACAATCCTGTGCTTGTTTTTGTTTTAGCGCGATGGTTGTGTAAAGAATGGTTAAAGCCGGCGGCACAATTTTGAACGGGTACTTTAGTGTCGTTTATTATAATAATTTCTAATGTTTTTTCATTTGGTTAAACGCGCTATTCCTGTGGTTGAAGGCCGCAAAAAATACCCTGTATTTTGATAGGTCTGATTGAAAATACACAACCAAAAAATAGATTTTTGTGTTTCTGAATTTTGGCGAAAAGCCACGAGAAACGTGCGCGACCTTTGCGCACATTTTTCACAAAACGGTGAACTGCGAACGGAATTTAAGTGGGCAAATAACGGCGTGAGATTCGTGCGCTGCTAAAGCATTTCCAGTGGCATTTTTTTCGCCGGTGGCGGAAAGGCGGCATCCAGTGCATCCCAATCCTCATCGCTGATATCAAGACCAGCGGCGCCTCGGTTTTCCTCGACGCGCTGCGGATGGCTGCTTTTGGGAATGGCAATCACGCCATCGCGCTCCAGCAAAAAGGCGAGGGCAATCTGTGCAGGAGTTGCCTGGTAGGCCTTGGCGATACGGATCAGTTCGGCATTGCGCAAAATACGGCCTTGTTCAATCGGCGAATAGGCCATCAGCGGTACGCGGTTTCGCTGACACCAAGGCAATAGATCGTATTCCGGTCCGCGACGGGACAGGTTATAAAGCACCTGATTGACGGCGCAGTTGCCACCACCTTGA
This sequence comes from Rhizobium sp. BIGb0125, assembly GCF_024810055.1. NCBI lineage: Bacteria > Pseudomonadati > Pseudomonadota > Alphaproteobacteria > Hyphomicrobiales > Rhizobiaceae > Rhizobium > Rhizobium sp. BIGb0125. The sequence continues at coordinate 842,449 of NZ_JANUDV010000001.1, forward strand.
ACGGCAAACAGCTCTTCCATGTCAGAGGTGTCAAAGTTTGAGACACCCCACTCGCCTATCTTTCCTTGCTGTTTTAAGGTCTCGAAAGCGGCGACTGTTTCGCGCAGCGCATGTGGCCCACGCCAGTGAAGGAGATAGAGGTCGATGAAATCGGTGCCCAGCCTTTCGAGGCTTCGGTCGCAGGCGTTGATTGTGCCCTTACTGTCGGCATTCCATGGGTACACCTTGCTGACCAGAAACACCTGATCGCGTCGCCCTGCAATCGCCTTGCCGACCACCTCTTCGGATTTGCCATCGGCATACATTTCTGCCGTGTCGATCAATGTCATGCCGACATCGATTGCCTTTCGAATGCTGGCAATCTCATCCGGTTCGCTGCGCGGTTCTTCGCCCATCATCCATGTGCCAAGGCCCAGTGCGGGAACATTCACGCCGGAGGGCAGGCTAACAGTTGGAATGTCTTCTTGCATGGGGAACCCTTCATCACTGGCGGGCGAGCCCGCAGACAATAGAATCAAACCGGTCCGGTGTGGCATCTCCGTTGGCGCAATCTATCAAAAAAAGTGACTGTTGTTATGACGGTTTGCGACTGGTTCTTATGGCACGCGGTGGGTAATCTGGCGCACCTCTGGAGGTCGCATGACTATCGAAACATTTCTGGCGCTTGTCCTTTTTGCCTTTACCACGTCCATCACACCCGGACCCAACAACATGATGTTGTTCTCTTCTGGGGTGAACTTCGGCTTCCGTCGAACGGTTCCACATATGCTGGGCATCGGTGCCGGATTTCTGTCGCTACTGATTGGCGTTGGTTTTGGGCTGGGTGCCTTGTTGCATTCTGTGCCGATGCTCTACACGGCGTTGAAATTCGCAGGTGGTCTTTATCTTGTGTGGATTGCCTGGAAGATAGGCATGTCGCGCAGCCTCTCCGAGGGCAAGACCGGGGCCGCACCGATGACCTTTCTGGGAGCTGCCGCGTTTCAATGGGTCAACCCGAAAGCTTGGGTGATGGCAGTGACAGCCATGGCGACCTATACGGATGAGCGCCAGTATTTCACCACCGTCCTGCTGGTGGGGGTGGCCTTTGCCGCCGTCAACCTGCCAAGTGTTTCCACCTGGGCAGGTTTTGGCTCCGCGTTGCGGGAATGGCTTTCGGTGCCCGTGCGGTTAAAGTGGTTCAACATCACCATGGCGGTGCTTCTGGTTCTCAGCCTCTGGCCAATGCTGAAATAGCGTTGGTCAGGTCGGAAACTGGCGGTAACATTCCTCGGCGATACGGCGCAAATCTGTGTGCGAGATTTCGCCCGACACGGCATAACCAATATCATTGTCGATCCAGTAGAAGGTCGACACACCGTCGGCATTTGCCAATCGGAAACTGGTTGTGCGGTTTTGCGGATTACGGCCCACCAGCACGGTCACACGTTCACCGCTGCCGTTCTGGTACATCAGCATGGCGCCGGGTTTGCCACTGACCGGCACCAGCCTGCCGCCAACCAGCTCATACCCCACTGAGGTCAGGTCAGGGACGGTGAAAGGATACCCTAAACGTTTGCCAAGCCAGGTCGACAGATGTGCCTGCTGGTCTGCTCCGACTTCGACGGGATGGCGGACTTCGCTGGCATAGATGAGATAGGCAGATTCTGCCTGTGTCGAAATATCGGCCACGACCTGCGTCGTCCGAAGCGGATCTGCTTTTTGAGGCAGCAAGGGTACAAATTGCCCGGCAACGGCGCCAGCGCCAAAAATCAGACAGGCGGCAGCAGCACGCATCAGGACGGGCATAAGGCGACGGCCACTGTCTTGCAGGGTATGTAGCAGTTTGTGGTCGTCATATTTTGCCGTGTGGTAGGGGGCGAACGCCTGTCGCAGGGCCTTGGCGTGGTCGTGCCAGTCCGTAACCTTGGCGCGGTCCTGCGGGTTCGACTCGAGCCACTGCTCCACGCGGGCGTGGTCTTCGGCACCCAGCAGTCCGTCTGCATAGGCGTGAAGATCGCTTTCCGTTATGGCATTGTCTCTCGTCATTTCGGTCTCCGCAGTGGTATGATATTGTCCTCGCTCAGATGAATTCGCACCGTTTCTCGCGCTCTCGAAAGGCGCGACATCACGGTGCCGAGCGGTATATTCATGAGGTTTGCGACCTCCTGATAGCTGTAACCTTCTACCGTCACCAACATCAAAACAGCACGCAGGTCAGGGTTCAACTGGGCAAGGGCATCATGCAGCCGCTTGTTTTCCAGCGTATCGCTTGCCGGTTCGGTCACCATTTCGTTTTCGCAGGCGTTGATATTCTCAGACGGATGGCGTTTTTCCGCCCGGTAACGGTTGCGGGAAATATTGGTCATGATGGCATAGGCCCAGGCTTTCATCTGCGATCCGCGCCACTGCTGCTTTTTGGACAAGGCGTGTTCCACGCAATCCTGCAGCAGGTCTTCCCCGTCACTGTCAGAGCGGGAAAGACTGCGGGAATACCGACGTAACAAGGGCATCAGGGCCAGCATTTGGCCCTCGAACGAACTGTCGGCGGGAGCTTTGGGCTCCCGCCTCTCGTTATTGTTCATGCCGTCATGGCTTTGCGACATGCCAAACTCCACCGACGCCATCTCCCGTGGCGTCACCTTCCTTCATGTCCTTGACCCAATAATACAACGGTTTGCCATCCTTGGCCCACTGTTTTGTTCCATCCTTGCGATCAATCACGGTGTAACCGTTGCCAGCCTTGTCGTCGGCCTTTGCCATCAGTGGCGGCCAGTTGGTCGCGCATTTGTCGTAGCAATTGGACACGTCTTTTTTGTCGTTCTGGAACGTGTAAAGCGTCATGCCCTTGTCGCCGGCAAGAACTTCGCCCTTGTCGGTTTTCACGGTCTTCAGCATGGGGGCAGCATAGGCCGTGCTGGCAACGGCCAGCATGACAACAGGAATGAGTGCGAGCGTTTTCATGGAGATCCTCCTCGTTTGGTGCGGCGAAACAGCCGGTCACATGGAGTAAGACACCAGAGGAGGCGGATTTATTCCGTGGTTTGGAAAAAATCTTTCCATGCCGTTTCGACGTTCAGTTCCAAAGCGGAATGTCGGGTTTCATCAACATCAGCCAGAATATGCCGATGACGGCAAAGAAGGCTGGAAAACCGCAGGCAAACCAGATGCGGTAAAGCCGGAACCACTGTGCTGGCAATGGCGTGTTATCCTTTGCGGCAAGGCGAGCAATGTCACGCAGCCTGATCTGTATCCACACCACCGGCAACCAGAACAGGCCGGTAAAGACATAAAGCATAAGCGACAGGAAGACCCAGCCTTCTGTCAGCGGCCAGCCGATGCTTTTAGCCAACAGGTATCCGGTGATCGGTTGGAAAATGGCGGCCGTTGCCGTGAACAGCGTATCGGCAATCACTACCGTGCTGCTGACATGGGCAATCAATACAGGGTTTTCGGTCTGGCGTGCCACGACCATAAAAAATGCAATGCCGGCACCGGTGCCCAGAAGTACGGTTGCGCCAATGACATGGGCAAGGCGGATAATTTCTTCCAGCATGGTGGCCTATCGTTCGTCTAATGTCGCGAGCGCGACCAGTGTGAGCAGGATGGAGGGCAGGACTTTGACAAGCGGCCCGAGCGGATCAAGCCACAGTCCCGGTTCCAGCAAAGTGCCGCCAGCCAGATAGGCGGCGGTAACCAGCAACATGCTGAGCATGGCCCTGCGTGCAAAAGGTCGCACCAGAACGGCGAGGCCCAGCGCCATGTCCAACACACAGGTGGCGACGGTAATAGTGACTGCTGCCATGGATGGCATGAAGGGCAGGAAGTGACCGGATGCCCGCGGCAGGTCGAAAAGCGGGATCAGGCCAGACAGCAGCCAGAACAGCGACAGGCACAGAATGATTGCCGGTTTCAGAAGATACAGTCGTGCAAACCACAGGTCCTGCACACCTGAAGGGCTTGCCTGTAATGTCTGATGTGCGGTTTTCAGCAGCACACCGTAATGTCTGGCATCTGTTCTGGCAGAGGTAATGACGCCCTCCGACATGACTTGCATCGCGGTGGAACGAAGGGGCGAGCGCCAACCGAGACGTCCAGCCAAATCTGCCAACCAGCTGACCGGTCGGGCGATGGCGGGTGGCAGCGAAATGATCCGCGCAGTCGGCAGGCCCAGCCATTGGCGGTGCAGAAGAACAAGCGAGCCGAGTGTATGCTTTTCATCGGCAGCGAGGTCGACGTCGCTTCTGGGAGGTATCGATCCGCTGAGTGCTAAGAGAACCATCTGCGCAACAGCGCCGATGGCAACAGTTTGAACAGGGCTGTCTGCGTGGGTGAGCGGCAATATGCGTGGCATGCTGGCAAGTGCGCGCAGCAGCGATGTTCCTCCATGTGAATTGCGGCCGATGACCAGTGCCGGTCGCAGAATGACGTAAGGTAGCCCACTTTCGACAAGTGCTTCATCAGCGCGTCGTTTGGTGGCGAGGAAGGGCAGGGATGATGCTGCACCTGCGGTTCTGGCGGATATCTGGATGATCAACCGGCCACCTGCAGCCTGTGCCGCCTGATAGAGCGCCAGCATGGATTTTTCCTGCGTGGCGGCGAGATTGTCGGCCAGGCCATCCTGCAGGGCGCCGGCACAATTGACGATGGCGTCATGACTTTCCACAAGTGCCTGCCATGCCGATGGTTCGCCCATGGGCGCAAGATCGGTGCTGACCCATTGCATGTCTGGTAACTTGTATTTTGTCCGCTGAGGGTCGCGTCCAAGACCGGTAACCTGATGGCCTTGCAGGGCAAGTTTCCTTGCAATCTCTGAGCCGATGAAACCTGTTGCGCCGAGAATCAGTATCTTCATGGGGGCATTTTAGGCGCTATTGCCTTCGCTGGCACGCATGGAAGGAAAACTTCCACGGAGAGTTTGCGGTTGCGCAGTTGCCCCGAATCCTGCGAAGAGAGCGCATGCAATTTTCACCGCAACAGGACGAGGCTCTTAAAGCCGTTTCGCGTTGGCTCAAGGAAGGCCGTTCGCAGGTTTTCAGGCTTTTCGGTTATGCCGGAACGGGCAAGACGACGCTTGCCAAACATTTCGCTGAGAATGTGGATGGCGACGTGTTGTTTGCGGCCTTTACCGGTAAGGCGGCACAGGTGCTGCGTTCCCGCGGCGCGTCCAATGCCCGTACCATACATTCGCTGATTTATCGACCACGTGGTGAAGAAGCCATCGAAAACGAGGAAACCGGCAAGACGTCCATCGCACCGATGTTTTCCATCAACCGGCAAAGCCCGTTGGCCAAAGCTGCTCTGATCATTATCGACGAATGCTCGATGGTGGACGAGCAACTGGGCAAGGACCTGATGAGCTTCGGCACGCCGATCCTTGTTCTGGGTGATCCCGGCCAGTTGCCGCCGGTGACCGGTGGCGGTTATTTCACCGAGCAGGAACCGGATTATCTGCTGAGCGAAATTCATCGTCAGGCCAAGGATAACCCGATCATCCAGCTGGCCATGGATGTGCGCGAGGGTCGCGAGATCATGCGCGGCGATTATGGTTCCGCGCAGGTGATTTCCAAATCCGAGGTGACGCAGTCATTGGTGCTGGACGCCGATCAGGTTCTGGTTGGTACCAACCGCACCCGTCGTCGTTACAACCAGCGTCTTCGCGAGTTGAAGGGCTTTTCGGCCGATTACCCCCAATCGGGTGACAAGCTGGTATGCCTGCGCAATGACCCTGCCAAGGGCCTGCTGAACGGCTCGCTCTGGCAGGTGATGAGTTCATCGCGCGAGACGGTAAAACCCGGCATCAACCTGATGATCCGTCCCGAAGACGACGATATGGATCGCGGTGCGGCAAAGATCAAACTGCTGAAAGCGGCGTTTGAGGAAAGCGAAACCGAAATTCCCTGGACGACGCGCAAGCGTTACGACGAGTTTGATTTCGGTTATGCGCTGACTGTGCACAAGGCGCAGGGTTCGCAGTGGAACAATGTTGTGTTGTTCGACGAGAGTTTCGCATTTCGCGACAGCCGCGAGCGCTGGCTTTATACAGCCATTACCCGCGCGGCAGAAACACTGACAATCGTTCGATAGGGCGACTATTCCCATTCTTTCAAGCGGGTATGATTCCAAGCAATACGGCCTTGGCAACCGCTTGAAAGCGGTTGTTGGCGCTAAATTTCTGGATAATGCCCAATTCGATTTTCTGCAGTTCTTCCGTGCGCAGGCCAACGGCACGCGCCAGACGAACGGAGGCATAACCTTCCGCCATCAGTTCCAGGCATTTGCGTTCGATGTCGGTCAGTATGATCGTATCTTCAGGTGATGGGCCGGTTTGAACCGTGTCATCATCGTCATCCGGTGCAAGCAGATTGCTGATCTGTTGCATTTGCCGGCGCATGGTTGAAAGATCAGCCGTCAGTTCGCGTTTGCGGTTATTGAGCAAATCTTCGAACAGCGCTGTCGCTTCCACTTGAGAATCCGCATCAGCCAGCTTTTCCATGAATTCCTGAATGACCGCAACGGGAATGCCCACTTCGCGGCAGGTGTTGACCAGCGCCATGACATTTACGTCGCGATGCGAATAGATGCGCATCAGGCCAGAACGGCGGGAGGACAGCAGTCCTTTTTCCTCGTAGAAATGCAACGTTCTATGGGTGACGCCAAAAAGATTAGCCATCTCTGCTATTCCAACCGGCTCTGGCGGCAAGCGTAGGGATAGTTTGAGGTCTGGCAAGAAAATATGTTCGTCATAGAGCGACGACTTCGCTTTCGCACGTATTTGACTGTCGGGCGTATTTTCCTTCTGCATAAGGTCTCCCCCCTCCATGCGTGAATATCTTTACAGCATTCCTTCTTGATCAGTCGCTACATTCCATGAATGAACAGCGCGAGATTGGCCCTCTCGCGTGTCTGGTCTTTCATTTTTGATGTCTGGAGTGAAATGTTTGCCTGGCGCAATCACGAGGTGTGCCACTCACAAGGCGAGCGTCGTTTGTGTGATTGGTCCTATGGTCGGCAACATCTCTCACAGGCGGCATTCCTTTCAGCGGATTGCGCGAATTTAGTATAATGAACCCATTTCTGATTCTGTTCCATGCCGAATACATTTTTTTCTGGTTGTTGCGTTTGTGTTACTGCATCCTTGATAAAAGAGAGTACTCACTCCTGATTTGCTTTTCCAAGGGCTGCCGTCATGCCAACCACTTTATCCGTTAATCTCAATGCCATAGCTATGCTGCGCAACAGGCGCGGTCTGCCCTGGCCGGATGTCGAGCATTTTGGTCGACTGGCGCTTCAGGCCGGTGCCAGCGGTCTGACAGTACATCCGCGGCCAGACCAACGCCACATTCGGTTTTCTGATTTGCCTGTGTTACGCGCCCTGATTGATGACGAGTTCCCGCAGGCGGAGTTCAACATTGAGGGATATCCAACGGAAGAATTTGTGTTGCTTTGCGAACAGACCCAGCCAGAGCAGGTGACATTGGTGCCGGATGATCCGTCGCAGGCCACGTCCGACCATGGTTGGGATTTTCACAAACATTCAGGGCTCCTGAAAGAAACCGTCGCGCGTCTGAAAGCCGGTGGCATGCGCGTGTCGCTGTTTGCCGATGGTGACGGAGACCGTTCGGCCGTGGAACTGGCTGCTGAGACCGGTGCCGCACGTATCGAACTTTACACTGGCCCGTTTGGCGGGTGTTACGACGATCCGGCAAAAGAGGCAGTACTTCTTGAGGCTTTGGGCCAGACGGCCGATCACGCCAAGGCGCTAGGGCTTGCGGTCAATGCCGGTCATGACCTGACGGTTGCCAACCTCCCGGCACTGGTCAAGCGCATTCCTTATTTGGCCGAGGTCTCCATCGGTCACGGGCTGACTGCGGATGCCCTGGAATATGGCATGGTCGAGACGGTGCGGCGTTTTTGCCGCGCCTGCGGTCAGGATATTTCATAACTATCGTCAAGTTTTGGCTTTATAAATTGGGCCTGCGCATTCCCATGCGCGGGCTTTATTTATTATGACCAAGGGGCAGTTTTATGCAGGAACATCATGTCGTTGTTGTCGGAGGCGGGTTTGGCGGGCTTCAGCTTGTACATGGTCTGAAAGGCGCGCCGGTTCGCATAACGCTGATTGACCGACGCAATCACCACCTGTTCCAGCCACTGCTCTACCAAGTCGCATCCACCGTTCTCGCCACATCCGAAATCGCCTGGCCTATTCGCCTGCTGTACAAGGACCGCAAAGAGGTCACCACCCTGTTGACTGAGGTGACCGGCGTCGACCGTGCCGCAAAAACCGTGCAGTTGAAGACCGGTGAAAACATTGGTTACGACACGCTGGTTCTGGCAACCGGTGCACGCCATGCCTATTTTGGCAATGACCAGTGGGAAAGCGTGGCGCCGGGTCTGAAGACCCTGGAGGATGCCACGACGTTACGCCGTCGTTTGCTGCTGGCCTTTGAAAAGGCCGAGCTCAGCAATGACCCGGCGGAGCGCGAAGCGCTTTTGACCTTCGTCATCATCGGCGCTGGCCCGACCGGTGTGGAAATGGCCGGCATGATTGCCGAGTTGGCGCATAAAATTCTTCCACCGGAATTCCGCCGTGTTGATACCACCAAAGCCAAGGTCATTCTGGTGGAGGCTGGTCCACGTGTATTGCCGGTGTTTACCGAAAAACTTTCCGCTTACGCCAAAGATGCTTTGGAAAAGCTTGGCGTACAGGTTTCGCTTGGCACACCGGTTACAGCCTGCACGGATGAAGGTGTGACAATTGGAGATCGTTTCGTGGCTTGCCGCACCGTGGTGTGGGCGGCAGGTGTGCAGGCATCTCCCGCCGCGCAATGGCTTGGCATCGCGGCCGACCGGGCAGGGCGCGCCATCGTCGGGCCAGACCTGACCATTGAGGGTGATCCTGACGTGTTCGTGATTGGTGATACGGCCGCCGTAACACAGCAAAGCGGCAAGCCGGTGCCGGGTATAGCGCCAGCGGCAAAACAGCAGGGTAGTTATGTTGCGAGACTCATTGTTGCCCGTCTGGCTGGCATGCCATTCACAGCACCGTTTCGTTACAGGCATCAGGGCAATCTGGCGACGATCGGTAAACGTGCCGCCGTTATCGACTTCGGCAAGTTCAGCCTCAAGGGCGGGCTTGCCTGGTGGATCTGGGGCCTTGCCCACATCTACTTCCTGATCGGCACGCGTTCGCGCCTTGCGGTGGCATGGAGCTGGTTGTGGATCTATCTTAGCGGTCAGCACAGTGCCCGCCTGATTACCCAGAAGGAAACTCTCAAAGACGAGGCGTGACACCACGCGTCTGATACAAACGAAAAAGGGCAGGATGCATATCGCATCCTGCCCTTTGTGTATTCAGGCCATTGGTCGGCAATCAGGCTGGCAGTGTCGCCATATCGATGACGAAGCGGTAACGAACGTCGCTCTTCAGCACGCGCTCATAAGCTTCGTTGACGTCCTTGATGTCGATCTTTTCAATTTCCGAGACAATGTTGTGCTTGCCGCAGAAATCGAGCATTTCCTGGGTTTCCTTGATCGAACCGATCATCGAGCCGGAAAGGCTTCTCGCGCCGACGATAAGCGAGAAGGCGTGAACCGGAATGGCATGCTCAGGCGCGCCAACCACAACCATGTTGCCCTTTGGCTTCAACAGGCCGAGATAAGCGTTCCAGTCGATGGCCACACCTGCAGTGCAGATGATCAGGTCAAATGTACCAGCCAGCTTTTCGAAGGTCGATGCGTCGCTGGTGGCGTAATATTCCTTCGCACCCAGCTTCAGGCCATCTTCACGCTTGGAAAGCGTTTGCGACAGCACGGTAACGTCTGCGCCCAGTGCAGCACCGAGCTTTACGCCCATGTGGCCAAGACCACCCATGCCGACAATGGCAACCTTCTTGCCCGGACCAGCTTCCCAACGACGAAGCGGCGAGTAAAGCGTGATACCGGCGCACAGCAGTGGTGCGGACGCGTCGAGCGGCAGGTTGTCCGGGATCGACAGGACATAACCTTCCTTGACAACGATATGGTCGGAGTAACCGCCCTGCGTTCTGGTTTTTCCATCGGCATCGTTGTCGTTATAGGTCTGGACGAGACCTGGCATGTAGTGTTCGTTGTCGAGATCGCGGGTGGCGCAGCCGACACAGCTGTCCACGAAGCAGCCAACGCCGACGTGATCACCGACCTTGAAGCGTGTGACCTTGGAACCGACAGCCTTGACGACGCCGGCAATCTCGTGGCCAGGAACGATTGGGAAAACGGCGTTTTTCCATTCGTTGCGGACAGTGTGAATGTCGGAGTGGCAGATGCCCGCATATTTGATGTCGATGACAACGTCATCGTCATTCGGCTCGCGACGTTCAAAGGTAAAAGGAGTGAGTGGCTTCGACGCATCCGTCGCAGCATAACCTCTTGCAATAGCCATCTGAAGTTTCCTTTCAGGTTTGGGAAAGCGATGGCGGATACTGCAATGAAAATGCGCTGTGCCGTTAGAGCGATCCTCCAGCCTTTTTGCACGATCCTGCAAATTGAAGGAGTGTGGCCTTTGCGAAAAGGCCGCCATAATCTAGATGTAGCCTACCGGATCCGTTCTTTCTCGATGAGACTTGACCAATGACGCTGCCTTTCAGCCCCTATCATGAAATCGCTTCGATCGCTGCGCGTTACGCGCCTGTTGACGGGGAGGTGCAGACGGCCGTTGACGGTCTGGGTATCAGCAAACGTTCGTCACCCAGTGCGCCGTGCCATGGTAGCTACCGTCCTTGTCTTGCGATGGTCATTCAAGGCGCTAAAAGCCTGCAACTGGGCACAGACACAATCAATTACGCCGCGGGTGACTATCTGCTGAGTTCGCTGGACCTGCCTGTCGCATGGCGTGTGGTTGAGGCCAGCGAACAGGTTCCGCATTTCTGCATCACGCTTGCTATCAGCGGCGAAAAAGTGCTGGATCTTATGGCTCGCGCCCATATCCGGCGGCGTGCGGAGACTGCAACCGGCCAGCGTGGCATTGTCGTCAATGCGGCAACACCGGAACTTCTCGATGCAACCACAAGGTTGCTCCGTTTGCTTGATCGTCCATCCGACATTCCAGCCATGGCGCCGCTGATAGAGGAGGAAATCCTCTACCGCGTGTTGACTGGGCCAGCTGGTGAGCAGTTGATGGGCATCGTTGCCGCCGACACACATGGCAACCGCATTGCCCGTGCCATTGCCTGGCTGCGCGAGAACTTTGCCCGCCAGTTACGGATTGAAGACCTTGCCGATCATGTCGGCATGAGCGTGTCGTCCTTTCATCATCACTTCAAAGCAATCACCGCAATGACACCGGTGCAGTACCAGAAACAGCTTCGCCTGCAGGAAGCACGGCGGTTGATGTTGCTGGAGCGGCTGGACGCCGGTACTGCCGGTCACCGTGTCGGTTACCAAAGCCCATCGCAGTTCAGCCGGGAATACAGCCGTGTTTACGGCCTGTCGCCAGCCCGCGATGTCGAGGCGTCGCGCGAAAGCATGGCTGCGGAATAACGAGACTGGATGCCGCAAGGTTAATAAGTGGCGATTCCGGTATGTTTAGAATCTGTTGGCGCGGTTTCTTCGAGCAAATCACGACAGCAAAACCGAAATGCAAAAGGAGGCAAGTGTTTGCCTGCCTCCTTTTTTGCGTTCAGAAACCTTGATGGAATCAGCCGATCAGGGCTGCCTTGCTGGCCTTGAAGTAATCTGCCGGGGACTGTGGCTTTTCGCCGGTTAGCGTTTCGTAGTCATTGGTCACGCCATCGAAGTTGCCCGCACGAATGTTGGCATCAGCCGATACCAGCATGTCAGCGACGAAGCCGGGAAGACCTGCGCCCTCAATGCCCTGCTTCAACTGCTCGTCGTTGATCTGCACGACGGCCAGCGGTTTGCCGGTAGCGGCGGTGATCAGGGCGGCAACCTCATCGGCATTCAGCGACTGCGGACCAGTGATGGTGTAGGTTTTGTTTTCTGCCTTGCCCTTGGCGAGGGCAGCAGCGGCTGCACGGGCGCAATCGTCACGCGAGATATTGGGAACCTTGCCTGTGCCGCTGGAGGTGAACCACTGTCCGGTCTGCAGGTTGTGCGGCATGGCATGCAGGTAGTTGTCGTTATACCAGGCGTTGCGGATAATGGTGTAGGGCAGGCCGCTCGCCTTCACGGCCTGTTCTGTGCCGAGATGGTCAGGTGCAAAGGTAACCAGCGATTTGTCCGGGTTTGGCATGGATGTGTAAAGTAGATGTTTTACGCCGGCCTTGGCGGCGGCATTAACCGCTGCTGTGTGCTGCTTGAGGCGCTGGCCGGGTACGGCAAGAGCGTCGGTAGAGATGATCAGCAGCTTGTCGATGCCGGAAAAGGCTGCTGTCAGAGACGTTTCATCATCAAAATCAGCCTTGCGGGTTTCAACACCCTTGGCAGCGAAATCGGCGAGCTTGGACGTGTCGCGGCTGGCGGCGACGATGTCGGATGCTGGCACCTTGTAAGTCTCCAGAAGATGCTGAATGACAGCCTTGCCAAGCTGGCCTGCTGCTCCGGTGACGAGAATTTTGCTCATGGCGTGTTTCCTTGTTTGGTTTCGTGTGGCGCTGGTTTGCGTGTCATGAGTAGCGGCTTGTGCTGCTGCTCTCAAAAAGAGACCAAGGCTAAAATAGGAATTGACCGTGTGCTGTAAAGAAGGCACTTTCGAGGTAGATCGTTACCAAAAGGGAACCACCATGGATGCGCCAACCTCTGGCTTCAAACCGAAAAACAGTGGCACTATAGATAATTCGGCGCTGGATTTCGACAATTGCCCGGTGCGTGATCTTCTCAGCCAGATTGGTGGTAAGTGGGCAACGCTTTTGTTGGAGGCATTGTCCGAAAAACCCTATCGTTTCGGCCAGTTACGGCGCATGGTGCCTGATATTTCGCAGCGGATGCTGACGCAGACTTTGCGTGATCTGCAGCGCGACGGTTATGTCGAACGTGAGGTTTTCCCGACCAAGCCGCCAAGCGTTGAATATCGCATGACGCCGCTCGGGCATTCGCTTTATGAACCTGTGTCGAAAGTCATCCTTTGGGCGCTGGAAAACCAGCAAGCCGTGCGGACTGCGCGTGCTGAATTCGACAAGGCTGTCTGACTGCTGCGAAGGCGAGACTGTTTGCGTCGCAGCTTTTATGCTACGCTGCGCCAAATCGTAACGTTCCCTTAAAAAATATCTTGACCCGGAGAAGGCATTCTCTTATCCATCGCCAGAACCGTACTGTACGGTACTAATCCGTACTTCTGGAGTGAATGCCGTGACAACCGATCCAATCACAACACAGGAATTTTCGCCGCGTCAGAACGCTGTTCTGGAGCAGGCTTTGAAATTGCTTGTCGAGGGTGGGGATAAAGCGCTGACCACATCCGGTCTGGCACGCGCGGCCAACTGTTCCAAGGAAAGCCTCTATAAGTGGTTTGGCGACCGTGATGGTCTGCTGGCTGCAATGATCACCTTTCAGCAGAGCAAGGTCCGCACCATCGAGCGTACCGGCGAACGCCTCAGCGTCGAGCAGTTGAAAGAACATCTTGACGTTTTTGCCCATGATTTGCTGGACGTTCTGGCAGGCGATGTTTCGCTGGCGCTGAACCGTCTGGCGGTCGGGCAGAGCAGCCGTGACGGCTCCAAGCTTGGCACGTTGCTTCTGGAGCGCGGCCGTCGCCAGATCGACCGTCGCGCCAAGGCTCTGCTGGAGACGGGGCGTCGCTCCGGCCTGCTTCGCATCGATGACGTCGAAGAGGCTTATCGCATGTTTTACGGTCTTATCGTCTCGGATCTGCATGTTCGCATGCTGCTGGGCGAGGCACCGGAAAAGGATTTCGCACCACGGGCAAGAAAGGCCGTTACGGCATTTCTGACGCTCTATGGTGTGCAGAAATAATCACGCGGCTGCGGGGCAGGGCTGCCTTCCCGCACCGTCTCAACCTGATTAGCATAGAGAAGGAAATGATATGCGCGTTTATTACGATCGTGATGCCGATCTCAACCTCATCAAGGCGAAGAATGTCGCCATCGTCGGTTACGGCTCGCAGGGCCGCGCCCATGCGCTCAACCTCAAGGATAGCGGCCAGAAGAATATCGTTATCGCGCTGAAGGCCGGTTCGCCGACCATCAAGAAGGCAGAAGCTGACGGCTTCAAGGTCATGACCGTTGCAGAGGCTGCAAAGTGGGCAGACCTGTTGATGATGGCAACGCCGGACGAACTGCAGGCCGACATCTACAAGGCAGAAATTGCTGGCAACATCCGTGACGGCGCAGCGATTGCTTTCGCACACGGCCTCAACGTTCACTTCGGCCTCATCGAGCCAAAGGACACGCTTGACGTTGTCATGATCGCACCAAAGGGCCCAGGCCACACGGTTCGCGGCGAATACCAGAAGGGCGGCGGCGTGCCTTGCCTCGTTGCTGTTCACCAGAATGCTTCCGGCAACGCTCTTGAAGTTGCTCTGTCCTACGCTTGTGGCGTTGGTGGCGGCCGTTCCGGCATCATCGAAACCAACTTCCGCGAAGAGTGCGAAACCGACCTGTTCGGCGAGCAGGTTGTTCTGTGCGGCGGTCTGGTTGAACTGATCCGCGCTGGTTTCGAAACGCTGACCGAAGCCGGTTACGCACCTGAAATGGCTTACTTCGAGTGCTTGCACGAAGTGAAGCTCATCGTAGACCTGATCTACGAAGGTGGCATTGCCAACATGAACTACTCCATCTCCAACACTGCGGAGTGGGGCGAATACGTGACCGGTCCTCGCATCATCACTGCTGAAACAAAGGCTGAAATGAAGCGCGTCCTCAAGGACATCCAGACCGGCAAGTTCACGTCTGATTGGATGCAGGAATACAAGGCTGGTGGCGCACGCTTCAAGGGCATCCGCCGCATGAACGATGTTCACCAGATCGAAGAAGTTGGCGCAAAGCTGCGCGGCATGATGCCATGGATCGGCAAGAACAAGCTGGTCGACAAGGCAGTTAACTAAGCCTTTTGCCGATCCCTGTTTGTTGTTTGCGTGCCTGCGGCATCGCGGGTATCGGCAAGAACAGTTGGTTGACAAGGCTGTCAACTAAGCCATTTGCTTAGGTTGAAATAATAGGGTCAGCGCGAAAGCGCTGGCCCTTTTTGTTGTTTGCGTGCCTGCGGCAGCGGAGGGGTCGGCAAGAACAGGGGGCGACGAGGCTGTTAGATAAACTTCACGATAAGCAGGAATACCAACGGCCGGGGCGATAGCTCAGGCCGTTTTCATTGCGTCACTTAATTTGGCGTCATCCTCGGGACGAGCCCGAGGATGACGCGGCCGGCGGGTTTGCAACCATCAACCTAGCGCTTCCTTTATTGTGAACCCCGGTAAAAACTGGTCTGATAAACCCCGATAAAACAGACAGGGCAGCCTTATGCGCGACGCAGATGTGTCTCTAACAAAAGAAGATTTGGATGCCATCCGCAGGCTGGAAGAGTGTCTGTGGATCGGTGGGAGCCGTTTTGACAACGCGTTGATGGACAAGGTGTTTGCTGCCGACTTTTTTGAATTCCGCCGCTCAGGCAGGACCTATGCGCGTGCGGAGATGTTTTTTGATCCGCATTCTGCTGAAGTGATTGATGCGACCATTCCGCTACCAGAATTCCATGCGCGTCATCTGTCTGAGGATGTCGTGCAGGTGACTTATGTCAGCGAAGTCAGATATGGTGAGAACATCGAGCGCGCCAACCGATCGTCAATCTGGAGCCGGGAGGGTGCCGGTTGGCAGTTGCGTTTTCATCAGGGCACGCCAATCCCGGATTGAAGGAATGAGCGGGCAGGTGGCCGCTCATCCAGTTTTTCATCTGGTGCAGCGGACCACACTCAGGCCGATGGTGGAATGACACCCTTCGTCAGGATAAAGCAGCCGTAAAAACGGGTTTCACCCGTGGTGATCACGCAATATGCATCCCTGGCTTCTTCGTAGAATTTGAAGCGCTCAATGCCATACATCGGGGCGGATTTGCCTTCGGCGGCATCAACTTCTTTCTGCACTTCGGCCTGCACAGGCTCCAACTGGTCCGGTGCGCCCATCACTTCCATGCGGCCGACGGAAGGCTGCAAGGGCGTGTCCAGCGGCAGAACCGAAAGGATTGCCTTCATGGCGCGGGCAGCGGAAATGTTTTCCATGCGCAGCACCTGACCGACTACGGTGTGTTGTGCCACGCTGTCGGACGGGAAGTTGGTGTCGGAAATGACCAGTGTGTCACCGTGCCCCATGGCGCGCAGCGCGTGCAGCACATCGGCATTGAGTGCCGGGTCGATATTCTTGAGCATTCTATCCTCCTCGAAAAATGCAAATCAGTTGCCGTGCAATCGACCCGGAAATTACCGTTTCGTCAATGTGTGATTGGGCATTGTTTGGCTGATGGAGACAGGCGAGTGCACCGTCCAACTGCTGACAGTTGGGAATTGTTAAGTCTTGAAGGGAGTTGTAATGGAGTGTGCGGCTGCATTTGGGAGTGCGCCGTAGAGTCGAAAAATAGTACCAAAATTCGATAAGTCAGCATTGCTGACCTTTCGAGTTTTCTATAAAGATAAAAGCACAAAAAACGAAACAAGAGGAAACGTACCCATGCTTGATTGGGAACATATTTTCGCCACGCGCTCTTCGCGCATGAAGGCGTCGGAAATCCGTGAGCTGCTGAAACTGCTCGAGCAGCCGGATATCATCTCGTTTGCAGGCGGCATTCCCGACCCTGCATTGTTCCCAGATCAGGAATTCAAGCAGGCCTATTCCGATATTTTTTCCGGTGCACAGGTAAATTCTGCCCTGCAATATTCCGTCAGCGAAGGCTACAAGCCGCTGCGCGAATGGATCGTTGCCGACATGGCGAAGATCGGCATTGAATGCTCCGTGGACAATGTTTTCATCACATCCGGTTCGCAGCAGGCGCTCGATTATCTCGGCAAGCTGTTCCTGTCGCCGAAGGATACCGCGCTGGTGACATGGCCAACCTATCTAGGCGCTCTCTCAGCCTTCAACGCTTATGAGCCGACCTATGACCAGTTGAACCCGGGCGGTAACCGCACGCCGGAAACCTATCGTGAAAACGCTACCAAGGCTGGTGGTTCGGTGAAGTTTGCCTATCTGTCTGCCGACTTCTCCAACCCGACCGGTGAAACCGTCAGCCTTGCAGACCGCAAGAAGTTGCTGGAACTGGCGGATGAGCTGGATATCGCGGTTCTCGAAGATGCGGCCTATCAGAACCTGCGTTTTGATGGCGAAGCAATTGCACCGATCCTGGCACTCGACATTGAGCGCAGCGGCGGCATTGAAAACACCCGTACCATCTACAGCGGCAGCTTCTCCAAGACGCTGGCACCAGGCCTGCGCGTTGGTTTCGTCGTTGCCTCCATGCCGGTCATCCGCAAGCTGGTTCTGATGAAGCAAGCTGCTGACCTGCATTCCTCGACCATCAATCAGATGGCCATCGAACATGTTGCTTCACGCGGTTTCGACAAGCAGGTCGGCAAGATCAAGGCAACCTATAGCGCCCGTCGTGATGCCATGTTGGCAGCTCTTGAAAAATACATGCCAAAGACCGCTCGCTGGACAAAACCGGAAGGTGGCATGTTCATCTGGGTAACATTGCCGGAAGGCATCGACGGTGCTGAATTGCTGGCCAAGTCGCTGTCGAGCGAGCGCGTTGCCTTCGTGCCGGGCAAGGCATTTTTTGCTGATGGCTCCGGTAGCAACACGCTGCGCATCAGCTTCTCCTGCGCCAACGAGCAGATGATCGACGAGGGCATCAAGCGCCTTGGTCGTCTGGTTGCCGGTGCAGAAGCGACAACCAGCGCGACGATGCCAATCATCTGATTGGTTGTTGATGGGTGAGGGTAGCGGGAGCAGTATCCCGCTGCCTTTCATCTGCGGTTTCAAGCCGCATGTGGCCGGATGTCCGCGTTTTCGGCAATTGTTTTTCTTCCTTATTGTCAGTTTTTACGGCAGCACCTGCCTGTGCCTGCATGAATGAATGACGGACCATCTGACGCCCGTTTCCCAAGGAAATTCTTCGTGACCCAAACACATGCCTTTCATCAGGTCGATGTCTTTTCCTCACAGCCATTCAAGGGAAATCCGCTGGCGGTGGTCTGCGATGCCGATAATCTCTCGGACGCGCAAATGGCGGCCTTTGCAAACTGGACCAACCTCAGCGAAACGACGTTTCTGCTGAAACCGACAGTTGATGGTGCTGATTACCGCGTGCGGATTTTTACGCCAGTTGGTGAGTTGCCCTTTGCCGGTCATCCGACACTTGGGTCCTGCCATGTCTGGCTTGCTCATCATGGCAAAACCGGAATGCAGGACGTTGTGCAGGAGTGTGAGGCAGGACTGGTGCGTATCCGCATCAGTGACGGCAGGCCGGCATTTGCCGCACCGCCTTTGCGCAAATCCGGGACTGTTGATGCCGAGACGCTGGCGACGGTAGCAGCTGCCCTTGACGTGGCATCTAGCGCCATTGTCGACGCAAACTGGACCGACAATGGTCCGGGCTGGCTGTCATTGTTGTTGAAAACCAGAGCGGATGTTTTGAATATTCGGCCGGATTATGCGGCACTTGGACATTATCAAGTCGGTGTGGTGGCGCCATGTACCCATGAGGACGGTGTTGAAACCGATTTCGAGCTGCGGGCATTTTGCGACAACTGCGAAGACCCTGTCACTGGCAGTCTCAATGCCGGTGTTGCCCAGTGGCTGATGGGCAAAGGTGTTGCGCCACAACGCTATGTCGCAAGTCAGGGCACGGTGCTTGGTCGTGCCGGGCGCGTCTATGTCGAGAAGCTGGACGACGACATCTGGATCGCTGGTGAAGTGACCGGCGTTATCGATGGCAGTGTTGTCATATGAGGTGTATTGACAGGCCTGAAAAATGGACTGTCACATACATGTTATAGATATGTGTTTTAGCGGGGCCACCTCATAACAGGAATGGACCCATGAAAACCCTTCTTTCCGCTTTCACTGCTCTCGTTTCGTTTGGCATGATTGTTGGCAGCGCCAACGCTGCTGATCTGGTGCTCTACACCAGCCAGCCAAATGAAGATGCGCAGGCTACCGTCGATGGCTTCAAGGCTGCCAATCCCGGCCTCGACGTCGAGTGGGTTCGCGACGGAACGCCAAAGATCATGGCAAAGCTGATGGCGGAAATTGAAGCCGGCAATCCGGTTGCCGACGTTCTGCTGATTGCCGACACGGTCACCTTGGAGCGCATGAAGCAGGCTGGTCAGCTGATGGCCTACAAGTCGCCGGAAGCCGCCAATCTCGACGCTTCGCTGTATGACGCCGATGGTTATTACTACTCCACCAAGCTGATCACCACCGGCATCATGTACAACACTGCCGCTGCGATGAAGCCAACCAGCTGGAAGGATCTGGAAAAGCCGGAAGCTAAGGGCATGGTGACTATGCCAAGCCCGCTGACCTCGGGTGCTGCTCTCATTCACGCGCAGACGCTGGCTGGCGTCGACAGCCTTGGCTGGGACTACTACAAGGCGCTCAAGGAAAATGGTGCGGTTGCCGCTGGTGGTAACGGTGGTGTGCTGAAGTCTGTGGCCTCTGGCGAAAAGGCTTATGGCGTTGTGGTTGACTACATGCCAATCCGTGAAAAGGCCAAGGGCGCACCGATTGAATTCATCTTCCCGGAAGAGGGTGTTTCGGCCGTGACCGAGCCGGTTGGCATTCTGTCCACAACGAAGCATGCTGACGCTGCCAAGAAGTTCGTTGATTACGTTCTGTCCAAGGACGGCCAGGAAGGCTTCCTGAAGCTTGGTTACATTCCAGCACGCAACGACGTTGCTCTGCCCGAAGGTTTCCCGGCCCGCGACAAGATCAAGGTTCTGCCGATCAATGCTCCGGAAGCTCTCAAGAACTCCGAGAAAGACCTGAAGACCTTCTCCGACATCTTCGGTTCGAACGGCTAAATCACATTATGTCCGTTTTGAATGCATCAGGAAACAGCCAGCCGCGCTGGCTGTTTCCCTTTGTGGTGTTGGTGGTTTTCGTCCTCAGCGCCCTGCCGCTGGGGCGTCTTGCCTATACCGGAATTCTATCGTCACTGAACGGTGACTTATGGCCATTGCTGACTGATCCTGCCCTGTGGCGCGCGGTGTTGAACAGTCTGGTCACCTCATTTCTTGGCATGATCATTTCCGTTGTCATTGGCGGCGGTTTCGCCTTGGCACTGACGCTATGCGACGTGCGCGGCAAGGCTGCCATGAGTTTCCTGTTCATGTTGCCAATGATGATCCCGCCACAGGTAACAGCCCTGTCGTGGATTGGCATGACGGGCCCATCGAGCACGTTGTTGAAGGCCATTGGCCTCGCGCCAGCGCTGGGTT
This sequence comes from Rhizobium sp. BIGb0125, assembly GCF_024810055.1. Taxonomy (NCBI): domain Bacteria; kingdom Pseudomonadati; phylum Pseudomonadota; class Alphaproteobacteria; order Hyphomicrobiales; family Rhizobiaceae; genus Rhizobium; species Rhizobium sp. BIGb0125. Next base: position 862,805 of record NZ_JANUDV010000001.1, read on the forward strand.
CGCCGCAACCGCTTTATTCGATCGGCGGCATTGCATTGCTGCTTGGCGTACAACACGCCCCACTGGTCTATCTGTCCTTGAGGGCGGGCCTGCTGGCACTGCCGCAGGATGGTATCGAGGCCGCCCGCCTGTCGGGCGCCACCTCATGGCGGGTGCTGAAAGATGTCATTCTTCCCCTGTCGACACCGGGGCTGATTGCCGGTGCGGCCATTGCTTTTGTCTCTGGCGTCGGCAATTTCGGCATTCCTGCCATTCTCGGTATTCCGGCCTCGATTTTCACGCTGCCGACGCTGATCTACAGCCGCTTTGCCAGCTTCGGTACCAGCACATTTGGCGACATCGCCATGTTGTCGGGCATGATTGCCATTATTTCGGTGGCCGGTCTTGCGGTGCAGGAAAGAGCCATGAAGGGCCGCGATTACCGCATCATCGGTCTGTCGGGCAAGGTCGCGACCTTCCGGCTACACTCCTGGCGTTTGCCGCTCGAAGTGGTGTTGTGGCTGGCCATCTTTTTCATTCTGGTTGCGCCGCTGGCAGCGCTGATCGCAAGCTCGCTCGCACCGGCCTATGGTGTGCCGCTCAGCCTCAAGACAGCAACCTTGCATGCCTATGAGGAAATCCTGTTTCGGCAGGCCTCGACGCGTACCGCCTTCCTGAATTCGATGTTCCTCGCCAGTGTTACGGCAGCAGGTCTCCTTCTGGTGACATTGCTGACGGCGTATTTTCTGGTGCGGGCAAAAAGCCGCTTCATGTTCATCCTGTCGGCGCTGGTGGATATTCCCTATGCCTTGCCGGGCATCGTCATTGCCGTGGCCTTCATCCTGCTTCTGGCCGCACCGTTGCCCTTTGTTGGCGTGACGCTTTACGGAACGATCTGGATTATTCTGCTGGCCTATTTCTCGTCGTTCTTCGCTGTCAGCCTTAAGCCGATGGTTGGTGCCTTCTCGCAATTCGATCCTGCTTTGGAAGAGGCAGCCCGGTTGGCTGGAGCGGGGTTCTGGCGCCGGTTGAAGGATATCATCCTGCCGCTGGTGGCACCGGCGGCTGGGGCGTCGATTATTCTGGTCTTTCTGATCGCCTGTAATGAGCTGACGGTGTCTGCGCTGCTGTGGTCAGCCGGCACCCAGACACTTGGGGTGGTTATCTACAATCTTGATGATAGCGGCAGTTTCGATCTTGCCTCTGCACTGTCCGTTCTTGTCGTGGCCATGGTGATCATTCTCATGCTGCTTCTGGAACTGCTTGGCCGCAAACTGCCGAAGGGAGTTGTACCGTGGCAAAACTGATACTCAACCATTTGTCCAAAGACTTTGGCACTGGCAAACCTGCGGTGGACGATGTCTCGCTGACCATTCGTGATGGCGGTTTTCTGGCGCTGCTGGGGCCTTCCGGTTGCGGCAAGACAACGGTGCTGCGCATGGTTGCCGGTTTCGAGCAGCCAAGCGATGGTTCCATTCTGCTGGGCGAGCGTGTGTTGGCCGACGCCGGCAGCATGGTGCCGCCAGAACGTCGCAACATGGCGATGGTGTTTCAGTCCTACGCGCTATGGCCGCATATGACGGTGGCTGACAATGCCGGTTATCCGCTAAAGGTGCGCGGCATCTCCGGTGAGCGGTACCGCAGCAAGGTCGCCGCCGCGCTGGCAGCCGTGCGTCTTGAAAACTACGCCAATCGCCGCCCGTCAGAACTCTCCGGCGGTCAACGTCAGCGTGTGGCACTGGCACGGTGCCTGGTGACCGAGCCGGATGTGGTGTTGCTGGATGAGCCCCTGGCCAATCTCGACCGGCATTTGCGCCAGGAGATGGAAGAGACCTTCCGTGAGTTCCACATCAGTTCCGGTGCCACGATGATCTACGTCACCCATGACCAGTCCGAGGCCATGGCGCTGGCAACCGATGTGGCGGTGATGTCTCAAGGCAAGCTGTTGCAGGTGGCACCGCCAGCGGAGCTTTATGCCCGTCCAGAAGGGCGGCTGGTCGGTTCACTGGTCGGGCAGGGAGCGATCGTTTCTCTGGCGCTGCCTCAACAGGACAATCGCGAACTGGACTGGAATGTTCTGGCGCCGGCTTTTGCCAAGGGAAAAGGCGTGTCGCCGACCGGTGATATTCTTGTTCGCCCGCAGGATGTGGTGCAGGACGCAGATGGTATTCGTTGCCGCGTTACGTCATCTCTCTATGAAGGGGAGCGTTATGCGCTGCGCCTGAAACTGCCAGATGGCCAGAGCCTCCGTGCCTATAGCCGTGATGCTGCAAATGTTGGTGATTTTATTCCGGTTGCCATCAGAGCCGCCTGGCGACTGTGATCTTCCTATGAAGGAAAGCCTGACGGCAACTGTCTGTCAGGCTTTAGCTGACCGCCAGATTACGACCCTGACGTTTGGCGCTGTACATGTTGGCATCGGCCACCTGCAACATGCGGGACGGGTCAAAACCTGTTTCGCAATAGGCGACACCGAAGCTGGCGCTCAGCCCGATCTTGTCGCCGTCTGTGGTCGTGACCTTCAGGTTGGCGATGGCGATGCGGATTTTTTCCGCGGCCTCGGTAATGTCCTGCCGTTTGAGGAAGGGCAGGAACATTGCAAATTCCTCGCCGCCGATACGGCCAGCAATGTCGTCATCTGCACTCATGCGTGACACCAATTGGCCAACACGGCGTAGCGCTGCATCGCCAGTGGCATGACCATAGGTATCGTTGAGTGTCTTGAAGTAATCGAGATCGAAAAACAGCAGGCCGCCGCTCTTTTGTCCCAGGCTTGCCTTTTCCAACTCGTCCATGAAGGTGGCGCGGTTGAGAATGCCGGTCAGCGGATCAAGACGCGATGACATCCGCAATTGCTCATAGGCAACGGCCAACTCGTCGCGCGCTTCGGCCGCTTCCTTGCGGGCCAGACGCAGTCTTGCAGTATTCCAGTAATGAAGGGCTGACATGGGAATTGCGCTTGCAAGCGGGCAGATGATCGTCATGATCAGTCCAGCGCCCGCAAGCTTGCCTCCCATCATGGGAACGAATGTCACAGATATCAGCAGGGTCACGCCTAATGCGAATATTCCCGTGGCCAGAGCCTTGAGTGTGATAATCCGAAAATCAATCATTGATCTTTTGGTTCCATTCGATCCGGGACTAACCATGCCGCAGTTTTAAATTGTCTGAACGGAACCGTTAAATTGCGACGTTTTCGTATTTAATTGGTGCATTATCCACTGGCATGGTTTTTGGTCCCGCTCTTGGTCGTTCAAAACCTCCATCGCCGATGGAATGCATGTTCTCTTGCCCGCCGAACAGCTAAGGTTCTAAGTTGCTGTTGTTGCATAAACGGGAATGATTCATGTCGCTCAGGCTTGCCACTTTCAACATCGAAAACCTGCTCACCCGCTTTGATTTTACAGGCTTTCGCAACCAGACCCGCCGCGACAGGGCGATGCAGCTTTTCGAAATCCGTGACGAGGCGACCTATCAGGCCCTGGAAAGCGCGCGTCTGGTATCTTCTACCGACGATACCCGCCAGCTTTCGGCGCTGGCGATAGCTGATGCGGATGCCGACATCCTCTGCCTGCAGGAAGTGGACAACATGGCGGCCTTGCAGGCCTTCGAATATGGCTATCTGTTTCGTATGGTCGGTAACGGCTATCGCCAGAAATATCTGGTGGAGGGCAATGACAGCCGCGGCATCGATGTCGCCGTCATCATGCGTGAGGAAACTCGCGACGGGCAACGCATCGAACTGGTGGATATCAAAAGCCATGCGGCACTGACTTACCGCGACCTGCATCTCTTTAACGCCGATATCGCTGTCACCAACCAGCCAGATGACAAGATTTTCAAACGCGACTGCCTGGAGCTCGACCTGCGTATCGGCGGCAAACCCTTCACGCTTTACGTAGTGCATCTGAAATCGATGACCAATTCGCGTGAATCCACGGATGCGCGACTTGGCACCATGGCCATCCGGCATGCCGAACTGAAAGCCGTGCGCCATATTATTGAAAGCCGCTTCGGCGCAGGCAAGGCGCGCGACATGAATTTCGCCATTTGTGGCGACATGAACGACTATCAGGAAAAGGTGCTAATCGACGGTGACCGGCGCAAGGGCTACACCTTTACGCCCGTCAACGAGGATGAAAGCGCATTGAATGTGCTGAGTGCCGATGGTTTTGCCATCAATCCGATGCTGCGCCGTGATGTGATGGACCGGTGGACGCTGTATCATTCGCGCGGACCACAGGAACAGCATCTGTGCCAGCTTGATTACATCTGGCTATCACCGCGCCTTGCCAGCCTCAACCCAAACCAGGTGCCGGACATTATTCGCAATGGCCAGCCGTATCGCACCATTTTCCCGCCCGGGCAGGCGGTAGAGCATTATCCGCGCACCGGCTGGGACAGACCCAAGGCATCCGACCATTGCCCTGTCGTGATGACCCTGGATCTGGAATGATGAGCCAGCGCGGCGCTGTCCTACAGATTAGGGCTGTGGGGTGGACCGGCGACAATTGGGGGTTCTGGCGAGTAAGTTGTTTCAGGTGTATGTTGTCTTTCAGTTCAAGTTGACTGACTAAAACATGCGAATGGAAGAAACATAAACGCGAGGCCAAAACGATGCCCGGTTCCATTTCTGAGACTGTCGTTGATTATGTACACGCCATGACCTTTGCCGATGAGGACAGGTTACGGGAACTTTTCGATCCGCGAGCCGCCATCGTCGGTAACTATCAGGGCGGTATTGAGTGGCTGTCTCTCAGTGATTTCATCGATCAGATCAAGTCTGTCGATTCTCCGTCACCGGACCATGAGCTCGATTATGAGATTCTTGGCATTGATACCGCTGGCGAGACCGCGTCCGTCAAACTGCGCGATAGTTTTGCAGGTGCGAACTTCACCAATTACCTCTCATTGCTACAAATCGATGGTAAGTGGTTGATCGTTCACAAGCTTTATTATCTGCACGATGAGTAAGGCTTAGCCTCGACAAATCCCCATTTCCGGTTTGCGAACAAAAAAATGCATGTTCAGCATGCTTATTTTCAATTTTCGCTTTACACAGAAAAAGAATCTGGTAATTCCACACGCACTGGATTGCCCTTGTAGCTCAGTTGGTAGAGCACCTGATTTGTAATCAGGGGGTCACGAGTTCGAACCTTGTCGGGGGCACCAGTTTTTCCCTTAAATCAATGCATTGCAGTTGACGATAGATTGTCGTCAACGTCTCGCGTTCGTTTTGCGAAGACACGATTGCCCGAAGTTGCAGACGTGTCTGATGGCCGCCCGAGTTTGGGCTAGGCGAGAAATTGAACCTTCTGATTCTCCGACTTCCGCTTTCCACAGTTTTGTGGGCATTGTTGGCAAGATGGACATGCGCCTGACAAAATTGCGGTTAAAGCGTGTTTTCCGCTTTGAAATGTCATGGCTGATGGTGGGCTTATCACCACGGGCATGGCAGGTTTGTCGTGAAAACTGACATCAAGGACTGCCGTCGGGCGTGAAAATTGCGTATGGTCTGCTTCATGCGGGTGGATCGTCGCCCTTGGTGTGAATGCGTAAAACAGGTGCTGTGTTGATCGATCCCTATGTTTTGCTTGGTGTGGCGCGTGATGCGGATGAGGCAGCGATCAAGGCTGCCTATCGCAAGCTGGCAAAAAACGCGCATCCGGATAGTGGTGGCGATACAGAGCAATTCTCCAGCCTGCAAAAAGCCTATGATCTTTTGAAGGACCCGGTGCGCCGCAAGGTGTTCGATGACACCGGTTATGATCCGCAGTTGGCAGACCCCAAGGATCTCAAGGGTTTGCTGATGCTGGAAACACTGGTCAACGAGTTCATTCTGGATGAGCGCGAGCCGGGCAGTTTCGATCCTGTTGCGGCCATGCGCCGCAAGTTGACGGATGATATTCTCAAAAGCCGTTTCCACATTCTCGAGCTTGAGCGTCATCGCACCCGCGTGCGCAAACATATGGACCGGCTGGGCAAAAAGCCGGAAACCGATGTGCTCGGCTCTATGCTGCGTTCGCGCAGCCAATCCATCGCAGAGGCCATTCGTAATGCCGAAGCGCAGATCGAGGCCATCGAGCAGGCCTATACCATGCTGGAAGGCTATTCCTACGAGATCGAGATGATGGAACGCGTCGTGACGCTGAAGGCAGAGGCGGCGGAATAAACCGCCAGCCGCTTGTCTGTCATTGGATTACGGTCCATTGACCAGCGCCAGAATGAGTTGGTGCACCCGGCCACCGGGTGACATTTCCTCCCGGTCGAAATCACTGCTGCGACGGCGCTGTTCGTTGGACAGTTCACCGAGCCGCTTTTGCAAAACTTCGCGAACCTTCTGGCATTTCGGGTCGTTTTCGGCTCTCAGACCTACACTGTAAGCCTCGATTTTCTGAACCATGTCGAGAATGTGCTCGCCATGAACGCGTTCATGCGTCTCGACGCCGCGGATAAAGGTCTGCCAGCTGTCTGCCATTGCCCCAGACAGTTTGGTGGCGGGTTTGGGCCAGCTGTATATGATGGTGAGATTGGGCCGGGCGGAGGCCAGCACACAGGCACCATCCGGCAGTGGCCGGTAATCCCGGCGCCATGTCAGTTTGAAGGTGGTGTAGGCGATGGCCTGGCCGGAGCCGGCCTCGGGTCCGCGAGCGCCGATCGACTGGTACAGCTCCATGCCGGTTGAACCGCGCACCGTATAGGGTTTGATCTGTTCTGCCGGGCGCCAGTTGTTGGCATGAGCGGCAGCGGGCAAAGCCAGCAATGTCAGAAGGGCAGGGATGGCGGCTTTTTTCATGTCGCGGGTCTTGATCACTCGGGGTTCCATATCAGCAACCCGCTCACCGACCACGGGCCTCATTGTAAAAATTGATCGCTGACCTATCGTAAGGCCGATGTTTGCAAGGCGCGCAGAATATCCATGGCCTCGTTTGCCCTGTCGTGCGGCACGAACACATGGTCATGATGTAAGGCGGCCACCATATTGCAGGCAATGCCTTTGTCAGCCAGTGCAGTGGATACCGCGGCGGTCAAACCGACACCTTCAAGAGACGAATATACCTCAAGAGTAATTCGAGACATTGGCGGCTGGGTCATTGTCAGGTCCAGCGATATTGCTTTATCCAGCGGCAAGATCAGGCTGATGCCCTCGGCTTCGCGGAACGTGGCTAGGGCATTGAGGACAATATGTTGATCTGCGCCGGACGGCGGCAGTGCGCAGAAAATATAGGTCTCTGTATCAAGCGTCGGCGTCATCCCCGCAATCATCCCGGCACGATCCTGAACGACTGCTCCTGTCGATATATCCGGCGGCAAATTTGTGATCTCCAGCAAATCAAGAAGAACGACGATGGCCTGTCTGGTGTTGATTATCAAGCAACATCAAAGCTGCGTCGAATAGCGGGGCGGCATTCAAAACGAAAAAAGCCCCTGCTTTTCAGCAGAGGCTTTTCGCTGGAGCTGACAAGGGGGATCAGTCGTCCAGCTTGTCGTAATCCAATTTAGGAGCGGCTTCGAGCGCTTCCTTTGTTGTGTCGACATAGGCCTTCCATGTGCCATTGTCATTCTGGACAGCCACCGAGGCCGGATCGAGCACGACATAGCTCTTGTCGATGCCAAGGAAGCCACCGACGCTGGCAACGAGGCCAATCACCGACTTGCCGTCACCAATCACCACATCTTCAATCTCGCCAATGTCGTCACCGGCTGCGTTGTAGATATCCAGGCCTTCCAACTGGGAGGCGGTCAGATCGGTCTTCTGCACGTTGACGAATTTCAGCGGACCATTTGGCGTCATGCCCATTGTAATGCCCGGGCCGGCCAGAGTGGCGTCAGCGCCAGCAGCTGCAGGGGCGGCAGCAGACGGTGCAGCCGGGGTTGTCGCTGTCTGTGCAAAGGCAACAGAGGAGGTGAGGACTGCGGCAGCAGCCAGTGCGAAAACCTTGTTTTTCATGATGTTTCTTCCCTTTCAGTATCGAACGCTATGTTCGGGGGAGTAACGGATAGGCATTGTTTTGGTTCCAGCAAAAAATGTAGATTAGAACGTCAGCATGATCTGAAATACGCTATAAGAGGATTGAGATCATGACGCGGTTCCCGAGGGTACAGGTGACAACCATGCCGGATAAAAAACAGGACCATGTGCAGGACAAGGGTGATCCATCTGCTTTGATCGACGAGAGGATCGAACAGTTGGGTGACTGGCGTGGAGCAAAGCTTGCGAAAATTCGCGCACTGATAAAACAGGCGGTGCCCGAGGTGATCGAAGAATGGAAATGGCGCGGCGTGCCTGTTTGGGAACATGCCGGCATTATCTGCACCGGCGAGACCTACAAAAATGTGGTCAAGATGACCTTTGCCCATGGTGCGTCAGTCGCGGACCCAGCCAGGCTGTTTAATTCCAGCCTTGAGGGCAATACACGCCGCGCAATCGATTTTCATGAGGATGATGTGATCGCTGAAGAGGCTTTGAAAGCGCTCATTCGTGCGGCCGCAGAGAGAAATGTCTCTCATAAATCAAAATCATCCCGCTCTACAAAAAAAGCGGGATCATCATAAAGCGTCCAGAAAAACTTATGTACGCGACGGGAACGTGCCGGAGAGTTTCTGCTGCACCAGATCAACACTGCCACGGACATGCAGCATCAGAGGTTTGCCGCCGGAGATTGCCAGCGCCATGGCGATAATAGACACGTCCTCTTCGAATGCACCGACGTAAAGCACCTGTGCCGGATTGACGTAGACGGTTTGATTGTGGGTGTTTTTAAAACCGATCATCATATGAGGCATGTCTCCTTTTTGCTTTGGGTGGAGATATGCCAGCAAGGGGTTGATGCAGGTTTAACGCATAATAGCAAAATACGACTTATGCGACTGCTGGGCACGTAGGCGCCAAATGCTCGGCAAAATTGGCAAATAGAAGGTGAATATCTGCGGCTAATTCTCGGCAACAGCCTTGTCGCTATCCCATTTGCTGTCGATGAATTTCAGCACATCGATGATTGAGGTCTTCCAGACGGTCCAGACGTGATCGCCGTCAGTGATACGCAATTCCGATGTGCGATTGTCAGCCTGTAATGTTTCATGCAGGGCAACGGCGCCGCGCCAGAGAAAAAAGCCGTCATCGTCGCCAACCGTGAGATAAGTGGCCGGCAAGTCCTGTCCTTCCACGACATGTTGCGCGACCAGAGTGAATAGGTTCTTTTCATTGAACAACCGCGCGTCGAATGGCGTACCAAAAGCGCCGGAGAAATGATCGCCGGTTGATGGCAGGACGATGCCGCTGGTGATCGTCGTGCGGTCAACCCGGTGGAAAAAGGCGCTGTCCTGAATGAGTTTCAGTTCGGCGGGCGTTTTATCGAGATCTTCGGCTGGTACGTTTTGCCAGATTGCGCCGGACATGCTGGCGACAGCTGTGAAAAGATCTTCGTGGTCATAGGCTAGACGCAGCGCGCCAAACCCACCCATAGACAGGCCAGCTATGGCGCGACCCTGCTTGTCCTGACGAACAGGAAGCGTCTTTTCCACATGCGAGTGAAGGTCGCCCGTTATGGCTGTCTCGTAATCACCCGGTCCGCCAACTGCTGATGAGTCGACATACCAGCTGTTCTTTGCGCCCGGCATGACCACGACCAGCGGACGGATGGTGCCTGAGGCAATCATGCCATCCAGTGTTTTCTGGATGTTGCCGAGATCGCGCCAGCTGTTCTGGTCTCCATCATGGCCGTGCAACAGATACAGCACCGGCCAGCCGTTTTCCGGTGGTTCGCCATCCGGTTGGTAGATGTTGACTGAAAGATCGGCGTCGAGTGCCTTGCTGCTGAAGGTGGCGTCTTCGATCTGCCCGGCAAAGGCAGATCCGCAGGACAGGAAAAGGCAAAGGGTTGCCAGATTTTTTCGCGTCATACCGTCTCTCCCTTGCGGGTTCGCGGGTTCCCAATAAAGTTCAGTAACGTTTACGGGTAGGTTGGGTTCCTACGCTGCATGTTTGTGGTTAACGCCCCGGTTTACCGGTCTTGCCTTTTGTGCGGCCCTTGCGCTGTTTTTCGTCCACGACATCTTCATAGGAACCTAAGCCGGGTTTGGCACGAGTGATTGGGCGAGGGTCGTCAGTGCGTTTTTCCGGCTGGCCTTCGAGAAGGGGTGAGAAACGCTTGCCGCCCTCACTTGCCGGTTTTTCGGGAACGTCACCACGCACTGGCTTTTCAGTTCGGCCAACAGTCATTTCGTCGAGCGTGTTCTTGCGGAACAACGGCTTGGCGGTGTCCGTGCCCGGTCCCATGTCATCCAGCGATGGTTTCTGGAACAGGGATTCACGGGTGGCCTGCGCGGCGCGTCTGATGCCTTCCTGCGCCTTGGATTCCTCCTTGGCGATAGGGTCGTCCATTGCCGCCAGTTCGACAGCCTTGAGGCGCTTGATTTCGTCGCGCAGACGGGCGGCCTTTTCGAAGTCGAGATCGGCTGCTGCGTCGCGCATCTGTTTTTCCAGCGCGTTGAGATGTGCCTGCAAGTTGGCGCCAACCAGATGGCCGCCATCGGCAAAGCCTTTGCCGGAAACGCCAGAAATATCAGCCCTTACGTGATCTTTCTCATAAACTGAATCAAGAATATCGGAGATGCGCGCCTTGACCGATTCCGGCGTAATGCCGTGTTCGGTATTGTAGGCCATCTGCTTTTCACGGCGGCGGCTGGTTTCTTCCATCGCACGTTTCATCGAACCGGTGATGTTATCCGCATAGAGGATAACCTTGCCATCAACGTTACGGGCAGCACGGCCGATCGTCTGAATGAGCGATGTTTCCGAACGCAGGAAACCTTCCTTGTCGGCGTCGAGAATGGCGACAAAACCGCATTCTGGAATGTCGAGACCTTCGCGCAGCAGGTTGATACCAACCAGCACGTCAAAGGCACCAAGACGCAGATCACGGATGATCTCGATACGCTCCAGCGTGTCGATGTCCGAGTGCATGTAGCGCACGCGTACGCCTTGCTCGTGCAGATATTCAGTCAGGTCTTCCGCCATGCGTTTGGTCAAAACCGTCACCAGCGTGCGGTAACCAGCCTGCGCAGTCTCGCGGATTTCACCCAACACATCGTCCACCTGCGTGCGGGCAGATCGAACCTCGACCGGCGGATCGATAAGGCCGGTGGGGCGAATGACCTGTTCGGCAAAGACGCCGCCGGATTCTTCCATCTCCCAGGAGCCAGGTGTGGCGGACACAGCGATGGTTGGTGGGCGCATGGCGTCCCATTCCTCGAACCTCAGCGGACGGTTGTCCATGCAGGAGGGCAGGCGGAAGCCATATTCCGCCAGCGTTGCCTTGCGACGGAAGTCGCCTCGGTACATGCCACCGATCTGGCTGACGGAGACATGGCTTTCGTCGATGAACAGCAGCGCGTTGTCAGGGATATATTCAAACAACGTCGGTGGTGGCTCGCCGGGATTACGGCCAGTAAGGTAACGGGAATAGTTTTCGATACCGGCGCAGGAGCCGGTGGCCTCCAGCATTTCGATATCGTAACGGGTGCGCTGTTCCAGACGTTGCGCTTCGAGCAAACGGCCAGCCTTTTCCAGTTCGGCAAGACGGCCTTTCAGCTCTTCCTTGATCGACTTGATGGCGCCATTCAGCGTCGGCCGCGGCGTGACATAGTGCGAATTGGCGTAAATCTTCACCGATTGCAGATCGCCGGTTTTCTGGCCGGTCAATGGATCGAATTCGGTGATGGTTTCGATTTCATCGCCCCACATGGAAATGCGCCATGCGGCATCTTCCAAGTGGGCCGGGAAGATTTCAATTGTGTCACCGCGCACACGGAAGGAACCACGCACGAAGTTGATGTCCTGCCGTTTATACTGCTGTGCCACGAGATCGGCCAGAAGCTGACGCTGGTCCAGCTTGTCGCCCACCTGCATCTGGAAGGTCATGGCGGTGTAGGTTTCCACCGAGCCAATACCGTAAATGCAGGAAACCGAAGCGACGATGATACAGTCATCACGCTCCAGAATGGCGCGGGTGGCGGAGTGGCGCATGCGGTCGATCTGTTCGTTGATCGACGATTCCTTTTCGATGAAGGTATCCGAGCGCGGCACATAGGCTTCCGGCTGGTAATAATCGTAATAGGAAACGAAATATTCCACCGCATTGTCGGGGAAGAAGTTCTTGAACTCGGAATAAAGCTGTGCGGCCAGCGTCTTGTTCGGGGCAAGAATAACCGCAGGGCGCTGGGTTGCCTCAATCACCTTGGCCATGGTGAAGGTCTTGCCCGAACCGGTCACGCCGAGAAGAACCTGCGAGCGTTCTCCCGAATTGATGCCTTCGACCAGATCGGCAATGGCGGTTGGCTGATCACCGGCAGGTTCGAAATCCGATTGCATGCGGATCGTAATGCCGCCTTCGGATTTAGCCGGGCGAGCAGGACGATGCGGGGTCCACAATTTGCCATCCTTGAACAGCGGATTACCGCTTTCAATCAGCTTCGACAGCGCATCCACCGTGGCCGTGACCGCACCGGTGGCGAGGTTTTCTGCTTCTTCAAGGCTGACATCGAGACCGGCAACCGGGTTCAGACCGGCAGCTGCACGGGTCTTGGGGTCGTTGGATGCGCCAATCGACACACCGCGCGATGTCTTTTGAGATGTGGCCTTGTTGCCTTTTGCAGTCTTGGCCGCTTCATCGATTGCAGCCTTGCGGGCTTCGATCTCGATCTTCTTGCGGTGCTTGCCCGCCTTTGAGGCAATCTCCCGCTGGGTTTCAACCGAGGATGCTTCCGCTTCGGCTTCAAGCTGCTTTACCCAATCGGCCACGCTGCCGGAAAGCGGAGCACCTTCAAAAGGTGCCTGCGGCATTTCAGCAAAGCCATCGGAGCGCGAGGTCTGGTCGGTGGGTTTTTTCGGAGATTTGGCCATGCCCGGAATATGGAGAGAGTCCGCCCAAAAAGGAAGGGGCGGCAATGAAAAAATGAGTACAAAAAGGAAACGTCGCCCTACATGGAACCGAACGAATGCTGGCGTGTCTTATCCTCCGTTTTCATTGCCGTGCGGCAGGTGAAAGAATGGAGCCGATACCTTCTACATCAGGGCATCTGCTTCGCAAAAAAGCCCAGTACACTTTTTGGCCAGATGCTGTAAGCAAGTGGCCAAATTCCGAAGATGTTCTGTTTTTCGGTTCCGGTTTCCCTCACAATCTCCAAAGGTCGATCATGCCTTTCTCTATCAGCCCTGCCCACATCTGGCCTGTCCTGATGCTCATTGCCTCAAACGTCTTCATGACCTTTGCCTGGTACGGGCATCTCAAGCACAAGGGCAGCGCCCTGTTTCTGGCGATTATGGCCAGCTGGGGCATCGCGTTTTTTGAATATTGTCTGGCGGTCCCTGCCAACCGTATTGGCTCTGAGGTCTATTCGACAGCGCAGCTCAAGACGATGCAGGAAGTCATCACGCTGATCGTATTTGCCGGCTTCTCGATCTTCTGGCTGAAGGAGAGCCTGACCATCAACCACGTTATAGGTTTTGCACTGATTGCGCTGGGTGCGTCATTTATCTTCAGAACCTGACATCGTGCATTTACGGATCTGGGCTGGCTTAATATCTGGCCCAGATTTTTCGAAGCGGCGTGCCGAGGCGTTCGGCAAGCTGCTGATCCTGCTCGTGCGTTGTGTCATCCATATTGGGATTGAGGACCTCGAGCGCAAAACGCCCAAAGGCGGCGGGCCAGACATAGTCCAACCCATTCAAATTCACGGTCGTGCTACAGCAGGGAGCTTCGGCTGAAAGATTTTTGAATTCGCTGGCAAAGGCCGTGTCCATTGCTTCGCCCCACCATTCCTCGACATCCGCCTTGCAGTTGGGGCATTTTACACCCGACCAGTTCTCGCCGGGATCATAAAAGCGCACATCGTCTTCGAAATGGCCCGAGACATTCTCGGCCAGCGGCGCCATGGCTTTCAACAATGACACCACTTGCCCTGACTGTTCGTCCGATGGCTGCCAGTTGGGATCAAGCGGCACGTAGCGTAAAATTGTTTCGGACATTTTTACTCCTCTGGTCAGGCGGCGTCGGTCTTCGCAGCAATGGCTAGTCTTCGTGGGAATCGATCCAGGAAAGTCTCATTCGTATTCATATATTGAATCCGCTGAACCAAATATCACGTTGATAGATAGAGGTAATTTGCCGCGGTAAATCAATGTGACTGGCCTTTCCTCTCGATTGCTGCTCATATCCTGGCATTCAGTTATGAAGGCGGTATGATGAAAACCAGACCTGCAATGTCAGATGATGCCGAAGGCATGGCAGCCGTGCAAAACGAAATTTTCGCAGCCGGTTTGCGCAAGACGCCCACCGACAAGACTACTATTCTGGCCGCCTATATCGATCCGGAAGACCGCATACAGTGCGTAGTGGCGGAAGACGACGATGGGCGTATTCTCGGGTTTCAATCGCTGCGTCTTGCGAAGGTGGGGAACCCTTGGGACGTGGCTGAAGGTTGGGGCATAATTGGTACCCATGTCAGCCCGCTTGCCGCGCGCAGAGGTGTCGGATCTGCCTTGTTCAGGGATACGCTGCGTGCCGCGAGAGAATTTGGCCTGCGCAGCATCGATGCCAGCATTGGCGCGGACAATATGTTGGGGCAGGCCTATTATGAGGCCATGGGTTTTCAGACATACCGCACACCGAATGGTTTGGTCTGCAAGGAATATCATCTCTAGGCGCGGAAGAGGCCGGGATAGCCCCGGCCGCTGTTTTCCTATTCTTCTTCTCAAGCGATTTTGGTTTTACCCATTTTCTGAACTGCGAAATCCAGCGCCAGCATCACCAGCAGGCTTAACCCGACTAGCGGGTAAAGAATGCCGCCAATCGCCAGCATCGCAATCAGGCCACGCATGACCCGTCTCTCCTGTGGCATCGGCGGAATGCCAAGCGAACCCTTGGGGCGACGTTTCCACCACATGACACCACCGGAGACTGCCAATAGCACGGTGGCGAGGCAGGCCAAGGTCAGCACGATCTGGTTTGCCAGACCAAATTGCTGCCCCATATGGGTGTTGATGCTCCATTCGAGAGCCTTGCCCATCGGACCGTAATCCGCGTAGCTCATGTCGATCAGTGCTTCACCGCTATATTGGTCGAGGTGGATGACGCGCTGCTTGGACAGGTCGTCCGGGTAGATCGAACCGCTATAGACACCGGATGGATTGGTCGGCAGGGCCACGGCGTAACCCGGTGTCAGGCCAAGCTGCTCGAAACGGGCAATGGCACCGTTTATGCCAATCGTATCGCTCATGGCTGGTGCTTGTTGCGGGGCAGACATGTTGGCGTGGCCAGCATGACCTTCATGGCCGCTATCACCCTGTCCATGATCATGGCCCTGTGACTGCGGAATCTGTGCCTGATCCAGCGACCATGAGGTTTTCGAGATGTCATCAAGCTTCTGCCTCGACATAGGCACATCAACGCGCACACCGGATGGATATCCGAAATTGCTGCCATTGGCCCATTCATTGACCTTGCCGCCCCACACACCCGACCATGGCATGCCGGTGGCCGCCAGAAAAACGATGAAGAAGCCGACAAAAATTCCGGTGACAGCATGGGTGTCACGCCAGAATACCCGTTTTTTCGGTGTGCCGCGGACAGTGAGCACGCCGCCGGTCTGGTTGCGTGGCCACCACAGATAGATGCCGGTTGCCACCAGCAGGATGGACCAGCCTGCAGCGATTTCAATGAAATAACGGGCGTAGGTGCCGAAGTATTTCAGGCTGTGCAAATACCGCACGGTCCACATGACGGTGCCGCGATCGGGCAGCGAACCCAACACCTCGCCTGTATAAGTGTTGACGTAAACTGCACGTTTTCCCTCCGCCGTACTAACGGTGATTTCGGTCGATGCAGCGGGGTTGTCAGGTGTGGTGTATTTGACCGCCGTGCCAGGAGCCGCAGCCAAGGCTGCCGCGACAATGTCGGATGGATTGGCTTTTGGCGCATTCTGCGAGATGTCGATGCGCTTGAGATCGGAATGAATGACATTGTCGATCTCGTCCTTGAACAGATAGAGCGCACCTGTAATGGCAAGTGTGATCATGAAAGGCAGGATGAACAGACCGGCATAAAAATGCCAGCGCCAGACGGCGCGATAGAGATTGATCGAAGAGGATTGCGCAGGCGCGCGTGGCCCCTCAAAAGAGGTGGTAACGGACATGGATGTCTCCGCAAAATGAAAGGATGAACGGCTGGGCCGGTGTGTTGTTCTTTCAGAGTTGCGTGGAAACGGGTGGTCCGCGAGGCTGCGATTCCCGATTGGGTGGCGTGGCCGGCTGGTGGGCCTGCGGCTGCACAAAGGTAATATCCACCTTTGGCAGAAGGGCTGTTGCCAGTTCGTTTGGCGTGACCACAAGGGCGGTGGAAGAAACCGATGCCAGGCGACAGAGCGTGCCACAGCAATTATTGGCAGTTTTGCCGGCCGGGTCATGTTTTTCTGTCGCGCCAGCGGGGGAATGGCTGGAGCAGATAATCTCATCTGCGGCCAGTGCCATGGTGGCCATGTTGCCATGGGCAACGCCATTGGCCAGCCCCTGCAGCAAAAACAGCAGCAGCGCCAGCATGGCGACAGCGCCAGCCGAACTGCGATCCTGCATGATTTTGCGAATGAGCTTCATCGCACCTGACTGGCACAGTTTTTTTGACTTGTCACTGTGACGCTCTGTCCCGTGATCTGCCTTTTTAAACAGTTTTTTTTGGGGGGGCGGCGGCGCAACTGATGCGCCGCCGGTTGCTTGGTCATTGTCTGTTCATACGGATCGTGGGAAAGGGCAGACCCTCGTCATCGACTGGACTGCAGGAAATTTCCCGAAACCCGTTCCTCAGATAGAACTGCCGTGCATTTTGATTGGCGGCGTAAACATCCAGAGAAAGTCCGCCTTTCAATGTGAGCGCATGTGAGAGCAATGCCTTGCCTATGCCATTGCCCTGGTGGGACGTAGACACGAACAGGCCGCCAATAAAGTTATCAATAAGCCCGATGAACCCGATAGGTTCATCCTTCATACACGCCACCCATGTATCGGCTTGTGGCAGATAAATTTCCTCGATCAACTTACGCTGCTGTCGCAGCCGTTGTTCTCCCAGAAATGCATGGGCAGTCATCGATGCTTCAAACCAGATGGACGAAAGCAACTGTTGATCCGAAGGCCCGTAAGCTCGGATGGTAATGTCTATGTTCGACATGATTTTTTCCGTAGTGAGTATGCGTAAAAACACGCCGGCTCAGATTTGAACCAGCTGTGAAACCGCCTGAAGCGGTGCTCATCTAGCTTCTGCGCATAAAACTCCTTCTACAGATTACCCCAAAAACTACCTTGTCGTGATTTAGATGGCAAGCGCATGGTGATAAGGACGCTTTGGATTACAAATTATCCATGTCTGAAAAAGGCCGCAGTTTCGCTCGATTGCCGCCCGTTTTGCTTGAGAGCCTGTCACTTCCCGAATGTTGGCAGGAGTGGCAGATATGGTTTCCTACTCTCCGACTATGGCTGCGATCCGCTTTGGTTACGGCCTGTCACCTCACGAAAAGCAAGGCGAGCGGCTGGATGATCTGCTTGGCCAACTGGCCGATGGCAGCCGGTCAGAACCGATGTTTCCCAGAGGTGGCATAGATGAAGCGCGGCAACGCGCCGATGACCTTGCCGAAGGGTTGAAGGAAATTCGTGGCATCAACAATGGTGGTGAGCGGGATCGTGAGAGGCGCAAGCTTTTGCAACAAAAGGCCAATCAGGCCTTCCAGCGCGATGCCGTGGCACGGGTGACACAGGCGGTGTTTTCGCCATACGGTTTTCACGAGCGCCTGTCCGGCTTCTGGTTCGACCATTTTTCTGTCAATGCCTATAAAGCCCTGCCAATGCGGTTGCTGACGCCGCTTTATGAAAGCGAAGCTATTCGCCCGCATCTGGCCGGCTCCTTCCGTGATCTGTTGCAGGCGGCAATCCTCCACCCAGCCATGTTGATCTACCTCGATCAGGACCGGTCAGCTGGCCCTGATTCGGCCGCGGCGCAGCACCGCAGACGCGGGCTCAATGAAAATCTCGGTCGAGAACTGCTGGAACTGCACACGATGGGTGCGGGCAGCGGCTACACCCAGACGGATGTGCGATCCGCCGCTCTGGTGCTGACCGGTATGACTGTCAATGACCAGTATGAGATGCTGTTTCGCCCGCGTCTGGCAGAGCCGGGGCAGATCGATGTGCTCGGCGTTTCCTATGGTGGCCGCAAACGGTCGGTCGATGATTGCTTGTCGATGCTGGATGATCTCGCCGCGCGACATGAAACCGCTGAACATATCTGTCGCAAACTGGTGGCACATTTCATCGCCGATGAGCCACCAACCGACATGATCAAGGCTATGGTCGATACCTGGCGGGCAAGCGATGGTAATCTGGCCAAGGTTTATGAGGTGATGGTGTCGCAGCCAAGGGCGTGGAGCGACCCCGGACGAAAGATGAAGTTGCCTTTCGACTATGTGGTGTCCGGGTTACGGGCGCTTGGCATAGACCGCAAAAGCTGGCGTGATATAATGTCCCCCGACGGTGACTCTGCTGATATGGCTGACAATACCACTGCTCCGGCGATGTCTAAGTCCGTGCAAAACCCGGGATCTGCATCCGGAACGAATACTGCAGCGGATATGTTTGGCGACATTGCCAAACCTGCGCCTTTGGCAAAGGGTGAGGCGGTGCCGGGCGCCACCTGCAATGTCCGCAAACCCGGACTTGCCCGTAGCATGACAATTGCTGCGCTGAAACGCATGGGCCAGCCGGTGTGGCAGCCGCCAAGTCCGGCTGGATTTGAAGAGGGGGTAACGACCTGGCTTTCCCCCAGCCAGATTAGCGAACGCATTTTATGGGCGCGAAAAGCCGCCAACAGTCTTGGCCGCAATATCGAACCGAAAACTCTTTTGCAAAACGCGCTGGCGGATATGGCGCGAGACGACACGATTAAAGTTGTGCAGCAGGCCCCAAACCGGGCCAGCGGCATAACGCTTGTTCTTTCATCACCGGAATTCAACAGGAGATAGATTATGACTTTCTCTGAAGACATGCTTTTGAGCCGCCGCAGTTTTCTGGCGACGGCCTGCTGTGCCGCTGCCGTGCCGGCTTTTTCGCCGGTCAGTTTTGCAGCCATGCCGGGCGACAACCGTTTCGTGACCATTGTATTGCGTGGTGCGATGGACGGGCTGGACATGGTGCAGCCATTTGGTGATCCGCTGTTTGCCGCCATGCGGCCGAGTTTGGCGATGACACCCGATAGCGGACTGCTGGATCTCGATGGATTCTTTGGCCTGAACCCGGCGGCCGAAGCGCTGATGCCGCTGTGGCAGGGCAAGGAACTTGCCTTCGTGCATGCGGTTTCGACGCCATATCGTGATGCACGTAGCCATTTTGACGGGCAGGACATGCTGGAGAGCGGTGGCCAGGCCGTGCATGACGAACGATCCGGCTGGCTGAACCGCGCGCTGTCGACCATTCCTCGCTCTGCTGACCGCAAGGCCATCGACATCAACACATCAATGGAGCTCATCCTGTCCGGACCCAATGAGGTCGATGTCTGGTCATCGGTGTCCGACATTACCATGCCGGAAGACGAGATCGGTTTCTTGAAACGGCTCTACGCCAATGATCCCGATTTTTCGCGTGTTCTCGGCGAAGCACTGAAAACCGACATGTCGGCCGACATGCTATTTGAAGATGAAAAACGCGGACAGGGTATTCGGGATGTTGCCAATCTGACGGCAGGTCTGCTGCGTGAGGATTATCGCATTGCCAGCTTCTCGATTGATGGCTGGGACACCCATGCAGGACAGAAAGCCCAATTTGCTCGCACGGTGAAAGACCTGATGATTGCCATCAACACGCTGAAAGACCAGTTGGGTGATGATGTCTGGAAAAAGACGGTTGTCCTTGCCGTTACCGAGTTTGGCCGTACAGTGCGTGAAAATGGTACTGGCGGCACCGACCATGGTACCGGCAGTGTGGCGCTGGTGGCTGGCGGCGACATTGCCGGCGGGCAGGTGCTAGGAAAGTGGCCGGGCCTTGATGAAAGCAATCTGCTTGATGACCGTGATCTGATGCCAACTGGTGATGTGCGCGAGGTGGCGGCGGCAATGTTGCAGCGACAATTCGGTGTCAACGTGAATGATCTGACCGCGGGCATTTTTCCTGGCTTAAATTTCGACAGGGCCTCACCGTATCTTCGAATGTGATCGGCCTCGTGCCGACCTATGAAACAAAGGGCTTTCGCTAGTCGAAAGCCACTTTTAGAGCATGCCTTAATCCACTCTGGCGCAAGTTTGGCTGCGTAAAGCACTTGTATTTGCTGGTGTCCAGATGGAGCTTTGATAGGCATGAATATACAGGTGCATGATAGCCTTGCGAATAATCCGGTAGCACCGGCCAAAGGCCGTCTCTTATCTGTTGTGCGCCCTTCACGGTCGACAAACCTGATCGTCTGTTTCAACGGTTACGGCAACAAGGCCTACTCCAATCCGGGTGTGCCGTTCGACACCAATCTCGATGGTTACACGGTCATTCCGCAGTACCATGCGCATGTCATCTGGTTTGTCGAAGAAAAGACCTCTTGGTATCTCGAGCATGAAGACGAGATCCTCGATCGGCTGATCAAATATGTTGTCGAAAACGGCATTACCCACGTCAAGTTCGTTGGGTGCAGTGCTGGTGCCTATGCTTCGCTTCGTTTTGGTATTCTGATGGACAAGCGACTGGCGATGATCGGCAACAATGCGATGCTGGTCTCTTTCGCGGTAAACCCGCAGACCGGTTTCCGTCCTGAGCTTTTGGCCAAGGTCAAACAGTCCATCGCGACGCATAATTGGAATCCGAATTCCTACGGCACCGATCCGATCCTGTTGCCGCAGGCCTATTACGACGCCTATGCCCATCGCAAGATCGATATTTCGCAGCTGTTGGCATTGCACAGGCCACGCAACCTTGCGGCCGTTGTCATGCATGATGCGCGCAACCCGATCGAAATGGTGTTCAGTGGCGATATCTTCACAGCCAATTACGTTCTGAACTTCCCGCAGAGCTTTGGTCTTGACCATGGCTCCGGTTGCGCCCGCCTGTGGCGCGAGTTCCTCTGGGAGCCGTTTGACAAGGTCGCGCCATTCGGCAAGGCGATGTCAGGCGAAGCAATGCGATTGCTCTGAAAAACAAAACCCTTCCAGTCTGGCTTAGACGGAAGGGTTTTTTCATGCCTGCAACATTCCCTTTGGGGAATGCGATTATACTTCGGCAGGGACCGGAGTCGGCTGGCCGTCATCATCAAGCGCAACCATGATGAAGGTTGCCGCAGTTACCTTTTCCAGCTTGTTATAGCGCGAACGGTGTGCCCAGGCTTCGATGCTGAGCGTAATGGATGTGCGGCCGACGCGAACGATATCGGTATAGATGCTCAGCGTGTCACCGATCTTGACCGGCAGCTCAAAGGCCATTTCCTTCACCGATGCGGTGACAACGCGACAGCGAGCACGTTCTGCAGCGCGAATGCCGCTTGCCAAGTCCATTTGTGACATAACCCAGCCACCGAAAATATCTCCGGCCGGATTGGCATCGGCTGGCATGGCGAGAGTGCGAAGTGTCAACTCTCCGGTTGGCTTGGGGGTGTCGGTCATTGCTGTGCTGCCTCCATTCGGCTGGTTATTTTTGCGATTCCGCAAGTCGGTGAAGTTTATGGGATATGTTGGCGACCTGCAATCAATGCCGCACTAGACAATCCGTATTTGCAACCGTTAAGCCGTGCGTCTGGACAAAGCAATTTACGCGATTGGAATGATGATGGATGTGAGAGATTCGAACGGCGCGATCCTGCAGGACGGCGACAATGTTACGCTGATCAAGGACCTGAAGGTCAAAGGTACCTCCGAAACGCTGAAGCGTGGCACAATGATCAAGGGTATCCAGCTAACCGACAACCCGGACGAAGTGAATTGCCGCCATGCCAAGATCAAGGGGCTGGTGCTGCGCACCGAGTTTTTGAAAAAGGCCTGACACTTTTTCGGATGATGGGTCTGAGCACAAGAGTCGCGCATCGGGTTTCGCTGCGCGACTTTTTTATCGGCTATGCGTTGGCGGCGTAGACGTCAAATCCAGATGTCGTTGACAGCGGTGCGCTCTCCACCGCTTTCCCCGGTGTTGAGAACACCACGCGGCTCGATGAGCAACAGCTTCACTTCATGTTCCGCGAAAGGTTTATGTTCGACGCCCTTTGGCACGACAAACATCTCGCCAGCCTTCAAAGTGACGGCGCCGTCACGGAAGTCGATGCGCAATACACCCTCCATCACGATAAAGGTCTCGTCGGTCTGTGCGTGTTCATGCCAGATGAAGTCACCGAGAATACGAACGATCTTAAACTGGTAATCGTTCATCTCAGCGACAACGCGTGGCTGCCAGTGCTCGGTCAGCAGCGGGAATTTTTCGTCAAAACGCACGGGCGTATAGGTTTTCTGCATGTCAGGCATCCTGTTAGAAAGCCCTGAGCATTAGGCGTGATGACAACCGGCGTCTTGAACGATCGTGCAGCGTTTCAGCTGGTTATCTCGTTGTCACCTGTCGGTGATATAGCAGGCCCAGCCAGCGGGCAGGGCTGATACCAAAGGCTTTTGAGAACTGCCGTGTCATGTGGCTCTGGTCGGCAAAACCTGAGGAAAAGGCGGTGTCTGCCAATGTTTGCCCGGTGCGCAGTGCGGTTTTGACCGCATCGAGGCGGCGCATCGTCAGGTAACGATAGGGACTTGTGCCAAAGAGGGTGCGGAAATCGCGCGACAGGCTCCAGCGGTCGCGTCCGCACAGTTGCTCCAGATGTTCCATCGTCGCTGTTTGCGGTAGCTCATGCAGATATTGCCGTGCCATTTCAGCGGAATGGTAATCGATCAGTTTTTTACCGCTGGCCGGTGCCGTGCCCGCTGCGGCCTCCAGGGCGTGCGCCAGATCATAAAGGGCATCATCATATTCGAAGGTCTCGATACGGTCTTCTACGTTGCGCAGAATACGGCTGGTTGCGGCAAACAGTCGTGGGTCGTCGGAAATGCCACCATGCACATAGGGCAGGGGGCGGCCGCGCAACACAGACTGGATAGCGGCCGGTTCGATATAGGCAATGCGGTAATGAAAACCATCTTCGGCGCCAGCCTGCCCGTCATGTTTTTCGTCCGGATGCAGGACCATGGTACCGCCGGGACGACTGTTGCGCAGAGCGCCACGGTAATTGAAGCTTTGGATGCCGGAGAGGGTTCGCCCTATGGCGTATGTATCGTGGCGGTGCATTTCATAACCGCGCGCCGCAAAGAAGGCTTCGATGCGTTCCATGCCGACGGGATCGTTGGCGTGGCTGATCCAGCCGTTTGTCCTCTTTTCACCCTGCGCAAGCACAGAGCCGTGGCCGACATCCTTCATGGCCAGAGGACCTTTCCCGAATGTGTTTTCGGATATTCGGGAAAGGAAGATGTCATGTCGGCGATCTCGAAACGCGTGGGTTACTTACGAGATGTCGCGCCAGCCAGGAACTGCTGCGTTGCGTAAAGTGCGATGGCGGCTGCGTTGGAAACGTTAAGCGACTTTATTTCGCCCGGCATATCCAGCCGTGCTAGCGCGCTGACGGTTTCGCGGGTCTTCTGGCGAAGGCCTTTGCCTTCGGCGCCGAGAACTAGGGCGACCTTTTCGCCGCTGAATGTCTGTTCGATCGGGGCCGGACCTTCCGAATCAAGACCAACCGAGAAAAAGCCGAGCTTGTGCAGTTCACCCAGCGCATCGGCCAGATTGGTGATCTGGATATAAGGGATCATTTCCAGCGCGCCGGAGGCAGATTTCGCCATGACGCCCGATTCTGTGGGGCTGTGACGCATGGTGGTGATGATGGCGCCAGCCTTGAAGGCAACGGCAGAGCGCATGATGGCACCGACATTGTGCGGGTCTGTCACCTGATCCAGCACCAGAATAAGCGGGCTGTCCTTCAGGGCAGACAATTTACGCACTGGCAGCGGCCGGGTTTCCAGCATCACGCCCTGATGGATGGCTTCTGGTCCCAGAACCTTGTCGATATCCTGCGGCGATACCATTTCCACCGGGAACTTCTGCTCTTCGGCGGTGCCGATTTCCAGACGTGCCAGCGCATTTTGCGTGACCGACAGCTTGATAATCTGCCGCTCCGGGTTGGAAAGTGCCGCGCGCACGGTGTGCAGGCCATACAGATAGACCTGGTCGGCATTCAGCTGCGGTGGCTTCCAGTCATCAGCGCCCTGGCGCTTGCGTTTCTGGAAGGCGGGGGTGGGAATCTCACCCCGTTCGCGTTTTGCATCGCGTACGGCACGGCGCAGGTTAGCGTAGTGCGTGTCGCGGGTGGATTTGTCATTTTGATCGTCGTTGCTCATAGCGCCTTATATCTCCGGCGATCTCATCACACCAGCCCCCGCGCTATCCACAGCCTGTGTAAGGCAATTGAATTTTTTTCGAAAAATTCGTGACAGGGCGTGTTGACAGATGAAGATCGGGCAGTCATATACCCGGCCACAGACGACGAACGGCGACGCGCCGGACACGGAAATCTGGACTAAAGCTTGGTAGCTTGATCCTCGCAGAATACTGGAGGAATGCCCGAGTGGTTAAAGGGGACGGACTGTAAATCCGTTGGCTCAGCCTACGTTGGTTCAAATCCAACTTCCTCCACCATTCTGCACGGATCGAAATCACCGCCGCGGGTATAGCTCAATGGTAGAGCAGCAGCCTTCCAAGCTGAATACGCGGGTTCGATTCCCGCTACCCGCTCCAATCAATTCAATCACTTACATCCGTTATTGCTTCGCTCGTGTCACTGCATGTCAGTCCACGCGGGTCGATTGTGGCTGCGTGTTTTTTTTCAATTCGGCAGCGGAAAAATGCATCACGCTTCGCAAGCTCCGTAAAAAAGCAGAGCGATTCAGACCGTTTTTTCAGCAAGAAAATCGCAGTTTTTTTGCGAGTAGCGTGTGCCTAAGAAGGTCACCAATCAGTCGCCGTCCAGATCGGCAATCTCACCGTGAGACGCGATCAGGATGGGTGACGCCATGTCGCCGCTTTCATCGTCAACCATCACCTTGTAGGCCGCTACGCCAACGTGACGCGGTGCCATCGCGGCAGCGATTTTTTCCGCTGCTACTGGGTTGGACGCTGTCCGCATTTCACCGGGCACGATGCCGCCACGGTTCTTCTTGAACGTCATTACAATGATTTTTTCAGCCTGAGCCATGATGTCCCTCAAATCTGTTCTATAAATGTTCTCATTTTGAACAAGAGTCAATCTGGCGTTTCGATCGACCGAAACAAAAGAGGCTGGAACCACAGGCGCAGTTGTTTTCACGTTCAAGAGATCAGGGCGCTAGCCACCGTCACCTATTCTTGAGGCGCGGGATCGTGTTCTCGGGTAACGGCAGGAGAGAAACTACGGCTGTCGTAGCCAAGTTAACAGGCCGTTTGTCTCGATGTGTATGGTCACAGATGACGTGAGGTCGGCTTGCGCTGCATTCAGTTCTGGCTGAGGCGCATTCTGCCTGCAAAGACCGAAATGAGTGCCATGACAACCAGTGCCGGCCAGAGGGTGCACAGGCTAATTCCAATCCAGTGAGCGAAGCGCGGCTTTGTATTGTCGCGCAGGATTTCAATGCCGGTATAGGCAATGAAAATGGTTGCAATCAGCACATAGGCGGTGATCAGGACTGGTGTGTGCATGAACTCTTTCATGGTTTTTGCAGCCGCGCCTGCACGATACGGGCGCGGAAGCAGGTAGCTTATGGTGAACGAGATGTTAATTCAACACCAGAATGGGCTGTTGTAATGCCCCATTTGGGTGATGTGCATCGCATTCCTACGGTACGGAACCGTAAGAGCAAAAGCCGATCACAAGCTATGAAAGAGAATTTGAAAGCCGGGAGGGGCGGAGCGGTTTATCGCCGCGTGCTGTCGGTGCTGCTGCCTTTATCGAAAGGAAGCAGGTCCGTTTGATGTCGGCTTGTCTTGTCTTTCCGAATCCGCCTGAACCCAGCGGAAGAAAAGATAGAGAGGCGCAATAATCAAAGTAAGGGTAACGATAGCGTCGATAAACATATGGTACATCCCATGCAAGACACCTCATCATGAGGCGTTCCGGGCTCATATTGTCGAAGATCTGTTGAGGCTTGCTGAACAAGTTCAGTTAACGACTTATTCTTTTGTCGTTAAAATACGGGACAAAAATTGACGAAATGCACGTCGCGTCCCGTTTTGTTTCGAAACCACAGCCATAAATGACTGACACATGTTTCCGGCAAACCAGTTGTTTACTGTTTGGTTTGCCGAAAACGAGGCATTTATTGCTGGTTACTGGCCAAGATATGGCTGGACGTAAGGCCAGACTTCGATGCCGCCATGATAGAGCATGTTGAGGGCAACATAGATAATGACCATCAGGCCGAGATAGGAAATCCAGCGGTAGCGGTGCAAAAGCTTCGCAACGAAGTTTGCGGCCAGACCCATCAGAGCGATGGAAACGACGAGGCCGATTACCAGAACCGTCAGGTGCTCCTGTGCCGCACCTGCCACAGCCAGCACGTTGTCCAACGACATGGAAACGTCGGCAATGACGATCTGCATAGCTGCCTGGAAGAACGTCTTGTGTCCCTTGGTCAGGTCGGCTTCATCGTCTGTGACCTCGTCTTCCATTGAACCGTTCTGCTCGCGCAGTTCGACCCACATCTTCCAACATACCCAAGCCAGCAACAGACCGCCGACGAGACGAAGGCCAACAATGTCGAGGAGTTGTACGGTTACGGCGGCAAAACCGATACGCAGCACGGTTGCGGCGATAATGCCGATCAGAATGGCTTTACGGCGCAGATGTGCGGGAAGGCCGGCTGCAGCAAGGCCGATAACGATAGCGTTGTCGCCGGCGAGCACGAGATCGATGGCGATAACCTGAATGAATGCCGTAAATCCGGCGGCGGTGAAAATTTCCATGGATATATCCTGAAGCGGATGATGGGGCGGCGCAGGAGAAAGCGTCTAACAATGTCAGTGAAGGCAGGAAATGTGATTTCGGGCTTGGCCCGTCGCCTTTCTCCCCAAGGCGATTAACAGGCGTCATATGACATCGGAAACTTGCCGTAAACCATATCTTGCATGGCAAATCACAATAAAGTCATTTTGTGGCAGGGAATCATCTGGCCGGTCGGGGGGCACTAAAGTCGCCGCTCCCTTGTGCTTGCACCGCGCACTCTTCTTCTTATATAGGGCCCTTAACGGCACGTAAGCACGCTTATATCGCGCATTGAGGGTCGAACGGTATTTCTGTTTGACAATTAAGTCTTGCGCATTCGCTTACAAAGCCTTAAACGGCGACACCAAACCGGTTCGCCGGGGAAACTACTTCACGTTCACAGGAAGCAATTCACATGGCAAAGAGCAAGTTTGAGCGGAACAAGCCACACGTTAACATTGGCACGATCGGTCACGTTGACCACGGCAAGACATCGTTGACGGCCGCAATCACCAAGTACTTCGGCGAGTTCAAGGCGTATGACCAAATCGACGCTGCTCCTGAAGAAAAGGCTCGTGGTATCACCATTTCGACAGCCCACGTTGAGTATGAGACGCCTAACCGTCACTACGCACACGTTGACTGCCCCGG